>JBEKZZ010000019.1:0-69195 GCA_049509335.1 Bradyrhizobium sp. | reverse complement strand
AGCTTGGGAAGCTGCCGTTCTACCATTGAACTACGCCCGCAACATATGGAAGATCAAGCACTTAGAAGCCGGACTTCTCGAATTTAGCTGACACTCGCTCGACGACGTGCCACAAGCGGTGCGCGCCGAATGCGTTTTATAGACTGCCCTGGTCCCATGCGGCAAGCCGTGCGTCTCGCGCTGAACGCGGCTGACCGCGTGCATCCCCTGATTGACAGAAACGTAGTTTACCCGATGATCCCACCGGGAGGGATGGCTATGGCCGGGGGCGGCACAACACTAAAGACGCTGGGCATCTTCACGGCATTGATCGCGGGGGCGATCTTCGTCAATTACGGGACGCTGTCGCCGTGTGATGCGCTTCGCGAGACCGTCCGAAGGCAAGACGGCTTGGCACGCATTCTTCCCGACGCCTTGATCACCGCCGCGATTGAAGCCAACGCCGGTCCGCTGACGCCGATGAAATGTGTCGGCCTGCTATTGAACAAGCAAAGTACGGCCGTCGCGTCAGCACCCGCACCGGTCGCGCCGCCGCCGCAAGCGTCTTTTAGTCAGCCGCCACGAGACCCCATGGTGATCGCGCAAAGCGAAATGGTCGCGGCAATCACCGAATGCAGGAATAAGAGGATTGACGGCACGCTCAAAACCTTCGTCGCGTCGGCTCAGTGCTCCAATCCTCGCATCGTCCAAGCCTTTAGCAAGGCCAACTATCGCTATATGGACCTCATCGCGGCGTTCAACGCTCAGCGCCTTCAAATATCCGAGCGTGTTGACCGAAAACAACTAAGTGAAGCCGATGCGCAAATCGAAACTCAAAAGCTCTTTGCTAGTATCGTCGAGGCCGAAAAGCAACGCGATAGCATCCGTAAATGAAGAAGCCCGTTAGGCCAAAGAAGACACTGCGCGTCTGTTTCGACATAGAGACCGAATTATTTTCCGAGCAATTTCGCAACGCGCGCGACGTGGAAACACGACTTCGTCATGCACCACGAATGCGCGTGGCTTGCGCTTTCGACGAAATGACGTGGCATTTCTTTTTGCCTTCGGAGTTTGACAAGCTCGTGAAGCTTCTTCTAGCGGCGGACGAGGTAATTTCGTTCAATGGACTGCAATTTGACGAACTGATTTTACGAAAACACTGCAAGCTTGAGGGCAAGCTTCCAAGCAAAGGACTACACGTTGATCTCTGCCATGAAATATCTCTAACGCATCATAGCGTCAGTCTGCATCGCCTTTCATTACTCAATCTCAATGAGGGCAAACATACCGCAGGCCGCAGCATTGCCGCCCTAGACATCGAGGCACTTAAAGTCGCCTGCAAATCTGACGTTTGGCAAACGTATCGGCTTTGGGATTTGTGGCGGAAGGGTATGATAAAGGTTCCAGCGCCGCGCGCTATCAAGGATGGCGAAGACTTCGTCGGGCCGGGGCACCATATGCCCGCGCTCTGTCCATCGTGTCATTCTGCGAACTCGCTTGAATTAATCGACGAAGACCCCGAAGAGATGAGCGAGGGGCAAGCATCAGACTACCTAGCCGGGATGTTTGGTTGCGCCGTCTGTTGCGCCTGCGGGGCGGAGATCGATTGGGAGGTGTAGCCCATCACGGACCCGCACGAAGCCACCAACCGAATATACGCTTGGCGACGATAGACGATCAATACGGCGGAGCTTTGCGCTGTCGTTGCATCTTTGCCGCTTCCACCCACCACGTCAGATCATCGGCAAAGCGCGGGAACGCACGTTCAAGAGCCTTGCCGCCTTCGCCGATCGGCGCAGCATCGGCGTCAAGCGTCTGTCCGATGGGACCAACGGCGATCGTGCTCGAGATCACCACCATCCCCATCTCGGAGAGGGTGCCGTGCCAGGCGGTTGAGGCGCGCGCGCCGGACAGACGTCCCGCCGAATAGCTCGCGATCGCCGCCGGGCGCCAGAACCATTCCTCGAGAAAATGATCGGTCAGGTTTTTCAGTCCGGGCTGCACGCCCCAATTATATTCGCCGGTGACGAAGACGAAGCCATCGGCATCGCGGATTTGGCCTGCCAGGCGCTCAAGCGGCTCGGGAGCTTTGCCGCGCGGATACTCCTTGTACATCCGGTCGAGCATCGGAAGGTCGATCGCCTTGGCGTCGATCAGTTCGACGTCCTCGCCCCGGCGCCGAAACCGCTCCACCACGAATTCGGCGAGCCGAATGCCCATCCGGTCGGAACGATAAGAGCCGTAAAAAGTAAGGATTCGATGGCTCATGGCGGTGCCTCAACGGCGAAATTAGGCCTAAGCTTCGCGTGAACGCAGGATGGTTCGACGGCTACTTATACATTGATATGACCGTTTCTTCCGAAATTCGCGGCAACCGGTGCCTGCGAGAGGGGAGGCCGAGATGGATAATCAAACGGTGCGCCTTGCGCTCGAGCGCCATTGGGCCGCTTCGGACGCGAGCGATTTCAACGCCGAACACGAAATCTACCGCGAGGATGCCGTGCTCGAGTACCCGCAATCGGGCGAGCGGATCCGCGGCCGGCACAACATTCAGGAAAGCCGGACCGTCCAGCCCAACAAGAAGCGCTTTACGGTGAGGCGAATGATCGGCAGCGGCGATCTCTGGATCACCGAATTCATCCTGACCTATGACGGCATACCGTCTTACACGGTGAGCATCATGGAATTCCACGAAGGACAGGTGGTTCACGAAACGCAATATTTCGCCGACCGGTTTGACCCTTCAGCGTCGCGGTCGCATCTGGTTGAGCACCAAAAGTAGCAGGGACACTTTTGAACGCGCCTGATTGAAACGCATTCTCAAATATCCCTGCCTGGTTTGTCAGATCATCAGAACTGGTAACGCAAGCCAATGCCGGGGTCGACGGAGTTGGCCTTGTTGCCCGTGTTTCCCGGCGTCCCGTTGGTCTGCAGGAAGCCGCTGGCAAGACCGTTGGTCACCTGCGACCACATCGCGCCGGCATACATGTCCATGTGCCGGGCGAAACGCCAATCCACCACCAGCGAAACAGCATCCAGCGTGCCGCTGCACTGCGACGATACGACCGTGTTGCAGCCGGCGAGAGCCCCAGTTCCAAAGCTGTTCTGCCACTCGTGGTAATACGCGCCGGTGATGTCGAGAGCCGCCGTGACCGAATACTTCGCGCCGATCCAGGCCGTCTGCAGGATCTTGTCGTTCGGGAAGTTGGTGTTGTTGGGATTGGTCAGGATGAAGCCGCCTTCGACGATCGCACCGGCCGCCAGCGGATTATTCGGGTTGGCAAGGTCGAGATGCTCGTAACCGGCGAACAGCTTCCACGGTCCGATGGTGTAGCGCGCGCCGACCTGGAACACGACGTTGTCGGACACGGTGCCCGCGACCTGGCCGGTGCCGAGGGCAAAAGCCGTAGCCGCCTGGGCTTGCGCCGCCGTCAACGGTGACGCTGACAAGGCGTCGTAGATCTTGCCGCCGACGAAGTCGAGCGAGAAGCCCATATAGTCGAAGCCGATGTTGCCTTCGAAAGCATTGCCCGTACTGCTGTTACCGCCGTTACGCAGTTGCGCTTCAGCCGCCAAGCGGACGGGGCCGACATTCAGCCGGTATTCGAGGGAGTTGTCGTAAATGCGATCTTCGGTGTCGCCGCCACCGCCGTTTCCGCCCTGGTAGGTGAGCACCGAAAAGGCGTTCGATCCGCTCAACGCATCATAGTTGACGACGAGGTCGGAGCTCAGCGCGCTCTGGCGGCCCATGGTGAACGTGCCGTAAATCGGCGAGCTCACACCGAAGTAAGCGGCGTTGTTGAACATCTGGCCAGCCTTGGACGAATCGCTGAACGCGTTCTGCTGGGCGGTGGCCAGCCCGTTGTTTTGCGCAACGGAACCGATGCCGCTGGAGGTCTGTCCGCTTGCCGGATCAAACTGCGTTTGCAGGTTGAAGACCGCGTACAGATTGTCGCCGATTTCCTGTTTCCCCCTCAAGCCGATGAACGACGTGGACATCTGGTTGGGGCCGACGCCGAAATAGGAACCGTTCGAATTCTTCGACACCAGATAGTCGAGCGGGCCGACGGCCAGCGGGCTCAAGGGAGCGCCGTGGTTCTGGTAGGTCACGCCCATATCGATGTTGCCATAGAGGCAGATGCCCTTGATGCAGAGATCATCGTTCTCCGGGGCCTTCGCCTTGACCGCCGCCTTGTAGGGCAGATCGGCCGCCATCGCGTCCACCGGATTGATGAGCACGGGCTTTTGGGTTTCGAGGGCCTTCTGCCGCTTTTCGAGATCAGCGAGACGCCTGGTCATCTGTTCACGCAATTGTTTCGCTTGAGCTTGAACATCCGAAAGTTCGTCGGCGTGAGCCGTTGCGGCGAAAGCCAGCAAGGCCGCTGCCGATATGAAAGTCTTCTTCATTTTGGTTCCCCAGAGAACGATCGCGGCACATACGCCCCGCGAAGACAGGATGACGGAGGCCCGGATGAGCACTCCACGTGCGCGCTTCTGCTTCACGGCGCAGGAAAATTCTGTAGCGAACTCGCCACAGCGCTTCGCAAAGGCGGAAAAACCGTGCAATCCGGCGACAATGTGAGATCGGTAACGATCTCGCTCACGATGAAGTCAGCCGCGTTTGAAGAATCCTTCCAAAAAACGTCGTAAAACTTTTGCAACGAACGTCTTCAGGATCAGGCTGGACGGTGCACGCGTTGCGCCACTGCATCCAATGCAAACTGCACCTGACGCAAACAGCAAGGCCGCCAAGCGTGGTTGAATCGCTTGACGGCCTTGCCAGGTTGTTACCGAACGGGGGAGGTCCGGTGGGAGACATCTACCAAACGACCGGCGCTGCATGAACTGAACAATCGGTGATGAGCGAGTGTACGGCAGTCACGTGCGAGCGAATGATCGCGGCACCTCCCGTTACCGGTGGCAGTGGCTTACTCCACCTTCAGCGTCTCTTTGAAGAAGCGCACCACCTCCACATTGAAGGTCTGGTGGAACGCGGCACGGTCGAAGTCCGGAGGGGAAACGCAGATCATCGGCGCGACCTGCCGCAACATGTCCGTGCATGGCGCCATGAAGTCGAAGTGATCGGCGTTTTCGACCACGTGGTACTCGGGCGGGGTCGGCAACGCGATGCGGACGGCCTCGGCGTAATCAGGATGCGGCAGGATATGATCTTCGGCTGCGCGCCAGAGCTGGATCGGGACCGTGACGTCCTTCAAGCCTTCGCGGCCGAAGGCGTATCCGAGCGCGGGCGCGGCGACGACTGCGGCCCTGATGCGCTGATCGTGCACCCAGGTCGAGGCCGGTAATTTCGAACGCAGCATCGCGATCGCCTCCGGGCTTGCGCCGGTGCGCTTGGCGACCTGCGCATCGTAATATTCGGGGTGCGCCTTGGCGTGCGCTTCGGTGAGGCTGAGATCGGGAATGCCACCGGCCGCGACCAGCGCGGTGAAGCCGCCGATGGAAAAGCCGAACACGCCGACACGGCCGGCGTCGAGCCGTGCGTGATCAGGCCATTCGGAGAGCATGTAATCGATCATCCGGTGCAGATGCTGCGCCCGGTCCATGACGTACACTGCCCGGCTCTGATCGCCATGGGTATCGCCGGTGTGGCTGACGGCGATGGCGACGAAGCCAGCCTCCGCCAGCGCAATCGCGGTGTCATAGTGGTTATCATAGCCGCCACCATTGCCGTGGGACATCACGACCAGCGGCAGGCGCTCGCCCGTGACCGGCGCGCCCAGTGCCACGGTCTGCACATAGGCGCCGAGCGGATGCGCCTCGACCGGCGCAGCGGTCGGGTACCAGACGCCCACGAGCAGTGGCTTCTGGTCTCCATTGGGAATTCTCAGCTCGGAAAAGCCGACCTCGGCAGCTTCGGTGCGGAACGGCGCGACCGAAAGCAGGGCAGCGGCAAACAGGGCGATTCCGGTCGTTTTAGCGAATTTGGTGGGGATGAGGGACATGATCAGCTCCAATGTTGTCGGCGCTTACATTTGCATCCTAATGTAAGCTGTGTCAACATCTAAAAATGACCAAATCGACCTACCATCACGGAAACCTCGCCCCTGCCCTCGTCGAGGCCGCCCTCAAGCAGGTCGAACAGGGCGGCGCGGAAGCGGTATCGCTGCGCGATCTGGCGCAGTCGCTGGGCGTGTCGCGCGCGGCGCCCTATCGGCACTTCCCCGACCGCGACGCCCTGCTCGCGACCGTGGCGGCGCGCGGTTTCGAAGACCTGATCGCGCTGTATGAAGCTGCCCTTGAAAGCCCGGGCGATGGGCTCGCACGGCTGCGTGCCGGTGGCCGCGGTTTTTTTGACTTTGCGACGAAACGGCCGGGGCTCTATCGGCTGATGTTCGAGGGCGATTTTTTGAACCGCCCCACACCGCCAGCCATCCTGATGGAGCCCGCGGGAAAATCCTACCGCCTGCTGTGGAGGCTGGTCGCGGAGGCCTTTCCAGACGCCGACGAGACGGAAGTCAAAGTGCGCACCATCATCATGACCTCGACCGGCCACGGCTTCCTGACGCTCGACCATGTCGGCCGCTTCAGGCCGTTCATGTACGAGCCGCTGACCCACGACGAAATGGTCGAGGCCGTGATGGCGGCGGCGATAGGCGCATCCAACAAGGGGCCCAAGGAGAGCTAACCAAGGAGAGCTGACAAAGGAGCGTTGACGGCTGGTCTTCCATTCCACGGTGCCGCGGCATCTCGTCGCTTTAACCGAAGTCGAATTTTCCGGGTGCGGCGGTTTGTGACAGTGTTATGATGCATTCGGGGAATGCGTATGTTGGGGCGGGCGTACACCATATTCGACACGGCGATCGGCCGATGCGGCATCGCATGGGGCGAGTCCGGCATTGTTGGCGTGCAGCTTCCCGAGGCGCGCGAGATCGAAACCCGCAAGCGGCTTTTTCTGCTTTATCCGGAGGCCCGTGAAACGCGCCCGACACCCGGTGTCAAAGCGGCGATCGAGGGTATTGTCGCGCTGCTGCGCGGCGAGACAGGCGATTTTGCCGACGTCGCGCTCGACATGGGCGGCATTCACGTTTTCGACCAGCGGGTCTATCAGCTCACGAGCCGAATTCCGCGCGGCGAGACCCTTACCTATAATGAGATGGCCGCCAGACTCGGCGCTTCCGGCGCCGTGCGCTCGGTCGCCCAGGCCATTGCCCGCAATCCCTTTGTCGTCATCGTTCCCTGTCATCGCGTCTTGGAGGCAGGTAGCTACACCGACAAGATGTCTCCCCATGGCGGCGTGATCTCCAAACGCCGGCTGCTGTCGATCGAGGGCGCGGGCAGCCCGAGCAGCAAGACGCTGTTCGACGTGCTGCTTCCGGTTGCCCCGCCGCGGCTGTCCGGTTAGCCTTACTAAATGATCAGAACGACCCTGCTGAAACACCGCTCGATTTCGGTGTCGGATTTCCGCTGCGCCGCAGGAGCAGGCGATAAGCCGTTCACGGAGCAGTTTGGCTGCCACTCCGTTTCCTACGTGCGCAAAGGCAGCTTCGGTTGCCAAAGCCGCGGCAGATCGTTCGATTTGGTGACGGGATCCGTGCTGGTCGGTTTTCCCGGCGACGAATATATCTGTACCCACGACCACCACATTTGCGGCGACGAGTGCCTGTCGTTCTTTCTGGAGCCGGAATTGGTCGACGCCATCGGCGGGCCTGATGCGTGGCGGGTCGGCGCCGCGCCGCCGCTGCCGGAACTGATGGTGCTCGGCGAACTGGCGCAAGCTGCCGCCAGTGGCCGCAGCGATATCGGACTCGACGAGGTCGGGCTTCTTTTCGCCAGCCGCTTTGTCGACGTGGTGTCGGGCCGAACGCGCAAGCCGTCCGAGGAGGTCAAGATGCGCGACCGCCGTCGCGCGGTCGAAACCGCGCACTGGATCGAGGCGAACTCGCATCAAGCTATCGACCTTGACGACGCCGCAGACCAGGCCGGCATCAGCGCGTTCCACTTCCTGCGCCTGTTTGCCAAGGTGCTCGGCGTCACCCCACACCAATATCTGGTGCGTTCGCGGCTGCGCCATGCAGCGCGGCTGTTGACTGAGGAGGATATCGCCATCACCGATATCGCCTATGATGTCGGCTTCGGCGACCTCTCCAATTTCGTGCGCACGTTCCATCGCGCCGCCGGTGTTTCACCCGGCGCCTTCCGCGAGGCCGCGCGGGGGAAGCGCAAGATTCTCCAAGCGAGCGACGCGCTGCACTGACTAGGGTCATCTCCATCTGCGGCGGCCTGGAACGCCAGCGACGAATGGAGACGACCATGTACGATCACGTCGCAGTGAGAGTCGGAAATCTCGACGCCAGTATAAAATTCTACACGGCGGCACTGGCCCCGCTTGGTTACGTGCTGTACTCGAAAGATGCGAGCGGCGCGGGATTTGGCCCGAAGGGCGAGCCGGCGCTTTGGCTGCATCTGCACAAGGGGCCCGCCGGCACCGGCGCCCACATCGCGTTCCGCGCACCCAACCATGCCGCCATCACAAAATTCCACGGCGAGGGCCTGAAAGCCGGCGGCCGCGACAACGGCGCACCCGGCCCGCGGAAGGATTACAGCCCGACTTACTTTGCCGCGTTCCTGATCGATCCCGACGGCAATAATGTCGAGGCCGTCTGCACATAAGTGCTTTACGGCTGCCCCTCATCCTGAGGAGCTTGCATTGGCAAGCGTCTCGAAGGATGAGGCCTCATGGTTCGAGACGCGCGAAGTCGCGCTCCTCACCATGAGGTAATACCCCGCAACACGTCACTCTGATTGCAGGAAACCATATCCATGGCCTCCATTCACAAAGACATTCCAATCAATGCGCCCGCCGAGATCGTCTGGGATGCCGTGCGCGATTTCGGCGCCGTGCACCAACGGCTGAATCCGGGTTTTGTCACGGACTGCCGCCTCGACGGCAATACGCGCATCGTGACCTTCCACAACGGCAACGTGATATCGGAGGAGTTCGTGGATTGCGACGAGGCGCGGCGGCGGCTGGTCTATGCGATCCTCGGCCGCGACGGCATCAGACATTATAATGGGTCCGTGCAAGTCCTCAGTGATGGCGAGGCTAGCTGCCGTATCATCTGGATCATCGACGTGCTGCCGAATGATGTCGCGCCCTATATCGCCAGCCAGATGGATCTTGCGGTCCCTGCGATGCAGAAGACGCTTGGGCGCTCAACGGCATAACTACTCCGCCGCGCCGGAAAGCGCGGAACGGGCCGGCACGGACGGTTCGACCTTCGGCCCCCACCGCGTCAAAAAGACGCTCGCGGCCGACAGCACGCCCAGAAGCACCATCGACGACGCGGCCATGATGAAGAAATCCTTGGCCGGAGCGTCGTGCATCACCAGCCACCAGCCGCCGGCTGCAATGAACAACAAACGTGCGGTCTGCGACAGCACCGGGCCCAGCATCTTGGCCGCGCCTTGTGATGAAAAATACATCGACATCGCAAGCCCAATGAAGGCGTACATCGGAGCAGCCGTCGAGAGATATTGACGGCCCGCGGCGCGCACGCCGCCATCGCCGGTGAAGATGTTCACCCAGATGTCCGGGAAGATCGCGATCACCGTCGCGATCAGGCCGACCGCGACGAACGAGAGCACAGCCGCCGTCAATGCGACTTTCCGGGCGCGTGCAATTCGCGTCGCGCCGATCGCCATGCCGACCATCGGCACCGACGCGATCCCGAAGGAGAAGGCAAGCGACGTCAGCATGAATTCAAGCCGGGCGCCGATGCCGTAGCCGGCGAGGACTTCCGTACCGAAACGCGCCAGTAGATGCGTGAAAATGCTGATGGTCAGTACCGACTGCAACGGCGAAAGGCACGAGACAAGGCCGACCTTGAGAATGTCGGCGAGCATCGCCCATTGAATTTTCAGGCCGGCGACTTTCGGAACGACCCGCGCACGCCCGGAGAAAAGGTACCACGCCATGACGGCGATACTGACCGAAATGGCGATCAGCGCGCCGGCCGCGACCCCGCGCATGCCGAATTGCGGGATCGGACCAATGCCAAGGCCAAGCGAGCCGCCGCAAATGATCTGAAGCACCGCGGCGCAGAGAATCATCAGCGACGGCAATTTCATGTTGCCGGTGCCGCGTAAAATTCCCGCCATCGAATTCATCAGCCAGGGCAGCGCCGCGCCTGTAAAAAACACCTGCATATAGGCAAGCGCATGGGCCAGCACCTCGCCACGGCCACCAAGCAGTTCCAGCAAGGCCGGGCCGAAGATCAAGATGCCGACCGTAAACGTCAGCCCGAAGGTGAGACCGATCAGCAAGGCATGCGACGCCAGCGTCGAGGCGCGATCGAGATCGCCGCTGCCGAGCGCGCGCGCAATGGCGGAAGCGACACCACCGCCCATCGCGCCGCCGGACATCGTCATGGTGAGAATCACGAATGGAAATACCAGCGCCATCGCCGCCAGCGGCTCGACGCCGATCCGGCCGATATAGGACGTCTCCGCGATCACCACGCAGGTGCCGGCGCTCAGCGCGATGACATTCGGCCAGGCGAGATGCAGCAGGGTACGCAGGATCGGCGCGTCGATCAGCGCGTTCCTCACAGGCAGCCCTGGCGAGGAAATTGGACGCTCGTCTTCGTCCACGGTTATCGCGGCGACGCCGATATCAGACATTTCAGCTCCCCGGCGCGGAAATGACTCCGTGCCGCCGCAGTTCCTAGCATGCTGGGACCTGATCCAGCGTGCGTCAGGCGCATAGGCCGCCTGCGGGATCAAGGCCGCTGGCACAAACGAAGCGAGAGGAGCGAGCCCAAGGGAACGCTCCTCCCTATCGCAGCTTTCAGCACCGGCCGCCGAGGCACCTGGCCAAGGCCCCTGATGCTTTATCCGGTTAGTACATCGTGTTGTTGTTGGCGACGACAGCCGGAACGGGCTCGATGACATCCCAATGCTCGACCAGCTTGCCGTCCTTGACGCGGAAGATATCGACAACCACAGACCCATGATCCGCCATGCCGGCGAGCGCGGAATGCACCATCACCAGGTCGCCATCGACCATGACGCGCTTGAAATCAAGATGCAGGCCGGGAAACAGGTTGATGAAAGCCGGGATCCCGGTACGAGCGCCCTCGATACCGTCGGGAATCTGAAGATTGTGCTGAGTATAGGGTGGCGCGAGATATTTCACGGCCTCGTCGATCTTCCTTTGATTGATGGCGAGGTCGAGGAATTCGACCGCTGCGATGCCGGCGGGATTTGTCGTCAGGCCTTTGGCGGCGGATTGAGCGTATGCACTGTTGGCCGTGACGGTTAGCGCGACGGCGGCGGCGAGGACGAGGATCTTGTTCATGGCGAGTTCCCTGGGTTGTGACGATCATCGCCGGAGTTCAAAGAACTCCAGCTGACCGCAGACCAGGACCTTGCGGGTTTGACGTAGTGTCAAAGTCAAGCGTCAAAAAATCAGCGAACAGGATGATTTGTGCGAGCCACCAACAGGCGGATCAGCCGATCGTCCAGACAAAGGGTGCATGACCTGCGGCAGATGCCGTCATCGCGACGCCAATGCGCCGGCCGCAGGCGGCTGCGAGGCCTTCCACCAACCCATGCAAGACGTTTGCACAGGCCGGGTGATGATCGCCGACATCGTCCATCAGCTTCCAGGTCCGTTGCCTGATTTCGAACACGTCGCCGGATTGGGAAAGTTCGGCACCATCGCCTTGGGCCACGAGCAATGCGTGCAGGAACGACGCGAACGCTCCCGCATTTCCCCTGTCGCAAGCAAAGCCACGCGCGATCTCATCGAAATATTGCATGCCGATCAGTTTCCCGGTCAGCTTCAAGAGATGGCCGGCTTCCTCCGGCCCCAGCAAATCCACCATGACCGGCGCTGCCGTGCGCACATATTCCATCGCGTAATTCCGGTAGGCCTTCTCAAGCCGCGGCTTCGGCCAGCTTGAGACCGGCAAGGCCGGCGCGAAGGCCGGATCGAACAAGGGCGCCTCGAGGTGACGCGCAAACACCAGCCGCTGATCGACGTCGATCGCGTGATCGTATTCACAGTAATAACCTTCAAGCCCGTCCTGGCCGTCCACGCTCTGTTTGGTGCAGACAAAACCCAATCTCGGATTTCCGAGCGAGACGCCGTTATTGGCGTGCCAGCCGCGTAGCATCGCACGCGAAACCTCGCCCGGCACGCCGCAGATCGCCGTTCCCTTCCAGATCCAGCGCGGCGGCGGATAACGGATCCAGGCCTTGCGATCCGTCTCATACATGTACTCGACGTGGACGCCGCCGATCCAGTTGGAGAGATAATGATATTGTGCGGCAGCGACTGCCGGCGGCAAATGGGCGAGGCCGAGCTTTTCAAGGCCCGGCAGGAAGCGTTCCTGCTGTTGACGGCGAAAGAGACGAAACACGAACTCCGCGGCCTCGGAAGTCCCGCGCCGGGTCACCATCGTAAGAATAAGGCCGGTGAAACAGGCGTGATAAAGCTCGGCCACACCTCGCCAGCGCTGCCATTCGGCTTGCTGTGTTTCCGGCGAGACTGCGGTCATCTCCAGCCTCCGGCATTGGTCATATCGCCGACCTCACAATCACGAAATTTCCATGTTGGTGCTGTGAACATGTTCCGGCTTCCCGTATTGTGCTGTCATTGTCGAGGACCCTGCATGCGCAACACAGTTCTTTCGCCCGCAAAGCCCACGCTTGCGGTTTGTATCATGGGTCTCGCTTTGTCGCTCGCCGCTTGCAACGAGCAGGAAACTGCCACGGTCGAACAAACCTTCGGTGCCAGGCCCACGTTGGTCGCGCCGGAAAAATCGCTGATACCCACGGTCAGCGTCGCCAAGGCGATCGGCTGGCCCGCTGGCGGCAAGCCGATCGCAGCCGATGGAATGGCGGTCAACGCGTTTGCGACTGGGCTCGATCATCCGCGAACGGTCTACGTCCTGCCGAATGGAGACGTCCTGGTCGCCGAGACCAATGCGCCCTCAAGGCCCGACGAAGAGAAGGGCATCAAGGGCTGGATCACCAGACTGGTCCTGAACCGCGGCGGCGCCCTGACGACCAGCGCCAATCGCATCACGCTATTGCGCGACGCCGATGGCGACGGCATCGCCGAGACCAGAAGCGTCTTTATCGAGGGGTTGAATTCACCGTTCGGCATGGCGCTGGTCGGAGGCGATTTCTACGTCGCCAATTCCGACGCGATCGTGAAATTCCCCTACCGCACCGGCGACCTCAAAATTACCGCGGCCGGAATCAAGCTCGCCGACTTGCCGGGGGGCCCTCTCAATCATCACTGGACCAAGGACCTGGCCGCTTCCCCCGATGGATCGAAGCTTTATGCGACCGTCGGCTCCAACAGCAATATCGGTGACAACGGGATGGAGGTGGAAACCAGCCGCGCCGCCATTCTTGAAGTCGATCGCTCAAGCGGAAAATCGCGCGTGTTCGCCTCCGGCCTTCGCAACCCGAACGGGCCGGCATGGCAACCGCAAAGCGGCGCCTTGTGGGTCGTCGTCAACGAACGCGACGAACTTGGCAACGATCTCGTGCCGGATTACATGACGTCGGTGAAAGACGGCGGCTTCTACGGCTGGCCCTACAGCTATTACGGACAGCATGTCGACGCCCGCGTCGAGCCGCAGCGTCCCGATCTGGTTGCGAAGGCGATCGCGCCGGATTACGCGCTCGGCGCGCACACCGCTTCGCTGGGCTTAACCTTCAATACCGGCAAGCTGTTTCCGCCCGAAATGACCAACGGCGCCTTCGTCGGCCAGCACGGCTCGTGGAATCGCAAGCCGCCCGCCGGCTACAAGGTGATCTTCGTGCCGTTCGCCAATGGCATGCCATCGGGTCAGCCGCGCGACGTGCTGACCGGCTTCCTCAACAAGGATGGCGAGGCGCAAGGCCGCCCGGTCGGTGTCGCCATCGACAGGCAGGGCGCGCTGCTCGTGGCGGACGATGTCGGCAACACGATCTGGCGCGTCACGCCGGCGAAGAAATAACTCGAACGCCGCTTGTGGTGCAGGAACTTCAAACAGGCGGCGCTAGATCGGCGCAGGCTCACTTCGCGTCATCATACTCCTTTGAAATGTCCTTGCCGGTGTAGTCCGGCATAAGCGATGCCGCGACAAGACTGATGACCGAGCAGGCGGCGATGTAGATCGAAATCGCATAGCCGGAGTGATAGGTCGCGAACAGCGCTGTCGCGATCAGCGGCGCCGGACCGCCCGCGATCACCGAGGCGAGTTGGTAGCCGAGCGAAGCACCGCTGTAGCGCAAGCGCGGCGTAAAAGCCTCGGCGATCAAGGCTGCCTGCGGCCCATATTGCATGTCGTGCGGGATCAGCGACAACACGATCGCGAGGAACACCAACAATGGAGATGCGGTGTCCACCATTCCGAAATACAGGAAGCCGAACAGCCCCGTCGCCACGACGCCGACCAGATACATCTTCTTGCGCCCGATCAGGTCGGAGATGTGGCCCGACAGAGGGATGGTGATGAACGAGACACAAGCCGCAACCAGCACCGCCATCAGGATCAGGTCGCGCGACATTTTCAGGGTGCCGACCGCGTAGGCGAAGATGAAGGCGGTGAAGATATAGAACGGCGCCTGCTCGGACATCCGCAGCAAGGCCGACAGCAATATCTCCTTCGGATGCTTCTTGAAGACCTCGATAATAGGGGCCTTCTCGATCTTCCGATCATTCAGAAGCTGCTGGAACACCGGCGTCTCCAGGATGCCAAGGCGTATCCACAATCCGACGCCGACGAGAACGATCGAGAGCGCGAACGGCAGCCGCCAGCCCCAGGTCACGAACTGGTCGCCGGTTAGTTGGCTGAAGGCCAGGACGGCAAGGTTTGCCAGGAACAAACCACACGGCACGCCGAATTGCGGCCAGGATGCGACCAGCCCGCGCTGGCCGTGGGTGCGCGACCATTCCATCGCCAGCAGCACCGATCCGCCCCACTCGCCGCCCACGCCGATGCCCTGAAGCATCCGCAACACCGTCAGGATGACCGCGCCCCAGATGCCGATCGAGGAGTAGGTGGGCACGAATGCGATCAGGAAGGTTGCGATACCCATGCAGAGAAGGGTTGCGATCAATGTCGCCTTGCGGCCGATCCGATCGCCGTAGTGGCCGAATATCGCAGCACCGATCGGGCGCCCGACGAAGCCGATGAAATAGGTGCCGAACGCCGCCAGCGTCGCCGTCAGCGCATCCTCGTTGGGAAAGTAGAGCTTGCCGAAGATCAGCCCGGCCGCGGTGCCGTAGAGGAAAAAGTCATACCACTCGATGGCGGTGCCGATGGTCGACGCGATGACCGCCTTGCGCAATTGCGCGCTATGGTCGGAATCGGACAATGTCCCGCGTGTGATTGCCATAGTCATTAAAGCGTCCCCTGATTGGTTGTTTCCCTGCCCGGTTTTCCGCGGTTCTTTCGCGGTTCTTTCGCGGTTCTTGGGGGCGATAGTACAATCAGTGCGCGGCAACCGAAAGACGCATCTCTCCGCTGAAGGCCATATTGCTGCACCGCAGAGAGGTGGGTGAAGACGCCCTCGGGGGGCGGCGCTGGTCTGGCCTTCGGTCAGACCCGGAAATGCTTGCTCAGCTTCAGGCCCTGCGCCTGATAGTTCGAGCCGATGCGCTGACCGTACATCGCGTTGGGACGTGACAGCATTTTTTCGTAGACAAGACGGCCGACGATCTGGCCGTGCTCGAGGATGAACGGCACTTCGCGCGAACGAACTTCCAGCACGGCGCGCGAGCCCTTGCCGCCGGCGCCGGCATAGCCGAACCCGGGATCGAAGAAGCCCGCGTAATGCACGCGGAATTCACCGACCAGCGGATCGAACGGCACCATCTCGGCGGCATAATCCGGCGGCACCTGCACGGCTTCCTTGGACGCCAGAATGTAGAACTCGCCCGGATCGAGAATGAGGCTGCCGTCGGGCCGCGCCGCCATCGGCTCCCAGAAATCCTCGACCGAATAGCCAGCGCGGCGATCGACATCGACGACACCGGTGTGGCGCTTGGCGCGGTAGCCGACGAAGCCGCTCGCCTTCTCGCCCGAAAGATCGACGCTGAGCGCGACGCCGCTGGCGAGGTCGGCATCATCGACATCGACCAGCCGCTCCAGCGTATGCAACGCGTCGAGTTCGTCCGCGCTGAGGATAGCGTCGCCGGTACGGAAGCGAACCTGCGAAAGCCGTGATCCCTCGCGCAGCAACACCGGAAAGGTCTTCGGGCTGATCTCGGCATAAAGCGGGCCGTGATAACCGGCGCCGATCATGTCGAAGCGGCGGGTGCCGTCCGCGATGACGCGGGTGAAAACGTCGAGCCGCCCGGTCGAGCTTTTCGGGTTGGCGGCGGCAACGATTTCCGGCGGCAACGCCAACGATTCCAGCAGCGGCACGATATAGACGCAGTTGGTTTCCAGCACCGCCCCGTCAGCGAGTGAGATCTCGTGCAGCTTCAACTCGTCGATGCGTTCGGCGACGGTAGCGCCGGGGCCCGGCAGAAAGCTCGCCCGCACCCGGTAGGCAATGTCGCCGAGACGAAGATCGAGGCTCGCGGGCTGGATCTGGCTTTCGACAAACGGATAGGCCGGCAAGATCAGGCCCGCATCCGCCATCGCCGCGATCATGCGGTCGGGCAGGATGCCATTGGCGCCGGGCGGAAGCGTGAAGCTCACAGGATGCGGTCCTTGACAGATACCAAACCGTCCAAATGCCGAAAATTAAGGGCTTTTATCGGTTATCCGATGGTTGCCTTGACGGAAAGGGCACGAGGGAATAGAGGATGACTTATCCCGTGGTGATTTGAGCCGGCCGGCTTGCAGCCACGTTAAATAAGTCGCTAAACAGGCCGGGGACAGTGTGATCCCGGCCCTGTGGAATTTTCCAGGCCGGTTTTTTTGTGACCGTTTTCGAGGAACGGTCAGGAGGTCACATGTCCGAGTCCGCATCCAAATCTGCGTCTGCTGCGCCCGCATCACCGACTGCCCATTACCGGCCCGAGACCCGGCTGGTTCACTCGGGCACCATCCGCTCGGAATTCGGCGAAACGTCCGAGGCGCTGTTTCTCACCCAGGGTTATGTCTACGAGACCGCCGAGCTGTGCGAAGCGCGCTTCAAGGGCGAAGACCCTGGCTACATCTATTCGCGCTATTCCAATCCGACGATCGCGATGTTCGAGCGGCGCATGATCGAGCTCGAAGGCGCCGAAGCCGGCCGCTCGACCGCGACCGGCATGGCGGCGGTGACGACGGCCATTCTGGCGCCGCTGAAAGCCGGCGATCACGTCGTGGCGGCGAAAGCGATGTTCGGCTCCTGCCGTTATGTGGTGGAAGATCTGCTGCCGCGCTACGGCATTGCCTCCACGCTGGTCGATGGCCTCGATCTCGACCAGTGGAAGCGCGCGATACGGCCGAACACCCGGAGCTTTTTCCTCGAAAGCCCGACCAACCCGACGCTCGACGTGCTCGATATCTCTGCGATCGCGGAGATCGCGCATGCCGGTGGCGCACGGCTGATCGTCGACAACGTTTTCGCCACGCCGATCTGGCAAAGCCCGCTCTCGCTCGGCGCCGATGTCGTGGTCTATTCCGCGACCAAGCACATCGACGGCCAGGGCCGATGTCTGGGCGGCATGATCCTCTCGTCCGAAGCCTTCATCGCGGAACACCTGCATAACTTCCTGCGCCAGACCGGCCCCTCGATTTCGCCGTTCAATGCCTGGGTGCTGCTCAAGGGACTGGAGACGCTGGCCGTGCGGGTTCGCGCCCAGACCGAAACCGCTGCGAAGGTGGCGGACGCGCTGGCGCGTCATCCGAAAATCTCGCGGCTGGTCTATCCGGGCCGCGACGACCATCCGCAAGCCTCGCTGGTGAAGAAACAGATGCGCGCCGGATCGACGCTGGTCGGTTTCGAGGTCAAGGGCGGCAAGGCCGGCGCATTCCGCGCGCTCAATGCGCTCAAGCTCGCGCGCATCTCCAACAATCTCGGCGACGCCAAGAGCCTCGTCACGCATCCCGCGACCACCACGCATCAGCGGCTGACGCCGGAAGCGCGCGCGGAACTCGGGATCAGCGACGGCTTCATCCGCTTCTCGACCGGCCTCGAACATGCCGACGATCTGATCGAGGATTTGCACGCGGCGCTGGAAAAGGCGTGAGGGGCGCGGATGGCGAATAGTAAGTAGCGAGTAGCGCCGTATTCGCCATTTGCGACGTGCCGATCGAGATCCCGGGTTCGCGCGGTAGCGCGCGCCCCGGGATGACGCCTAGCGGCGTCACATCGGCCGGTTGGTCGGCGTGCTGGAGGGCACGTTGACGCCGAGCTTGATCTGGCCGACCGAGCGGATGATGTCGTCGCCAAGCGTTTGCGCGAAGCAGGCATAGCCCCAGTCGTTCATGTGCAAGCCGTCGGCAATCACGAAGGTGTCGATCGGCAACGCCTGGTTCTCGTGCCACTGCCGCATCACCTCGAAGCGCGGAAACACGCCGACATGGCGAAGCTGGCCAACCCTGCCAAGCACCTTCACCATCTTGCTGGCATTTTCCTGATGCTCGGTCACCTGCGGCGAGTATTGCGGATCGACCAGCACGACATCGGCGCCGCTTGACTGAATACGCGCGACACCGTCCTGCACCTGTTGGGCTACTCCATCCGGATCGAGATTGCGTATCACCGCATTGGTGCCGACCTGCCAGATCACCATGTCGGGATGCGCGTCGATCACTTCGGTCTGCAGCCGCTTCATCATCTCGGGCGCGTCATCGCCGCCATGGCCGCGGTTGACGACGGTGATATTTGCGGTCGGATATTTCCGCTGCAATTGCGCTGCCAGGCGATTGGGATAGGTGAACTCCGGCGAGGAAGCGCCGTAGCCCTGGGTCGAGGACGACCCGAAAGCGACGATCACCACCGGTTCGCCCGCCGCCAGCTTGTGCGCGACACGCGGCAGCGAGCCCACCGTTCTCGGCGCGCCCTTCGGCGGCAGGCACGGCACGCGGTTGAAAATGTCGCTCGTGGCTTTTGCAACCCGCGTGAACTTCTCGATCGCCTTGTCGGTGAGACTTTTCGGCTGCGCCTGATTGTCGGGCTGCGTTGGGTTTGCAGATGGCGCCTGGTTTGCTGGCGGCGCTTGATTTGCTTGCGGCGCCTGGCCAGCATTGTCGGCCGGGGCGGCCGCGTCTTGCCCGGATTTTTCGGTGACAGGCGTGACCGGCTTGGCGGTATCAGGTTTGGATAGGGTCGCCTGCTGCGCGTTCTCGGCGCGAACAGGCGCCGTCGCGGCCGAAATCAGCAGCGCAAGGGCGGCAACGCAAAAAGGGCGGCAATGATTCCGAAACGTCGTCAACGGCAGACTTTCTCAATTCTCCTGAACCGGCTTCGGGTGAGCCGCAGCGATAATGAATTGCGACAATGCACGCCCGAGACAGCTGTGAACCCGTTTTGCAAGTTCTGAACTGTGAACCGCGGTGAACAGATCAAACTCTCCGGCCTCGGACCAAATTTGCATCAGTGCGAAACGGTCGAACAGCGGCACCTCATGGTCCTGCGCCACCACACGCATATTATCCAGGTAGGCCGAAGCAGAAATCATCGATTCCGTTCGTGGACTATATTGCGGATTGATCAGAATCGCATCGACTTCGGCCTCCCGCAGCGCAACGACGCCTTCATCGACCGCAGCGCGGAAATCATCCGGATCGATCGAGCGCATAGCATCGACCGTTCCGGTCTGCCATATAACCAAAGTAGGCTTTTTACTCTCTACTAAATTCTTAAGGCCGATGGCGACCTCTTCAGCGGTCTTCTTGGCCTGTATTTCTACGGATACGTTAACCTCGATCGACGGAAGCTTCTCCTTCAGGGCAGCCTGCATCTGGCCGGGATAGGCGGCGGCCTCCGAGGTGTTGGCCGACACATTGATCGTCGATGACCGGCTGCCCACAACCAGAATATTCAGCGGGCCGCCTGCCTTGATGCGTTCCGCGACCTTCGGCAGCAGCGCGTCGTCGCCGGACAACAGATAATCGGGAATTTCGCAGGCCGCAGGCGCAGCGGGAGCGGCGGGAGCGGCGGGCGCATCTTCAGCGCGTACAGGCATTGCGGCCAGAAAACCGGCCAGCACGCTCACACTCAGGATTGCCCCCGAGACGAACTTCATGCCCCCCCTCCCGCCATATCGGCGTTGCCGCCGGTGGCCTTCGCGCGGGATCCACTCTTGTCGGCAGAATGCTTGTACCACGAAAAAAGCCATGCAGCGCCCGACATGATCAGGATTCCGGAAATACTGATAACAAGGTGCAACCCGGCGCCGCCCGAGAACTCCGCCAGGATGAAATGGCCGGCGAAAGCCAGGAATACGCCGAGGCAGAATATCTCAAGTGAGTGCTGGCCACAGAGGATCAAAGGTCGCAGCCAGGGCGATTTCAGGCCCGGCCAATCCTTGGGCAGGAAGCGAACCGTGACGGCCGCCAGCGCCAGGAAGTGCGCGAAGCGCAACACGTCAAGATCGGTCTTGCTGATGGGATACATCCACTGCTCGAGCCGCTTCGGCATGAAATGGCTCAGCTGCGGCAGATACCAGGTCAGCGTGACCAGGAAGGCGAACAACAGATAGGCCAGGCTGATCCACAGCGTGATGGGCGAGGCGAGGAGGCGTGACATCCGCTGCGCGCCGCCTTGCGCGCACCAGGCGCCGAACACGAACAGCATCTGCCAGGCAAAGGGATTGAAAACCCAGAAGCCGCTCGGATAGGCCGTGAGGTAGAAATCGAATTGCCAGGTCGCGGCATAGAGCAGCACCGACAGCCCCAATGTGAGATCGGGGCTGCGCCGCATCAGCCACAGAATAAACGGCAGGCCGAGCATCAGCACGATGTAAAGCGGCAGCACGTCCATGTTGACGGGACGGAATCGGAGCAGCAGCGCCTGGACGATGGTGATGTCCGGCTCTTTCAGAAAATCCAGGATCCCCATTTCTTCGGTATAGAGGGGATTCTCGAAACGGGTGGCGACGTAGGAGATTTCAGCCAGGAAGATCGTGAACAGAAACACGTGCGCGACATAGATCTGCCAGACCCGCCGCAGGATGCGCGCGGTCGCGACCACAAAGCCGACATCGCGCATCGCCCGGCCGTAGACAAAGGAGGCGGTGTAGCCGGAAATGAAAATGAAGATCTCGGTGGCGTCGGAAAATCCATAGTTGCGGATCGTGAGCCAGGTCAGAAGGTTCTGCGGCAGATGGTCGATGAAGATCAGCCACAGCGCGAGCCCACGGAACAGATCGAGCCGCAATTCGCGCTCGGCCGTCACAGGACGCGCGATCGCCGGCGCCGCCGGCTGCGCCAGCAGGGCGTCGGGCGCGACCATGCCGGCATCAGCCGTGAGCGGTCCTGAAATTTGATCGGCAACCGAGGTCATCTCAGATCATCTCGAGCGGATGGGCACTGATTGCGGGAACATAGCACATGCCGGTCCAACAGGTCACGGCGCGCTTAACTCCGAACTGTGGTGAAACGGCGATGGAAAAAGCAGCATCTGGCGCCCTGCACCAATTGGTTCTGCGGAAACGATCAGGTACAATGAAACGCAACCAGCAAAATATGACCGAGCCCGCATGTACCGCGCCGTGACCCGCGACATCGAAGTGACCGTGGAGCCGAACTTCCTCCCCGACCGCTCGTCGGTGGAAAAACGCGAGTATTTCTGGTCGTACACCATCGTCATCACCAATTCCGGTCATGAAACCGTGCAGCTCCGCACCCGGCACTGGATCATCACGGACGCCACCGGCCGCCGGCAGGAAGTGCGCGGCGAAGGGGTGATCGGCGAACAGCCGGTGCTCGCGCCCGGCGAACGCTTCAAATACACCTCCGGCGTTCCGCTGCCGACCGCCTCCGGTTTCATGACCGGGCGTTATCAGATGGTGAGCGAAAGCGGCGAGAAATTCGAGATCGACGTGCCGACCTTTTCGCTCGACAGCCCCGAGGCGAAGCGGGTGTTGAATTGACGGCGAAGCCGTCATACTCCGCGAAAGCGGAGTATCCGGTACGCTGCGGCTTCTCGGCTCAATCGCTGACATCCCCGGAATACTGGATCACCCGCCTGCCGCCTACGCTGAAGCTTCGGCGGCCCATGAATAGCCCCGGCGAAGCCTTGGCGGAGCCGGGTCGCGGGTGATGACGGCTGAGTATGGCGCAGCCGCGTGGCTATTCAGCCGTCCCCTCTTCCACGCCGGCTTCCCGCGGCGTGAACTGGTAGACCGAAGAGCAGAACTCGCAGGTCACCACCACCTTGCCGTCCTTGACCATCTCGGCGCGGTCTTTCGGATCGAAGCTATTGAGCATCGCGGAGACCGCGTCACGCGAGCAGGAGCACTTCGCCTGCAAGGAAAGCGGCGCAAACACCCGCACGCCGCGCTCGTGAAACAGACGATAGAGCAGCCGCTCGCCCGACAAATCGGGATCGATCAGTTCGACATCCGCGACGGTTCCGATCAGCGACTGTCCCTCGACCCAGGCGTCGTCCTCCGCAACCGTATGCGTCACCGTGCCCTCCGGCGCATCGCCGGGATCAAGATCGGCCTGCCGCGCGCGCTCTGGCGACTTCGGCAGAAATTGCAGCAGCATGCCGCCGCCACGCCAGCGCCGCCGCGCGCCGCCCTCGCCGCCCCGCCACTCTTCGCCGACCGCGAGCCGCACGCGCGTTGGAATCTGTTCCGAGCGCAGGAAATATTCATGCGCGGCGTCTTCGAGGCTGCCGCCTTGCAGCGCGACCAGGCCCTGATAACGGCTCATCTCCGGCCCCTGATCGATGGTCATCGCCAGGTGCCCTTTGCCGAGCAAGTGGCCTGAATCCTGGCCCTCTTTGATGCGGCTCGCATCGAAGCGCGCATAGGCGCGCAGCCGATCGGGCGCCTGAAAGTCCACGATCAGAAACGAAACCGGTCCATCGGTCTGGGTCTGCAGGATGAAGCGGCCGTCGAATTTCAAGGACGAGCCGAGCAAGGTCGTGAGCACGATGGCCTCGCCGAGCAGCTTGCAGACCTGTGGCGGATAGTCGTGCTTGGCGAGGAGATCGTCGAGCCCGGGGCCGAGCCGCGTCAGCCGTCCGCGCAGATCGAGCGAGGCGACCTCGAAGGGCAGCACCGCATCGTCCACCGGCACATGCGAGGGCGCGCGCACCGGCGGTTCCTTGATTTTAATATCGGGGGAATTGGAGGTCATGGCGCTTATCTGGGGTCGGATGGTGCAGAAAGAAAGGGGCTTTTATGCGTATCGCGGCAAGTCGTCCCCGCGTACGCGGGGACCCATAACCACAGGCATTCGTTACGACAACGGGCCTCCAACGCTATGCCATATCCAGCGATCACGCGGTATGGGTCCCTGCTTCCGCAGGGACGACGATAGGATGAAGATCGCTACCCCACCGCCTGAAGGCACCAGGCCAGAATGCCCTTTTGCACATGCAGGCGATTTTCGGCCTCGTCGAACACCACCGATTGCGGACCATCAATGACTTCATCGGTGACCTCGTCGCCGCGATGGGCGGGCAGGCAATGCATGAACAGCGCATCTGACTTGGCAAGCCGCATCAGCCGCGCGTTGACTTGATAGGGCCTCAGCAGATTGTGACGATGTTCGCCGTCCTTGTCGCCCATCGAGAACCACGTATCCGTGACGACGCAATCGGCGCCGCGCACGGCGGCTTCCGGATCGTTGCCGAGCACGATCGGCGCCTGCGTCGCCTTGATCCAGTCCCGCATCGTCTTGTTGGGCGCCAGCTCCGGCGGGGTTGCGACATTCAGATTGAACTTGAAGCGCTCCGCCGCATGCGCCCACGACGCCAGCACGTTGTTGTCGTCGCCGGTCCAGGCCACGGTGCGGCCCTGGATCGGCCCGCGATGCTCCTCGAACGTCATGACATCCGCCATCACCTGGCAGGGATGGGAGCGGCGCGTCAGCCCGTTGATGACGGGCACGGTGGCGTGCGCGGCCAGTTCCAGCAAGGCCTCATGGTTGAGGATGCGGATCATGATGATGTCGACATAGCGCGACAGCACGCGCGCGGTGTCGGCGATGGTCTCGCCGCGGCCGAGCTGCATTTCGGCGCCTGTCAGCATGATCGCCTCGCCGCCGAGCTGGCGCATGCCGACATCGAACGACACCCGCGTGCGCGTCGAGGGTTTTTCGAAAATCATCGCCAGCGTCTTGTTCTTGAGCGGCTTGTCGGCTTCCTTCCCGCCGCTCTGTTGCACCTTCAGCTTCGCCTTCATGGCGAGGCTGGCCGCGAGCACGTCGCGCAGCTCTTGCAGCGGAAGCTCGTTGAGATCCAGAAAATGACGAAGCGCCTTGCTCATGACGCGGCCGCCTTGTCTTGCTTCGCCGCAAGCACCATGCAGGCACGCTCCAGCGACTGCACGGATTGTTCGATCTCGGCCTCCGAGACGATCAACGGCGCCAGGAAGCGCACGACATTGTCGCCGGCGCCGACGGTCAAGAGTTTTTGCTCGCGCAGCGCGGCCACGAGATCGGCTGAGGGCACCACCGCCTTGACGCCGATCAGGAGCCCCTCGCCGCGCACTTCTGAAAGCACACCAGGATAGCGATCGACCACGGAAGCGAGCTTCTGTTTCAGCAGCAGCGACATCTTCTGCACATGCTCGAAGAAGCCGGGCTTGAGCATGACGTCGAGCACAGCGTTGGCGGCGGCGATCGCGAGCGGATTGCCGCCGAAGGTCGAGCCGTGCGAGCCGGGCCCCATGCCGGAAGTGGCTTCGGACGTAGCGAGTACCGCGCCGATCGGGAAACCGCCGCCGAGCGCTTTCGCCAGCGACATGACATCCGGCGTGACGCCGAGGCGTTGATAGGCGAAGAGATCGCCGGTGCGGCCCATGCCGGTCTGCACCTCGTCGAAAGCGAGCAGCAGGCCGTGCTCATCGCACAACGCGCGTAACGCCCTGGCGAACGCGTGCGGCGTCGAGCGCACGCCGCCCTCGCCCTGCACCGGCTCGATCAGGATGCCGGCGGTATGCGGGCCGATCGCCTTTTTCACCGCTTCCAGATCGCCATGCGGCACCTGGTCGAAGCCATCCATCGGCGGCCCAAAGCCTTCGAGATATTTGGCGGCGCCGGTGGCGGCCAGCGTCGCCAGCGTGCGGCCGTGGAACGCGCCCTCGAACGTGATGATGCGATAGCGTTCGGGATGGCCCTTGGAGAAATGATAATGGCGCACAAGCTTGATCACGCCTTCGAGCGCTTCCGCACCGGAATTGCAGAAGAACACGAAGTCGGCAAAGCTCTGCTCGCACAGCCGCGCGGCCAGCTTCTCGCCGTCGGGACTCCTGAACAGGTTCGACATGTGCCAGAGCTTCGTCGCCTGTTCCTGCAAGGCCTTGACCAGATGCGGGTGCGCGTGGCCGAGCGCGTTCACCGCAACGCCGGAGGTAAAATCCAGGTAACGCTCGCCGTTGGTGGCGAACAGGTAAGCGCCCTCGCCGTGCGTAAAACCGAGATCGACCCTGGCGAATACCGGAAGCAGATGCGACGTCATGACAATATCACTGACAGTTAGATGGTTGGCTGATCGGGTTGCGCGCATTGGCGCGGTCGCATCGACGACCAGAGCTTAAATTTCGAAGTTCGCTAGCGAAAACAAAACGTGCCGCCTTTTCGAGGCGGCACGTGAGAGCCATTCTAGGCGCGCGGCGATGGCTGTCAACGGGGCGTTCCGTAAATGTCCGGTGTCGCCGAAAGCCCGCAGAGCAAGCTTAAAAGGTGCGGAACATGTGGACGCATGTGCGTCGACTCTTGCGCGGGAGTCACGCCATATTGTAGCTTCTCAGTCGTCGGATACGACATCTCGTGCGGTAGGGATTACTCCTCTTAAGTCGTCAGTGTTCTGCGTAAACGTTCGAGCGCTTTTTCGCGCCCGGCGAAGGCTAAGGGATTCTGCCGGAAGGGATTTTTAAGACGATTGGCATCGCAGCGCTGCCCGATAGCAGGCCGGCGCGACGCGAAGGAAAGAGTGCGATGACGGTATTGACCTGGTCTGACGATCGCGTCGAGCAACTGAAGAAACTCTGGGAGGCAGGCCTTTCGGCCAGCCAGATCGCCGCCGAGCTTGGAAATGTGACCCGGAACGCGGTGATCGGCAAAGTACATCGGCTCGGTCTTTCCGGCCGCGCCAAGAGCCCATCTTCCGCCGCACCCCGTCCGCGCAAAGCGCGCCCTGCCCAGCACATGATGCGGGTGTCGCGTCCGGCTTCGCGCGGCAACACGGCGCTGGCGCATGCATTCGAGGTCGAGCTGGAGCCGGATCCGATCGCCTACGACAATGTGGTGCCGATGAGCCAGCGGTTGTCGCTGCTCGAATTGAACGAGGCGACCTGTCATTGGCCGGTCGGCGACCCCTCAAGCCCCGAATTCTTCTTCTGCGGCGGCAAGGCGCTGCCGAGCCTGCCCTATTGCGCGCATCACTCGCGGGTCGCCTATCAGCCGACCGGCGATCGCCGCCGCCAGACGCCGAAGACGACGCGGTAAGATTTCTCCTCATGCTGAGGAGCGCCGAACGGCGCGTCTCGAAGCATGAACTGCGTCAACTCCATCCTTCGAGACGCACGCCTATGGCTTGCTCCTCAGGATGAGGCAGCCATCTCCCGGAACGAGCTACTCCACCTTCGCGAAACGATCGTCGAGTGCGTAGCCGGCGCCGCGCACGGTGCGGATCGGATCCTGCTCGCGGCCGGGATTGAGCAACTTGCGCAACCGTCCGATATGCACGTCCACGGTGCGCTCGTCGATATAGATGTCGCGGCCCCAGACGCTGTCGAGCAACTGCTCGCGAGAGAACACGCGGCCCGGATGCTCCAGGAAGAATTCGAGCAGACGATACTCGGTCGGCCCAAGATCGACCGGGCGGCCGGAGCGGGCAACGCGGCGCTTCTCGCGGTCGAGTTCGATGTCCCCATAGGTAAGCACGGTGGCCAACCGCTCGGGGCTTGCGCGCCGCAGCAGGCCGCGGACCCGCGCCAGCAATTCGGGAACCGAGAACGGCTTGACGATGTAATCGTCGGCACCGGTCGCAAGCCCCCTGACCCGCTCGCTTTCCTCGCCGCGCGCGGTCAGCATGATAATGGGTAGCTGCTTGGTCTCGGGCCGGGCGCGCAGACGGCGGCACAGCTCGATGCCGGACAACCCCGGCAGCATCCAATCCAGCACGATCAGGTCGGGAATCCGCTCCTTCAAGCGGGTGTCGGCGTCGTCACCGCGCCCGACCGTTTCGACGTCATACCCCTCGGCGTCGAGGTTGTAGCGCAACAGCGTCGTCAGCGCTTCCTCGTCTTCCACCACCAGAATGCGTGCGCTCATATGCGTAGCCTTCTTTCGTCCTTGAAAATTGGTTGCTTCGTGTGATGCATCTATCCCGGAAACGGCGATCAGCTTCCAGGTACGGTTGTAGCAAAGGTCGTCATGTCACCCTTCGGTCGTTTGTCGAGAATTTGCTGGCCCTCGATCATGTAGAACACGGTCTCGGCGATATTGGTCGCGTGGTCGCCGATCCGCTCGATGTTCTTGGCGCAGAACATCAGATGAATACAGAAGCTGATGTTGCGCGGGTCTTCCATCATGTAGGTCAAAAGCTCGCGAAACAGCGAGGTGCAGATGGCGTCGACTTCCTCGTCGCTCTTCCACACCGTCATCGCCGCCGGCAGGTCGTGCGCGGCATAGGCATCGAGCACCGACTTCACCTGCGACTGCACGAGGTCGGTCATGTGCTCAAGCCCGCGGATCAGCTTCAACGGTTGAAAGTCGCTCTCCAGCGCCGCGACCCGCTTGCCCATGTTCTTGGCGAGGTCGCCAATCCGCTCGAGGTCGGTCCCAACGCGCATGGCGCCGACGATCTCGCGCAAATCGACCGCCATCGGCTGACGCCGCGCAATGGTCAGAACCGCGCGCTCCTCGATCACACGCTGCAAATTGTCGATCTCGACATCGGTCTCGACCACGCGCCGGCCGAGCGCGACGTCGCGGCGGATCAGCGCATCGACGGAATCGACGATCATGCGTTCGGCGAGGCCACCCATTTCGGCGACCAGCCGGGTCAATTCCTGCAGATCGCTGTCGAACGCCTTGGCGGTATGCTCTGAGGCCATCTCATTCTCCTTAAATCATGTTCCGGTTGGAGACGAACCGGAACCTGATCTCATTCTCTGATTTTGCGCGCGATCACTTCGAAAGCTTGCGCCTCTTGAATGTCAGCCGAAGCGGCCGGTGATGTAGTCCTGGGTGCGCCGGTCGTTTGGCGACGTGAAAATCTTGTTGGTCTCGTCAAACTCGATCAGTTCGCCCAGATACATGAACGCCGTCTTGTCGGAGACGCGGGCGGCCTGTTGCATGTTGTGGGTAACGATGGCGATGGTGTAATTCTCCGCCAGTTCCTGGATCAATTCCTCGACTTTCGCCGTCGAGATCGGATCGAGCGCCGAGCACGGCTCGTCGAACAGGATCACCTCGGGACGGACCGCGACGGTGCGCGCGATGCAAAGCCGCTGCTGCTGGCCGCCGGACAGGCTGAGCCCCGAAGCATTGAGCTTGTCCTTGACCTCATTCCAGAGCGCGCCGCCGCGCAACGCCTTCTCGACGCGGTCGTCCATTTCCGAGCGGGAAATCTTCTCGTACAGGCGAATGCCGAAGGCGATGTTCTCGTAGATCGTCATCGGGAACGGCGTCGGCTTCTGGAACACCATGCCGACGCGGGCCCGCAGCAGATTGAGATCGAGCTTGGGGTCGAGAATGTTGGTCTGGTCGAGCATCAGCTGGCCGGTGGCGCGCTGCCCCGGATAGAGGTCGTACATCCGGTTGAAGATCCGCAGCAACGTCGACTTGCCGCAGCCCGACGGGCCGATGAAAGCGGTGACGCGGTTGGTGCCGAGCGTGATGTTGATGTTCTTCAGCGCATGATGATCGCCGTAATAGAAGTTCAACCCGCGCGCGGTGACCTTGGCCGGCGGCTCCATTTGGCCGGATGCGTGGCCGGCCATCGACGGCACCGGCGTCAGCGGAGGGCTGGCGGAAACAGAAGCGTCGTTCATTTTGCAGTCCTCTCGGCGCCAAGAATGCGTGCGCCAATGTTGAGAGCGAGTACGGCGAGCGTGATGATGAGAGCCCCGCTCCAGGCGAGTTGCTTCCAGTAGGCGTAAGGGCTCTGCACGAAATTGTTGATGGTCACCGGCAGGTTCGCCATCGTCTTGGTCAGGTCGAGGCTGAAGAACTGGTTGGACAACGCGGTGAACAACAGCGGCGCGGTCTCGCCGGCGACACGCGCGGTCGCCAGCAGCACGCCGGTGATCAGTCCGGAGCGCGCCGCGCGATAGGCGATGCGCTTGATGACCAGCGAGCGCGGCAAACCAAGCGCGGAGGCGGCTTCGCGCAGCGGGTTGGGAACCAGCAGCAGCATGTCCTCGGTGGTGCGCAGCACGACCGGAATCACGATCACCGCGAGCGCCAGCGAACCCGCCAGAGCCGAAAAGCCGCGCATCGGCACCACGACGGCGCCGTAGATAAACAGGCCGATGATGATCGACGGCGCGCTCAGGAGGATATCGTTGATGAAGCGGATCACGGAGGTGAGGCGGTCGTTGCGGCCGTATTCGGCAAGATAGGTCCCGGCAAACAGGCCGAGCGGCGCGCCGAGGCCGAGGCCGATCGCGGTCATGATGACGGAGCCCGTGATCGCGTTCAAAAGGCCGCCTTCGTTCGCACCCGGCGGCGGCGTGTTCTGGGTGAAGAGCTCGAGGTTGAGACCCTTGAGGCCGTTGAAAAACAGCGTGAACAGGATCAGCGCCAGCCAGGTGACGCCGAACAACGCCGCGCCGAAGCACAGCGTGCGGATGATGATGTCCTTGCGGCGGCGCCTGACGTAGATCGGGTTCATGCTACTTGCCCGCCTTGGTTTCGAGCCGCATCAGCATCAACCGCGCGGCCGACAGCACCAGGAAGGTCAGCACAAACAGCAGCAGGCCGAGCAGCATCAGCGCGGACTGGTGCAAGCCGTCGCTTTCGGCAAATTCAGATGCGATCGCGGCCGAGATCGTGGTGCCCGGCGCAAAGATCGAGGTCGAGATGCGGAAGGAATTTCCGATGATGAAGGTGACCGCCATGGTTTCGCCGAGCGCGCGGCCGAGCGCCAGCATGACCCCGCCAATGACGCCGACGCGGGTGTAGGGGATCACCACGTTGCGAACCACTTCCCACGTCGTGCAGCCGACGCCGTAAGCCGCCTCCTTCAGCACCGGCGGTACCGTCTTGAAGACGTCGACGGAGATCGCGGTGATGAAGGGCAGCACCATGATCGCGAGGATGAGCGCAGCGTTGAACAGGCTGAGGTAGGACGGAGGACCGGCGAAAATCGAACCGAGAATCGGCACGCCGTCGAACAGGCTGATCATGAACGGCTGGAACGTGTAGGCCAAAAACGGACCGAGCACGAAGAAGCCCCACATGCCGTAAATGATGGAGGGAATGCCGGCGAGCAACTCGATGGCGATACCGATCGGCCGGCGCAGCCATTGTGGACAAAGCTCGGTGAGAAAAATCGCGATGCCGATACCGACCGGGATCGCGATCAACATCGCAATGAAAGAGGTGACGAGGGTGCCGTACATCGGGCCCAACGCGCCAAGCACCGGCGGATCGGCCGACGGCGCCCAGCGCTGCGTCCACAGGAACGCGAAGCCATATTCCTTCATCGCCGGCCAGGCGCCGACGATCAGCGAAAGAATAATGCCGCCAAGAATGAGCAGAACCGAGATCGCGCAGGCGCGGGTGATCCAGTAAAAGGTGACGTCCCCGGCTTTGAAAGCGCTCAGCGCCTTGGCGCGGTCGTACGGGCCTGCGACATCCCTTGCATCGCCTTGAACCGCCATCTCCGCCACGCCGATTTCCTCTGTCTGATCCAAAGTTTTGCCCATGGCCTGTATGCCCGCCGCCTTACAGATGGCGGTCTTGTGCGATCTACTGACGCAGGCCCACCGGGCGGCAGGTCAATTACCTTCCGCCCGGATACACCGCATCCGGGCGGAAAACAGGTTTACGCAAAACGCGTCAGCTCTTGATGTCGGACGACCAGGTCTTCTCGATCAGCTTGACCACGGCTTCCGGCATCGGAATGTAATCGAGTTCCTCAGCCATCTTGCCTCCGTTGGCAAAAGCCCACTTGAAGAACTTGATGGCTTCTCCCGAGGCCGCCTTGTCGGTCGGTTCTTTCTGCATGAGGATAAACGTCGAAGCCGTGATCGGCCACGAAGCTTCACCCGGCTGGTCGGTGAGGATCACATAATAACCGGGCGCTTTCGCCCAATCGGCGTTCGAGGCGGCGGCCTGGAACGAAGCCACCGTCGGCTGCACGGTCTTGCCGGCCTTGTTGATCAGCGCCGTGTAGGTCAGCTTGTTCTGCTTGGCATAGGCATATTCGACATAACCGATCGAGTTCTTGGTCTGGCCGACATTGCCGGAGACGCCTTCGTTACCCTTGGCGCCGACTCCCGTCGGCCATTCCACCGCCGCGTTGGAGCCAACCTTGCTCTTCCACTCCGCGCTCACCTTGGAAAGATAGTCGGTGAAGTTGAACGTCGTGCCCGATCCATCGGAACGGCGGACCACGGTGATCGCCTCGCTCGGCAGCGTCACATTCGGATTGAGCTTCTTGATCGCCGGATCGTCCCATTTGGTGATTTTGCCGAGATAGATGTCGGCAAGCGTTGTGCCGTCAAACAGCAGTTCACCCGGCTTCACGCCTTCCAGATTCACGACCGGAACGATCGCACCCATCACCATCGGCCATTGGACCAGACTGTCCTTTTCAAGCTGCTCGACCTTCAGCGGCATATCGGTGGCGCCGAACGTCACGGTCTTGGCCTCGATCTGCTTGATGCCGCCGCCCGAACCGATCGACTGGTAGTTCAGTCCGTTACCGGTCTCTTTCTTGTAGGCGTCGGCCCATTTCGAATAGATCGGGAACGGGAATGTCGCGCCCGCTCCGGTGATGTCGGCCGCAAAGGCCGACGTCGATGCGGCGACCAGGCCGGCAGCGACGATCGTCTTCATGAAATTCATTGCTGGTCTCCATCTCGCAAGCCAAGCGCTCACGGGGCTCGTTTAGGAGCCGTCAATGCCGCTTTTACGAAGGTTTGATGACGGTTGGATGACAAGAACAAGCTATTGAAAATGCTTGATTTCAGGTCGAAGCCGGAGGCTTGGCCTGGGGAAAACAGGCGGTAAAAGTAGCGCCGTTTTTCAGCACGCTTTCGATCAAAAGCCGGCCGCGATGGCGGTTAACGATATGTTTCACCAGCGATAGTCCAAGCCCGGTTCCGCCTTGCGCGCGGCTGTCGCCGACGTCCACCCGGTAGAACCGCTCGGTCAGCCGCGGCAGGTGCTCTGGCGCAATGCCCGGGCCGAAATCGCGCACCTGAACCCGCAGCTCCGGCTGGCCTTCGCTGGATACCGCCGCGACCAGGGACACCATCACCTTGCCGCCCGAAGCACCGTATTTCAGCGCGTTCTCGACCAGGTTCTCGAACAGCCGCAGCAATTCCTCGCGGTCGCCGGCGATCCAGGCCGGCGTCTCCAGCAGGTCGATATCGACCTCGACCTGGCGCTCGCGCGCCAGCGGCTCCAGCCCGTCGATCACCTGCCGGATAATGGGCACGATATCCACCAGCGTATCCGGGCGGACATGGGCTGACAGTTCGACCCGCGACAGCGACAGCAGGTCGTCGATCAGCCTGGCCATGCGCGTCGCCTGGGTATGCATGATGCCGAGAAAGCGCTCGCGCGCCTTGGCATCGTCGCGGGCCGGCCCCTGCAACGTATCGATAAAGCCCGACAGCGCGGCGAGCGGCGTACGCAATTCGTGGCTGGCATTGGCGACGAAATCGGCGCGCATTTCCTCGACCCGGCGCAGCGGCGTCTGGTCGTGGAAGGTCATCAGCATGCATTTGTCGGTGCTGCCGAACAGGGTCGGCACCGGCACCGGTATGATGACAAGCTCCATCCAGCGATCGACCGGAACGTGATCGAGGTAGGTGGCGCGGCGGGGTTCGGTGGTGGCGATGGCTTCGCGAAGCGCGCTGATGATTTCCGGCGAGCGCAGGGCAAACTGGGCAAGCTCGTTCTTGCGCAAGGCCGGCGCGAGCTGGGCCGCGGCCGCATTGAGATGAATGACTCGGCCGGCACGGTCGAGCAACACCGCCGGATCCGGCATGCCGGCAACGACGGCGGCAACAGCTGCGGATTCCACCGGATTGACGCCGCGGACGTCCTCGCGCGACGTGGCGGTGTCGTGCAGGCGCCATGGCACCAGCGCCGCCGCGGCGATGCAGGCAAAAATCGCGATCGCGCGCACCACGGACAATTCGCCGAGCACGACCACAACGGCCAGCGACAGGCCGGCAGCCAGCAGGATGATCGCCGAGTGCCGCAAGCGATCCGGCCACGGCGAGAAAAAGAAGGACGGAGTATCGTCTATTGCCACCAGTACCCGCTTTCCGAAGTTCGTACTCCTTCGCACCCCTGTCAGGCGCCGGGTTCCTTACGTTCCCGGACGTACACCGCTTCGTGCTGCGGTTCTCCGGCTAAAGCGGCGGCGGCCTGCCGCAACCGTTTCGACCGGGCGCCGACGATAACCTCCCGAAACGTCAATAAGATTACAGATATGACGAATGGCGCAATATAATAGAGCACCCGGAACAACAGCATCCCGGCCAGCAAATCTTCCTTGTCCATCTGCCACAGGCCGACCAGCATGGCGGCATCGAACACCCCCAGCCCCCCAGGGGAGTGGCTGGCAAAGCCAAGCAGCGTCGCCGAGACAAAGATGACCGCGACCACGATGAAGCCAAGGTTGGGTTCGTCCGGAACCAGCGTGTACATCGCGAGCGCGCAGAAACCGAGATCGACGATGCCGATGGCGATCTGCAACAGCGTCAGCGGCCCGCCCGGCAGCACCACCGTCCACGGCCCGCGGCCGACACTGCGCGGCCGCTTCCAGACCCAGATCACATAGGCCACGAGGCCGATCATGATGGCAATGGCGATCGTACGATTGAGCCAGGGCGGCAGCTGATCGACCCAGGAGGCGGCCTCCGGGTGATAGGCGATCCCAATTCCCAAGACCGCCGCATTGCCGAGCCAGAATGTCAGGCCGGCCAGAAAGCAGATCTTGGCGACATCGATCGCGTTCAGCCCCCAGGCCGAGTAGATGCGATAGCGTACGGCACCGCCGGTGAAAACGCTGGCCCCGACATTGTGTCCGATCGAATAGCTGGTGAAGGCTGCAAGCGCATTGACGCGGTAAGGGATCTCAGTTTTGCCGATCGCGCGCACCGCAAACCAGTCGTAGAAAGTCAGCGTGAAATAACCTGCCGCCACGAACAATGCAGCCAACGCGATCGATCGGGGTTCGGTGCTCTTGATCGCCTCGAGGACCTCGAAAGTATCGATATTGCGGAGCATGTGGTAAAGCACGTAGCACGCAATGCCGATGACAGTAACGCTGACCGCGACGCCCAGCCTGTGCAGGATTTGCCTGCGGCGCAGAAACGAAATCGACCGGCGTATTGCTTCCAGCATCTAGTCCTCGGTCTCGCGCACGCATCTGCGAATGTGAGGCCCGCTCCAGCCGGCCTGACCCATCTGGTAGCTTGTTTTGAGCCGGAGTGGAATTCGCTTCATGGCGCTAAATCCGCTCGTTCACCGTGTTGGAAGAGTACAGCGAAGGCTGTTCGCGCCCACGATTTAAGCATTCGTTTCGGCGGCCAGACGCTGAAAATACTGAAGGTCAAGCTCCGGCGCTTCGCCGACGAGGCCTGTGAGAAGCGAGTGCACCTGTCCGCGGTGATAGGTTTGGTGATTGAACCGGTGCGCCGGCGCTGGCTGAAGTTGCTGTTCAAACTCCTGCGGCGATGAGACGCGGCGATATTTGCTGGTCGAAGCAATCCGTGCATCATCGAGACCGTCAACAAAATCGACGATCCGCCGGTCTTCGGCTTCGCGCACGGCGCCGCGATCGGCCCGAGTGTGATCGACGGAAAGACGGCCGGCGGCCGCCAGGAGGCGGCTGTTGGCCCAGGCATTGTAGCGGCCGAACATCCGGTAGTGGTCCGCCAGCGTGGACGATCTATCGGCCATGTCGATCAGCCTTCAACTTGCGCCCGCAGGGCCGGGCAGCACCCGGTTGCGCAACCACGATCCGATTGCACATCCGATCAGATAGAGCGCCAACATCAGAAGGCCAAGGTCCAGCCAGTAGCCCGGCCGGCCCGGGACCACGCGCGCCAGCGCCGCCGCCAGCAGGGCCGCCACCAGCACGGCGAGCCAGCCCGCCATTGGCTTCGAAACCCCGTGACCGCGATGAACCACCGCGATCCAGCCCATCGCGAAACCAAGCAGCAGCGTGGCGAGGAGCCAGCCCCAGTGGAAAGTCGCCAGAAACATCATGGCTGCTCCTTCACGACGAGCTCGATGCGGCGATTGCGCGCCTTGCCGTCGTCGGTGTCGTTGGCGGCCACCGGCTGAGTGCTGCCATAGCCGATCGCGCTAAACCGGGACGCGGGCAGACCTGGCTTGACCAGATAATCCACCACGGCCTGGGCCCGCTTTTCCGACAAAGTCTGGTTCGTGGCGTTGTCGCCGTCGGCGTCGGTATGGCCGGCGACCTCGATATTGGCGCTCGGGCAACGCAGCGCAATCTCGACCAGACGATCGAGCAGGCCCGCCGAATCCGGGTCAAGGCTGGAACGCCCCGATTCAAAGCGGATCGTTCCCTTGGCCAGCACTTCCGAGAACAGTTGCTGACAGACGGTCGCATCCACGGGCGCGGCCGCCGGTTTGACCGAAATATCCGCCTTGAGTTGCCAGCCCTGCGGCAGTTCCTTGGTCAGGCTGGCGCGAAGCTGGCCAGATGCTACGTCATAAAGCGCATCGCCGGAGAGCTTGACCTCACGATCGGCGACCACCAGCGTTCCGGTCGACAGCCGCGACAGCGCGCCGAGCGCCGGCACCACGGCGTTGGCAAAGCCGGATGGCGCCCCCAGGCTTGTCTTGAGGTTGTCGACGACCTTTTCCAGGAAGAATTTACGGCCCGCCGCCGCCACGATCGCAGCACGCACATTGTTATCGGGAACGTTTCCGGTCAGCGTCAGCGTCTGCGCCACCGGATCCTTGTTGGCCTGGAAAATATAGGGCGGGGCCTTGATTTCGTTCGATGCGACCGAAAAACCTGCCGGCAGATTTTTCAGCGCCGCGGCAATCGCCTCCCGGCCGCCGAGTTCGCGCGCCATGCCGGAAAGGCTCACTTTGGTATCCGATATCGCGACTTTGCCGTCTTTCAGCCTGGCCACCTGATCGAGCAGCAACAGCGCGGCCTCGTCGAAGTTGGGCGGCGCACCGCGCGAAAGCCCGGTTTGGTCGACCACCTCCACGCCGCCGAGATCCGCACGGGCAGCTTCCAGCAATTTGCCCTTGCTCGCGGGCAAGGGAGAGCTTCCGGTCAAGGTGACCCTGACCACATCGCGCTCGGCCGACCAGACGAACGGCGTGGCTTCGGGAATGAGGCGGGTTTCGTCGTTGACGAGGCGCACGCCCGGCACGGCCTCGATCGCAGCGACGGCGTGACGTCGCCCCTCTTCTGAAAAAGCGTCGGCGGCAAGCGTGACGTCGCGGCCGCTCACGGCAATTCGGCTCTTGTCGAGCAGGATACCCTTCAGCGCCGCGGTCGAGCGGCCGGCGAGTTCAGTCTCCAGAGACGGGGCGCTGGTCCAGGCCGCCAAAGCCCAAAGGACAGCCAGCGGTATCGTGCCCGGCCACCATTTGCTGCTCCACCTGATTAGTCCGCGCATCCGAGTTCCCACGAGGCTTCACGCCCCGTCTTTTCCGAAATTCGCCAATAAGCTGCAAACTGCCCCCTGGGGCGAATTATGGTCGACAGGGGCACCGGCAACACTCTGATCCGTTATCGCTTTTTGGCTTGATGCAATTCCCTTCGAAGTCTCTCGGGGCCGCCCCGGAACCACCAAGCACAGGCACCGGAAAGGGAGAGAAAACAAACCCTTGCGGGGCTGTCAAACCCGAAATAACAGGGGACACTAGGCGGTGAATTTAACATTCGCTTCAGACTAGCCGAACTAGTCTGAAATGCCTTTCCAACCGGCCATACAGCCCTGATGAAGCAGTTACGCAGCAATGTCATCCGCGCCGGCCTGGAAGCGCTTTATCTGACCGGTGCGCATCGCCTGTTTCGCCCGACCTTCGCCGGCATCGGCAGCATTTTCATGCTCCATCACGTGCGGCCTGCGCGCGAGGCCGCATTTCAGCCCAACAGCCATCTCGAAATCACGCCGCAATTCCTGCGCGCGATGCTTGTTCACCTGCGTTCGCGCGGCGTCGAGATCGTCACGATGGATGAATTGTTTCGCCGGCTGACGGAGCGCGACTTCGCCCGGCGTTTCGCCTGCTTTACGTTTGACGACGGCTATCGCGACAACAGGGACTTTGCGCTCCCGGTCATGCGCGAATTTGACGCGCCGTTTACGGTCTATGTCGCCAGCGATTTTGCGCAAGGCACGGGGAACCTGTGGTGGATCGCGCTGGAGATGGTGATTGCCAAGGCTTCCCGCATCGAAGCTGCGATTAACGGCGCGACCATCCGCATCGATACGTCGACGCCTTCGGCCAAGAACGCAGCCTTCGAGCGCTTGCACGACCGGCTGCGCGCCCTGCCGAGCCGGGACGATCTGGCCCGCGAGATCGGCGCGCTCTGTGGCCGCCATGGGATCGATCTGGCTGCGATCTGTCACGACCTCTGCATGTCCTGGGAGGAGTTGAAAGGGTTTGCCGGCGAACCACTGGTCAGCATCGGCGCGCATTCGGTGACCCATTGCAATCTCGCTCAACAGCCAGGCGAGATTGCGGGCCAGGAGATGGCGACGAGCCGGGCGCGGATCGAAGACGCCTTGCAACGTCCCGTCCTTCACTTCGCCTATCCCTACGGCGACAGGCTCGCCGCCGGACCGCGCGAATTCGCACTCGCCAAGGCCGCCGGATTCAACACGGCGATAACGACGCGGCCGGGCATGATCTTTCCCGAAAGCGCGGACTATCCGACGGCGCTGCCGCGGGTTTCGCTCAACGGCAATTATCAGGACGAACGAATCCTTCCCGTGCTCACCTCAGGCGCGGCGACCGCGATGTGGAACGGCTTTCGGCGCGTTGATGCGGCGTAGCAAAATCTAATGCCTGCCTCATCCTGGGGAGCGCACGCTTGTGCGCGTCTCGAAGGATGGGCCGCCCTCCCCTTCGAGACGGCGCTTAAGCACCTCCTCAGCGTGAGGGCGGATGGAGCCACTATTCCTTGACTAACTTGCGCTCCGCCCCCAGAACCCTTGTCAAAAGCTCTGGGAGGATGCGCATGCTCAAGGACCTGTTTTCGCTTCGCGGCCGCATCGCGCTGGTGACCGGCGGATCGCGCGGCATCGGCAAGATGATCGCCGCGGGCTTCCTCAGCCAGGGCGCGGCCAAGGTTTACATCACCGCACGGAAAGCGCAGGCCTGCGAGGCCACTGCCAAAGAACTCAGCGCTGCCTATGACGGCGAGTGCATCGCGCTTCCGATCGATATCTCGACCACGGCGGGCATCGAAATGCTGGCAGGCGAGATCGGCAAGCGCGAAGGCAAGCTCGATATTCTCGTCAACAATGCCGGGGCTGCCTGGGGCGCGGATTTCGACGAATTTCCGGAAAGCGGCTGGGACAAGGTGATCAACCTCAACCTCAAGACTCCGTTCTTTCTCACCAAGGCGCTCGCCGGAGCCTTGCGCGCCGCCGCCAGCGTCGAGAAGCCGGCGAAGGTGATCAACATCGCCTCGATCGACGGCATTTTCGTCAATCCGCTGGAGACCTATTCCTACGCCGCCAGCAAGTCCGGCCTGATCCACCTGACGCGGCGAATGGCCGTCAAGCTCATCTCCGACCATATCGTGGTATCGGCGATCGCGCCGGGGCCGTTCAAGTCGGACATGAACAAGGCGGCGCGCGACAACGCCGACGAGGTGGCAACGCGCGTGCCCGCGGGACGCATCGGCACCGACGAGGACATGGCGGGAGCGGCGATCTATCTCGCCTCGCGCGCCGGCGATTATGTCGTGGGCGCCACCATCGCGGTCGACGGCGGCATCGTCTATGCCAATCCCGGCATCAAGGGCGACGGGTGGGATAGTTGATCTTATCCTCGCACGCCACATTCACCTGTCATGCCCCGGCTTGACCGGGGCATCCAGTACGCCGCGGCTTTTCGATCCTTCTTGAGGTCTCTGGAATACTGGATCACCCGCTTTCGCGGGTGATGACAGCCTACCAAGAACTCACGTTTCAATCTTCACATACTCAAAGTCGCCCGGCTTGTTGTTGATGCCGACCTTGGGCGGCGAGATCCAGGAAGCGAATTCGCCGGCATTCGTGACCGGCTTCATCAGCGAGGCGATGAAATCGCCGTCTTCCACTGAGGGCACCCACGCGCTCTTCTTCGCATTCCATGCCGCGTTGTCGATCAGCACACCTTCGGGCGTGGCGTGAATATCCCTGAACTCGCCGATGGCGCGGTGGAAGGCGACATTGGGCAGTGTCAGCTTGAAATCGTAACCGGCGGTCGAGATGACCTTGTTCCAGCGCAACAGGCCCTTGACGCAATCTTGCGTGTAGTCATCGCGCAGCCGCATGTTGAGCGCGGTGAGCGCCGGCTCGTCGACACGCGTGATCTTGCCGTCCACGAGTTTCAGCACCGGATAGATATCGTTGTGCAGGCGATGATCGTCCTGGATCTGGGTCTCGTGGTAGCGGCCCTTGATGCCGGAGTTGAAGGCGTTCGCCGCATTGGTCGAGACTTCCGAACCGAACAAATCGAGCGACAACGAGTAATGCAGGTTCAGCTTCTTCTGGATGGTCGGCAGATCGATGACGCCCAGCGCTCGGATCTTGGCGACCTCGGTGGGATCGCTGATGCCGGCCTCCCTCATCGCCTCGCAAGTCCGCTGCACCACGCGGGTGATGCCGGTCTCGCCGACGAACATGTGATGGGCTTCTTCCGTCAGCATGAAGCGGCAGGTGCGCGACAGCGGATCGAAGCCGGATTGCGCCAGCGAGTGCAATTGCATCTTGCCGTCGCGATCGGTGAAATAAGTGAACATGAAGAACGACAGCCAGTCCGGCGTCGCCTCATTGAAGGCGCCCAACATGCGCGGTGAATCCGCATCACCCGAGCGGCGGCGCAGCAATTCGTCGGCTTCCTCGCGGCCGTCGCGGCCGAAATATTTCTGCAACAGATAAACCATCGCCCAGAGATGACGGCCCTCCTCGACATTGACCTGGAACAGGTTGCGCAGGTCATAGAGCGAGGGTGCGGTCTTGCCGAGATGGCGCTGCTGCTCGACGGAAGCAGGCTCGGTGTCGCCCTGGATCACGATCAGCCGCCGCAGCATGGCGCGGTATTCGCCGGGCACTTCCTGCCACGCCGGCTCGCCAAAATGTTCGCCAAAGGGAATGACGCGATTCTCTTCCTCTGGTGCCAAAAGAATGCCCCAGCGATAGTCGGGCATCTTGACGTAATCGAACTTGGCCCAGCCGCGGGGATCGACGGAATAGGCGGTGCGTAGATACACCAGCGACTGCTGAAACCCCTCGGGCCCCATGTCGCCCCACCAGTTCATGTAACCGGGGTGCCAGCCTTCCAGCGCCTTGAGCACCTGGCGATCTTCGCTCAGATTCACGTTGTTCGGGATCTTGGTCGAATAGTCGACGTTCATGATGTTGACGTTCATCGCCGTGCTCCTTGACTGGCGAATAGCGAATAGGGAGTAGCGAATAGAATAGAACTATTCGCTATTCGCTACTCCCTATTCGCTCCCTTAAACTCTCGTCGTATCGAACTGCGCCTTCTGGCCGGTGCCGTAGCGGCGCAGCGCGCCTTCCTCGCCGACCGCGTTCGGGCGCTGGAAGATCCAGTTCTGCCAGGCGGTGAGGCGGGAGAAGATTTTTGATTCCATCGTTTCGGGTCCGACGAAGCGCAGGTTCGCTTCCATGCCGGTGAGACCGTCCGGCGAGAAGCTGGCGCGTTCCTCAAGGAACACGCGGACTTCGTCATCCCAGTCGATGTCGTCGAGCGCAAACGTCACAAGTCCCAGCGCCTCGGCCTCCTCGGCATCGAGTGCTTCGCCGATGCGCGCGCGAGCACGCTCGATATCGGACGGGTCGGCCTGGAAGCGCGACTCCAGCCGCGTCAATCCATGGCTCATCGGATAGGCGCCGAAATTCAACGCGGAAAGCTGAACCGTGGGGGCTGCGCGATTATCGCCCTGGCGCGAGCCGATCAGCATGTAGGAGCGATCAGCGGCGAGCACGAGTTCGGCGAGCGTGCCGACAAAGCAGGAGCCGGGTTCGACGAGGGCAACCAGCGTGCGCGAGGTGACATCGATGCGCTTGAGCACCCGCTTCCAATATTGCCTGATTTCGTTGACGAGCCAGTTCGTTTTGTTGGCTTCGAGAAAATCATCATAGCTGAGGACATTCGCGGCCTCGCCATGCGACTTGAAGACGAGCATCGCCATCTGAAGCTCGTTGATGCGCAAATGCAGGATCGCATCGTCAAGCTCGCGCGCGACCTGGAACGGCCAGAATGCCGCGCCTTGCGCGATCAGGCCGTCAATGTCCGCCGGCGGCGGCGTCTCGGGCGCCGCAATCGAAATAGCCGCGATACGCGCCGTGCGGTCGATCTCGACGCTGAGCGTGCTGTAACGGATGGTGTTGTCGCCGATGGTGCGCGACAACGGCGTGAGGGTGATCCCTTTTCCACCGCCGTTCCGCTTCGAACTGGCCGCAAATTCCTTTGCCCGCTCGGCAACCTTGGCGTCGAGCTTGCTGTTCGGCACGATCTCATCGACCAGACGCCACTGGACCGCGCGTTTGCCCTTGATGCCTTCTTCGATGGTGCAGAAGTAATCGGCGTGGTCGCGGCGCACCTTGCGCTTGTCGACCACGCGCGTCAGGCCGCCGGTGCCCGGCAAGACTGCGAGCAGCGGCACCTCCGGCAAAGCCACGGCGGCAGCGCCATCATCGGCGAGGATGATGTGATCGGTGGCGAGCGCGAGTTCATAACCGCCGCCGGCCGCGGTGCCGTTGACCACGGTGATGAAGCGCTGCCCGGAATTTTCCGATGAATCTTCCAGACCGTTGCGGGTCTCGTTGGTGAATTTGCAGAAGTTGACCTTGTGGGCATGGGTCGAGCCGGCCAGCATGCGGATATTGGCGCCGGCACAGAACACCCGGTTTTTGCCGGAGCGCAGGATCACGACCTTAACGTTGGGATGTTCGAAGCGCAGCCGCTGCACGGCGTCGGCCAATTCGATATCGACGCCGAGATCGTAGGAATTGAGCTTGAGCTGGTAGCCTTCAAACAGGCCGCCATTCTCGTCGACGTCCATCGTCAGCGTCGCGACCTCGCCATCGACGTCCAGCTTCCAATGCCGGTAGCGCGACGGATCGGTCTGAAAATCGATAAAGCGCGCGCCGCCTGCGAGAACGCGTTCGTCACCGGCCATGGACTTTTCCCTGAATTCGGTTTCTTCGTGACTATGCACAATAATGCATGTTTTAGATCGGGTCTAGAGGCAAGAGCTCATAAATCTGCATTTTCTTGCATATCAACCAAGTGCCCCGAGGTCGAGCCGCCCGACGAATTCCGAAATCGTTGCGAGCGTCAGTTCAACCGCCTCACGCTGCGGCGAATGCCCGACCTGTGGAATGAGCGTCACATCGACCGGGCAATAACATTCTTCCCTGGCGATCTCGATCTGGCGAACCGTCCCATATTGGTCGTCCTCGCCTTGCAGAATGGCGACGGGAACACGAATGTAGGCGAGATATTCGCTGATATCCCATCGACGAAAGCCGGGATCAAGCCAGGCATCGTTCCAGCCGTAGAAGGCATTGTCGACGTCGCGGTGCCAGCGCGCCAATTTGGCCCGCAGGTCCGTCGTCTCGAAGGTCGTTCTGATTTCGGCAATCGAGGCCACCGACACATCTTCCACGATAAAATGCGGGGCCATCAGCACGACGCCGCGCACGCGGTGATCGCCGGTGCCGCCGGCATAAATCGCCGCGATCGAAGCGCCGTCGGAATGGCCGACCAGCACACCGCGCGTAAAGCCGATGGCATCGAGTAAAGCGGGGAGCACGTCGAGTGCCTCGCGGCTCATATAATCGAGCGGGCGCGGCAAGGCGACGGATGTCGAGGCGCCATAACCGGCGCGCGAATAGACGAAGACGCCCATGCCGGTCACCGCCTGCAAACGATCCGGAAAATCGCCCCACAGCGCCGCCGAACCCAGCCCCTCATGCAGCATCACGATGGTCGGCGCGTCGGACGGCGGAGGCCCGATCATGCGATATTCGAGATCGTGGCCAGCGATATGCAGGAAGCCGGTGGGTGGAAGAGACATACGTTGATCTCACCTACTCCGTCATTCCGGACAGGCCGCGCAGCAGCCTGATCCGGAATCTCGATATTGACTTCGCGGATCGAGATTCCGGGTTCGATGCTTCGCATCGCCCCGGAATGACGGCTAATCAATTACTATCGTCCCGCAGCTTGAAGCGCTGGATCTTGCCGGTCGCGGTTTTCGGCAAGGCCTCGACGGTCTCGATCCAGCGTGGATATTTCCAGACCCCGATCTTCTGCTTGACGTGTTCCTTCAGCGCCTCGTCAAGACCGTCTGCCTTTGCGCCGGCGCGCAGCACCACGAATGCCTTGGGCTTGAACAAGCCTTCGCTATCGGCCTCGGGCACCACCGCGGCCTCGAGCACCGCGGGGTGGGTGATCAGCGCGCTCTCGACCTCGAACGGCGACACCCAGATGCCGGAGACCTTGAACATGTCGTCGCTGCGGCCGCAAAACGTGTAACGCCCGTCGGCATCGCGAATATATTTGTCGCCGGTGCGGGTCCAGTGACCCTCGAACGTGCGTCGACTCTTGCTGCGCTGATTCCAGTAGCCTTCGCCGGCCGACGGCGCATCCACCAGCAATTCGCCGACTTCGCCGTCCGGTACATCGCTGCCCGCTTCATTGACCAGCCGCACTTTGTAGCCCGGCACCGGACGCCCTGAAGAGCCGTATCGGATATCGCCGGGCGCGTTCGACAGGAAGATATGCAGCAGTTCGGTCGAGCCGACGCCGTCGAGAATGTCGACGCCGAAACGCGCCTTCCAGGCATTGCCGACCGATTCCGGCAACGCCTCGCCTGCCGAGGTGCAGACCCGCAGACGCGCGCCGCCACCGTGCGCTTTAAGGGATTCGTCGTTCAGCATCGCCGCGAACAGGGTCGGCACGCCGTAAAAGATACTCGGGTGATATTTGTTCATCAGTGCAAACATCACCGCCGGCGTCGGACGCTCGGCATTGAGAATGGTGGTGGCGCCGACCGACATCGGAAAGGTCAAAGCATTGCCAAGGCCATAAGCAAAAAACAACTTTGCCGCCGAGAGACACACGTCGTCCTCGCGAATGCCGAGCACCTGCCTGGCATAGGTCTCGGCTGTCGCGGCGAGATTGGCGTGCAGATGCCGCACGCCCTTCGGCATTCCCGTAGAACCGGAAGAATAGAGCCAGAAGGCGGGCTCATCGGGGTGCGTCGCGGCGGTCGTGAACGTATCGCTTTCGCCCTTGAACTCTTCGGACAGCAATTTATGCCCGAATGCATTTTGGCCTGACACGACGACGCATTCGAGATCGCCGATCCGCCCCACGATATCCTTCACGACCGGATACAACGCTTCGGAAATGAAAAGCACCCGCGCACGGCAATCGGCCAGCACATAGGCATATTGATCGGAGGTCAGAAGCGTGTTCAGCGGCACCGGCACAATGCCGGCGCGGATCGCGCCGAGAAACACGGACGGAAAATCCACGGTGTCGAGCATGATCATCGCCACGCGCTCTTCGCGGCGGACGCCGAGCCGGCGCAAGAGGTTGGCGACGCGGCAGCTCTGCCGTTGCAGCTTGCCATAGGTCAGCTCGGACACGGTGTCGGTATAGGCGAGCTTGTCGGCCCGGCCTTCATCGATATTGCGGTCGAGCAGGTAGGTCACCGCGTTGTAGGCGCCCGATGTCTCGCTCATGCCGATTCCCTGAGAGCTTCCTCACGCCAAGGCGAAAGCCCATTGCGGCGTTTCGTCCGGCTTTTTAGAATTATAATGCATAGAAAGGCATCGCACGCGCTTGCTGTCAATCCTCTCCGGCATTATGTTTCCTACCGCTTGTGATGCAGGAACTTCGAATGGCCGGCACTGGCGATCCCGAAACCACCTTTCTCGAACAGCTTGGCCAACGCGTCCGCACCATGCGAGCGCTGCGCGGCATGTCGCGCAAGGTGCTCGCCAGGGTCTCCGGCATTTCCGAGCGTTACATCGCGCAACTCGAGGGCGGTAAAGGCAACGTCTCGATCGTGCTGCTGCGGCGGGTGTCGAACGCGATGGGCGCGCATCTGGAGGATTTGATTCCGGCGGCCGAGCCGTCACCGGACTGGGCCGTGATCCGTGATCTCCTGCGCAAGGCCTCGCCCGCACAAATCGCACAGGCCAAGGACATTCTCGGCCCAGGCGCATCGATGCAACGCCGGGCGTCGTTTGCGGGCATTGCACTGATCGGCCTTCGCGGCGCCGGCAAGTCGACGCTCGGCAAGATGCTCGCCAAAAAGATCGGCTGGAATTTCGTCGAGCTCAACAAGGAGATCGAGGCGCAGAACGGCCTCTCGGTCGCCGAAATCATCGCGCTCTATGGCCAGGAAGGCTTTCGCCGCCTCGAGCAGGCGGCGCTGACGCAGCTATTGGCGCGCAAAGAGCTGACGGTGCTGGCGACCGGCGGCGGCATCGTCTCCGAACCCGTGACGTTCGACCTCATCCTGTCGTCGTTCTATACGATCTGGCTCAAGGCCGAACCGGAAGAGCATATGGCGCGTGTGCGCGGGCAAGGCGATCTGCGCCCGATGGCGGACGACCGCTCGGCGATGGCGGAGTTGCGCAACATCCTGGTGAGCCGCGAGCCGCTGTATGCGCGCGCGTCCGCCGTGGTCGATACCGCGGGCCTTTCCGTCGATGCCGCCGCCGCACGGCTGGCCGAGGCGGTGGCGCCGGTGCTGCAAAACGAGGCTCGCTCGTTCGGGCTGCGGAGCGTCGCTGTTTAATAAGCGTCACGAAAGCGAATGATCGATCAACAGACCGATGCCGACGCCTGCGAGCGCAGCACCGATACCCAGTGAAACCGTTTCGATCACAGTGCGCGGGACATTGCGTCTTCCCAGTTGTGCACGTCCGATACCGAGCGCGACGAGCAGGGCGACCGTGACGATCCCGGAAACGATCCGCGCCTGGCCGATGGGCAGGAACACGAACGGCAGGATCGGAACCGCGGCCGCAAAGAAATCCGCAAACAACATCCAGAACGCCTGCTCGAAAGGATTGAGCCGTTCCTTCGCTGCGCCCTTGAGAGCAAGCAGCAACCCGTCGGCAGCGTGAGGATCGCCCTGCACGGCCGCGGTGAGAGCGCTGGATTGCTGTGATGTCAGGCCCGCGTCGGCAAGGCGGCTCGAAAGCGAGACGCCGGAGTTACCTTTGGCCGCGGCTGCATCGCTCTTGTCCTGCGTCGTCTCCGCGTCAAGATAGGCGCCCGCCATCATGGACACGGCCGCCGCCGCGGCACCCGAGGCGCCTGCGATCAGAACTGTTTTTGTACTGCTGGTCGTGGCTGCAACGCCAAAGATAAGGCCGAAGATGGAAACAGTCCCGTCTTCCATGCCAAAGACGATCGTGCCGGCCGAGTTGGCAAACGAGATTCGCAGGCGCTGCAAAGTCGAACCGATTTTCATTTTTTTCACCCCCAACCAAAAAGTCCCGCCCTTCCCGACTTTCAAAGCAACTTTGGCATGACGCCTGCCGCATGCTCAAGCAACAGCGGCAGGAAACGCGTGTTCATCTCACCTGTCGAGATGCGATCGACATGGGCGCCGATATTGATCGCCGCGACGATGGCGCCGTCATAGCGCTTCACGGGCACCGCGATCGAACGAAAGTGCGGCTCGGCCTCGCGATCGACGAGGGAATAGCCTCGCGCGCGACCGGCGATGATGGCTGCAGACAAGCGCTTCGGATCGGTCAGCGTTTGCGGCGTGAGGGCCTCGCGCTTCATCGCACTTAAGCGCGTCTTCAATTCGGCATCGCTGAGCCGGCCGAGCAGGACGCGGCCGACCGCGGTGCAGAAGGCTGGCAAGCGGTAGCCGATGTCGACGCCGCCCGAGAATATCCGGGTCGGGCTGCCGCGCGCGACGAACACCACCTCATCTCCGTCGAGCACCGCGAGCGAACTGATCTCCTGCGCCGCGGCCGCAATTTCATCCAGCACCGGTTGCAGCACCGCCACGATCTGGTTCGAACGCAAGTAGCTACCTGCCAGCGTCAGGACATGGGGCGTCGGCGCAAACAATTTGCCGTCGCTTGAGACATAACCTCCGTGCTGAAGCGTAAACAGAATACGCCGCGCCGTAGCGCGCGGCAGGCCCGAGAGATTTGCAATTTCGCTGAGCGTCATTGGCGCGGGCCGCAAGCCGAACGCCTGCAACAGCCGCAAGCCCCGATCGAGGCTCTCGACGAAATCGGTGGCGCGAGGTTCGCCGTCAGGGCGCTTGGGCTTGACCATGGGCTTGCCAGGATTCGGAGTCGTGCTAATATATTGAACAAATGTTCAATAGACGAACAAACTAACGCCGACCGTCTTCCATCGCAAGCCTTTTTAAGGTGAGGTGACGCGCCATGATGAGCCAGGAACAGAACGACCTGATCACGCGTACCGGGCCGAAAGACCCGTGCGGAAAACTGATGCGGATGTACTGGCAGCCGGCGGCGCTGCTCGACGAGCTCGATAGCGCGCGGCCGGTGCGCCCGGTGAAACTGCTCGGTGAAGACCTCGTGCTGTTTCGCGACGAAGGGGGGCGTTACGGACTGATCGAACGCCACTGCGCGCATCGCGGCGCTGATCTCGCCTTCGGCCGGTTGGAGGCCGGCGGCTTGCGCTGCGCCTTTCACGGCTGGCTATTCGATGCGTCCGGGCAATGCCTTGAGACCCCGGCTGAACCTGCGGATTCGAAACTTTGTCACGGCATCAAGCAACGCGCCTATCCCGTCGTGGAGAAGGGCGGCATTCTCTGGGCTTATCTTGGCGAGGGCACTCCACCGGCCTTTCCCGAGATCGATTGCTTCGTCGCGCCCGGCAGCCACACCTTCGCATTCAAGGGCCACATCAACTGCAACTGGCTGCAAGCGCTCGAAGTCGGCATCGACCCCTCGCATGCCTCGTTCCTGCATCGCTTCTTCGAGGACGAGGACACCTCTGCCGCTTATGGCCGCCAATTCCGCGGCGCCTCTTCCGGCACCGAAATGCCGATGACAAAAATCCTGCGCGAGTACGACCGCCCGATCATCAATGTCGAACAGACCGAATATGGCTTGCGGCTGATTGCGCTCCGCGAGATCGATGACGAACGCACCCATGTGCGGGTTACCAATCAGTTGTTCCCGCACGCTTTCGTCATCCCCATGAGCACGGAGATGACGATCACGCAGTGGCATGTGCCCCTCGATGACGAGAATTGCTACTGGTATGCGATCTTCACCAGTTACGCCGCACCGGTCGACAAGACAAAGATGCGCGAGCAGCGCCTCGAACTCTATGAGTTGCCGGATTACAAATCGCGCAAGAACAAATCGAACGACTACGGTTTCGATCCGCACGAACAGGAGACCGCGACCTATACCGGCATGGGCAGCGACATCAACGTGCACGACCAGTGGGCGGTGGAATCGATGGGCCCGATCCAGGACCGCACCCGCGAGCATCTCGGCACCGCCGACAAGGCGATCGTGCAATACCGCCGCCTGCTGCGTCAGGAGATCGAGAAGGCAACCAAGGGCGAACGGCCTTTCATGTTCCTCGATGCCGCCCATGCCCGGAGCATTCAGGGCCCGGCGACCATGGACGGCATCGGGCCGACGCGGGGCTGGGAAACCTTCTGGATGGAAGTCGACGTCAAGCGCCGCCGCGGCGCGCCGTGGGCCGCACCGGTGCCGGATGAAATCGCGGACAAGGCGCCGCAGCTGAGGGTGGTGTAGTGGTTTTTGTCCAAACATTGTCATTCCGGGATGGTGCGCAAGCACCAGACCCGGAATCTCGAGATTCCGGGTTCGATGCTGCGCATCTCCCCGGAATGACTAGTGGGGAGATGCGTTGACCTTCGTTGAGCGTCACGGCCTCTGGACCGGCGAGCAGAAAGAGGCGGCGAACCGCCTCCGCCGCATCGTCGAGGAACAAAAGCTAGAGACCATCCGCCTGTCGTTTCCCGATCAGCACGGCATCCTCAGGGGCAAGACGCTGGTAGCACACGAGGCGCTGGCGTCGCTCGAAAGCGGCTGCACCATCACCACCACGATGTTCGCCAAGGACACCGCGCATCGCACCGTGTTTCCAGTGTTCACCTCCGGCGGCGGCTTCGGCATGCCGGAGATGGAAGGCGCGGCCGATGTGCTGATGGTGGCCGATCCCACAAGCTTCCGCGTGCTGCCATGGGCGCCCTCGACCGGCTGGCTGCTGTGCGATGTGTATTTTGCCGATGGACGCGTGGTGCCGTTCGCGACGCGCAACCTGTATCGCAAAGTTCTGGACCAGCTCGGGCAGCGCGGCCTCGATTTCGTCGCCGGCCTCGAAGTCGAGTTTCACATCTTCAAGCTCGAAGACGCCAGGATGTCGCCCGAAGATGCGGGCCAGCCCGGCAATCCGCCGGACGTAAGTCTGCTCTCGCACGGCTACCAATATCTGACCGAACAGCGCTACGACCAGATGGCGCCGGTGCTCGACATCGTCCGGCGCGACGTGCTCGCGCTCGGCCTGCCCTTGCGTTCGGTCGAAGTGGAATTCGGCCCCAGCCAGTGCGAATTCACCTTTGCTCCGAGACGAGGACTTGAGCCGGCCGACAACATGGTGCTGTTCCGCAGCGCCGTGAAGCAGATCGCGCAACGGCACGGCTATCATGCGACCTTCATGTGCCGGCCGAAACTGCCGAATGTATTTGCATCCGGCTGGCATCTGCATCAATCGATCGTCTCGCGCGACAGCGGCGAAAACGCCTTCATGGCGAAAGACGGCGATGCGCCCTTGAGCCCGCTCGGCCGTCATTATCTCGCAGGGATGTTGCAGCACGCGCGCGCTTCGGCGGTGTTCGCAACGCCGACCATCAACGGCTACAAACGCTACCGCGCCTATTCGCTGGCGCCAGACCGCGCGATCTGGGGCCGCGACAACCGGGGCGTGATGGTGCGCGTGCTCGGCGGCACGGGCGATCCGGCGACGCGGCTGGAAAACCGTATCGGCGAGCCTGCTGCCAATCCCTATCTCTACATGGCTTCGCAGATCCTCGCAGGACTCGACGGCGTCGATCGTGCACTCGAGCCGCCCCCGCCCGCCGACACCCCATACGAAACGAAGGCGCCCGCGCTGCCGAAAACGCTGCGCGAGGCGCTGGACGCGTTGAAGGCTGACACCTTCTTCCGCGAGAAGCTCGGCGCCGGCTTTGTCGATTATTATCTCCACATCAAGAACGCGGAAATCGAGCGTTTCCAGGCCGAAGTCTCGGACTGGGAGCATCGCGAATATTTCGAGATGTTTTGAGATTGCTAGATCGCGCCGGCCCAGTTCGCGAATGCATCCAGAATCTCGCTCATCACCTCGCGGTCATTGCGGCCCGAGCGCGCCAACACGTGGAAGGAATGATCGGCGCCATCCACCAGGTGCAACGTTGCACGCGAGCCGAGGCGCTGCACCACGCCTTCGATCAGCGCCACTTCCGCGAGGCCATCGCGCGTTCCCTGTAAAAACAACATGGGGAGATTCACCTTCGCGAGATGATCGGCGCGATCGGTGGAAGACTTGCCGGCCGGATGCAGCGGAAAGCCTGCGAACGCAAGACCCCGCACGCCCGGCAAGGGCGCTGCCGCCTGCGCCTGTGACGTCATGCGGCCGCCGAACGATTTTCCGCCCGCGATCAACGCAAGGCCTGGAAAACTCTGCGCGGCCTTGGCCACCGCCGCGCGCACGGCAGCTTGCGCAATCGCCGGCGGATCGGGCCGCTTGCTGCCTTTCTCCATATAGGGGAATTGATAGCGCAGGCTCGCAATGCCGCGTTCGCCAAGCCCGTTCGCGAACGCCTCCATGAAGGAATGCGTCATGCCGGCGCCGGCGCCATGGGCAAACACGAAGCACGCGCGCGGCGCGTCGGGACGAACGAGAAGCGCCGAGACCTGTCCGGACGCTCCGGTTTCAATCGTGAGGTGTTGCGGGTTACTCGTTTTCATCGCATTCCGGCGGCAGCCATGGGGTAAATGTGCCGCTGTCACTCATGCGTCGGAAGTCACCCGACGTTTTTGGAAAATGGCGATCCCGGCATGACTCGAACATGCGACCTACGGTTTAGGAAACCGTCGCTCTATCCGGCTGAGCTACGGGACCGGAGCCTTTCGCTTTTGGCAAGCGGCGTCTCGGCTTCCATTTATCAGAGCCGATAACGGATCGCCAGTGTCAGGACGACCGCCGGAGCATCTCATTCGCCGTCTTCCAGGGCGCGTTTTTCGTCTGCCAGCGCCTTTACCTCGCTGGGCGTTTCCGTGACCAGCCAAGGTCGTGGCACCCCCGACCAATCCACTACTCCCGGCTGGAGAGAAACAAGCGCTTTTGCTCCTCTTTCGCGGTCGGCCTGAAGTGGTGGTTCGATGATGTATTTGATGCGGCTTGCCCTGATATGCAGTTCGCCGCTCAGTGAATGAAGGGTAATAAATTTGGCATCGAGCTGGAGTTCCCTCAGGAAATTCTCAGGCGTGTCATTGATCAAGAGCGGGATTTCGGCAATCCCCCAAACGTGCGGCGTCAATTGTCCCCGGTTGACTTCGGAATTTCCCCGAACAGGTCTAGGCGCCAGGGTCAAACTGTAAGTAGGTGCTATCGCTGCCACCTTGTTCGGATCGAAGATGTAGGTGATTTGATTTTCACCCAGCTTCATGGTCGCGAGAGGCGGCAGCTTGGCTGCATGAGCGACAACCGGCATGATGAGCGCCGCGAACACGATAAGCGAGGCGAATTTCGATTGCATTGCCGTTCCCCGTATCTGGATTTGACCGCAACATGCACAGGTTTGCGGCCGCCTCGCGGCGCGCTTCACGAATAGAGTTTACGCGTCGTCGTGCTCTTATCCCCCGCATCCGGTCCATGGAACGTGCCGAACACGCCATCCAGCGTCGGGTTGCTGACGCCAAACCAGTGCTTCTCGCTGATGAAGTGATGGCGCAAATGATACTGCTTGATCCAGCGCCCCAATCGCGTGCGCGGCTGGTAGGGGATGTGAGCGACGTAGTGCACCCATTCATAATGCAGGATCGCCAGCATCGTGCCGAACAACGCGGACAATGATGCTTCCGCTCCGAAGGCCAGCGCGACCAGGGCGGTGACCACCGCGAGATTGGGCACCAGAAACCAGATCGGCAGGAACAGCAGGTCGAGCCGGCTGGGCTCGACATGGTGGTCGTAATGGAGACGGTGCTGCATCTTGCGTAGCCATGGCCACGACAGCGGAGGCGCATGAAAGGCAAAGCGATGCATGCCGTATTCGCTCAGGTAGAACAACAGCGCACCGAGCAGGATCAAAGCGAGCCTCGGTTCGACCCAACCGAACAGGAAGGCCAGCGCTTCCACGGCCACGCCTATCACCAGCGCGGCCACGCCGCCGTGACGAAGAAAGGTGAGGAACATTTTTGGACAATCCTCCGTCATTGCCCGATTATTCTTGTCTGCGGGCGACGACACAAGGCTACAAGAAGAGGCGGTCTGCCGCTAGCGGCTCATTTCCGCACCGGGTGAAGCGCCGTCTTCCGCGCCTCCAGTTCAGCGACCAGCGCCGTGATTCTTTCGATGGTGAGCTGGTCGGTCATCGCCGACATCACCTTCCTGTAGTGCGCGATCTCTTCGTCGAGCTGGTCGCATGCGTCGCACATCGCAAATCCCAATCAGATCCGGCGGCCAACGAGGGCTGCCGCTGGATATGACGGCGGAAGCATGAATTGGTTCAAAATTGCCGGTTCGCAGCGGCCGGGGAAAAGCCTCGTCGCGTACACATCATCGTCAACGCGCCAATCCCCGTCTGGCTGACGCAACGCCCGCTGGGTACGATTGGCATCAACATCAACGACAAGGTACCGAACATGAAGCGAGCCGCAGCGACAGCGCCTGGGATTTCCGGCGCACGGCCATTCAGCCTCATTCGCCGGTCGCTGCCGGCTCTGCTGATCGCGACGGCGTTTGCGGGCGCGGGTTTGGCTCCAGCCGCCAGCCAATCGGGCCCGCTGACCGGGAACGCCGCATTCGGCGACTGGCGCACGGACAAACCGGGTCTCGTCCGCCACATCAGGCCGGCCGATTTGCCGAAGCCGGGAGCGACGGCCTCAACTGCCAATGTCTCCCATGTGGCACCAAGGCCGCCCGCCGCCAGCCCGCAGGTTCCTGCCGGCTTCAAGGCTGAACTGTTGGCCGAGGGGTTGAGCGGACCGCGGGAAATGAGGACCGCGCCGAATGGCGATATCTTTGTCGCGGAAACGCGCTCGGGGCGAATTCGCCTGCTGCGGCTTTCGGAAGACGGCTCGAAGCTGGTCAAAAACGAAATCTATGCCGGCGGACTCAACCAGCCCTTCGGGATCGCGTTTTTTCCGAGCGACCATCCGCAATGGGTTTACATCGCCAATACCGACAGCGTGGTCCGTTTTCGCTACCAGGACGGCGACCTGAAAGCGACGGACAAGCCCGCGACCGTGGTGGCGGAGCTGCCGCATGGAGGCGGACATTCGACCCGGGACATCGTCTTCACCAAGGACAGCAAGCGGATGCTGGTGTCGGTTGGCTCCGCCAGCAATGACGCGGAAGGAATCAAGGGCAGCCCGTCCGGCGCTTCAAAATCCGCGCTCGGCGCAAGCTCGGATTACGAGGCCCGCCGCGCCGACGTGCTTTCCTTTAATCCGGATGGAACCGACGCGACCATCTTTGCCACCGGCATCCGCAATTGCGTGGGGCTTGCGATCCATCCCAACACCGGCGATGCCTATTGTTCGACCAATGAGCGCGATGGTTTTGGCGACGATCTCGTGACCGACTATGTCACCCGCGTGCGCGAAGGCGCCTTCTATGGCTGGCCATGGTTCTACATCGGCGACCACGAAGACCCGCATCATTCGGGGGAGCGTCCGGACTTGAAGGGCAAGGTCACCGTACCCGACGTCCTGATCCAGGCGCATTCGGCCTCGCTCGGGCTGACATTCTACAGCGGTAATGCGTTCCCGGCGGAATATCGCGGCGATGGTTTTGCCGCCGAGCATGGTTCATGGAACAGAGCCAAGCGCACCGGCTACAAGGTGATCCGCATCCGGATGAAAGACGGTGTTCCGACCGGCGAATACGAAGATTTCATAACGGGTTTTGTGGTCAACGATTCCGAAGTGTGGGGACGCCCCGTCGGCGTGACGGTCACGCGCGACGGCGCGCTGCTCGTCTCGGAAGACGGCAACGGCACGATCTGGCGCATCACGCATTAACGCATGATCCGGAAGAGTGTGCAGCGGTCTTCCGAAAAGATCATGCGCAAACAACGCAAACAATAAGAGCGGCGGTCGCTCAAGGCCAGCAACGAGGGTTGCCTGGTGCAAATCGGCAAGATTTTCGGCAACTGATTTTATTTTCAGCAACTGATTTGCATCAGACCGAAGCATCATGGCGAGAACGGATGTCAAGTCCGCTTCACCGGATACGCACCCTCGTTTCGGGGTCGACAAGACAGCGAATAATGGCGACAATTGGCGGTGTCACTGGTTCGTCGAAATTCACCGCAGAACGTTATTGCTCATGGCATTACGTCACCAAATCGTCCTGATGGCCGCGATGATCGGCTGCGCCGTGCTTTCGTCATCGCAGGCGCGGGCACAATGGTGGCCGCGCGCACCGGCCGATTTCGAGGAGTGTGCCGACATCGCCGAGAAGGCCGCGACCAAGGAAGCACGGACCACGGCGCTTTCCGATTGTAACGCGAAATTCGCCGGCCGCCGCAAGCCCGGCGGCGGTTACGCCTATTTCGATTTCATGCAAAATCGAAGCTTCGATATCGCCGGCCCCAATCCGACGCCGGAAGAGCAGAAACAGATCGACGAGCAATACACGGTCTATCTGGAAAATCAGCGGCGCAGCAGTATCGCGGCGGCATTTGCCGCCAAACAACAACAGTTGCAACAGCAGGCTTCGCTGAAGAGCGAAGCTGAAAAGGCGTCGCCTGCCACGGGCAGCATCGCCAAGCCGCCAATTCCTGCAAGTGACCCCCGGCGCGTCAAGCAAGCCGCTTGCCAGCAGCATTCCTTCTCATGCGAGTGGCCAAGGCTTTCCGAGAGCATCAAGGATCTGAAAAAGGCGCTGTTCGGATCTTCGCCGAGCAAGGACAAGCGCAGCTGACATAACAATCCAACGACCCTAGTTTTCTGAAACGCCCGCGCGAATCTGCTCCACCGTCAGCCGCGGCGAGCCTTGGCAAGCCGCCTCGGCGTCCCCGATCAGCGCCACGATGCGGTGCGACAACGGCGCCTTCAATCCACGCCGGTCGGCAATCCCGGTGATCACGCCTTGAAGATAATCGATCTCGGTGCGGCGGCGACGCTCCAGGTCTTCCCACATCGAGGAGCGCGCTTGCGGATCGATCTTCATGGCCGGCGCCAGCGCGATCGCAAACAAGGCGTCGGGCAGCCGCAACAAATGCGGCGTCCAACTCAGCGGCAGGGGCGTCGGCGATACCGGCTGGATCCCTTCGGCCCGCACCGCTGCCAAGCCCTCAGCGATCTGGTCGGCAAATAACTGGCGCCAATCGCGGTCGCTAAGTTGCTCGCGGAGCGGCAGGCCGGAAAGCGCATTGATCGCGTTATTGAGATTGACGAGCAGCTTGCCCCATTGCACGCCCGCGATGTCGGAGGTCGGCCGCATCGCCAGCCCCGGCACCGACAACCGCGCGGCGGTATCGGCCGCGTCGCGCTCGATCACGATGTCGCCTGAGGTCGCGCGGTGAAATCGCCCTTCGCCTGCCGCGATCACATTGAACGGCACCATCGCGGCGAGCACCGTTCGTCCCGGCAGCCGGTCGCGCAGCACCGGCACATTGGCGATGCTGTTTTGCAGGCTGACGACGACCGCATCCGGTGGTGCGTGCAGTGCAATGGCATCCGCGACCTCGGCGGTGTCGGCGCTCTTGACGGTGACCAGCACCGCGCCCGCCTCGCTTAAAATTTTCGGATCATCTGACAGATTTATCTGCTGAGATGCCACATGCCAGGACGAGCCTTCCAGGCTCGTCAAGGTCAAACCAGATTTCTCGATCTCCGCGATCACGCGCGGACGCGCCAATAGCGACACGCGGCGGCCGACAGCGGCCTCGAGCCCGCCGACAAAACAGCCGATGCTGCCTGCACCCGCGACGACGATCGGTCGATTCTGCGCCATTCGTTGCCTTCACCTGACTGCAAGAAAGTCGGGACTTTGCGGCCGCTTCCTCCAAGACATCAAGGGGCTTGTCGCCTTGTAACCGTCATACCGCGTAGCTATTGTTTGAACCCGGCGGGGCGGACAATCGGCAGGAGACGACGATGGGCTTACTCGACGTATTGAACGGGATGCAAAACGGTCCGCGCGGTCCCTCGACGCCAAACGCGCAATCCGGCGGCGGCATGTCGCCAATGACCATGGCGATCCTCGCGCTGCTTGCCTACAAGGCCGTCAAGCATATCAGCGGCGGCGCTTCGACCTCCCCATCAGCACCGGCGCCCTCCCCGGCTCCGGGCGGCGGACTTGGCGGTAGCTTGGGCGGCGGCGGAGGTCTCGGTGGTCTCCTCGGCGGAGTGCTGGCCGGAGGCGCGGCCGGTAGCGTCCTCAGCGGCGGACTGGGCGACCTGCTCAAGCAACTCCAGCAGAACGGCCATGGCGATGCCGCCAATTCATGGGCGGCTCCGGGGCCGAACAAACAGATCGCTCCGAACGATCTCGCCAACGCTCTCGGCGCCGACCAGATCAACAGCCTGATGTCGCAAAGCGGCCTGTCGCGCGACGATTTGCTCAATGGATTGAGCCAGCATCTGCCTGACGTCGTCAACCACCTGACGCCGGACGGACGGCTGCCGACGGAAGACGAGGTCGCAGACCGACTCTGAGCGAGCCGACATACGAAGAATTTTCATACGTGCTTTTTAGGGGAGAAGAACACACATGATCAGGATTATCATCGTTGGCTTCATCGCCGGCATTATCGCCCGGCTACTCTCGCCGGGCCCCAACAATCCGAGCGGCTTCATCCTGACCACTGTGCTCGGCATTGTCGGCGCGTTTCTCGCCACCTGGGTGGGACAGGCGATCGGTCACTATGAACTCGGCCAGGGCGCCGGCATCATCACGTCCACGATCGGCGCACTGGTGGTCCTGTTCATCTGGAACCGCCTGGTGGCAAGCGGCGTGCTGCGCGACTTCAACAGATAGAAGTAACTCCGGGGCGCCGGTATCACGGCGCTCCGGATATTTTCACAGCGTCTTAAGTAATGAGATGCGCGCCGGCGTCGATCCGCACGATCTCCCCGGTCATGTTGCCCGACTGCGGCAAAGCGAGGAAGCAAACCACGTTTGCAACATCCTCGGCCGTCGACGCCCGCTTGAGCGGCACCTTGGAGACGACGGAATCGCGGACCTTGGCTGCCCCTTCGACGCCGCGGCCCTTGGTGAACCACGGCGTATCGATATAGCCGGGACATACCGTATTGACGCGGATCAGCGGCGCGAGCGCGCGCGCCAGCGACAGCGTGATGGTGTTCAGCGCGCCCTTGCTCGCGGCATAGGCGACCGACGAGCCGATCCCGCTGATACCCGCAACCGACGAGACATTCACGACAGCAGACGCGCGGCCAGATGCTTTCGCGCCGGCTTCCAGCAGCGACCGCGCGGCCCGCACCATCTGGAATGGCCCGATGGTGTTGACGCCGAACAGGCGCTGAAAATCCTCCGCCGACAGGCCATCCAGATTGTCGTGCGGCACGTGCTTGGTGGTGCCGGCATTGTTGACCAGCACATCGAGCCGTCCCCAGGCAGCGGCCGCGGCGGCGATTTTCCTGCAATCCTCGTCGCGCGAGACATCGCCCTGAACCACGATCACGTCACCGCCGGCACTGCGGCAGAGATCGGCGGTCTGTTCGGCCTCTTTCTGGCTCGAGGAATAGTTGATGACGATGCGCGCGCCATCCTTGGCCAGAATAGCCGCGGTCGCGGCGCCAAGTCCCGAGGCAGAGCCGGTTATAACTGCGCACAGACCATCCTTCGACATCGCATTTTCCTCACCTGGTTTTCGAATGTTTGTGGCGATCTAGCACACGATTACCCCCCAAAGAAACTCCATTGCGCGGAATAACGTGCGTCCCGGCACGCATCCCTGCATTCCGCACCCGCAGGACATCGGCGCTTGTCAGCAACACCCCTTTTCCCCATCATGGCCCGCAACAAGAACCGGGGAACGCCGTGGAAGAAGCCGAGAACATTGTCGCGCAGACCGCTGAGCGGATATTTGCCGATCTGGGCGATGCGCAAACCATCAATCGCGACAAGAAAGGCGGCTGGAAGGCGCCACTGTGGCGAGCGCTAAGTGAAGCCGGCCTGCCGTTGTCCTGGGTTGCCGAGGAATATGGCGGTTCGGGCGCCTCGCTCGCCGAGGGTTTTGGCGTGCTGAGCGCCGCGGGCCGTTTCGCAATCGGTGTGCCGCTGGCCGAGACCATGCTCGCGGGCTGGCTATTGTCACGAGCCGGGATCGCTTCTCCTGAAGGCGAAATGACGGTGGCTCCCGCCGGCCCGAAAGACCGCATCGCGCTCAACGCCGATGGCACGCTGTCAGGGCGGGCGCGCGGCGTCCCGTTCGCGAGGGATGCCAGGCATATCGCGCTGCTCGCGCACGACGGCAGCGGCAAAGCATCGATCGCACTGGTCGAGGCCGCCAAGTGCCGGATCGAATCCAGTCTCAATCTCGGCGGCGACAGCAACGACGCCGTGACGTTGGAGCGCGTCTCCCCCGTGGCCACCAAGCCCGCGCCTGAAAGCTTCGACCTCACCTCGCTGCTTCTGATGGGCGCGGTCATGCGCTCCTTGCAAATCGCGGGCAGCCTTGAATCGATGCTCGAAATCAGCGTGCGCTATTCCAACGAACGCGTCGCGTTCGAAAAGAAGATTTCGAAATTCCAGGCGGTGCAGCACAATCTGGCGAAACTCGCCGGCGAGTCGGCGGCGGCACTTGCGGCGGCAACCTCGGCGGCGGATGCGTTTGCAACCGGCGCTGCGCCTGATGCAGCCTTTCTGGAAGCGGCATCGGCCAAAATCCGCTGCTCGGAAGCGGCGGAGAAAGCCGCCGCCATTGCCCATCAGGTTCACGGTGCGATCGGTTTTACCATCGAACACATTCTGCATCGCTACACGCTGCGCGCGCTGGCGTGGCGCGACGATTTCGGTTCCGAGAGCTACTGGGCGGTCGAACTCGGCAAACGGGTCGCCGCCAATGGCGCCGACGAATTGTGGCCGCTGGTAGCTTCGCGCTAATACGACTGACCTCTGAAAATTCCGGACCTGTTCCAATGACCGCAGCCCTCCGTTTTGATCCGATCCGCCTCCCGCCCGAATGCGTCGCGCTGCGCAAGGAAGTGCGCGCGTTCCTCGCGGAAGAGATCGCCGCCGGCACCTTCGATCCGCACCAGCCCAACCGCGAAGACAGCGACGCGCCGGAATTTTCCCGTCGCGTCGGCGCACGCGGCTGGCTCGGCATGACCTGGCCGAAGAAATATGGCGGCCACGAGCGGACTTTCCTCGAGCGTTATGTGGTGACCGAGGAAATGCGCGTCGCCAACGCGCCGACGCGACGCTTTTTCGTCGCCGACCGCCAGAGCGGGCCGGTGCTGCTGAAATACGCCAACGAACGCATCAAGATGGATATCCTGCCGCGCATTTGCCGCGGCGAGGTCTGCTTTGCGATCGGCATGAGCGAACCCAATTCCGGCTCGGACCTGTTCGCGGCGAAAACCAAGGCCACCAAAACCGACGGCGGTTTTCTGATCAACGGCACCAAGATCTGGACCTCGTCGGCCCACATCGCCGACTACATGATTGCGATCTTCCGGACCTCGCCGCCGACCAAGGAAAACCGGAGGCACGGCCTGACGCAGTTTCTGGTCGACATGAAGAAGCCGGGCATCAAGGTCAACCCGATCGGGCAGATCACCGGGCAGTTCGAATTCAACGAGGTCGTCTTCACCGACCACTTCGTTCCCGACGACCAGATGCTCGGCGAAATTGACGGCGCCTGGAAACAGGCGACATCCGAACTCGCCTATGAGCGCTCGGGCCCTGAACGCTTCCTGGAAACTTATTACGTGCTGACCGAACTGGTGCGCGCGGTCGGGCCATCGCCCGATACACGCGCCGCCGAAGGCATCGGACGCCTGGTGGCGCAACTCCACACCATGCGGCGGATGTCGGTGTCGGTGGCGGGCATGTTGCAGGCCGGCAAGGAGCCGGTGGTCGAAGCCTCGATCGTCAAGGACATCGGCACCATCTGGGAGCAGCAATTGCCGCACCGGGTCCGCGATCTCGCCGCCTTCATCGATGCTGACGCGAGCAATCACGAGACGCTGGAAAACCAGCTGGCGTTCGCGATGAAGACCGCGCCTAAACTCACCATCCAGGGCGGCACGACCGAAGTGCTGCGCGGCATCATCGCGCGCGGGCTTGGTCTGCGGTAGCGTTGATGAAATTGAATTTGGGGCCGCGCGCTCTGATCACCTCTCCTATCGGGAGAGGTCGATATTCGCGCGAAGCGAGAATATCGGGTGAGGGGTTACGGTCCCTCGTTATAGCGTAACCCCTCACCCCAACCCTCTCCCGATGGGAGAGGGAGCGCGCTGCCGATGACGAGATACCTGATCAAACAATCAGCGGAGACTGACATGAGCACCTACACGGACATCGGCGTCGAGAAGATCGGCCATGTCGGACTGATCGAAATCCAGCGGCCGCCGCTGAACTTCTTCGACATCTCGCTGATCAACCAGATCGCGGATGCGCTCGAGGAATTCGACCGCGACATTGAAATCCGCTCATCGGTGCTTGCGGCGCAAGGCAAGGCGTTCTGTGCCGGTGCCAATTTCAACGACCCAGCGCGGCAGGAGCAGGAGGCGCGCGCCAAGGCCGATCCGGCCTCCAGCCTCGGCCCGATCGCTCATCTCTATGTTCAGGCGGTGCGCATCTTTCGCAACCAGAAGCCGATTGTCGCCGCCGTGCATGGCGCTGCCATCGGCGGCGGGCTCGGATTAGCGGTGTCCGCGGACTTCCGCGTCACCTGCCCCGAGGCGCGCTTCGCCGCCAACTTCACCAAGCTCGGCTTTCATCCAGGCTTCGGGCTGACGGCGACGTTGCCCGAACTGGTCGGCAAGAACAATGCCGAACTGATTTTCTATACCTCGCGCCGCGTGACCGGCGAGGAAGCCACCCGGATGGGGTTGGCCAATGAATGCGTGCCGCAGGACCAGGTGCGCGAGCGCGCCATGAAGCTGGCGCAGGAAATCGCCGAATGCTCGCCGCTGGGCCTGATCTCGACCCGCGCCACGATGCGCGCCGGGCTCGCCGACCGCGTGCTCGCCGCCACCAACCACGAACTCGCCCAGCAAACGCGGCTGCGCGCCACCGAAGACTTCAAGGAAGGCGTCAAGGCCACCGAAGAGCGACGGGTGGCGAATTTCAAGGGGCGGTGAGTTACCCACCCCAATCCAGTCCACCGCCTCGCTTGGGACGTTCCACCTAAAAAACGTCCGGTGCGGCGGACTCGCCATGGACAACTGCGAGCATGCATGTAGCGTTCTTTCGGGGACCGTGCCGCGGAGTTGGGGGCAATGAAAGCGTTGCAGGCCATCTGTATCGTGGGTGCCATAACATTCACGGGGTTGATCCGTCAGGTTGGCGAAAACACGTCAGGCGCGCCCGTGCCGGAAGCGGCCGCGAGCGCCGAGACGCCCGGTGCGCCTGCGCTCTCCGCCGCCGTGCCGGAGGCACCTGCCGGACATGGAACAGTGCTCGGAGCAGAGCTTGGCTCGGTGCCCGGGGCAGGTTCCGGACCGCCATTGATGGACAAAGCCGAAATCGGCGACGATTCTATCGAGACAAAATCGGTGGACTTGGACCACCATGATGTCGCCCGACCGGTGCCGACAACGCGCAATGCCTCCGACCCGGCGCAGGTGACGCAGGACTTCCGTTATCTCATCTATTACGTCTGGTCCGAACTGCCGCCTGCCGAGAAGCCGGCGGCTGTCGTCTTGAGATCACTCAAGGACATCCCGGTCGGAACGCCGGTCGAGGAGATCAAGCGCGCTTCCGACGCTTTCGGCCTTGATTTCAATTTCATGAAAGCGGTCGCCAAAATCGAGTCCGGTTTCGATCCCAAGCAGCGCACCGGGTCGTATTTCGGCCTGTTTCAACTGAGCAAATACGAGTTCAGCAAATACGGCTCCGGGCAGATTCTTGATCCCCGCGACAATGCCGTTGCGGCGGCCTACAAGGTCATTACCGAAGGTATTCTGTTCGAGTGGGTGACGCACCGCACACCGACCTTGAGCGATCTTTACTTGATCCATCAACAAGGCTGGGAAGGCGCCGCCGAGCACATCAGCCAACCTGAACGCGTCGCGTGGAAATCCATGTGCGCCACTGGCGAAGGCAGGGAGAAAGGCGAAAAATGGTGCAAGCGCGCGATCTGGCGGAATACCCTTCCGGCAGTCAAAGACGCGTGGAAATCGGTGGACAAGCTGACATCGGAAGCGTTCGTCGGAATGTGGCGTGAGCGGGTTGCTGAATTTATGTCGAAATACATGGCGACTGCCACGGCCGCCGCTGAACGGGCAAACCAGTAGACTTCCGTCGAGTGCTTGGCGGGGGTTGCCGCTCCTGCGAACCGAGAGGCGGCCTTACCGCCGCTGCCGCACGGGGGCGGCTCCTTCAGCGCTCGCGTTCGGCCGGAGGCCGTCTCTAATGCCCCTGAAATGCCGGCTTGCGTTTTTCAACGAACGCCTTGGCGGCCTCCTTGTGGTCGGCGGTCTCGCTGGCGCGCGAATGGTGAAATGCTTCGGCGTCGAAACAAGCCTCCAGCGACAGGCGTTCGGCGTTGTTGATGTTGCGCTTGATATAGCCAAGCGTAATCGACGGTCCCTGCGCCAGCGACATCGCAAGCTCACGCGCGGCGGCCTCGACCTCGGTATCGGCAACGACGCGGGTGACGATGCCAAGCGCGAGCGCTTCCTGCGCACTCAACACCGGCGACATCAGATAAAGTTCGCGCGCCTTGGCGCTGCCGAGCATCTGGGTGAGAAAATAGGTCCCGCCATAGTCGCCCGACAGGCCCACCTTGGCGAAGGCGGTCGTGATTTTCACGGAACTGGACGCCACGCGCAGATCGCAGGCGAGCGCGATCGAGAGCCCGGCGCCGGCCGCCGCGCCGTCAAGCTGGGCCACCACCGGCTTCGACATCTCGTGCAGGATCCGCGACACTTCCATGCCGCGCCGCAGATTGACCATTTTGGGCTCAAAGGACATCGGCGCCCGGCTGCCGTCTGCCATCGACTTGACGTCGCCGCCGACACAGAAGGTGCCGCCGGCGCCCTTGAGCAGAACCGCGCGGACCTCGTGATCTTCGGCTGCGCGCCGGGCGGCCGCGACAAGACCCAGCGTCATGTCCACGTTCAGCGCATTGCGCCGCTCGGGCCGGTTCATGGTGATCGTCAAGAGACCGGATTCGAGAGTTTGCAGGACGGTTTCGTTGCTCATGAGACTGTGCCTTGGTTGTTTGTTGGTCTTATTCCGTCATTCCGGGATGGTGCGTTAGCACCAGACCCGGAATCTCGAGATTCCGGGTTCGATGCTTTGCATCGCCCCGGAATGACTGCGTGACTTCGTCACTCCGTCACTTCTTCACCAGCGGGCAGCGCGACTCCGACAGCGACTGGAAGGCCTCATCGCCGGAAACGGTCGCCAGCAGCTTGTAATCGTCCCAACGGCCCTTCGACTCCGAGGGCTTCTTGACCTCGAACAAATACATATCGTGCACCATGCGTCCGTCCTCGCGAATCCGGCCGTTCCTGGCGAACATGTCGTTGATCGGGGTTTCCTTCATGATCTTCATGACAGGCGCCGCGTCCGTGGTACCGGCCGCCTTCACGGCCTTCAAATAGTGCAGAATAGACGAGTAGACGCCGGCTTGCGCCGCGCTCGGCATCCGCCCCACCTTGTCCATAAAGCGTTTGGAAAAGGCGCGGGTGTCATCGTTGAGATCCCAGTAGAAGGCTTCCGACAACAACAGGCCCTGCGCGGTCTCAAGCCCGACACTGTCGATATCGGTGACAAAGGCGAGCAACGGCGACAGCTTCTGGCCGCCCTTCATGATGCCGAATTCCGATGCCTGCTTGATCGTGTTGATGGTGTCGCCGCCGGCATTGGCGAGCCCGATCACCTTGGCCTTGGAGGCCTGCGCCTGGAGCAGGTAGGACGAAAAGTCCGAGCTGTTGAGCGGGTGCTTGACGTCGCCCAGCACCTTGCCGCCGGACCTCAGCACGACAGCGGTGGTGTCCTTCTCGAGGTCATGACCGAAGGCGTAATCGGCCGCGATGAAGAACCAGGTGTCGAGGCCCTGCTTGACCGCGGCGAGCCCGGTCACGTTGGCCTGCGCGTAGGTGTCAAAGACGTAGTGAACCGTGTAGGGGCCGCAGGCTTCGTTGGAGAGACGGATCGATCCGGGTCCGTTGAAGATGATGATCTTGTTGCGGGCTTTCGCGATCTCACCGGCGGCGAGCGCTGTTGCCGAGGCGGCCACATCATAGATCATCTCGACGCCCTGATTGTCGAGCATGTCGCGGGCGATATTGGCGGCAAGGTCCGCCTTGTTCAGATGATCGGCCGCGAGGATCTCGATCTTGCGGCCCAGCACTTCGCCACCGAAATCCGCCGCCGCCATTTTCGCGGCGGTCTCCGCGCCCGGCCCGGTAATGTCGGCATAGAGGCCGGACATATCGAGGATGCCGCCGAGCTTGAGCGGGGGTTTGTCTTGCGCAAGCGCCGCGGTGGCGACAACCGCCAGCATCACGCCAAGAAAGCCGGAAAGAACCCGTTTCATGAAAACCTCCCTGCTACCCTCTCGCATTGCGGTAGAACCGCAATTGACGTTATCGCAATCATGCCGCAAGCACCCCGCAGCGGCAAGCCAGTGTCCTTCCGCCCGGTGGAATGAATGGATGGGTCTGAGCCGAAGCACGTGCGCATCGCAACCATGTCAAACAGACTTCAATTGATGACGATGATCGCATGGGCCGCGGTCGTAGCCACCGCCGCCAATCCGGCATCCGCAACACCTTGCGCGTTCGAACCGCAGGGCGAGGGCCGCGTCAGCGCTGTGACGGACGCACGCAGCTTTCGACTGGAGGATGGCCGCGACGTACGCCTTGCCGGAATTGAGCTGGTTTTCCCCGAGAAGCCTGATGCCAGGCCTGCGCAAGCGCTCACCGCCATGCTTGCGGGGCACGACGTGCGGTTGGATGGAGAAGACGACGTGCCGGACCGCTATGGCCGCCAGCTAGCCTTTGTATGGCGGCTCCCGGACGAGACGCTGGTGCAGCGCGAGCTTCTGGCGCAAGGCGAGGCCGTTGCTTCCGCTGATGTGAGCGACAAGGACTGCGCCGCCACGCTTCTGGCCGCCGAGGCAACCGCGCGTGAGGCCAAAAGAGGCATCTGGGCCGATCCGGCGGCCATAAAAAACACCGAAAGTCCGGGCGATATTTTGACTGGGATTGGGCGTTTTGCTTTGATCGAAGGCGAGGTTTTGTCCGTTCGGCAGGCGGGGGCCATCACTTATCTGAACTTTGGACGGAACTGGACACGGGACTTCGCTGTGACTATTCCAAGGCGGGCGCTCGCTAATTTAGCGGCAGCTGGCCTTGTTCTTAAGTCACTGGAAAACAAGCGCATTCGTGTCAGGGGGTTTGTTGAGGCGCGTACCGGGCCGCGAATTGAGGTGCTCCGGGCGGGACAGATTGAGCTTATCCGCGATAAAGATAAATAAGGCGACCGTGGTGGACGGTGTGGGACATCGCAAGGCAGGAAGAAGCAGCCGCTTTTTGGCTGCATGTATGCTGTTGGGCGGATCGTTTCTGCTCGCCGGCTGCGGCGATATCGGCCGCTTTCAAACCGCAAGCCCGGCCCCAAGCGCGATCGCGGCGCCGAAACCCGCCAAAAGCACGTTCGTCCAGAGCGCGGCTGCCGAAAAGGAACACGAACGCATCCTGTCGTCTTATGGCGGCCCCTATGATGACCCGAAGCTGGAGGCGTTGATCGGCAAGACCGTCGATCGTCTCGTGGCCGCCTCGGAGCGGCCTGACCAATCCTACAAGGTCACCATCCTCAATTCGGGCGCGGTGAACGCGTTCGCCCTCCCCAACGGTCAGCTCTATGTGACGCGGGGCCTGATCGCGCTCGCCTGCGACACCTCCGAATTGTCGTCGGTGCTGAGCCACGAAATGGCGCATGTGCTGGCCAGGCACGCCGTCAGCCGCGAGGACCAGGCGCGACAGGTAGCTGCCAGCGCAACCCGCGCCGTCGCCGAGGTGGGCAGCAGCGATCCGAATGTCACGGCGCTGGCGCAGGAGGAGAGAAGCAAGCTCTCGATGGCGAGCTTCTCGCGGTCACAGGAACTCGATGCGGACAAGGCCGGCGTCAGTATCTCGGCCAATGCGCATTTCGATCCCTACGGCGCGGCACGGTTTTTGACCGCGATGGAACGCAACGCCGAGCTGAAGGCAGGCAAGACCGCGGCCGACCCACGCGTGCAGGATTTCCTCTCCTCGCATCCAGCAACGCCGGAGCGCGTCGCCAACGCACAGAACATCGCGCGGAATTATCCCTTGAGTGACTCCAGCGAACGCGACCGCGACAGTTACCTCGCCGCGATCGACAACATCGTCTACGGCGAAGACCCCAGCGAAGGCTTTGTGCGCGGGCGCCGCTTCCTGCATCCCAAGCTCGGCTTCACCTTTATGGCGCCGGAAAACTTCACACTGGACAATACCGCGCAGGCCGTGATCGGCGTGCGCGAGGGCGGCGCGCAGGCCATGCGCTTCGACGTCGTGCGGGTGCCGGGCGAACAGTCGCTCGGCGATTATCTCAACTCCGGCTGGATGGAAAACGTCGACAAGGCGTCGACTGAAGAGCTCACCATCAACGGTTTCCCGGCGGCTTCGGTAATCGCCACCGGCGATCCGTGGCAATTCAAGGTCTATGCGCTGCGTTTCGGCAGCGACGTCTACCGCTTCATCTTCGCCACCAAACAGAAGACGACGGAAAGCGAACGCAACGCGCGGGAAACCGTGAACTCGTTCCGCCGCCTGACGCTGGATGAAATCCAGTCGGCGCGTCCGCTGCGCATCAAGGTGATCAACGTGCAGCCCGGCGACACCGTGGAATCGCTATCGCACCGCATGGCGGGCGTCGACCGGCCGGCCGAGCGCTTCCGCATCATCAACGGGCTTGAAGCCCGCGCCCAGATCAAGGCGCGCGACCGCGTCAAGATCGTGGTGGATTGACCTGCGAAAGCAGGTCATCCCCGGGCGCGTTTAACGCGAACCGGGGATCTCGAGAGGCAAACTCCGCTGTCGTCCCGGCGAAAGCCGGGACCCATAACCACCGGCGGTTGTTGTTTCAGAAACTCGTCGTTCTAACTCGTTCAACATTCTAACTCGTTCAACAACTGCTACCCGTGGTTATGGGTCCCGGATCTACGCTCGCGCCAGACAAAGCTACGCGTTGTCCGGCGTTCGCTTGTCCAGGACGACGGCGTGACGTTCGAAAAACAAAAAGCCCGGTCTCATCGACCGGGCTTTTTCAATTCACTTGGATAGGAAAGCTTACGCGGCTTCATCCGCGACAGCGGCATCGTCGCCATCGGTGTCGCCATCCGTTTCGCCGTCGGCCTCAGCGTCCGCTTCAGCATCGGCCTCAGCCTTGACGCCGCGGCGCGGGCTCTTGGCGAGCTGGCTTTCGATTTCCTTCACGGCCTCGGTTTCCGTCACATGCTGGACGACGGCGATCTCGCGCGACAGACGATCGAGGGCGGCTTCGTACAGCTGACGTTCGCTGTAGGACTGTTCGGGCTGCGATTCGGAGCGATAGAGATCGCGCACGACCTCGGCGATCGCGACAATGTCGCCCGAATTGATCTTGGCTTCGTATTCCTGGGCGCGGCGCGACCACATGGTGCGCTTGACGCGGGCACGGCCCTTGAGGGTTTCCAGCGCCTTCTTCACCAGCGCCGGCTCCGACAGCTTGCGCATCCCGACATTGGCGACTTTCGCCGTCGGCACCCGCAGCGTCATCTTGTCCTTCATGAAATTGATCACGAACAGCTCAAGCTTCGCACCGGCGATCTCCTGCTCCTCGATGGCGAGGATCTGGCCGACGCCATGGGCCGGATAGACGACGAATTCGCTGGTCTTGAAGCCTTGACGCTGGGTCAGGGGCTTCTTCTCTTCGACACGCGGCGCAGCCGCTACCGGCTTGGCGGCAACAACAGGCTTTGCAGCGACCTGTGCCTTGACGGGCGCCTTGGGCGCGGGAGCTTTCGGCGCGGCAGCCTTCGGAGCAGTCTTGTGCGCGGCGGTCTTGGAAGCAGCGACCTTCGAAGCAGTGGCCTTCGAAGCAGTGGCCTTCGAACCCGTCGCTTTCGCGGCAGTTTTTGCAGTCTTGTTTGGCATTGAGCTTCTTTTGTTTTTTGAGGGCTTGGCAGCCGATGCCTTGGCGGCTTTCCGCGGATCCTTTGCGGAAGCCTGGGCACGGCCCTTGGTTGCGCTACGACCAATGGCCGCGGCGGCTTTTTTTGAAGCCTTTGAAGTACTCTTTGTACGCGTTTTTTGTG
>JBEKZZ010000189.1:0-2669 GCA_049509335.1 Bradyrhizobium sp. | reverse complement strand
CGACGTTTCCGAAGAACGAGACCAGCACGCGATGGCTCGACAAGCACATCAAGGCCAAGAAGCGCTATTCGGCGCCGCTGGCCAAATTCAAGGATGAAGTGGAGCGCCGCCAGAACAAGCTGAAGGAACTCGAAGGCCTGTTCCACGTCCTGATCAGCGAGATCAAGGAAATCAACCGCGAGGTCTCGATCGGCGAGGCCAAGGCGCGGCGCGCGAAGAAGGAAATGGTCGAAGCCAACCTGCGCCTGGTGATATCGATCGCCAAGAAATACACCAACCGCGGCTTGCAGTTCCTGGACCTGATCCAGGAAGGCAACATCGGCTTGATGAAAGCCGTCGACAAGTTCGAATATCGGCGCGGCTACAAATTCTCGACGTACGCGACTTGGTGGATACGCCAGGCCATCACGCGCTCCATCGCCGACCAGGCGCGCACCATCCGCATTCCCGTGCACATGATCGAAACGATCAACAAGCTGAATCGCATCTCGCGGCAGATGCTGCAGGAGATGGGCCGCGAGCCCACGCCGGAGGAACTGGCGGTGCGCATGGAAATGCCGGAGGACAAGGTGCGCAAGGTGCTCAAGATCGCCAAGGAGCCGATCTCCATGGAGACGCCCATCGGCGACGACGAGGACTCCCACCTGGGCGACTTCATCGAGGATACCTCCGTGTCCTCGCCCATCGACTCGGCGACCACCGAGTCCTTGCGCGAAACCACGCATTCCGTGTTGGCACAGCTGACCCCGCGCGAAGCCAAGGTTCTGCGCATGCGTTTCGGCATCGACATGAACACGGACCACACCCTCGAGGAAGTGGGCAAACAGTTCGACGTGACCCGCGAGCGGATCCGCCAGATAGAAGCCAAGGCCTTGCGCAAGCTGCGCCATCCCAGCCGCAGCGAGCAGCTGCGCAGCTTCCTAATGGACGACTAGCTAATACTCCGCCAAGCAAGTCTTTCCGCGGTAGTAGAGGACCAGAGGCTGGGCTGAGGGGTCTCCCGTCCCCTTTCATCAAGATTTATGAAAGGGGACGGGAGACCCCTCAGCCCAGCCTCCTTCCACTCGTACCACGGCGGAAAGACTTGCTTGGCGAGGTATTAGCCGGAAATTACTTCGACGCTGAGATGCCGCTCGGCGTTCAGCGAATTGGCGATCAGGCAGGTCTGCTCGGCTTTTTCCAGCAACTTCTTCGCGCGCTCGATATCGGCGCCGCCGGGCACCAGCAGTTTGGCGTGAGTGTCGAAGCGGGTGAAGCGCATCTTGCCTTCGATGCGATCCAGAGTGCCTTCGGTGCGCGACTCGAGATTGAGCCACGCGAACTTGGAGGCTGCGGCAATCGCCCGAAAACTCAGCGAGAAGCAGTCTGCGACGGCGGCGGTCAACAGGCCCTCGGGCGACCATTGATTGCCGGGACCGTCGAACTCCTTCGGCGGCGCGGATTCGATGATTCGGACGCCGTCCGTGGACAGCGGCACGTCTCCAACGGGGCGGACGGTTGCGTTGACGATGTAGCGATGAGGGAAAGGGTGCATTGGCAGCTCCACGAGGCGGCTCAATATAATGGTTCCGTCCACCCACCGCCACCCGCAGCACAAATGCCTTGACGCTCCGCTGCGTCATATCGTGTACTGCCGCGGTCGTTCAACAACCGCCGGAGTCAATTGAATATCGTGCTGTCTTGGATCAAGGCATCGAGGCCGTCGATAGCGTTTGTCTGTGTTCTGGCGTCGTTGACTCAATCCGCCCTGGCTAGCGGGGTGAGCGCCTACTTGCCGCTCAACCTCGAGCCCGAGATGGAGCGGCAGATAGAGCGAGTGCTCATCCTCGCCGATGAACCGATCCTCAAGCGGCCCTTTGCCGTTCAATTGGTGGAAGACGCGCTGCCGCAAGCTTGCACGGTCGACAAACCGCTGTGCACCAAAGTGAAAAAATATCTGGAACGCTACACGCGCGACTACGCCGTGACTCACGCAAGCGCGACGGGCTCGATCAGTCACGATGCGGCCGGCGTGGTCGTACCCAACGAACACGGACTGCCGGCAAACAGCCCGTGGGAGCTGTCGGTGCAGGCTTACGTGCAGCCGAACGACTATCTACTCGTCAGCGGCGGAGCGATTTCGTACCAGGGCCGCACCGTGCCCACCGGTTCCATGCTGAGCTTTGGCTTCAATTGGGCGCAGATCGACATCGGCTATCGCGACCACTGGTTTTCACCTGCAACCGACAGCAGCATGCTCATCAGCACCGAGGCTCCGACCACGCCGTCGGTGACGCTGTCGAATTCCGAACCGCTCACCCGGCTCGGGTTCCAGTACGAGTTGTTCTTGACCCGCCTATCGCAGTCGGGCGACAACATCCTCTTCAACGGCGACCTGAGCAGCGGCAGTCCGCGTCTGTTCGGTGCTCAATTTTCCATAGAGCCCTTCTCGGGGTGGTCTCTCGGCGTCAATCGATTGCTGGAATACGGCGGCGGCAGCGGATTGCCGGGATCCTCGAGTTTCCTGCTGCGCGATTTCTTCGAGCCGAGCGGCCTCTCGCAGACGCAGGGCAACCAACAGGCTTCTTATGTCAGCCGGTTTCTGTTTCCCGGCAAGACGCCCTTTGCCGTGTATTTTCAGTACGCGGGCGAGGACAACTCGGACGGCGGCAGCTACTTGCTGGGCAACG
>JBEKZZ010000188.1:0-2684 GCA_049509335.1 Bradyrhizobium sp. | reverse complement strand
GAGGGTGCCGAGATGAACGCCAATCCGAGTCCCGGCAACAAGGCCGGCGGGCTGACCACGATTTTGGAAAAATCACTCGGCGCGATGGCCAAGGCCGGCAGCACCAATCTGGTGGATGTCCTCAACTACGCCGAAGCCGTCACCAAGAAGGGCTTTGTCTTCATGGACACGCCCGGATACGACCCGGTGGCGGCCACCGGGCAGGTGGCGGGCGGCGCCAACATGGTCTGCTTCACCACCGGTCGCGGCAGCGTGTTCGGCTGCAAGCCCGCGCCGTCGATCAAGCTTGCGACCAACTCGGCGATGTTCAAGCGCATGGAAGACGACATGGACGTCAATTGCGGCACCATCCTCGACGGCGAGGAAACCGTGCAGCAATGCGGCCAGCGCATTTTCGACCTGATGCTCAAGACCGCCTCGGGGCAGCCGACCAAAAGCGAAAGCTTTGATTTTGGCGGCGCGGAGTTCGCGCCCTGGGTGCTTGGTGCGACGATGTGAGGTTCGACATCCACCGCCGTCTCCGCGAAATTTGGGATCCATAGCCGCCGGCCGCGGTTACCATGCGGGTTTTTGGCGTAGTGCCGCGACAACAGCACGGTGAGCATCCCGTTTGTTTCGGACAAGATGCCATTAACAATAAACTGCACGCAAAGCGTGCGTCTTGATTTTCATCATGCTAAGAACTGAATGGCGACACCCACCGCCAAAGGTGCGCACGGTAGGTTCGGTTCGATGAAGGCCGTAAGAACAATCCTCGTTTCTGTCGCGGCGCTAATGTTTATCGGGTTTCTGAAACCCGCGCTCCATCCGTTGTTTCAATATAGCATTTGGGCCGGAGTTGGCGGCAGCCTTATCGCCTTCGGCGTGGCATACGCCGTTTCTATTCTGATGCATCACCCGACCCCAGTTGATCCCTCACTTCCCGAGAGCGAAGAGGCTATCCGGCAATCTGCGTGGGGTTCGGTCACGTTCATCGCTTCTAAAGCCAGATTCTGGTTATTGGCCGTAGCAGGAGGCGCGATGACGGCCGCTTCCATTTTCGTCATCGTTATTGCCCTCAATGATCCAAAACCCGATGCAAGCATTGGCGTCGCAGTTGGTGTCATTGGATTGCTTTTGTTCGGCGCGGGCATGGCTGCGGGCGTAGTCGGTCTTTTTCCCGGCGCGAACTTGTTGCGTCTCGATGAGGCTGGCCTCGAAGTCACCAATTTGTTTCGAAAGAAAACGTTCGGCTGGTCGCAAGTGAGCGACTTCGCCGTATCGCGGTATGGTGGGTCTCAAACGGTAGTATTCCGCCTTGCGAAGCCCAGTTTGAACTTGTGGGAAAGGATCGCGGCAGTCTCGCAAGACGGGCGCGTCGGATGGTTGCCCGACACTTACGGATTTTCAGCGCAAAATTTGGCGCGATACTTGATGACCTGGCAGAAGATGGCGACGCACCGGCCTGCGGCACCACAAGCGATCGAGTAAGCATGAATAGCTCGTCTTAGCTTCCTCTATGGGGCAGCTACGGTACCTGCGTTCTCCGCGACGGCTCGTTGGGAACCATCCGCACCCCGTATAGGCATCCGCTGCCCGTTGTTAGTGCTTGATGTCGGTCGGAACCGGTGTTCTGCTTAAAAAAGCTGCTGGAGCACTCAGCCTGTGTCGATCTTCGTCGCATTGCATCACGTCACGCATTACAAATACGACCGTCCGATTGATCTCGGCCCTCAAACCATTCGCCTGCGACCGGCGCCGCATACGCGCACCCCGATCCTGAGCTACTCGCTCAAGGTCACGCCATCCAGCCATTTCGTGAACTGGCAGCAGGACCCGCAGGGCAACTGGCTCGCACGATATGTCTTCCCCGAAAGGGCAACCGAGCTCAGAATCGAAGTCGACTTCACGGCGCAGATGACCGTGATCAATCCGTTCGATTTTTTTGTCGAGCCTTATGCCGACAGCTTTCCGTTCGCCTATACCGGCGATCTCAAGACCGAGCTTGCGCCTTATCTCGCGACCGACGAGGCCGGGCCGCTGCTTGCCGCCTACCTCGCCGATATTCCGCGCGAGGCGTCGAGCACCGTCAATTTCCTGGTCGATCTCAACGCGCAACTGCAGAAGAAGATTCGCTACATCATTCGCATGGAGCCGGGCATCCAGACCCCGGAGCAGACGCTGGCATCTGGCGCCGGATCGTGCCGCGACTCGGCATGGCTGCTGATTCAGATCCTCCGGCATCTCGGTCTCGCCGCGCGCTTCGTCTCGGGTTACCTCATTCAGTTGCGTCCCGACATCGATCCGGTCGAAGGACCGCGCGAGGTCGAGAACGATTTCACGGATTTGCACGCCTGGGCTGAAGTCTATCTTCCCGGCGCCGGCTGGATCGGATTCGACGTCACCTCGGGCATGCTGACCGGGGAGGGGCATATCCCCGTCGCCGCCACGCCGCATTATCGTTCGGCGGCGCCGATCAGCGGCGCGGTCGGATTCGCGCAGGTCGAATTCGGCTTCGAGATGAACGTCAGGCGGATCCGCGAAGCGCCGCGGATCACCCGGCCGTTCTCCGACGAATCCTGGGCCCGGCTCGACCGGCTCGGCGAACAGGTCGATGCCGATCTGAAGGCCGGCGACGTGCGCCTGACGATGGGCGGCGAACCGACCTTCGTTTCCGTCGACGATCTGGAATCGCCGGAATGGAA
>JBEKZZ010000187.1:0-2905 GCA_049509335.1 Bradyrhizobium sp. | reverse complement strand
TGGACGCGCTGCAAAAATCGCTCAACGACCTCGTGGCTCGACATGAGAGCCTTCGTTCACATTTCCATTCGGCCGACGGCGTCCCATATTTTGTGATCGAGCCGCATGCAATCGCAGCTCTGGAGCAGATGGACCTAACCGGTCTTGCGCAGTTCGAGCGAGAGGCTGTGGCCTTGCGCGCCGCTGACGATTTCAACCTACGGCCATTTGATCTCACCACCGCGCCGCTGCTGCGTACGCTGCTGATACGCACCGCTGACGACCTTCATGTGCTTGCATTTGCCCTGCACCATATCATCGCAGATGGTTTGTCGATTAATGTATTCCTGTCAGATTTGCGCGCCCTCTACACGCATCATACGTCAGGCTCTCAGTTGCAACTACCGGAGTTGTCGCGGCAGTTCGTCGACTATATCGAATGGGAACGCCGCTCCTTCGCCCAAGGTGCTCTGGATGAGCATGTGGCTTTCTGGAAGCGACAATTGATCAATCTTCCACCATTGCTGCAACTGCCGACCGACAGACCGCGTCCTTCCGTGCAGACGTCGCGCGGTGCCCGCGCGTTCACCCAACTGTCGGCCGATCTGGCAAGTCAACTCAAGACGTTCGCGCGTAGCCAGGGCGCAACACTCTTCATGGTTCTACTCGCGGCGTTTAAAGTTCTCCTTCATCGCTACAGCGGTGAAACCGATATCGCGATCGGATCCGTGATCGCAAATCGGAACCGGGTCGAGATGGAGAGCGTGATTGGTTTTTTCGCAAACACCATCGTTTTGCGCGGAGACTTGTCGGGCAATCCGACCGTGGGAGCGCTGATAGCTCGCGTGCGCGACGTCGCATTGAATGCCTATGCCCACCAAGATATGCCTTTCGATGTGCTCGTGGATGCCTTGTCGACCAGGCGTGCGCTCGACCATTCGGCTCTTTTTCAAGTGCTGTTCGTGCTACACAAATTCGCCCTTGCCGAGTTCGATATGGCGAATCTGCACTGTCAAGGCGTTGAACGGCCGGGAACCGCTGCCCGTTTTGATATAGCCGTTGATGTTGTGGAGTTGCCACAGGAGCTACGCGTCTATTTCGAATATAATGCAGATCTGTTTGACGCCGTGACGATGGAGCGGATGATTCATCACTACGAGCGTCTCTTGGTCGAGTTTGTGTCACGACCGGACGCTAGTATCGATCAGCTCGAGATGCTGACGCCGACCGAACAGCAGCGCATGCTTGTCGAGTGGAACAACACCGCCGCCGCCGGCAACGCCGGACGGACCATTCACGGCCTGTTTGAAGAACAGGCTGCTCGCCATGGCGATGCGGTCGCCGTCCGGTTCGAAGAGACGCAGATGAGCTACGGGGAACTCAACGCCTCCGCCAATCGGCTTGCGCATTATTTGCTTTCGCGCGGTATTGACCGAAAATCTCTTGTCGGCGTTTGCGTGGAACGTTCGATCGATATGGTAGTGGCTATTCTGGGCGTACTTAAAGCCGGTGCGGTCTATGTTCCGCTCGATCCGGCATTTCCAAAGGATCGCATCGATTTCATGGTGGCCGACGCCGGCCTTGGTGCTGTGATCACTCAAACCCGTTTGCTTGCCGCTTTGGGGAAGCAGCGGTCGCTCGCCGTTTGCCTGGATGGCGATGCCGCGTTAATTGCTAATCAGCCCAGCGACAATCCGGCTCCGCCGCCTGACCCCCATAGCCTGGCTTACGTTATTTACACGTCCGGGTCGACTGGATTGCCCAAGGGGGTAATGATCGAGCACGGTTCGGTCGTGAATTTCCTGCGCTCCATGCAACGAGAACCCGGCATCACCGCCGCGGATCGTTTCGTTGCCGTGACGACCTTATCATTCGACATCGCAGGCCTGGAGATTTTTGGGCCTTTGACCAGTGGCGGCACCGTTATTCTCGCTTCGCGCGCGGTCGCACTCGACGGTACGAGACTGGCCGAACTGTTGGATCAGAGCGAGGCGACGCTGCTTCAGGCCACTCCGGCGACGTGGCGCCTGCTTGTCGAGAGCGGATGGCAGGGCAGGGCCGGCCTCAAGATGCTGTGCGGGGGAGAAGGACTTCCGCGCGAGTTGGCGGGGAATCTCCTCCGCCTGGGCGGCGAATTGTGGAATCTCTATGGGCCGACCGAGACGACAATCTGGTCGACGGTTTCGCGGGTCGTTGACGTCAAGCACCCGATCTCGATCGGCCGACCGATTGCCAATACTCAGGTGTATGTGATCGAGCCCAGCGGCCATCCGGCGCCAATTGGAGTTGTTGGGGAGCTCTTTATCGGCGGCGACGGCGTGGCGCAGGGTTACCTGGGCCGGCGTGAAATGACCACCGAGAAATTCGTAACACTGGAGCTTCCGCTCCTTGGCACCAGACGCGTATACCGTACGGGCGACATGGTTCGGTTTCTCGCCGACGGGAGCCTCGACTTCGTTGGTCGGCGCGACCACCAGGTCAAGGTTCGCGGCTTCCGCATCGAACTCGGGGAAATCGAAACGGTTCTGGCGGTACATCCCGGCGTAAAGCAAAATGTGGTCCACGTTCGGGAGGATTCGCCGGGCGACCAACGGCTGGTGGCGTATGTTGTGCCTGAGGTCTCGCCGGCCTTCGACGCCGATGCGGCTCGTGCGACATTGCGCAATCGATTGCCGGAATACATGATCCCCAATATGTTCGTGCTTCTTGACTCGCTACCCCTGACGCCAAACGGCAAGGTTGATCGCGAGGCATTGCCGGCGCCGGCGCCGACCATTGCGAACCTCGCCCCGATCGACGATACCGTTATGACGCCAATACAGCGGCAGATAGCTGCTTTATGGCGGTCGGTTCTGCAATTGGATCGCGTCGCGCTGCATGAAAACTTTTTTGACCTGGGTGGCCATTCGCTACTTTTGGTCAGGCT
>JBEKZZ010000186.1:0-2967 GCA_049509335.1 Bradyrhizobium sp. | reverse complement strand
TATTATTTCACACCACTTCCATTTGGTGGCGCCCTGTTGCGCCGTTAGAACTTTTTAATCAGCCGAAAATCGAGGCCATCGGCCTCGGCCAGATAGATCGGCATGGAGGCGGCGCCGCGGCGGATGCCGACGCGTCCTCTGGCACCATTATAGTCCACGTTCATCGCGCTCGCGAGCAACGGCTTGACGGCCAGCGATCCCGCCCGCGATGCGACCGTCTCGAGAAACCGGAGGCCCTCATAATTCGACTGCCCGACAGAACCAGGCGGCGGCGCGTAGCGGCCGAATGAAGCCTCGTATTGGCAGCGAAAAATCTCGTTTTCGCGGGTGGCCATGTCCACGAAATAGCCGGATGCGCAGAACAGATTTTCGGTGTTGTCGGCGCCGATGCCAAACAGAACGGTTTCATCCATCGCGCCTCCCAGACGAAGCATTTTCCCCGCCAGGCCTTGTTCGGCAAAGGCACGATTGAAAACGATGCTGTCGGCGCCGATCAGCGAAATAAGAACGACATCCGGCTTTGCAGCACGGATCCGCGCGATGTGCGCGCTGTGATCGTGCTCGCCGAGTCTGACGAATTCTTCGCCGACCACGCGCCCGCCTGCCCCGGCGATATATTTCTTGGTCGCCCGGTGCGAAAGCCAGGGCCAGACGTAATCGCTGCCGATCAGGTACCACCGCGCCGCCTTCTTGACGTTTGCCATCCATTCGATGGCGGGGCGCGACTGAGCCTGCGGCGTTTCGCCGATTGCCATCACGCCCGGCGTTTTCTCGCCACCCTCATAGACCGGCGTATAGACATAGGGAATGCGGCCGGCGACGACCTTCCTGAGCGCCACCCTGATGGCGCTGATGTGGGATCCAATGATGATGTCCGCGTCGTCGGACGCCACCACGTCGGATGCGGTCCGGACCACATCCTCGATGTTGCCCCCGGTATCATGGAATACGACCTCGATTTCACGTCCCAGGATGCCGCCACGCTGATTGATCTCCGAGGCCGCCAGCAGGGTACTGTTGGTGGAGGCCGGCCCCCAAATTCCCGCCGGACCACTCAGACCGATGAAATTGGCGATCCGGATCTTCTTGCGATCGCGACGCCGCCGAAACGGATCCGGCCGCGGCGTCAGCGTCCATGCGTCTCCGCCTGACCAGGACGGTCCCCTCAGCAGCCAATCTGCCGGCATCGGCACACTGCCGGTATTTCCAATCTGCGTGGCTGAGAGCACCTCGCTCTCCTTTCGGCTTTGCGGGTCGGCAGGAGACCAGCGTATCGCTCCGGCCGAAATATCCTAGTGGAAAATATTGAATATTCAACGATTCGCGTGCATACAGATCAAGCAACGTTCGCTCAATTATCGTCCAGAAGCCGAGAGCAAAGTCCAAAAGCCGTGGCTAGATCGCCTAGTAAACCCATCACCGAGCACCTCGCTTATCTGCTGGCGCAGGCAAACCGGGAAATCAATCGACAGCTGGACGCGCGCTTCCGGACGGAAGGCGTGCCGGTAGAACAGTGGCGCATTCTGAAGGTTCTTTCGGACGGCGAGGGTCATTCGATGGGTGAGCTTGCGGAAGCGGTGCTGCTCAATCATCCGACCCTGACCAAGATGATCGACCGCATGGTGTCCGATTCCCTGGTTTACCGTGTCCAGGATGCAGAAGACCGGCGCAAGGTGCTGATGTTCAGCTCCGATCGCGGAAAGGAACTGACTCACCGCTTGAATTCGCTTGCGCAGAGGCAGGAGTCCCACATCGCCGAAAGTTACGGAAACCAGGCGACGGCGGAATTGAAGCGGCTGCTGGAAAGCCTGATTGAGAAAGCCAACTGAACGTTGAATCTTCGCGACAGGGGGAGCATGCTGGCTTCCACCGTCTTCAAATCAGGTGGCGATCTCAAAAAATTCCTCATAGCAGCCGGACACACTGCCGACGGGCTCACTGGCCGGGATTGCCGGTTGAGGCATTCCGGTCGTTAGGAGACGATCCGCACTGGCAAGGTTCGGATGCCGCGGATGAAATTTGAATAAAGCCGCTGTAGGTCACCAACAATCTCGAAACGAAATTTCCGTTGCGGGATCTCTATCCCAGAGAATCCGCAATTGTTGTTCGGCAAGTCGATCGCCGACGCAGCCGCTCATGGAATTGCGGGTGGTGCCGTTGCCGCCCAGGATCAGAAGACCCAGGGTGCCGATGAATTTGCGCGGCGGCATATTGCGTGTCGCCTCGGCATGAGCCAGCATCGAAATCAGCTAGGCCAGCTATCCATTGATATGATCGACTTCTTCCGAAGGTCGAATGAACCTGGGAGGATTCACTACCAAATTGCGGTAATCATTGTTGGGAAACGTAATGGGACGTTTGCTTTCAGTCAATGTGGGCCTGCCGCGCGACGTCTCCTGGCAAGGCAGGACGGTCCACACCGGTATTTGGAAGGCGCCCGTCAAGGGTCCATGCATGGTGCGCCGGCTCAACATAGACGGGGACGGACAGGGTGACTTGGCCGGCCACGGCGGCGAACGCCGAGCGGTATTTGTTTATCAGATGGGTTCCTATCGGTATTGGCAGAACCATTTGGGACGGAACGACTTCACCTACGGGCAGTTCGGCGAGAATTTCACTGTCGACGGCCTGTCAGATACAGAGGTGTGCATCGGAGACCGTTACCGGATCGGCGAGGCTTTGTTCGAGGTGACGCAGCCGCGCGTCACCTGTTACCGGCTCGGCATCCGTATGAACGAACCGGAAATGGCGGCGCTGGTCGTCAAGCATGGCAGACCCGGCTTCTATTTTCGTGTGCTGGAGGAAGGAGAAGTAGAAGCCGGCGACGAGATCACGCGGGTCGCCTCCGGGCCCGAGCACATGAGCGTGTCCGAGATTGATGCGCTGCTTTACATGCCGGGTCACTCTCGCGATCGGCTGGAGCGCGCGCTGCGCATCCCGACGCTCAGCGCCGGCTGGCGCAGATCC
>JBEKZZ010000185.1:0-2974 GCA_049509335.1 Bradyrhizobium sp. | reverse complement strand
GCATCCACGTCTTGGCTGAACTCAGACAAGAAAGACGTGGATGGCCGGGACGAAGCCCGGCCATGACGAAGAAAACGAAAGCGTGTTGGAGCATCGATGAACAACAGCGCCGTAGTCCGTAGGGCGAGTTAGCCGTAAGGCGTAACCCGCCGCGGCGAAAAGAAAGACGGTGGGTTACGCCTTCGGCCAACCCACCCTACGAGCTACGAACTGATGCGTCGTTCGGCGGGATGTGCCAAACCCGCGTCCGGCTTGCCGAAGAAGTCGCGGCTACAGGCCGCCGAGGTGATGGCCCAGGTTCAACTCAAAATCTCCGGCCTGCCCGATGCCGCGCTCACGCAGTTTCGGCGCTCGCTGTTTCGCGCCTTCCCAGGAGAAAGTCTGGAAAAAGATATCCTGGGTCGACTGCAATGCCGCCCGGTCGGGCAAGCCGGTCTGATTGATGATTGACTTGGCGGTTCGCAGGGCCTGTCGGTCGAACGAGCGTACACGGCCGACAAAACCGGCGACGAATGCGTCGAGTTCGGCGTCAGGTATCGCTCGATTGATCCAGCCGTAGCGCTCGGCGGTGTCGGCGTCGAAGTCGTTCGCACCCAGCACGATTTCCAGGGCGCGCGAGCGGCCGACGAGGAGCGGCAACCGTTGCAGCGCTCCGCCCCCCGGTATCAAGCCGGTTCCCACCTCCGGTTGTCCGAAAATCGCCTTCTCCCGGCTGGCAAACCGGATATCGCACCCCAGGGCGAACTCACTGCCGCCGCCGCGAGCCCTTCCGCGTATCACCGCGATGCTCAGCACGCCGCTGTTGGCGAGCCTTGTCGCCGCGTCGATCCAGGGCGGCACTCCAAAGCGGCTGCGCGGTCCGGAAGTGCCATAATGCGCGATAAAAAACTCGGGATTCGCGCTTTCGAACGTAACCACCTTGAGAGCCGCGTCGGCCTCGATCTCGCCGACGAGATCGTGGAACGCATCGTACATGCGATCGTCGATCACGTTGATTGGCGGGTTGTCCAGCGTGACGCGCCAATAGTCCGCTCTGGATTTGTCGACGATGAATGTCTCTTGGAGGTCGCTCATTGGTATCTCCCGGTTATCGGCGAATTAACCAACAGAGCCGTTTCGTGCCGGTCTCTTGATGATCTCTTGGCGATCTTTTGGCGGGGCGTCGGCGCGGAAGCGGGTCAGGCGGAAAGCTGCGCGAGCAGGTCTCCGGTCGTGAGGATGGCGTGGGCGTAGGTCGGCCCGTTAATGGCGTGGGCGGCGTGCATCGCCTCGTGGCTGAAGGCGGCGGTGGCATCCTTGACCAGCGTGACGTGGTAGCCGAGTTCCATGCCGAAGCGGCCGGTCGATTCGATGCAGGTGTTGGCGATCATGCCGATCAGGATGATGCGGCGGACGCCGTACTGCTTGAGCTGCAGATCAAGATCGGTGTTGGCAAAGCCGCTGGATCCCCAATGCTCGTGGACAACGACATCGCCGGGCTGGGGCTTGAAGTCGTCGTGGAACGTTCCTCCCCAACTGTCTTTGGCGAAGACCTGCCCGCCAGCCGAGGCGAGCTGATACGGCGAGGGATTGGCAAAGGAGACGTAATCGCCAGGCTCCCAGCGATGATGCGGCACAAAGAAGATCTTCAATCCCCGAGCCCGCGCGGTCGAGACCACCTCGCGCAGATGATCCAGCAGCGCCACTTCCTCGGCGATCGCCTTTACGCGGGGCCAGAGTTTGCCGCCCTCGCTGATGAAGTCGTTATAGGGGTCGACCAGCAAAATCGCAGTGGTCGCGGGATCATAGTTCATAGCCATCTCCTGCCCGGCCCCGTGCCTTGCGTCCCACGGCGATGCGCGTAAATAGATGTCTATCGAAATCTAAACGCTAATTAGAGTTTAGTCAACCTCTAAATGGAGCTTCATGGGCAGATCGAGCAAGGAGCAGACGGATGCCAACCACCGGCGCATTGTCGCGGCGGCGGGCGACCTATTCCGCAGCCGTGGCTATGACGCCGTCGGGATCGCCGATGTCATGAAAGCCGCCGGTATGACGCAGGGCGGCTTCTACAAGCACTTCGCCTCAAAGGAGGCCCTGGCCGCGGCGGCATGGGATTTGGGCTTCAAGTTGTCCAGCGCCATCTGGCAACGGCGGAACAAGGGTGCGTCCCCAGCGGCCATCGTCGATTACTATCTTGCGCCGAAACCACCGGCGCATCGCTGTCCGATGGTGGCGCATGGCGAGGAAGTTGGGCGCATGGAGGACGACTGCGCGTTGCGCGGCGTCTATGCCGACGGCGCGCGATCTCTTTACGAGACCTTCATCACCGCCACCAAGGGATCGATGCCGGAGGATCGGGCCAGGCTGCTGTTCGCGGCGATGATTGGCGCCAACATGCTGAGCCGGGCCGCGGGCGACGCCGACTGGGTCGCCGCCCTGAGAAAGTCAGTGAAGGACGCCGCCGCCGCGGAGTGACCTGATCCGGTAAAGCGTATCACGTATCCAACGACAGGATACTGAGGCCATCGGCGCCTCGCACATCGACCAGCGGCAGGCGCATCTCGATTCCGTGCTTGAACCCAAATAGCGCGAGCCGGCAATTTCCTCACGCCAATCATCCGTAGCAAAAAGGGCCCCGACACTGTCGAGGCCCTTTCCGTTTATTGGTTGTCGTGATGAATGACGGTCTTGCTGCGATCGCCGTCCGCGTCTTCTTTCTTGATCACGGTGGTCGAATCGCGCGGTTCACGCTCCTTGATGACAGTGGTCCGATCACGATCGCGATCGCGGTCATGATCATGGACTTCGCCCACGCTGACGCCGGCGCCGACCGGCCCCACGCGGACACCAACATCATCCGCGAAGGCCGGCGTAGCAACGGCACCGATAATGGCGGCAACAAATAAAGATTTCCTCATGTCCATCCTCCAGAAAGTTGAATGGTAGGGGAATGCGAGGCTCGCTCATTCGTTCCGTCGACCAGCGTGTGCCG
>JBEKZZ010000184.1:0-3074 GCA_049509335.1 Bradyrhizobium sp. | reverse complement strand
GATCTGGGTCATGCCGATGACTACTGAGAGTTCAGTGAACAGCAGGGCCTCGATCGGCTGATGAATGACCCCCAACTTCATCAGAAGGATGTTGATGGCGCCCTCTTTTCCCAGCATCGGCCGCCAAGCGATCACGCGGATCAGGAACGACGTCCAAAAGGGGATGACGCACAGCACCAAAAGCGCTGTCTGCAGGGTCTTGTTCCTGACAAACAGGCCTACAAACAAGGCGGTCGGATAGCCAAGGACGAAAGTTGCGATCAGAACGATCAGCCAGATCCGTATCGTGGTCCATAACGAATTGAGGTAGGTGTCGGAGCCGAAAAACGTCTGCCAGCTATCAAGCGTCAGCTTCGGCTCTATCTTGAAGGTCGACTGCGTCCAGAACGAGACGTAGACGATCATCGCCAGCGGAAGGATCAGGAATAATGCCATCCAGATGACGGAAGGCGCAATCAGCAGATAGGAGCGCAACGCGCCGCCTCTGCCTTGATCAGGCCGGTCTGGCTTACTGGCGACGGCTTCGCTTGAACTCATGCCCACCACTCATCCAAAAACTATGCCATCCTCTGCGGTCCAAGTCAGATCGTAGGCCTCGCCCTCGGAGAAGGCGGACGGCGGACCATTGCTGAGATGGTGCTCGACTTCGACGACTTTGCCGTCGTTGGTTTCGAAGAAATGCATGATCGCCGCGCCGAGGTACTCGCTGGCGACATAGTTGACTCTGATGGCTGGCGCCGGCGAGGCAGAGCCTGCCCGCCTGGCGACCAACCGGTCGTAGCGCACAGCATAGGCAGACTTCGCACTCGCCATGCGAACGCCGAAGCCGAACCGCCCGTAGGCGCTCGCAAAGACCTCTCCGTCGAGGGCGCCTTCAAACACATTGTAGCGGTTCAGAAAGCGAGCGACATTTGCAGTGGCCGGGCGGTTGTAAACTTCGTCGGGCTTGCCAAATTGCCCGATGCGGCCCTGGTCCAGCACGATCACGCGATCACCCATCGCCAGGGCCTCCGTTTCGCTCCCCGTGACATGCAGGAATGGAATGCCAAGCTGCTCACGGATGTGTCGAAGCTCCGCGCGCATGCGCAATCGCAAATTGGCGTCGAGGGCGCCCAAAGGTTCGTCGAGAAGGACCAATTTCGGCTGCATGACCAAGGTGCGGGCTAACGCGACGCGCTGCTTCTGACCGCCCGAAATTTGAGCGACGCCGCGCTCTTCGAGGCCCGTCAGTCCCACCATGGCAATAGCTTGCAGCACGCGCGACAGCACTTCGTCCTTTGGCAGCCGCTTGGCCCCGTATCGAAGGCCAAACGCGACGTTGTCCTTCACCGAGAGATGAGGAAACAGCGCGAAGCTCTGAAACACGAACCCGATGCCGCGCTCATAAATGTTCGCGCAAGTGATTTCCCGGCCGGACAGAAATATCTTTCCGGCATCGGGGATTTCGAATCCGGCGATAGAACGCAGCAAAGTGGTCTTGCCAGATCCGCTTGGCCCTAAAAGCGAAACGTACTCGCCGCGCTCCACGGCAAATGTGACGTCGCCCAACGCCACATGACCGCCGAACCGCTTTGTCAGACCTTCCAGTCTCAAAATGGGTTCTTCGGACAAAACCGCCATGCCCTTCTCGGTTCGCGCGGCGTCAATCCGCGCCGCCGACGAATGATTTCTGTCGGCCCGGTTGGGAACGGCGCGAAGACGTCGAACCAAGGAAAGCAAAAATGCTTAATGTATGCAACTAATTTCGTATGGAGGGTCTCCGCAGGTTTCTACCTTAATAAAGCTGCCCATTTACGAACCAAATCTTTGGCGCAAAAACGGTCAGGGCTCAAAATAATGATTAATGAATGCAATATACGTTAATCGGACTCGCGCAGCGTAAGGTAAGGCACACCGACCTGCGCCTCGCCGATGACCGCGACGATCTTCAACCTCGCCAGGTTCTTTTCTGCCAACGCGGTCAGATGATTACTCAGGTAGATCGCCGCCGCATCGATCGCACGCGCTGCAATCAATTCGAACAGCATGAGGTATTCACTGACCGCAATTTCATCTTCGGGCAGTCCTAGCCTGGTCAGCGCCCGGGATGCCGCCGCGAGCGGCATCTGATTATGACGAATGAGTTCCACGAGATGTTGGTTCGGTGCGCGAAAGATGCAGAATTCCATGAGATCCCGCTCAAGCCGCATCCAGTCGGCCGCGCCCTGTTTGGCCGGGTTGCGGGTACGTTCACGCTCCAGCGATTGAGCGATCTTCTCGAGATCGATGCGATCGCCAGCCAGGCGAAGCGCTTCGGGCTCCAGGAGTCGCCGAACCTGAAAACGCTCTCGAACCGATTCCGCGGTCAGGGGACCCACAATCCAGTGGGAACTCGAGGTCTTGGCGATTATGCCACGCTCATGCAATCGGCCGAGCACGTCGCGGACGACGGTTCGGCTGACGCCATAATAGTCACCGAGTTCCGACTCGATGATGCGAAATTCGCCAAAAATCAGACAGGCGGCGACGGCAGATTCCACTTCTTCGTAGACGACCTCCCAAAGACCCCGATTCTGGAGCGCGGCGTCAATTTCGTTAGGAATGCGCAGACCGAGTTTGCCGATGTCGTGCCGAACTGGCGCCGCCGACGTTCCGGCGCGACCGACCAGATAGCCGCGCCCGTCGAAACGGTGAATCAGCTTTTCCTCTTCCAGGATTCGCAACGCGGCTTGCACCGGCGCTCGACTCGTTTTCATCAGGCCAGCGATCGGACCTTCCAATAGAACAAGGCCTGTTTCCAATCGCCCCGAAACGATATTCGACCTCAATGCGGCGGCGACAAGCTCGTAGCGCTTGATACTCTTCCTCATCTCAATTTGCCGTTCACGCTGGAGACGAAGCGGGTCCATGCACGGGCCGCATAATTGTGCTCGTCCATCACAGTGTTCCAAAGCGCAATGCGACGCGCACGCTCCAGATAGCTTCCGCCGGAACGCCTCGCCCCTCGCCGCACGACGATCGTCTCATTATCGACGCCCGTGAGATCCTCGCTTGCCTCCTGGCCATCGTACCAGTAGCTCCATTCCGCGGCGCTT
>JBEKZZ010000183.1:0-3087 GCA_049509335.1 Bradyrhizobium sp. | reverse complement strand
CGGCGCGTTATCCGGCGTGCACCAACGCCTGTCGACGGCCCTTTGCATTGTATCTCCCCCGTTTCGCGACATTATTGTTGCAGCCCCGTCGATTCGCAGACCCTAGCGAGGGGCCGATTGCGCAAGACGCCGCGCGGCCTCTAACGATCCCTGCTTGGCCGCTCTCGCATACCACGCGTTGGCCTTTGCAGGATCTGGCTGCACGCCGACAACCCGTAGATTCGCAGACACTGCGGCATCGAACGTGCCTGCCAAAATGAAAGAGGCCTCTGCGTCACCTGCTTCCGCAAGGTGCGTGAGAATGAGGCGCGCGCTGGCAATGTCACCCGCAGCGATCAGGTCCTGACCGCGTTTCCGCAAGGATGCGATTTCATCGCGCGTAAGAGAAACTGCCGCCTGGGGTTCTGGGGCTTCGGCTGGCGTTGGTGCCGTAACCGTGGGTTGAGCGCGCGCCGTCTCAAAAGATGGCGGCGGTATCGGATCGGGGAATTTTGGCGTGGCAATTTCGTTGGTTGGAACCGCGGCAAGCAAAGCTTCGGCTGGCACCGAGGGTCCATCGCCCGGTTGCATCTTCGCCTGAGCCGCCGCAACTTTGTTCAGGTTTTCGAGGTCAGCGGTGGAAGCGGAAGAAGAGTCTTCGCTGGGAACGCCGGCGCCGATCGGTGGGCTCGGCACTACATTCGCCACGACCAGGGCAATAGCGGCGGCCACAGCGATCGCTCCGACAAGCCCGGCGACCATTCCCAGGCCAGGCAGACCCATTCCCTCCGGTGGTGGAGGCTGCAAAAACTCGGGCGTGAGCGGCGCCCAAAGTCTCCGGTTCATTTCCTCCAGGTCGCCCTTGTCCCCGCTCGGGCGAACTGCCGCCAGTGGCAAACGTACGTCAGTTCGTTGTTGAGAAAGTCGCGCACGCGTTTGGGATGAGAACTCGTTAGACTCGTGCACAAGGCGCTGGGCCGCCTCGATTACTTCGTCTTCTAGACGGCGCGCCTCTTCCAGGCGCCATGGAGCGCTCACCCGAGCCAGGCCATAAATGCGCTCCCTGTCGGCATCGTCTTGGGCCGGGGAACTCATCACTCACCTCCTGTCGACCGACGGATGGTGCAAGGGCGCCGGACGAATTTACTGAGGAGAACTCTTACAAACTAAACGCTACGGCTGTGGATAATGGTGATGCAGTACGGCAGAAAAATGACTGGACTCCGACACGGCGTTCTGCCCGGTCCGCGCCACCGATGTTGCGCTGCGCAGCCGGCCTCGTCGGCGGCGCCGTGAACGCAAACTCAGCGAACCAAGGATGATGGAATGGTTAAAAATGGGCGGCCTTGGTTAATCGTTGATTAATGCCACCGGTTATTCGGCCGCAGGGTGGCCGACCGGATCAGCTGACCGGAAATCCATCGCCAGCGCTCCGGCTTAGCGGCGCGACCTGGCAGACCGCGGAGTCATTTTATTGAGTTTGTGGCGGCATCGCGGGTGCGCCGAAACACACACCGTTTGCTCGTCAGAAGCCGACAAAGCGATTCCTGACCGGCGTTAATTTACAATTTTTATTAACTAATAATAACCTTAATTCCGTCGACTTTCGGGCTTAGTGGTGTCTCTGCGTGGTGGCGATGGTAGACGGGTTAGCTCTTCGGCTTGAGCGCCGCGGGGATTTCTGCTCGTTCGCGGGCGGCGTTGCCAGAGGACAGAGGCAATGGAAGCGGCAGGGACGGCACGGTCTTGCGATTTGAACCGCAGGCCGATGCGAACGACGTGCGATGCGGACTTCGCATGCTGCTTTGCGACTCAAATTCTCCATCCAGCCTTTGCATTTCTTGCAGACCGATACCGTATTCTTGCGGGCGCCGGCCATCATCGCTTTGAACCTTCGTCCCAGCGTCGAGAAACACCAACAGGACAGCTACCGCGGCGCCGACGGGGTGACCGTGGTGCAATTCCGAAGCGTCACGAGGAGTAGCACATGAGTAGTTTGAGTGAGCAAGACCACCTCAATCCCAACGACCCTACCTATTATGCGCCGCGCTGGTTGCGGGAAAGACCGAAGGCAAGATCATCCGTTTCACAGCCGATAACATCCGAACCCGCCAGAGATCCGGTTTTCTCTACGGTGTCGCTCGATACCCAGCTTGAGAACGCAGTATCCAATGGGCTGTGGCGCCCGCTGGACACCGAGGTAATTCACGAAATTCCCGGGCTAACGCGCGAACTGGATAGCCGGGCCTCGCTGATCCATGTCGCCCGCCGCTTCGCCGCAGCCGTCGGCGTCTCGGCGCTCGTGGCATTGTTTTTCGTCATCTTGGTACCCGCGTCGCGGTCATCGGACAGCGCCGCTCCGACCGCTTCCGGATTCCTGCAATCGATAAGGACCGCCCTGCTTCAACCCGGCCCGCGGGACGGTGGTTCGAAGCCCGCGATCGCCGAGTTTCAGACCATCCCGGCGTCAGCGCAGACCAGCCAGTCCGCGACACACGAGCAGTCAGAACAGCTGCTTCAACAATTCCTGCAATGGCGCCAAAAGCCCGGCCTCGCCGCGGCATCGCAATAGAGGAAACGAAAAATCATACGAGGGGAGAAACGAAAATGCCTGATCAAGAGTCCGGTGCGGCCTTGGTGGGGAGTTTGCGATGAGCCCTCGTTGGATAGCCATTCTGTTCGGCGCCTTGCTCGCGAGTGCCGCGGGCGCGGCGCCCGCCGGCAACGCCAACGTTGTCCGCGACCTGGCGGCCAGCGTCGGGCCGATCGTCGGTTCAGCGCTGGCCTGCACGGACATCGCGCGGCCGCGTATTCAGGCCATCGTCGAAAAGTTCGCCGCTGTGATCAAGGAAGCCTCTTCGAAGGAGGCCGAGCGTGACGATCTCACGCAATTGTTCAATCGCAGTATCGCGGGTGGCCGTAATGCCGTCGCGGCGGGCAAGATGGATTGCAGGCTGACGGAGCGCCAGCTTGCCGATCTTGAACGCTCGATCGCCGGGCCTGCGCCGTCGCTGTCAGGCGTTGTCGGGCCATCTTCCGCCGCGGCGGCCACATCAACTGCGCCGGTTCCGTCGGGCTCTCCGGTGCGCGGCGTCACTGACACCGAGT
>JBEKZZ010000182.1:0-3128 GCA_049509335.1 Bradyrhizobium sp. | reverse complement strand
GCGTTGCGTGACGAGATCACCCGACGGCGCTTGCAGTGCGCGGCCATAGAGTGGCCCCGAGAGTAACCGGTTGCGGAAGCGGGCCGAAGGCGAAGAGAAAATGAAAGCTGTCTGTGCAGTCGTGATCTTTTCCGCGGCCTCGCTCTTGTACTCGCGCAGGCCGGATGCACCGGCGACCGTCTCAGGCAGAGTGCGAATGAACAACGGCAAGTGGTGGTGGCGATAGATAGGTCCGCGCTGCCGCACGGTCGGGCCGCGCAACAGCGCTGGGGTGATCCGCCGACCGTCACAACGTCGGGCTTAGCACAAGCGGCACGCTCCCCAGGATCCGCAGCAACCCGCGCCAACGGCGCAGCCCGCGCAGCCACCGTACCAGAAGCCACCGAATCCGCAGCCGCAGCCCCCGCAGCCTCGGCAGCCAAACCCGACACCGCAACCACGGCAACCGCCGCACCCGCCACCACCTCGGCAGCCGCCGCACCCGCCGCCACCTCGGCAGCCGCCGCACCCGCCACCGCGGGCTAGCTGCACGCCGCTGCCAACGTTTTCCTTGTCGAAGACATAGAAAGTGGCGAGACTGACGTCGACCATTTCCTCGTCACTAAGAACGAAGCGCTGATTGGGCGAGGTATTGTCAGATTGCGGGATACCGGCGGTGGGCATCGTAGATGCGGACGTACTACCCACCAGCGAAAAGCTCAGTCCGGCGGCACCCAGCACCTTCACGGCGGTGGCTTTGGCTGCGCGTTTCTGCTTCGAAGCTTGCTTGACCCGCGACATGGTCGCTTCCTCCGTTAGTTCTGTGAAATACTCCGGCAAGATTGCGCTCGGCGAAACGGGCGTGCAAGTAACATCTCATCGAGTTCCGTTCATCTTTATGAACGGGATCGACAGATGACCGCTTTTGAGCAGAATACCGCCATCCGCGGACAGCAACATGGACCCGTATGTCCGCTTATTGCCGTCGGCCGGTAGCGTGGTTGGCCGCCGGCATCGAAGATCTCGATGACGAACGGTCCATTTGAACCTTCGGTGCGGCCCGACGACCTATGCTAGGCGAAGCCCCGCACGTGTAGCGGTTAGTATGGGGTCCTCAAATGAATACGTTTCAGAAACGCCTTTCAGTCGTCACCGACACGATAACCAGCCTCAATATTCGGATCAGCGAACTGCAGCGATTGCGCGACCAGGTCAAGAAAGCGCAACTATCGGCCCGAAGAGCGCGGCCGAAGTCCCGTAGAAAAAGAACACGAATTTAGTTAGAATGACAACGACCGCCTAATCAGTTGGTGGCGACTTCATGCGATTACGCAAGCCGGTCGCCGGCTCGAACCATCTTGGTCCTGTCGCGCGATCGACGATTTCGATATCGTAGATCTCGGTCAAGCGCCGAAATCGTCGCCGACCTCGACCAGGCGCTCCGTACCGCGGTTCAATCGCGTCAACCAACAACGGCATTCGGATGCCTGTTCTGATCGACATCGACCAACACGACCATCATCTCTTCGCGAGGACGAGGGGCGGAAGCGCCGCCGTGAAGGCTCGGCCGGGAGGCCGGGTTGAATGCCTCGACATTGGCCTGATCAACAACATGCCGGATTCCGCCTTGATTCCTACCGAGCGTCAGCTGTTCGACCTGCTCGATGCGGCGTCAGGAAGGCTTGTCGTCAGGCTGCATTTTTACAAAATGGAGCCGACGCCGCGCTCGGACTGGGGGCGCGATTACATGTGCCGGTACTACCGCGGCACCGACGACCTGCTCAACAAGAGCCTGCACGGAATCATCGTGACGGGTGCCGAACCGAAAGCGGCGAAGCTGACGGAAGAGCCGTATTGGGCAACCTTTGCCGGGATCGTCGACTGGGCCAGAGAGAATACCCTGTCGTCGGTGTATTCCTGTTTGGCCGTTCATGGAGCCGTCCTGCATATGGACGGCATGGAACGCCAGGCGCTGCCCGCCAAATGCATCGGCGTCTTTCCTCAAACAAAGGCCGAAGATCACCCTTTGACGAGCGGCCTTCCGCGGATTTTCAAGACGCCCCATGCGAGGTGGAATGCAGTGCCGGAGAGGGCTCTCGCGAACTGCGGCTATTCCGTTCTCTCCAGGTCGATCGAGGCCGGCGTCGATTGCTTCGTGAAGCGACAGGGCAGAAGCCTTTTCGTCCATTTCCAGGGGCACCCGGAATACGAAACCCTGAGCTTGTTGGGGGAATACAGGAGAGACATGGGCCGTTTCCTCCGCGGAGAGAGCGAAGTCTGTCCGACGATACCCAAAGGGTATTTCAACGCGAAGGCGGAAGATATTCTGACCGCCTTCCGGCGCGGAGCAATTACGAACCGAGGCCCGGAGTTTTTCGCCGGCTTTCCGACTGATCGGCTGGCGAAGGATGTAAGAAACGTCTGGCAGTCGCCTGCCAAACGCATCTACCGCAACTGGCTGCTATACTTGGAGGCGCAACGCGTCGAACGGTCAACCCCGGTCTATCGTTCATGATCCAGCTCCCCGCTGCAAGCCAAATCGTTTCGACCGACAGGCTGGCAAGGTTCTTGCGGTTGCTTTTCGGCAGTCTCCCGGGCTCGCGCCAATCCCGCGAGAATGGATCATTTTGGAGCAATGCAATGAAACACCAGCGTCATTTTGATACCCGTGAAGTCGCGCAGTTCGAGGCGGTTCAGATCTGGAAGATGATCGTCGATCTGGATCGCACCGTTCAGCTACTCGATTGCGACATTGCCACGGAAGAGGAACGGACCGGGATATCCGACTGTTCCGGCGCGGGTTACCCGATCCTCGCGAGGATGCTGGCAACTCGCCGCGATAACCTTAAGGACACCATCGCCGCGCTCGAACAGCGACTTTCAAAGCTGGATCAGGCGAGTTGGTCGCTGATCTAGCGTAACGGAAAAGTCGCCGAAGTGACCCGAGCAGGTTACCATGCGCCGACTATCATGATTGCCGAGAAGGCGGCGGATTTGATCAAGGCGGCGTCGCCGCGACGTAACGCCGAGCGGCGGCCCTGTCAATCTGGCGGATCAGGACGTCAGGATCGCCGGGTCGCGTGCCGGTCAACCCCGCGTGTCCAGACTGACTCCAAGCATATGCGCCTTGACCGCGGTTGCGCCAATCG
>JBEKZZ010000181.1:0-3165 GCA_049509335.1 Bradyrhizobium sp. | reverse complement strand
GCGGCTGCGACCTGTTTTGCGAGCCGGGTGTATTCTGACCAGACCAAATACAGCATTAAAGGCGGCTGCTGCCTATTTGCAATGAGTTGGTCACACCGCTCGGCGGCGCCTTCGGTGAGCCACCATTGCTGTGCAACAGTGACAATTCTCCTGAAATTGCGAATTGTTCCTGTCTGTTGTGCGGGAGGAACGTTAGCCAGGTGAGCGCAGTGGGTCAGCCAATTGAGTCCGGCCAGGATGGCTATTGCAAAGTCGGTTGACGCCGTACCCGTAAACTCGATTACAGTTTCCGCATGGGCGCGTTGAAACAGGTAGGCGTCGATCATTTCCATCTGACGCGCGGGACGGCCAATCAGGTCAAATTCGCGACCGGGGACCATCATCACGTATCGCATCGCTTCCAGCCGTGTGTCGTCCCAAACGGAACGAACGTCGCCGCTTGCGTCCGAAAGGGCACGTCGGCAGGCGGGATAGATCAGTTTGCCCTGGTCAACATCCTCCAGATATCGAGGAACACGCTCACTTAGATCTTCGAGAATGGTGGCCGGCCCAAAGCGAACTCCTTTCGGATTGTCGCTTGGCTTGAACGCCCTGAGCATGTTCTTGGGATGCCAGTCGAACAAGTCCCACCCTCACTTGTTGCCGGGACATTATGTCCGGTGGCCGCTCGGGTTCAACAAACTTTGGGGAGGAGCATTGGGGATAAATTGCGGCGCAACGGCACAAATCCCCTGAACGTTGTCTGCCTTGATCGCAATTCGAAACCACGGGCGCCCGGCGCCGAGCGACGTGGCCACGAAAAGCCGTACTTTCGCATACCCCGCGCCCCCGCTGTGGCCCAATAATCACACCCGATTGAAATCGCGTCGCTGATGCCGCGTCCGGTCACATCCGGCCACGCTTACGCCCCGATTGCAGGTCGGATTGGGGTTGGCTCGGGGCACGAGTTGAGGATGCAACATGTCTTCCATCAGCTGTGCCGGAATATCGCGTGTCGATCGTGAAGCAAACCGTATTCGTGTGGACGCGTTGCTGATCTCGGCCGCGGCGGTTCGGAACGTCATCCGTCTGTTTGTCGTCGCTTTGGCAGGGGCTTTGCTCGCGGCCTGCGCCGAGTCATCTTCTGTCAGAAATTCCGAGCTTGTCGGTCCTGGTCGACAGGCGTCGCTGCAGCACTATCGCACGGCATCATCCCTTGTTGACAGACGGGTCGCGTCCTTAAGAAGGCATACCCCGTTCGCATCGCACCACCATGCGGCCGAGACACGGACCGCCTCGCAGGGGATTGCCAGCTTCTATACAGAGGGAACGGAGACCGCGAGCGGTGAAAAGTTCGATACGCACGATTTAACCGCCGCTCATCCGACGCTTCCATTCGGCACAAGGTTGCGCGTGACGAATGTCGCCAGTGGAAGGTCCGTGACGGTTCGGGTCAATGACCGCGGTCCGTACGTTCCCGGACGAGTTGTCGATGTCTCGTATTCCGCGGCCGAAACCCTGGGAATGGTTGGATCAGGCACTGCAAAGGTCAAGCTTGACGTCGTCCAATAACCGACGGAAGCCCGAATTGAACCGGAAAACTGCATTCGCCAGGCATCAATCATGGCCAATGGTGAAGCCAGTTTTGTTGGCGGTGCTGGTTTGCGCCACGCCGGTTCGCCCGTCTTCAGCCCAGGATGCCAGGGTTTCCGTCGACATGATGGGGATCGGAGGCTTGAGCTGCGCTCACTGGCAATCCACTCAAGCACATCGATTAGAGGGAACAATTTGGATTTATGGCTTTTGGACGGGACTCAATTACGTTGCCTCAGCGAGCGGACAAACAGAGACGAAAGCCGACACGGCAGAGGTGGTGGTCGAAGTCAAGAAAACATGCGCTCAGCGCCCGTCGCAGGCATTAGCCAGCGCCGTGTGGACCACTTACCTTGAACTCGATAAGAGGTAGGTGTGCCGCCGTCCCAAAGACGAGAAGGACTCCCGCCTCATGGGGAATTTGACGTCGGGGCCAAAAAAGCGGGCGCCGAGTTGGCCTCCCGCGAGTTCCCGGAGCGTTGATCGGACTTCGACATCACTGAAGCGCCACCGCTCTCAAATCGCACGCGATAGACCAGCAGATTCTCTGTGACGCGCTGGACGTAGTTGCGCGTTTCGGACAGCGGAATTCGCTCTACCCAATCGATCGCGTCCACATTGGGATCACGCGGGTCGCCGTACATCTTCACCCAATCGCGAACGCGGCCCCGGCCGGCGTTATAGCCGGCAAAGGTCATGATGTGAGAACCGGCGTATTCCTTCAACAACGCACTGAGTTCAGCCGCGCCCATCTGGGTATTATAGGCGGGATCAGAGACCATCCGGTCCCAATCATAGGCGACGCCGAATCGCTTGGCAGTATCACGTCCGGCTTCCGGCGTGACCTGCATCAGGCCGACCGCATTGGCCGGCGACTTGTCGCGCTGGTCGAACGCGCTTTCGGTGCGTGCGACCGAATAGATGACGCTACGTTCGATCTCGGGGCCGATCGGGCTGTGCCGCGGAATTCCGATCGTCGGAAAGGCGTAATTGTCGAGCGCCAGGCCGCGGGCGAGCGCCAGCTTGCCGATTTGCAACATGGCGCGCGCATCGTCGCGGCGCCCGGTTAGTTCAGCGAGCGCGACCAGAACCGCCACGTCAGCTTGTTCGGCGAGGTCGGCAACAAAATTTAGAACGACGTCGCGTTCGCCGAGCGCATAGAGCATATCCGCGGCGCGCACGCGGTCGTCCGTGAGCGCCACATCATCAGGGGAGTTAGCCGGCACCGACACCCGCAGCTCCATTCTGTCGAGGCCGAGCCTTGCGCGCGCGAGTTGTCCATAATAGGCGGTCGGATAGCGAGCGGCAGCTTCATAGCCGTCGCGCATTGCGTCCTTCTCGCCGATCGCTTCGGCAACACGGGCCCGCCAGTAGTTCGCCCGCGCCAGCACAATCGGGTTGGCCGATCCGTCGTCTATATGGGCGAAATGCGCCCGCGCCGTCGCGGGATCATTGCGGTAGCGGAAGGCGATCCAGCCGCACATGAAATGGAAATCCGCCCGGTAATATTCGTCGGCCGGCAGGGCGGCATCGTGCACCACCTGGTAGGCGGCTTCAAACTTACCCTGATCGAGCAACTTGCGAGCGAGACTG
>JBEKZZ010000180.1:0-3236 GCA_049509335.1 Bradyrhizobium sp. | reverse complement strand
CGCGGCGCGGCCGTTGTCGCCGCTATACGCATTGGTCTTGGTAAAGTGGAATTGGCCGAACTGATCGATGCTGGCAACCACGCGGAAATTGCTGCCGGGCACCGGATTGGTCGGATCGACCACGTCAGGCGTGTTGGAGTTGGACGTGTCGATCGCGCTGACCGGGGAAAGATAGCCCATGAAGGACACGCTGTTGCGATCGAGCGCCAGGTTGAGCGCGATTTCCGACTTCGACGAAAAGCTCGTGACCATCTGGTTCGCGCTGGCGGTCACACCATGCTCGGTGCTGTTCGGCACCTCGACCGTCTGCACGACGTTGCCGCTGGGCAAGGGGAGTATCTCGTCAATCAGGATGGGGGCGGTGACGCCGAAGGACCCATCGACCAGTGCATTGTTGAACACTATCGGATAGGTGCCGTCGGCGGTCGCGGTGACGCAATTGGCACCGACGCAGTTCGGCGGAAGCTGGGTGACCCCGGGCGTGATAATGTTGGCGGGGCTATCATAGACGCTGCGGCTCAGGAGCAGATTGCCTGGCGCGAAAAATGTAATTTCTCCGGCACAGGCCAGCGTGCCGCCCAATGCCGTGGAGGCGAGCAAGACAATGGCAAAGCGGGTGTTGAATAGCGAACGTCCGCGCAGCGGACGCGTTCCTTTGGCGATCATGTTTTCCTGTCCCAGAGTACGAAGCTTCGCGATACGGGTAAGCGGCGAAGACCACATGAGGTGAGATAGCGCACACTGCTCAGGCACTGTTACAGGAATGCGAACGATTTACGAAAGCTGTCGAAAAGCCTGCATGCGTAACCGGCTTTGAGATTCACGAGGGCCGGATGATGAATTTGCCGTTGGCGAAGCGCTCGCCGTCCCGATCCGCGACAGCTTGAGGGCCGGTAAAGACTCCGCATTTCGACAAGAGGTCTTTTCGATCGCCGCCATGGCGGAGCTACCATGGTCCCTGTCGCTCGGACGCACTTATCTCTGGAGAAAGACGCACCGATCTCCCGCGCCGTCAAAACCAGCCGGCTTCCTCGATGGCCTGAGGAGCACCATCCGTGATGTACGGGGACGCGGACTCATGCTGGCGGTCGAGCTTCATCCGCAAGCAGGTGATGCACGTCGATATTGTGAAGCGCTGTGGAGCAGAGGCCGTCTGGCCAAGGACACGCATGAACATACGATTCGCATTGCCGCGCCACTCGTGATCACCAGCGATCAGGTCGACTGGGCGCTCGATGAGATCGGAGCCACCTTGAGGTATGAGTTCTCGCGACTGGAAGGATGTCCGCGGGCCTCGTCCAGCGAATGGCTGCGTCTCCCGATATTCGCAGCGATTTCCAATCAGTCCACATCGAACTTGACGCCCTGGGCGAGTGGCAGCGTGCGGCCGAAATTGATCGTGTTGGTGGAACGGCGCATATAGGCCTTCCACGCATCCGAGCCGGATTCACGCCCGCCGCCGGTTTCCTTCTCGCCGCCGAATGCGCCACCGATTTCGGCGCCCGAAGGTCCGATGTTCACATTGGCAATCCCGCAATCGGAGCCGCGCGCCGACAGGAAGGTCTCGGCCTCGCGCAGATCGTTGGTGAAGATCGAAGACGACAAACCCTGCGGAACGGCATTGTGCAGCTCGAGTACCGCATCGAAGTCGCTATATTTGATGACATAGAGGATCGGTGCGAAGGTCTCGCGCTCGACCGGTCCGGCCTGTCCGACGATCTCGACCAGCGCCGGGCGGACATAGAAAGCCGCATCCGCGCCCGCGAGGGTGACGCGGTCGCCGCCGGTAATGGTTGCACCCGCGGCCTTGGCTTCGCCGAGGGCGCGCTGCATCGTTTCGTAGGCGAGACCGTCGATGAGAGGGCCGACCAGATTGCCGGTGAGGGGATTGCCGACCGGGACGGACGCGTAGACCTTCTTCAGGCGCGGCACGAAGCTGTCATAGATGCTCCCGTGAACGAAAAGGCGGCGCAAGGTAGTGCAGCGTTGGCCGGCCGTGCCCATTGCCGCAAAGGCGACGCCACGCAGCGTCAGGTCGAGATCGGCTGTCGGCGTCACCACCGCCGCGTTGTTTCCGCCAAGTTCCAGAATGGCGCGGGCAAAGCGCCGGGCCAGCTTCGGAGCGACGGCTCGTCCCATTGCGGTCGAGCCGGTCGCCGATACCAGGGGAATCCTGGCGTTGTTGACGAGCGCCTCGCCGATATCACGTCTTCCGACCAATACGGCGGACAGCCCGTCGGGCGCGGAGCCGCCATCGGCCTTGAAGCGCCTAAGGGCGCGCCCGAACAGCGCTTCCGTCGCCAACGCGGTGAGAGGCGTTTTCTCCGACGGCTTCCAGACGATGCTGTTACCGCAAACCAGTGCCAGCGCGGCATTCCACGACCAGACCGCGACCGGGAAATTGAATGCCGAGATGATGCCGGTGACACCGAGCGGATGCCAGGTCTCCGACATGCGATGTTCATGGCGTTCGGTGGCGATCGTCAGGCCGTAGAGCTGGCGGGAAAGTCCCACGGCGTAGTCGCAAATGTCGATCATCTCCTGGACTTCGCCGAGGCCTTCGGACTCGATCTTGCCGGCCTCAATGGAAACGAGCCGGCCGAGTGCGCGCTTGTTGGTGCGAAGCTCCTCGCCAAGCAGCCGCACGAGTTCGCCGCGCTTGGGAGCGGGGACCAGACGCCATTCGAGGAAAGCCGCGTGGGCCTTTTCGATGGCCGAAGTCGCACCGGCGGCATCGACCTCTCTGACATGCGCCACGGTCTCGCCGGTAATCGGGGTCTTCGCCACCAGCGTGCCACCGGTGTAGCTGATGGGTTCGACACCGAGCTCAACCAGAAGCGTGTCGACGTCCGGCTTAAGCAAGAGGTCTTCGCTCCGGGCGGATTGCCTGATCATATTGGCAGACATGAGCGGCACTTTTTCATTTGGTATCTCCAACGCGCGCCGGTTGCCCTGGCGGCCTTTGTCAATCTTTCAGAAGCCTTCGTTGTTCCCGAGTGCGATCGCTGTCCCATAGCATGTATCCAAAAGATCGTATTCTCGTTTGTTGTCCTTGTCGCCGATCCGAAAGCTTTGGTAGGGGCTCGCTCGATATTGCCGAAACTGTCTGTATTTGACCCAAGTGTCCCAAGTAAAAACTGGGAGTGCCAATTCCGATATGGTCGAATTCGTGGTAAACTGGATGGACTAGAGCGCACCCGCCGCCGGTCAAAATCTCGGAGCGTCCATTCGGCTAA
>JBEKZZ010000018.1:0-74096 GCA_049509335.1 Bradyrhizobium sp. | reverse complement strand
GAGCGCACCAAGCCCTCAAGCTCGCTGCGCTCCGCACTCGTCAAGATAATCGATGTCGCTTCCGGGATGCCGCTCATGCCCCCTTGAATCACGACTCATTCTTCACCGATAGTTGGTACTAGATATCGATGATGAGGCTGTCGCTGGCGGTTTCATAGGGAAGACCGCCCAACCGTTCGAGCATATCGTCGCTCATATGGGTCAGGATCAGCCGCTTCGGCTTGATGTCGGCGAGATGCGCCTCAAGCGCCTTCAGGCTGAGATGATTTTTCACCGGCCTGTCGAACGTATAGGCTTCCGCAATGAACAGATCGGCGGCACGGCCCAGCGGGATCAGCGCCTCGGTCCATTCGGTGTCGGCGGTATAGGCGATGACCCGTCCCTCGGTCTCGATTCGGTAGCCCAAAAAGGGACCGCCGGATTCGCCGTGCACCACCGGAAACGGCGTGACCCTTACCTCACCGAAGCTACTGGATATTTCCGGCTTCAGGGCGACCACACGGAGATCGAAACGCTGCTCGGTCTTCGACGAGTTCTCGAACAGCGCTTCCATCACCTGGTTGAGTCGCGTCTCGATTCCTTCGGGGCCGGCGATCACGAGCGGCCGGGACCGGCGGATGAATTGCGCATCCAGCAGCAGAAACGGCAGGCCGCCAAAATGATCGCCGTGGAAATGCGTGATCAGGATCAGATCGATATCGTCTCGTGCAATGCGCTCGCGCTTCAGCGCAGGCAGCGACGATGCCCCGCAATCGATCAGAAAATTGGCTCGTTCGCCGGAAACGTGAAAGCAGGTGTTGTTCCTGCCGCCGGAACCGAACGCGTCGCCGCAGCCGACGAAACGTAACTGCATCGCTCACTCCTTCAGCCCGGGCTCGCTTTCGCAAGCTCAGCGAATGACGCACGCAGATTGACGGGATAGCGCAGCGCCTGCAATCCGCCGCGCGAGGCATAAAGCACGAGCATGGCGATCCATAACCCGGTATTGCCCAGGCCGCGCAGCGCAAACCACGTGGCGAGAAAGCATAACAGCGACAGGATCATCAGGTTGCGCATCTCGCGCGCCCAGGTCGCGCCGATGAAGATGCCGTCATAGCCAAAAGCGAATACCGCAAGCAGCGGCGAGGCCACCACAAACCACAGATAGTCTCGCGCGGTCTGTTGCACACTGGCGCTTGCGGTCATGGTGTGGATCAGCCAGGGGCCGAACAGCGTAAAGAAAAGCGCGACCGCGATCGCAAAGCCGAATCCCCATGACAGCACCAGGCGCACCGAATCGGAGAAGGCGGTGCGGTCGCGCGCGCCATAGGCCTGTCCGCACAATTGCTGGGCGGCGTTGGCGAGGCCATCGAGGAAGAAGGCGCTGATCAGGAGGAAGTTGTTCAGCACGGCGTTGGCTGCAAGCGTCACGTCGCCGGCGCGGGCGCCTTGCGCCGTGAAGAACAAAAGTGCCGCAATCAGCGCCGCGGTGCGGATCATGATGTCGCGGTTGACGGCCAGCATGCGCCAGAGTTTTTCGCGATCGAGCAGCGCCGCACGCGGCACGCTGAGCGGCTGATGCATGATGGTGCGGGCCACGATCACGCCCAGCACTAATCCAACCGTTTCCGCCACCACGGCCGCAACCGCGGCGCCTTCGATCCCTGCATCCATTCCGATCACGAGCGCAACGGTCGCCGCCATGTTGATCACGTTGATGACGATCTGGATGGCGAGCGCCAAGGTGGCGCGTGCCTGACCGATCAGCCAGCCGAGCACGACGTAGTTCGCCAGTACGATCGGCGCCGACCAGATTCGGATCGCGAAGTAGGCCCGCGCGGCTTTGGTCACACCTTCGCTGCCGCCCATGGCGTCGAGCAGGATCACGCCCAGCGGCATCTGAAGGACTATCAGGCCAAAGCCGACCAGCGCGGCAATCGCGAGGCCCCGCACCAGCAGCGCGCGGATTTCCTGCGTCTCGCCGGCGCCGAGCGCTTGCGCCGTGAAAGCGACCGTGCTCGTGCGCAGAAAGGAAAACAGCCAGAACAGGCAATCGAAAACCACCGACGTGATCGCCACGCCGCCGAGCAGGGTGGCGTCGCCCAGCCGTCCGATCGCGATCGTCGAGACGACACCGATCAGCGGCGTCGTGAGGTTCGCGACCATCGCGGGACCCGCGATGGCAAAAACCCGCGCGCTCGTAACCCTGGAATTCAACGGAGAATAGCCTATTGATTATCGCCCGCGCGGGGTGCCGAACACCCGCATCAAGAGCCAGATTGGAATGACGATCACGGCGCCGAGCAGGAAGTAACGCCACAGCCAGTTGACCGCATCAAAGCCGAGATCCCAGATCCGCTGAAACAACATCTGGATACTGTGCAGGATATTCCGGGGATCGAAACCGAATGTCGCCAGCACCACCCCGACCAGGATCGAGAGCAGGATGAGCCGGAACGCGACGGCCAGAGGCGAGCCGCCCAGAAAGCGGCGCAGAGCGTCGTTGCTCGCCGGCAATTCTCTCGTATCGTTCGGCATCGATTTCTCCCGGCGGCGAGTAGCGAACATCAAATCCAGCCCACCCGCTGTATTCTAAAGCATGATCGGCAAAGGTGGGAACTTGTTTTACTGTCATTTCGGTTGCGGTTTGTTAATCCGAGCCGGATTCGGAGGCCTCTGAAAGCGCGGGGTCTTTCAACAGCTGCTCCAGTGTCTCCAGTCGGTCCGCTTCGCGTGGCGGCTTGTCCCAGCGCAATCGGCTGATGCGCGGAAACCGCATCGCGACGCCGGATTTATGCCGCGATGAGCGTTGCAGGCCTTCAAACGCGACTTCCAGCACCAACCCTTGATCGGGCTCATGCACCACCTCCCGCACCGGTCCGAATTTCTCCGTGGTATTGCGGCGGACAAAGCGGTCGATTTGCAACAGCTCTTCGTCGGTGAAACCGAAATAGGCTTTGCCGACCGGCACAAGCTGCGCGTCGTCCTCAGTGCCGGTCCAGACCCCGAAGGTATAATCGGAATAATAGGACGAGCGTTTGCCGTGGCCGCGCTGCGCATACATCAGAACCGCATCGATGACATGCGGATCGCGCTTCCATTTCCACCATTGCCCCTTGGGACGTCCCGGCAAATAGAGCGCATCGCGGCGCTTGAGCATCACGCCTTCCACCGCCCCGGAATCTTCGCCAGCGCCGGCACTGGCGGGATCGCGCCGCGCCGCCGCCAACGTCTCCCAACTGTCGAAGGCAATCATGGGCGAAAGATCCACTCTGGGATCATCAAGCCTGGCAACGAACACTGTCAATCGCTCGCGCCGCTCGGCAAAAGTGAGATCGCGCAGATCGATCTCGCCGTCGTCGAGCAGATCGTAGGCCCGCAGGTGGATTGGATATTCCTTGAGTAATTTTGGCGAGACCGCTTTGCGGTTGAGGCGCTGTTGCAGCACGTTGAAGCTCTGCACACGGCCCTCTCGTACGACGAGCAGCTCGCCATCGATTGCGAATGAAGCTTGATGCCGAAAAGTGTGAAGCGGTTTTCGGGAATCATCAAGCTTCGAATCTAAGAAATCTTGCAGATGCAGCGAGGGCAACAGGTCGGGAAAGCTTTTGGTGATGTCCTCGCCGCTGCGCGAATAAAGCCGGGTGACGACATGGCCTTCCGCGTCGCGGCCGCTAGAGGCCTGCACGCGAATGCCGTCCCATTTCCATTCGGCAATGTAGTCGGCAGGATTTAGATTCGCAAAATCCGTATCCTCGATCGCATGCGCCAGCATCACCGGACGAAATGGCGCCGGATCGAGGTTGACGGGTTTCTCGCCGCGTCCTTCCAGCCACGCGAACAGATCGAGATAGGGCGGCGTGAGACCCGGCCAGATCAGTTCGACCTCGTGGGCGTCCTTGCCGCCGAGTGCCGCGGCGGCGGTCTTGGCCAAGCGTGCGGAAATCCCGATCCGCATTGCGCCGGTCACGAGTTTCAAGAGCGCCCAGCGGCCGGTCTCATCGAGATCGTCGAGCCAGCGCGACAACTGCTGCGGCATGCCGGTCTTGCCGAGCGTGCGCAGCGTCGTGACGACTTCGCTCAGGGTCGGCGGCGGCGGGTTGTTGTGAAGCCTCGATTGATGCCTCGCGGATTCTTCACCTCCCCCGCAAGCGGGGGAGGGGGGAGACTGTGTCGCCTTCGGCCACATCAGCGCCACCGTCTCGGAGAGGTCGCCGACATAATCGTACGACAGCGCAAACAAGGTCGGATCGGTGCGTTCCGCGATCAGGTCGCGAATGAGGCCGGGCTTGGCGTGCTTGAACGAGAGCGCGCCGGTGAGGGCTGCGAGCGCATAGCCGCGGTCGGGATCTTCTACAACGCGAAAATAGTTCGTGATCAGGCGCAGCTTGTTGTTGCGGCCGGGCTCGTAGGCGAGTCGATCGAGCAGTTCGGCAAAGCGATTCATGCGTCGCCGCCTTCGTCTGCTGTCTCGTCTTCTCCGCTGTCTTCGTCACCATAGCCGACGAGGGCGAGCGGCCGCGCGGCGAGCCCTTGCGTCTTGCACCAATGCACCAGCGCGTCGCCCTCACCATGGGTGACCCAGATTTCTCCGGCGCCGGTTGCCCGGATGGTCGCGGTGAGGCCGTCCCAGTCGGCGTGGTCGGAAATCACGAGCGGCAGTTCGACGCCGCCCTGACGGGCACGCGCTCTGACGCGCATCCACCCCGACGCAAAGGCGGTGACGGGATCGGGAAATCGCCGTGTCCAGACGTCGGAAGTGGCCGAAGGCGGCGCCAGCGTGACGGTGCCAGCCAAATCAGCCTTCTTCATGCCCTTGACGGGACGCACCTCGCCGAGGTCGATGCCGCGGCTTTGATAGTAATTGGTGATCTTCTCCATGGCGCCATGCAGATAGATCGGCGCATCGTACCCGGCCGCGCGCAACAGCGCGATCACGCGCTGGGCCTTGCCGAGCGAGTAGGCGCCGACCAGATGCGCCCGCTCCGGAAACAGCGTCACCGAAGCCAGCAGCTTCTTCACCTGATCCGCCGCATCGCCGTGGCGGAATACCGGCAAGCCGAAGGTCGCTTCGGTAATGAAGACGTCGCAGGGAACGACCTCGAATGGTGCGCAGGTCGGATCGGGCGCATCCTTGTAATCGCCCGAGGCGACGACGCGCGTGTTTTCGCATGTCACCGCGATCTGCGCTGACCCCAGCACATGACCCGCGGGGTGGAACTTGACCGTGACGTCGCCGAGCCGCAATTCCTCGCCGTAAGCAATTGCCTGCGTGGAACGAGCGAAGTTATCGCCATAGCGCAGCCGCATCATGTCGAGCGTTTCCCGGGTGGCCAGCACCGCGCCATGGCCAGCCCTCGCATGGTCGGAATGGCCGTGGGTGATCACGGCGCGCTCGACGGGGCGCACCGGGTCGATATGAAAGCCGCCCACTTTGCAGCACAGGCCGGCCGGCTGGGGCGTCAGGATGTCTTGCGGGCGCATTTTAGATATATAGGGCGTGTTGCGGCGATTTTTACCTCTCCCCGGCGGGGAGAGGTCGCCGTGCCGAAGCGCAGCGAAGGCGTGGCGGGTGAGGGTTCTTGGTTCATCGATAGAGCCCAAATGCCCCTCACCCGGTGAGACGCTTCGCGTCCCACCGATCTCTCCCCGACGGGGAGAGGTGAACCCACGAGCCGAGTATAAAACTCATGCCCGCGCGCTTATTCCTTTCCTCCGGCGATCTGATTGCCGACCGCCGCTATGAATTCGCGCGCGACCTGCAGCTCAAGGGCGACCTTGTGGCCGCCGCCGATTTGCTGGAGCAGGCCATCGAACTCGCGCCTGCTTTTGTCTCTGCCTGGTTCACGCTTGGCGAAATCCGCCAACAGCTCGGCGAGCGCGATGCGGCGATCACAGCTTTCAGGAAGGCGCGCGATGCCGATGCCGACGATCCACACGGCGCGAGCTTAAGGCTGATGCGGCTGGGGGCAGAGGAATTATCTGCGATGCCGCCGGCCTATGTGCGGACGCTGTTCGATCAATATGCGCCGAGATTCGATCGCGCGCTGATCGACGATCTCGGTTATCGTGGGCCGTCACTGTTGTTCAAGGCGGTGTTGGCGGCGCGCCACGCCGTGAAGAAACCGGCCTTCTTCAAGCGGGCGATCGATCTCGGCTGCGGCACAGGCTTGGCGGCAACGGCCTTCGCGAAGGAAGTCGACCATTTCATCGGCATCGATCTGTCCCCACGCATGATCGAGCAGGCGAAGGCCACCGGGCTTTATGCCGAGCTCGAGGCTGGCGACATGCTGGAGGGTTTGCGTGCAAGACCTGCGGCCTGCGCCGATCTGATCCTCGCCGCCGACGCCATGGTTTACGTTCCCGATCTCGTTCCGGTGCTGACGGAGGCCTGCCGGATCCTCGTCACCGGCGGCCTCGTTGCGTTCACGCTGGAGCGGCATGCAGGCGATGGCGTCATTATCGGCGAAGGGTTTCGTTATGCCCACAGCCCGCATTATGTTCGCAACGCCCTCATGCTGGCGGGGCTGACACTGTCGCAGTGTGAGGAGCAGTCGTTCCGCAACGAGAGCAATAGTCCGGTGCCGGGTCTCGTCGTGGTTGCGGCAAAGCCGTGACGACAGATCGAGCAGATCTGTTTGCTCCCGCGCCGCTGCCCGAAATCTTTTTGCGCTGGTTCGCCTCGCGCGGCTGGTCGCCGCGTGAACATCAGTTGGCCTTGCTTGAAAAGGCGCGTGAGGACCGATCCGCGTTGCTGATTGCGCCGACCGGGGCCGGCAAGACGCTCGCGGGCTTTTTGCCGACATTGGTCGAATTGAGTGAGGAGAAGCGTAGCGACCTCATCTCCACCGGCCGCTCTGTGCAGCGCAGCCGCGGCCTGCACACGCTCTACATCTCGCCGCTCAAGGCGCTCGCGGTCGACATCGCGCGCAACCTGGAAACGCCAATCGCCGAGATGGGATTGCCGGTCAAGGTCGAAACCCGCACCGGCGACACGCCGGTATCGCGGCGGCAGCGGCAGCGGCGTTATCCGCCGGACATCCTGCTCACCACGCCTGAGCAACTGGCGCTGTTGCTGTCGTCCGACGATGCGCCGTTTTTGTTTTCGCAACTCAGGCGCATCGTGCTCGATGAGTTGCACGCACTCGTGACCTCCAAACGTGGCGACCTGTTGGCACTTGGGCTGGCGCGGCTATGGCGGCTGGCGCCACAAATCCGCGCCATCGGACTGTCGGCAACGGTGGCGGAGCCAGAGCAGCTGTCGCGGTTTCTGGTGCCGCAGCCGAACGGCGAGCCTCAATCGGCCGACATTGTGATCGCGGGCGGCGCAGCCGCGCCCATCGTCGAGATGCTGGATACGCGCGAGCGCCTGCCCTGGGCCGGGCATACCGCGCGCCACGCGCTTGGCGAGATCTACGACCTCATCAAACGTAACAAGACAACGCTGGTGTTCGTCAATACCCGCAGTCAGGCCGAGATGCTGTTTCAGGACCTGTGGCGGATGAACGATGACGGGCTTGCGATCGCGCTGCATCACGGCTCGCTCGACGTGGCCCAGCGCCGCAAGGTCGAGGAGGCCATGGCCGCCGGCAGACTGCGCGGCGTGGTCTGTACCTCCTCGCTCGATCTCGGCGTCGACTGGGGCGATGTTGATCTCGTCATCAATGTCGGCGCGCCCAAGGGCGCCTCGCGGCTGATGCAGCGGATCGGCCGTGCCAATCACCGCCTCGACGAGGCTTCGCGCGCGGTACTGGTGCCGGCCAATCGCTTTGAAGTTCTGGAATGCCGGGTCGCGATCGATGCGGTCAGGGAAAACGCGCAGGATACGCCGCCGCTCCGGACCGGTGGGCTGGATGTTCTGGCGCAGCACGTGCTGGGCTGCGCCTGCGGCGAGCCTTTTCTGGCTGATGCGCTCTACGAAGAGGTGCGGACGGCTGCGCCTTATGCTGACCTCGGGCGTACCGACTTCGACGACGTGGTCGATTTCGTCGCCACCGGCGGCTATGCGCTGAAGACCTATGAGCGCTTTGCGCGCATCAAGCAGGACAAAAACGGCCGCTGGCGTGTCACCAATCCGAAGGTGCTGCAGAGCTACCGCCTTAATGTCGGGACCATCGTCGAAGAGGCGATGCTGAAAGTTCGCCTGGTGCGTTCACGCGGCGGTGGTCAGGGAAATAACAAGGGATCGACCGGTGTGGTTGCACGCGGTGGCCGCATGCTCGGCGAGATCGAGGAATATTTTATCGAGGGGCTTTCGGTCGGCGACACTTTTGTGTTCGGCGGCGAAGTGGTGCGCTACGAGCAACTGTCGGAAGACCAGGTCTACGTCTCGCGCGCCAACGATTCCGATCCGAAGGTGCCGTCTTATATGGGCGGCAAGTTTCCGCTCTCGACCTATCTCGCCGAACGGGTGCGCAACCTGCTGGCCGACAAGCGCGCCTGGAACGGCCTGCCGGAGCAGGTGCGCGACTGGCTTTCGCTCCAGGCGCATCTGTCGCGCGTGCCGGCCGCGCGCGAACTGGTGGTCGAAACGTTTCCGCGCGGCAACAAGCATTATCTCGTCTGCTATCCCTTCGAGGGGCGGCTGGCGCACCAGACGCTTGGTATGCTGCTCACACGCCGGCTGGAGCGCGCCCGCGCGCGCCCGCTCGGCTTTGTCGCCAATGAATACGCGCTGGCGATCTGGGGGCTCGGCGATATGTCATTCATGATCCGGCAGGGCAAACTCGACCTCAACGCGCTGTTCGATCCGGACATGCTGGGTGACGATCTCGAAGCGTGGCTTGCCGAATCCGCGCTGATGAAGCGCACCTTCCGCACCTGCGCGCTGATTTCGGGCCTGATCGCGCGGCGCTTCACCGACGAGGAAAAAACCCGCCGCCAGGTGCTGTTCTCGACCGACCTGATCTACGACGTCCTGCGCAAGCATCAGCCCGACCACGTGCTGCTGCGCGCGGCCCGCGCCGATGCCGCGACCGGCTTGCTCGATCTGCGCCGTTTGAGTGATATGCTGACGCGCATCAGGGGCCGAATCACCCACCGGGAACTCGATCGGGTTTCGCCGCTGGCGGTACCCGTGATGCTGGAAATCGGCCGCGAAGCGGTCTATGGCGAGGCCTCGGACGAACTCCTGGCGGAAGCCGCCGAGGAACTGGTCAAAGAGGCGACGGGGTAGGCTGTGAACGCGGGCGGAAGTTTTCTGGAATTTGAGGCGGCCGTCGCGCATACCGCGAGCCTCGAAATCGCCGGCGTCACCTTGTCGGCCGATCTCTCCGGCGCGCTGTTCTGGGAAGAGCAACGCCTGCTCGTCGTGTCCGATCTTCATCTCGAAAAGGGATCGAGCTTTGCGGCGCGCGGCGTCTTGCTGCCGCCTTACGATACGATCGCAACGCTGAGCCGGCTCGCTTCGGTCATCGCGCGCCACGATCCGAAGACCGTGATCGCACTCGGCGACAGTTTTCATGACCACACCGCGCATGAGCGCTTGTCGGCGCCTGACCGCGAGGCGATCACGGCGCTACAAGTGCGGCGCGACTGGATCTGGATTTCCGGCAATCACGATCCGGCGTTACCGTCCAATCTCGGCGGCATCGTCGCAAGTGAAGTCGCCATCGGCCCGATCGTGTTCCGGCACGTGCCCACGGGCGCTATCGGCGAAATTGCTGGACATCTTCACCCCAAGGCGCGGGTCGCGACGCGGGCGCGCTGGCTGGAACGGCGTTGTTTTGCCAGCGACGGCGATCGCGCCGTGATGCCTTCCTTCGGCGCCTATACCGGGGGCCTGAGCATCCGCGACGACGCGTTTGCGAAAATTTTTCAGACGGCCGGTTTCATGGCGCATGTGCTCGGCGATGTCAGGCTGCACACCATCGCGGCGTCACGGTGTCGTTGAGCCCGTGAGGTTCTCGTCGTTTTCTGTCGATTGGGATTGTCACCTGGGGCGTTTTCGAGCGAAATGGGAACCGGTTCGCGTGAAGAAAACGCGTCAAAACGAAGGATTGGAGCCGAATAGGCTCCAAGGGAGGCCCGTGTGATCAAGTCGAGAAATGCTGACGTCGAGGCGATGGTTGTAAGTGCCATCGAGGGTAAGCCGGTGTATGGCGGCAATATCCTGGTCAAGCCGCTTATCAAGGGCGATGAGATGACATTCCTCGAGATCCACTATGCGGCGGGAGTCGGCGCCCCGCTTCACACCCACACGCACGAATCGATTGCCTACCTTGTGAAGGGTAAAGTGAAGTCGACGGTCGGCTCGGAAGAGTTCATCATGGGTCCGGGCGATGTTTGTCGACACCCCAAAGGAGTCCTCCACGGATTGGAGGCCATCGAAGACTCCGTTGTGGTCGAGATCAAATCGCCGGCGCCTGAGATCGGCGCGTTCCTCGCGATACGGAAATGAGCGCCGGTCGCCTTGATTGAGTGATTTGCCCGACGGGCAATTCGGCGATTTCCCTGTCCAGCCTTCCAGCGAAAAATTTCCCGCTTTGCCCGTCGGGCAAATCATCTCTACAAGCTCGCGCCGTCCCGCCCTTATCAAAGGGGCGTTTCGCGATCGTCACGGACGTTGGGTGCGGGATGCGGTGGACGCGGGTTACGTCAAACGACGAATGACGTTGATCTCGCGTACGGCGAAGTCGTGTGGTCCTGACATCTCGACGCTGATGTCAACCTGGCGATGAAGCTGGCGCTTCACGCCGGGGATGGTGGCAAGAAAGCCCGATCACCAGGGAGAGCGCGAAGTAGCCGTTAAAACCATTGCGCAGGGAAGGCCGGCTTGATCCGGTGAACCTGTGGTGAATAACTCGTGTGTTTTTTATTTTGCACGCGAGGCTGCGGGTGCGCTTGGGCATCCGGCTTTCCCTGCGCCCTCTGACTTTCGAGGGACGATGTAAATGCATCACTCGGGCGCATCCGCGTTGCGAGGATGCAGGTCTGCGTCATTGCGAGGAGCGCAAGCGACGAAGCAATCCAGACTTTGGGCACGGCAAGTTCTGGATTGCTTCGAGGAGCCTGTCATCGGGCGCGCATTCGCGCGACCCGTTGGCTCGCAATGACGGTGTTGGAGCATTCGTGGCTGTTTGAAAATCGAATCTGTCACGTCGACCGGTTGGCGGGGACGACATCGTGTTTGCGGGCCAGTCGCAGCGATATGCCTTAAAGCCTAAGCCGCGTTCGCCCGCACGGTGTTGCGGAATTCATGAAGACGGTTATTGAGCTGCCGCGTTAGTCCGCAGGCGCGGTAGCTTCAATCTGTTCGCGGGCAGCTAATCCGGCGGCCGCATCAGCAAGCGCCGGCTGGATCGACGGAGCTACGACCATGGCCGCGGGGGTGACATCATTCTGGCTCAGGCGGTGCGCCCCGCGGCTGACGACGATCATGACCGCGCAGACGCCATAGAAGGCCACGCCGATCGCATACGTGTTGGCAATGCCGAAGGCGATAGACAGGGCCATGCCGAGCACCGAGGCAAACATCGACGTAATGCCGTTGGCGCTCCAGAAGAACGGAAGCAGCTCCTGATGGCGCCGCCAGACGCTCAAGCCCATCGGGAACATCATCCCCATGCAGAATGCCGGGGGTGCCAGCAGCAGCACCGACAGCAGAATGCGCATGTCGGTGGCGGCCGATCGCGCAGAAGCCGTCAACCAGGGCGTGAGCAGGCCCGCGACGGCGAGCGTTGTCAGGAGCGCAATAACCCTCGCGATGACGGCACCCGGCCGAGGCTCATCCGAACCGACTGTGGTGCTGCCGATCCCGCTGAAAAGCAGGATCGTGAACAGCACGACGGCGAGCCCGTAGACGGGATGTCCAAGGAAGACCATCAGCCGCTGCATCTGCGATATCTCGATCAGCATGAAGCCCATGCCGATGGCGCAGAAATAGGTGACCGGGGGCGTCAGCACCGACAGCGGCATCCGCTTCGCGAGGCGAACGAACGGCGTGACGATGTAGTAGAGGCAGGCCAGAAATCCCATCACGATCAGAACCAGCGTCATGCTGATCGCCGCGTTGTTGTTGGACAGCGTGGCTGCCGGCTTGGCGAGAAGATTCGTAAAGCGTTCGGTAAAGAAGAAGAACGGATTGTCGTCGGTCGAGGGGGTGATATTTTCCACCAGCGAGGCAAAGAACGCCGTGTCCGCCTTGCCCGACATCAGCGTCGACGTGATGGCGTCGTAGGGGACATCCGGTCCGAGGAATATCTTGAAGCCCTGGGCCTCAAGCCTCATCCGCGCGTGCTGCCATTGCGCCTTCGTCAAGGCGTCCGGACGGGTGATTACGGTGACGATGTTATCGACATTCACCGCGATGACATGATCCGACAGCTCTGCCGCCGGCACGCCTTTGCGCTGGAGCGCGCTCGCTGCGATCGCCACGAGACGGTAGAGCTCGACGCGATGGGTTTTCGGGTCGAACCAGCGCGATACCGACAGCATGCCGCCCGGCTTCAACGCGCCGTAAAAGTCATCCCACGCTTCCGTCGTATAAAGCCGGTTTTCCGTGAGCGTCAGTCCGCCGGCCGCGGTTGCGGCCCATGTGTCGATCAACGAGATCTGGACGAGGTCGTATCGCTCGGATGAGTGGTTGATGTAGCTGCGGGCCTCGGCATTGACCAGGGATACGCCGGGCTGACGATCGAGATGACCGGAGAAGTCGGCGAATTTATCGGTGAGGACTTCGAAGATCGCGGGGTTGATCTCGATCGCGCGGATGTGCTTGGCGCCGAAAAGCAGCCCGGAGAGAATGTCGCGGCCACCGCCGACGCCGACGACCGCGACGTCGGCCATTGGCTGCACCAGATAGGCGGCATTGATAACGTCGTCCTTCAGGTAGGCGAGCTTGCTGATGTCGCCGTCGTTCCGCGTGATGACCGTGTTCGCGCCCGCATCAATATCGAGGATATGCTGGTCGATCTTTGTCTCCGGCGTATGGGCAAAACCCCAGCCGAACGGCTCGGACTCGCCGAGCGCAATCACCCTGATGCGGGAGTAGGTGTTCCAGCGCTCGAACAGCGTTCCCATCTGCGCCGTGCCCTTGGCCCAGAACACGCCGAGATGGCTGTTGCCGGAAACGGCTAATCCGGTATGCAGGACCGCCGCGGCGGCAAGCGTCAGCGCGACGGCGCCGCTCAGGCGCAGGCTGCGGAAGTCCCCGCTATCGCGCACCATGATCCAGCCCGCGCCGGCGGCCAAAGCGCCGATCCCCAACGTTGCGCTCACGGGGTCGACGACGAGCAACAGGAGGATAACCCCGATGCATCCGAGCGCGGCCCCTGCGAGATCGGCCGCATAAAGCCAGCCGCCGCTATAGGGCAGGCGTGTCAGCAGAAGCGTGATGCAGACGCCGCTTTCGGTAAAGGGTCTTACAAAGGCGACCGTTGCGATCCCGAGCGCTATCATCACGTAGTCCGCGGGAACGACCAGCGGCACGCACAGAAACGCAATCATGGCGCCGACGCCTGACATCGCAAACCACGCCGCGTGGTTGGCAAATTCCACGCCGACCCGATCAGGGGCGTAGCGGGCCGGGTCGTTGTAAACCACCATCGCCCCGCGCGTAAGGCCGAGCATGGCGAGCGAAATGGCAGCAAACGCGAAATGGTAATACAGCATCACGCTGAAGAAACGCGTGATCATGATCTGGTAGGACAGCGTCGCGGTGGCCAGTATGAAAATTGCGAAATAACAACGGCCTGGAATTCCGGGAGATGCTTGCAAGACGGGATCCTCGATGAGCTGCGACCATCTGCGGTGCAACCCGTTCCCTACGATACCTTCGATAATCTTTGCTTAAGAATCTCCGCGGATTGGCCGGCAATCCGCTAGCCAGCATTAGCTGTAGCCGGCGCGAGATGGCGAAAACGCAGCCCTCGCCAGTGCGTTAGTCCTTGCGGAAAACGATGGATGCCATCCAGCCGGCCATCAACGCCATGAATGCGGTGAACGCGCCATAGAGCAAGCCGTCCTGATGGGCGCTCGTGGCGACGAACTGCTCGAAGCCGACCTTGACGATGTCGAAGGCGGTTTCAGTCCGCGTGATCAGGACGCCGTCGGAAAACAGCTTGATCTCGACCGTGTAGGTCCCGATCGGCACCTCGGCCGGCAACGGAATGCCGGTGCGGAACAACGTCGGCGTCAGGAAGGTGACCGCCGAGGTCTCTTCGCGATAAAGTCCGTGTTCGCTCCGCAACCGGACAAAGGCGCTGCGGAACGCATCGTTGGGCACGACGTCGGCGTAATCCGTCCCGACCCGCTGGGTCAGCAGCACGTTGTTGAGGCCGAGCTGCTGCCGCCGTTCCACGTCCGCCGCGGCGATCGCATCGAACGGCCGGTTGGAAAACAGCGCCAGATAAGTCGGCACCTGAAGAAATTCGCGGTAGTCGGTATTGATCCAGATGCCGAATTTGCGTTCCTTGCGCCGCGTCACCATGTCGGCGCGGGGGCCGAGCACGGTGACGACGAGATCGTAGCTGTTGCGGGTGGCGGGTGTCGAAGAGTCCTTTTCGACCGAGCCGAACAACACCAGCTCCTCGCCGGAATACTTCGGCGTCACAGTCACCCGATGGTTGGAGACCGAGACGATCAGCCGTTCCGCCCGCGCCGGCGAGGTAACGCCAGCCGCGCCGACCGCGAACAGCACCCCAACTGCGGCTTTCAGGAAACGTCCGCTCATGCGGCGCCTCCGGCTTCGCGGATGGTGAAGAGATCGTCGGGCTGGATGATGAGTTCGACCGCAAAACGAATGCCGACGGCGAGAATCAGAAGCCCGAGCAGGAGCCGCAAATGCTCGCCGCGAATTTTCTGCCCGGCACGCGCGCCGAACTGGGCGCCGGTGACGCCGCCGGTCATCAGGATCAGCGCCAGCACAGCGTCGACCAGTTGGTTGGTGACCGCATGGAGGATGGTGGCGAACACCATGGTGACAAGCGTCAGCACCATGGAGGTCCCGATCACGGTCGACGTCGGTACCCGCAGGAAATAGATCATGATCGGAACCAGGATGAAGCCGCCGCCGATACCCATGATGGCGCCGATAAAGCCGATGATCAGGCCGACGGCGATCACGGGAATGACCGACAGATAAATCTTGGAGCGCTTGAAACGCATCTTGAACGGCAGGCCGTGGATCCATCCGTGACTGCCGGACCGGCGCAGCGACACGGCGATGCCGCGCCGTACGCGAAGCATCGAACGCAAGCCTTCCCAGAACATCAGCCCGCCCACGGCGGTGAGCAGCACGACATAGGAGAGGGCGATCATCAGGTCGAGCTGGCCGAGCGAACGCAACAGCGTGAAGGTCCATACGCCAAGCGCGGTGCCGATCGTGCCGCCGCATAACAGTACCAGCGCCAGTGTGGGATCGATGGCGCGGCGGCGCCAATAGGAAATAGCGCCGGAGAATGACGAGGCGGCGATGTGGCTGGCGACGGAGGCGACCGCGACCGCCGGCGTAATGCCGATGAAGATCAGCAGCGGCGTCATCAGGAATCCGCCGCCGATGCCGAACATGCCCGAGACGAAGCCGACCGCCGCGCCCATGGCGAGGATGAGCAAAATATTGACCGGAATGTCGGCGATCGGGAGATAAAGCTGCACGCGCGTCGCTTCCGGATGGACCGTGAGGCCGGCCGAAACCGCCTGTGGCCTGGTTTCCTGGGGGGGCAGGCTAAAAAGCCGCGCCCCTGCATAGCCGAAATCGGCAGCTTGAGGGATTAAAGAATCCGCGCGCGGCGATATTTTTACCGCATCCCGCGCGGTTAGTTCGGACGTGGTGAAGAATAACGATTAACGGCGAGCCGCCTCGGACTTTCCGATCGGCTCGGTCACGAGTTTCATCGTCAGGGCCTCCGTTGGGTCCAGCCAGCGGACGTCACGGGTTGCGGACATCGCCTCCACGACGGTGGAGGAGACCCCCATTTTGGTCATGTAGCGCAAGACCGTTCCTGTGATTCGCTGTGCATCGCCGATGGGGTCGCGGCCGGTCAGGGAGGTCGTAAACCGGTGGACGCCCAGCGTCGAGCCTTCGATGCCGTAGCGGGGCATACCGCCTGCATAAACGAGAACACAGGCGCTGGCGCAGTAGGATTGCGTGATCCGGCCGGAAGCATCCGCGGTTCCGACCGCGGTTGCGAGCCCGCGTAAGCGAATGATCTCGCCCATGATCAGCGCCTGATCGAGATTGCCGCCCGGGGAAGACAGCAACACGACATCGCCTGCTGCGAGATGAGCTTCGTCGAGCCGCTCGCGCAACCAGACGGCGCTGGCTGCACCGATCGTCCCGCTGATCGCCAATGCCGGCCGGGCGCGATCGGCGCCATCGAGGTCGACCTTTGGAAGTGCGGAAGACGTCATGCTCGGCGAGAGATAGGACTCCTTCCAATAGGTCCACGCCTCCGGACGCGACATGTCTCGATAGGCACGGATGCCGATCCCCAGAATCAGAAGAGAAAAAATCAGCACCGACCAGATCGGCCGACGCCTCAATCCGGGCGTGGCGCTCGGCTGCACCGGAGACGGCTTGGTGGTGGCAGCGCGCGGCGGCGCGACCCATGGACCGGTCGGCGAACTCTGAAATGGACCACGATGGTCTTCGCGATCTTCCGGCAACACACACCTCTTCAGCGCCCTCGGTCGGCGCGGGATACCAGGATGTCGTGTTGTTTAATCGGCTTTGCCGATTGCGGATAGGTCGGGGGGCGCTAACTTCAGTGCGCCGCCGCCGTGCGCTTGGTCGCTACCGGCTTGACGGCGGCCTTTGTGGGTCCCGCCTGCAGCGGCGCCGAATCCCATCCGCCTGCGGGGCCTGCCACATTGACGGCGTCGTCAGGTTGAGGTTCGGGCGTGAAGGTCTGGATCGCCAGCTTGGCGGCAGCGAGCGACTGCGGGTCAAGCCGCTTGGCAATGTCATCGCGTTTGCGGCCAGCATCTGCGTCACCCTGGGCCGCGGCCAGACTGAACCACTTGAAGGATTCGGCGAGGTTCTGGTCGACGCCGATGCCGCGAGCGTAGAGAATGCCGAGATTGTACTCGCTGTCGGCGATGCCGCGATCGGCCGCTTTACGGAACCATTGCGACGCGCTCTTGTAGTCGGCGCCCTTGCCGCCACCGTCAGCGTCCAGCACCGCGAGGTTGTGCATCGCCTTGGCGTTGCCGCGTTCGGCCGCCTGCATGTAGTAACGTCGGGCGATGTCGATATCCTTCTTCACGCTCAGGCCCTTCTCGTAGAAGGTGCCCAACCTGAAGATCGCCGGCACCACGCCGGCCTGGGCGGCGCGGTCGAGCCATTTGGCGGCTTCGTCGTAATTGGCTGCGACGCCTTTGCCCTCTGCGAAGCGTACGCCGACTTCATAGGCCGCGGTCGGGTCGCCCTTGAGTACGGCGGCCCGCAGAACGGGACCGCCGATTGTCTCCGGCAGCCTCTCGGTCGGCGGAACCTGTATCATCGTCAGTTTGCTGGTGCCCGACGAGGTCGGCGAAAGCGGGATCGTTCCGGTCACGTCGCCCGCAGAGGACAACGAAGGCACAACCGAGTTCTGTGGAATGGCCACCGAAGCGATACCATCGCCAGAGGCCGCATTGTTGAGGGATTGTCGTCCGATCGGAACCGGCGACGTCATCGAGGGCTGAGTCTGGGCCGGTGCCGGGCTTCCGCTGTTATCGGCCGGCGAAGCCGGCGATGATGCATCGCCTGAGTTTTCCATGGCCGGCGGGGCGCCGGTGTCGAGCAGCGTCATCGCCATCTTGAACGTGCCGAGCACGATCACGACGACGCTGGCGCCGACGAGCAGGGAACGGATCTTCGAGGTTATGGTCGATGCCGCCTTGGCCTGACCGGCGGCCTGCGCTGCCTTCAGTTGCTTTCCAGCCTTGTCGGGCGGCGGTGCTGCGGCCGCGGCTTGCGCGGCACGGCGCGCGGCAGCGATGAAGCTCGAGGTGCTGACGGGTTCTTTCGGAGCAGCGGCGGGAATATCGCTGATGACGCTCTCGGAGGCAGCGATGCGCTCCGATGGCGTGGCGGCGCGTGCCTGTGGCCGCGTGCCCGGCTCGAGCGGATGGTCGGGAGGCAGATCCGGGGCAATCGCAACGCGTGAGGGCGCTGTATGCGGTTCCAGAATTTCACTGATGGTCCGGGGTGGAGCCGGGGCCTTCTCTGCCTGAGAAGCCGCATGGAAATCCCGCGGCGCGGCGACAAAATACTCCTGCGTATCCGCAGGGTTCGGCAATTCGGGCTTGATCTGCGGCGCGATTGCGACCGGCTCGGTCTCAAGGCTTGTGGCCTCAGTTTCCGGATAGGTCGGTTCCGCATAGGCCGGTTCAGGCGTCTTCGGCGCGAAATAGGGAGGCTCGGGAGCGGGCGGGGCCGGCGCCGCGAAGCTTGGTGCGGCAGCGGCTGCCACCGGCTGCGCGCGCGCGGTGCGCAGATCGCCCTCGATCATCGAGAGACGATCGACCACATGGCCGAGCGTGTTGTGGACGGCCTCTAGCGAATCCTGCGTATGGCGATCGGTTTCGGTCTGGCTGAAACGAATGTCGGACAGTTCGCGCTTGACGAGGTCCGCAAGCCCGCTGTCCTGAACGACCGGCTCGCTTCGGCTGCTGGAGACGAAGCTGGCAATGCTGGCATGCTGACGCTCAAGATGGTGCAGAACATCCTGCAAGCCTTCCTCGACCCGTCCGAGATTACCGGAGCGGTGATCGGAGGAAGCCTCCAGCCGTTCGAGCAAATAGGATACGCGCTGCTCGAGATGGGCCAACGCCGACGCGCCGTCGTTGCCGACCGGGATCCGGTCGAGGCGATCGGACAAAGCGAGCAAGGCGCGTTCGATTTGCTCGGAATTCTCATGGGTCGAGGGACGCTGCTCGCGGCTTTCCAGCGACGACATCAAGGCGGCGATGCGCTGTTCGAGTGCGGCGAGCGAGTCGGATCGGCCGTCGGTGCGGGCCAACTGATCGACCTTGGCGGACAAGGTATGCACGTCGTCGCTCAGCCGTGCCAAGGCATCGTTGGACGCGACATTGGAGACGATGGCGCGAAGCGCTGCGATTGCGCCTTCGAGCTGGTGAATCGTCGACGGATCGTCGTTGGCCCGAATGATCTGATCGAGCTTGCCGGTCAGGTTGCGGATGGCCTGGTCATAGCCCGCGAGCTGCTCGGCCGGGGTCAGCGAGCGCAACACTTCACGGATTTCGCCGAGTGCGCGTTCGATGCCGGCGAGTGCCTGGCTGTCGCTGCCGTTCTGCCTGTTATCGTCGATCCGGCGGGAAAGCGAACGGATCTCGTTTTCGATCGATTCGATCGCCCGGCGCGGCATCGCCTCGGTGATGGCATGACGAATTTCTGCCAACTCGCTGCGGAAGGCCGCGATCGATTGGTCGATGTGATCGGGCCGCCGCAGAGATTCGATCTGGCTCGTGATGTTGACGAGATGCCGTTCCAGCGACGAAAAATCAGGCCCCGGCGGTGGGGGCGGCGGAGCGTAGGTGGCAGCAGGTGGCGGCGCATAGGCTGCTGCCGGTGCGATCGGCGGCGCGCTGCGCAGCATCGGCTGAGGCGCAAAGCTATCGAGTTCGTTCTGGCGCGCGGAAATCTCTGCAATCGCGGAATCGAACGAGGCCGGGTTGAGCGGGGGCGAGGGGCGATAGACCTGCGTCGCCGCGCGCTCGACCATCTCGGACTGGAGCTGCTTTTCCTGCGCCTGGCGCTGGCGCGCCGGTGCCGGGTTGGAAATCTGCGAGAGCCGCGCATCAAGGCGCGCAATGGCATCGTTTAATTGCTGCGCGACGGGCGGCTCGCTGCGCGGGGCGTCGCTGCGCGCCATATCACTGCGAGGCTTGGCTTGCGAAATCTGTTCGATCTGGCGCGTGATAGCGTCCAGCCGCTGGTGAATGTCGGCCACGTCCCGGCTTTCCCGCGCGGGCATGGCCGGCCGTTGATCCGGGGGGGCGCGGAAGTTCGGAGGAGGGGTGTCACCCAAATTGAGATTGAGCCAGTCGCTCAACGAGACGCCGGCCCGGCGCGCGGCGGCCTCGGCGCGCTCCCGGACAGCAGGATCGATGCCTTCATTACTCCACGATACGCGCGAATTCATGCTTCTGTCCGGTTCCGCTTCCGCGCCCCACCTGGCGCCTCCGGCCTCCCCGCGCGTCCCGAAGAAGAGACAATCGAATTCGGCGCGGGTCGTCTGCCTCTACAGCTCGACTTTTTCGCGTTACGGTAAATAACGGGTTAAGGAATGACGCCGGGAAGCCGTAAAGTTTGCGGGCGGCTCGGGCTGTTTCTTTAGGGCTGTCTTAATCGTTGGAACCGAACTGCATAACGCCCGCGGGATTCGAAATCGCCGACAGCGCCGCGATGGCTTCCTCGCACCACTCCGCGACCATTCGCTCGTGTTGCAGGCCGAGGCGAAGTCCAAGCAGCTTGCCCATGTCGGCAGGGGACGCGGTTCCCAGCGGGAAACGCTTCCTCAGGATGCGTTCATAGCGCTCATAACGGTCGCGGTGATGTTCCTGCCGCGCCATCAGGTCGGCACGCAGGGGCTCGATATCGACAGCATCGAGCGCATAGATCCGGACCAGAAGATCGTCCTTGATCGAGGCCGGCGTCGATGGCCGGGCAGCCCAATGGCGGAACGCGGCTTTGCCCTCGGCTGTCAGCGTATAGACCAGCTTGTTGGGTTTGCCGGACTGGACGACCTCGCGGCCCTGGATGTGGCCGCGTTCGCGCAGCTTGGAAAGCTCCCGGTAGATTTGCTGATGGTCGGCCTTCCAGAAAAAGCCGATCGAGGAATCGAACGTCTTGGCGAGCTCATAGCCCGTCATCGGATGCTCGGTCAGGCAAGCGAGAATGGCGTCAGCAAGGGCCAAGGGTCGCCTCCCTTCCGGTCTGGAATGGTCACAAACTAACACGCTTGACTTTATGCGCATTGATGCATATGCGTCAATATGCATATAAGCAGGTAAGCGAACCGGCTGATCCGGTGCGTCGTCCGTGGGAGGCGTCTTGTGACAGCGATCGGCGGCCTTCAAAGATGGCATGGCTTTATCAAGTCGCAGGATCACACCGAGCTGTGGGACCTGCTCCATCCCGATGTCGTGTTCGAAAGCCCCGTGGTGCATACGCCGCAGCGCGGCCGTGACGTTACTTTCAAATATCTGACCAGCGCGACCAAGGTGTGGGGCGGTCCTACCTTCACCTATGTCGGCGAATGGACCAGCGGCTCCGGCGCCGTGCTGGAATTTGCAAGCGAAGTCGATGGCATCACGATCAACGGCGTCGATATCATCACCTTTGACGCGGACGATCGCATCACGCATTTCAAGGTGATGGTTCGCCCGCTAAAAGCCGTCAATCTGTTGCATCGCCTGATGGGAGAGCAACTGGTGAAGTCGTAGACGACACGTCGCAAGACCATCGCGCGATTGCGATAGGACCTGCCCTCGACTCAAGGAAGTGGGTAAGGTCCGCTTTCAGATATGCCCAAGAACGATACCCAAGACCTCTCCGGGAGAACGTCATGCCGATCTACAAAGCCCCTCTTGAGGACGTCAATTTCCTGCTCAACGACGTCTTTCAGATCGACCGCTACGACAATCTCCCCGGCTTCAGCGATGCCTCAGCCGATGTGCGTGATGCCGTCTTGGGCGAGGCGGCCAAACTCAGCGAAGAAGTGTTGCAGCCGCTCAATCGCACCGGCGATCTCGAAGGCTGCACGCGCCATGACGACGGCAGCGTAACCACGCCGAAAGGTTTTAAAGCGGCCTTCAAGCAGGTCGCCGAGGGCGGCTGGCTCGGTCTTTCGGCGCCGACCGAATTTGGCGGCCAGGGCCTGCCGGTCACATTGAGCCAGGCCGTCACCGAATTCCAGTGTTCGGCGAACATGGCCTTTTCCATGTACGGCGGTCTGACCATGGGCGCGACTGCGGCGTTGATCGTCCACGGCAGGCCCGAACAGAAAGCGATATTCGTGCCGAAGATGGTTGCCGGTGAATGGACCGGCACCATGAACCTCACCGAGCCGCAATGCGGCACCGATCTCGGTCTTCTGCGCACCAAGGCCGTCAAGCAAAGCGACGGCAGCTACAAGATATCAGGCACCAAGATCTTCATTTCAGCCGGCGAGCATGATCTCGCTGAGAATATCATTCATCTCGTGCTGGCCAGAATCGAGGGCGCACCGGCCGGCATCAAGGGCGTATCGCTGTTTGTGGTGCCGAAAATCCTGGTCAATGCGGACGGCTCGCTTGGCGCGCGCAACGGCGTCACCTGCGGCTCGATCGAGCACAAGATGGGCATTCACGGCAATTCGACCTGCGTCATGAATTATGACGATGCCACCGGCTGGCTGATCGGCGAGGAAAACAAGGGCATGCAGGGCATGTTCGTGATGATGAACGAGGCGCGGCTCGGTGTTGCCGTGCAGGGGCTGGCGCAGTCGGAGGTGGCCTACCAGAACGCGGCGGCCTACGCCCGCGACCGCTTGCAGGGTCGCGCGCTGTCGGGTGCGAAAGCGCCGGACAAGCCGGCTGATCCGATCATCGTGCATCCCGACGTGCGCCGCACGCTACTCACCATTCGCGCTTTCAACGAGGCCGCGCGGGCGATGGTGATCTGGACTGCGCTCAAGAGCGACGTCGCGCACCGATCCAGCGATCCCAAAGACCGCCAGGAGGCGGACGACCACATGGGGCTGATGACCCCGGTGTTGAAAGGGTTTCTCACCGAGACCGGCTTTGCCAACGCCGTTCAGGCGCAGCAGATGTATGGTGGCCACGGCTACATCGCCGAGCAAGGCATGGAGCAGTTCGTGCGCGATGCGCGCATCGCGATGATCTATGAGGGCGCCAATGGCATTCAAGCGCTTGATCTTGTCGGGCGAAAACTGCCGCGTGACGGTGGCCGTGCCGTAATGGCTTTCTTCGGCGAAGTCGCTTCCTTTGCCAAGGAGCAGGGGGCCGACGAGACAATGAAGCCTTTTGTCACGCCGTTGTCGGCTGGCCTTGGCCATCTTCAGCAGGCCACCACCTGGCTGATGCAGAATGCCATGATGAAGCCCGATAATGCCGGCGCTGCCGCCACCGATTACCTGCAACTGTTCGGGCTGGTCACGCTCGGCTATATGTGGGCGAAAATGGCGAAGGTTACTCACGACAAGATTGCGAGCAGCGGCGCGAGCCCCTATCTGACGACCAAGCTTGTGACAGGTCGCTTCTTCATGGAACGGATGCTGCCGGAAACCTCGGTGCATCTGGCGCGCATCCAGAGCGGAAGCGCCACCATCATGGAATTGGCGGCCGAAGCATTCTGATTGAGGTATCGCCGCTACGCTCAATCTGCTATCATATGACGATCATCATTCCGAGGAGCGCATCATGCCTGAGGCATATATCTACGATCACGTTCGCACGCCGCGCGGCCGCGGCAAGGCCGATGGCTCGTTGCACGAGGTGACGGCGCTAGCGCTCGCCACCGTACCGCTGAAAGCGCTGAAGGAGCGTAACAATCTGGCGGAGGGCGTCGTCGATGACGTGATCCTCGGCGTGGTCGATCCGGTCGGCGAGGCAGGCTCCGACATCGCGCGCTTTGCGGCGCTGCAAGCAGGCCTCGGCGAATCCGTTCCCGGCGTTCAGATCAGCCGTTTCTGCGCGTCGGGCCTTGATGCGGTGAATTTCGCCGCAGCCCAGATCATGAGCGGACAGAACGAATTGGCGATCGGCGGCGGCGCCGAGTCGATGAGCCGGGTCGGCATCGGCGCCTCCGGCGGCGCGTGGCCGATGGATCCCTCGATCGCGGTGCCGGCCTACTTCATGCCGCAAGGCATTTCGGCCGATTTGATTGCGACCAAATACGGCTTTTCGCGCGACGACGTCGACGCCTATGCGGTGCAGAGCCAGCAGCGCGCGGCGAAGGCCTGGGACGAAGGCCGCTTCAACAAATCGGTCGTGCCGGTCAAGGATGTCAACGGACTGACGATCCTGGCCAGGGACGAGCATATGCGCCCCACAACGACGATGCAGTCACTCGGCCAGTTGAAGCCGTCATTTGCCGACATGGCGGCGATGGGCGGTTTCGATGGCGTGGCAATCCAGTCTCATCCGGAAATCGAACGTGTCAATTATGTGCATCACGCCGGCAATTCGTCCGGGATCGTCGACGGCGCCGGCGCGGTACTGCTCGGCAGCAAGGAAGCCGGTTCGAAATACGGCATGAAGCCCCGCGCCAGGATCCGCGCCTTCGCCAATATCGGCTCGGAGCCGGCGATGATGCTGACCGGCCCGGTCGACGTCACCGAAAAGCTGTTCGAGCGCTCCGGCATGAAGAAATCCGACATCGACCTGTTCGAGTTGAACGAGGCATTCGCTTCCGTGGTGCTGCGCTATATCCAGGCCTTCGACATCGACAACAGCAAGATCAACGTCAATGGCGGGGCGATCGCGCTCGGCCATCCGCTCGGGGCGACCGGGGCGATGATTCTCGGCACCGTGCTCGACGAACTCGAGCGCACCAACAAATCGACCGCGCTGGTCACGTTGTGCATCGGCGGCGGCATGGGCACCGCCACGATCATCGAACGCGTCTAAGGGGAACAGCCAATGGCCTTCAAGAATTTCAAAGTCGAGACCGACGCCGACGGCATTGCGCTGGTGACATGGGATATTCCGGGACGTTCGATGAACGTGCTGGATCAGACCTCGACCGACGAACTCGAGGAAATCGTCAAGCAGACCACGGCGGATGCCGTCGTGAAGGGTGTCGTCATCACTTCCAGCAAGGAAGCCTTCTGCGCCGGCGCGGATCTTTCCATGCTGGAAGACATGAACCACGCCTATGCCCAAACGCTGAAGGAGCAGGGCGAGACGGTTGCGAACCAGATGCTGTTCGACCAGAGCCGGCGCTTTTCGCTGGTGCTGCGTGGAATCGAGACATCGGGCAAGCCGTGGGCGGCCGCGATCAACGGGCTCGCGCTTGGCGGCGGCTTTGAGATCACGTTGGCCTGCCACTACCGCGTGGCGGCGAAGAATCCGAAAACGCGGCTGGGTCTGCCCGAGATCAAAGTCGGCCTGTTTCCCGGTGCCGGCGGCACCCAGCGCGTGCCGCGTCTGGTCTCGCCGCAGGACGCCATGACCATTCTGCTCAAGGGTGACCCGGTTACGGTCGAGAAGGCCAAGCAGCTCAACCTGATCCACGCCATCGTGCCGGCGTCCGACCTGATCAAGGCGGCAAAGGACTGGATCAAGGGCGGCGGCAAGGCGATCGCTCCCTGGGACGAGAAGGGATTCAAGCTTCCGGGCGGCCCGGTTTACTCCAAGGCCGGCATGATGATGTTCCCGGCGGGCAATGCGATCTTCCGCCGCGAGACCTTCGACAATTACCCGGCCGCGCGCGCTGTCATGCAATGCGTCTATGAGGGCCTGCAACTGCCGATCGACGCCGCGTTGCGTGTTGAGTCGCGCTACTTCGCCAAGATCCTGCGATCGAACGAAGCGGCTGCGATGATCCGCTCGTTGTTCATGTCGATGCAAGCCCTCAACAAGGGGGCGCGACGCCCGCAAAACGTGCCGCCGACCAAGGTCAAGAAGCTCGCCGTGATCGGCGCCGGCTTCATGGGTGCGAGCATTGGCTACGTCTCGGCGCGCGCCGGCATCAACGTGGTCCTGATCGACCGCGACCAGGCCAGCGCCGACAAGGGCAAGGCGCACGCGCAATCGGTGATCGACGACCTCATCAAGAAAGGCCGTGCCAAGGAGAGCGATCGTGATGCCGTGATGTCGCGGATCACCGCGACGGCGGACTATGCTGCACTCGGCGATTGCGACCTCGTCGTCGAGGCAGTCTTCGAGGACCGCAAGGTCAAGAATGAAACCTTTGCCAAGGCGCAGCAATATTTGAAGCCCGGCGTCATCTTCGCTTCCAACACGTCGACGCTGCCGATCAGTTCGCTTGCCGAGGAGTTCAAGGATCAGAGCAAGTTCGTCGGCATCCACTTCTTCTCACCGGTCGAGAAGATGATGTTGACGGAAATCATCGTCGGCAAGAACACCGGCGAAGAGGCGGTGGCGGCGGCGCTCGATTATGTGCTCCAGATCAAAAAGACCCCGATCATCGTCAACGATTCGCGCGGCTTCTTCGCCAATCGTTGCGTGCTGCGCTTCACCGCCGAAGGGCTCGAAATGCTGATGGAGGGCGTGCCTCCGGCGATGATCGAAAACACCGCGAAGATGGCGGGTATGCCGGTCGGGCCGTTGTCGCTGTCGGATGAAGTCGCGCTCGACCTCGTGCTCAAGATCATGAAGGCGACCGAAGCCGATCTTGGTCCGAATGCGATCGACCAGGCCCAGAAAAAGCTTCTCGTCGAGCTGGTGGAAAAGCAGGGAAGGTTCGGCCGCAAAAACGGCAAGGGCTTCTATGATTATCCCGAGAAGGGCAAGGGCCAAAAGAGCCTGTGGCCGTCGCTCAGTGGCCTCCAGCCGAAACACCTCGATCCCGATACGCTCGATATCGAGGAGTTGAAGCAGCGCTTCCTGGTGGTGCAGGCGGTGGAAGCTGCCCGCACGGTGGAGGATCATGTCATCACCGATCCGCGCGAGGCCGATGTCGGCTCGATCCTCGGCTTCGGCTTTGCGCCGTTCACCGGCGGCACGCTGTCTTATATCGATTTCATGGGAACGAAAAAGTTCGTCGAGCTCTGCCACAAGCTGGAAGCCAAATACGGCTCGCGCTTCACTCCGCCGAAACTGCTGGAGGAAATGGCCGCCAAGGGCGAGACGTTCTACGGCCGCTTCCCGCCGAAGAAGATCGCGGCGCAAGCGGCGGAGTGACGCAACGCGTCATTCCGGGGCGATGCCAACGGGTCCGGTCTATGGCCGGCCCGATGACAGGCTCCGCATCGAACTACGATGTGCACTTGCACACCGTAGAATCTCGAGATTCCGGGTCTGGTGCTTGCGCACCATCCCGGAATGACTCGCGAAGATCACGCCGCCTTGGCGAGGCCTTCCTTGACGAGGGCTTCCTGCACCTTCGGGCGCGCCGCGATGCGGTCCTTGTAAGTCATCAGGTTGCTCAGTCCGGAAAGGTCGAACTTCATCCCGTCGGCCCATCGCAACATCACGAACAGATAGCCATCGGCGACCGTGAAATTCTTTCCGAGGAGATAGTCGTGGCCGGCCAATTGGCTGTCGACATATTTGAACTTGCCCGTCGCCCGGTCCTTGAAGATGGCTTTGGCTTCGTCCGAAAGCATCGGGTTGAACAGCGGCCCGATATTCTTGTGCAATTCGCCGTTGATGTAGGCGAGCCATTCCTGAAGCTTGTAGCGCTCGGCGCTGTCGCGGGACGGTGCCAGATGCTTGGCCGGCACGCTGTCGGCGATCATCTGCACGATGACAGGGCCTTCGGTGACCAGTTCGCCGGTGTCCAACGCCAGCGCCGGTACCTGGCCCTTCGGGTTGACCTTCCAGAAATCGTCACCGTTTTCGAGCTTCTTGGCGCGCAGGTCGACCTTGACCAGTTCGTAGGGAATGCCTGCTTCGGAGAGCGCAATGTGGGGGGAGAGCGAGCAGGCTCCAGGCGAATAATACAGTTTCATGGGGGTTCCTCCGGGGGATGATGGCAAAGCGGCCATGCATGACTAAATGCATTTGCATGAAGCAGTCAACATTGATGCATGTGCATCAAGTGCGCTAGAGTATGGCTCATTATTGCGGGCTTGGACCATGAAACGCAAACCTTCAACGGAAGCGACCGCCGCCTGGATTCGCCTGATGCGGGTCCAGACCCGGGTGCTCAATGCGGTCGAACACGACCTGAAGAAGGCCGGCTTTCCGCCGCTCGCTTGGTACGATGCTTTGCTTGAACTGTCGCGGGCACCAGCCGGCGAACTGCGCCCGGTGGAACTGGAAAAGCAGATGCTGTTGCCGCAATATTCCACCTCGCGGCTGATCGACCGGCTGGTGGACGAAGGACTGGCGGCGCGCCGCGAATGCAAGATCGACAAACGCGGCCAGTTCGTCGAGATCACGGAAGCCGGGCGCGAATTGCAGAAGAAAATGTGGAGCGCCTATTCCGCTGGAATCGAAAAGCATGTCGGTTCGAAACTGTCGGATGCGGATGCCGTAAAGCTTTGTGGGCTGCTGGACCGTCTCGGCTGCTCCTGCACTGAGGCGCCGTCGCTCGCCGTCAAAGACGGTGCGCCCGCCCGATGATACCGTCCCTTTCTCTCACCCCCGCACACCCCTCGGTCTGCGGGAGCCTCCGACACCGCGCGCGTTTCGTCGCAGCGCCCTACATCCGGAATTTGCATGGCGCGTGACCAGATCGATATGACGCCCCTTCAGTCGCGCGACGAACTCGTCGCCTGGCTCGAAGCCGGGGTAAAGCCGCCGTCCGAATTCCGGATCGGGACCGAGCACGAAAAAACGCCGTTCACGTTGAGCGGCCATCGGCCGGTGCCTTACGAAGGCGCCCGCGGCATCGGCGCGCTCCTGGAAGGCATGCAGCTCCTGCTTGGCTGGGAGCCGATCATGGAGCATGGCAACATCATCGGGCTCTATGACGTCACAGGCGGAGGGGCGATTTCGCTCGAGCCGGGCGGGCAGTTCGAATTGTCGGGCGCGCCGGTAGAGACCGTGCATCAAACCCAGAGTGAATTGATGGCCCATCTCGCCCAGGTGCGCGAGATCGCAACGCCGTTGGGGATCGGTTTTCTCGGGCTCGGCATGACGCCGTCCTGGTCGCGGACACAGATTCCGGCCATGCCCAAGGGCCGCTACAAGATCATGAGCAACTACATGCCGAAGGTCGGCCGTTACGGCCTCGACATGATGTACCGGACCTGTACGGTGCAAACCAATCTCGACTTCTCCTCCGAAGCCGACATGGTCAAGAAATTGCGGGTATCGGTGGCGCTGCAGCCGATTGCCACCGCTTTGTTCGCCAACTCGCCCTTCACGGAAGGGCAGCCGAACGGCTTTCTCTCGTTTCGCTCGGAAATCTGGCGCGATACCGACAATGCGCGCGCCGGAATGATTCCATGGGCATTCGAGGACGGCATGGGGTTCGAGCGCTGGGTCGATTATGCGCTCGATGTGCCGATGTATTTCGTCAAGCGCGGCGATAGTTATATCGACGTCGCGGGCTCCTCGTTCCGGGATTTCTTCGAGGGAAAAAACCCCGCGTTCCCCGGCGAGCGGCCGACGTTGTCGGACTGGGCCAATCATCTTTCGACGATTTTTCCCGAGGTGCGGCTGAAGCGCTATCTCGAGATGCGCGGCGCCGACGGCGTGCCGTGGGGCCGGTTGCCGGCCCTGCCGGCCTTCTGGGTCGGATTGCTCTATGACGACACCAGCCTGAATGCGGCCTGGGATATCGTCAAAGGCTGGTCTGCCTGCGAAAGGCAGTCATTGCGGGACGACGTGCCGCGCCTCGCCTTCAAGGCCAGGATCAAGGATCGCTATATCTTCGAAATCGCGAGGGAATGCCTGGTGCTGGCGCATGCGGGATTGCGCCGGCGCGGTCATGTCGATCACTCCGGGCGCGACGAAACGCGCTATCTGGAGCCGCTGGACCGGATTGTCGATGCCGGACAGACCCCGGCCGAGGAAATGCTGGCTAAATTCAATGGCCCCTGGCACGGTTCGGTCGCACCCGCCTACGACGAATACGCTTTCTAGATCAAGCACCAGCCGGGTCCGCCGCGGCTCGTTCATCGGCCGTACAGGTTCATGGCGATCAAATGGCAGGGTATCTGGCCCGCCGTTTGCGGATAACTCCAATCGGTTGAAAGCATTGCGAATGCGGGGAGGTCGCCTCTCACTGGCGTGTTTGGGGACGCTCGTTCTCTTCGCTGTCATGACCGCCAACCGACCGGCGCAAGCGCAGGCCAATTTCGATCGGCCAGGCAGCGATTATCAGAGCTCGCCGGTGCTTTCAGGCGATCCGGCCGAGTGCGCGCTGGTATGCGAGCGGGACCGGCGTTGCCGTGCCTGGAGTTTCAACTATCCGAACGAAAACTCCCGTGCGGCGCTCTGCTGGCTGAAGAGCAGCGTGCCGGGGCGCATCGCGGACGACTGCTGCGTTTCAGGCGTGCGTGGGGCCGGCGTGGTCGAACCGCGCAACGGCGCGGTCGAGACCTCGATTGACCGTGCGGGCGGCGATTACCGCGCTTTCGAGCTCAAGCGCGGCGAGAGTGACGAGGTCTGCAAGGCGGCCTGCGTGGCCGACAATAAATGCCGGGCCTGGACCTATGCGCGTTCGGGATATGTCGGCCGGGAGCCTCACTGTTTTTTGAAGAAAGAAATCAAGCCACCGCGGCGCAAGCCCGGCTTCATCTCCGGCGTGGTCAGGTAACATTGCATCCCTTTGCCGCGTATGCTAGGGCATCCGGCCGCCGTCGCTGGCCGAATTCGGTAGCCAAATGCAAACCACGGAGCTGACGATGATCTTCACGCGCAGGTTTTTGAACGGGGCATTGATCGCGGGCGCGTTGGCAGGGGTCTTGGCGATGGCAGCGCCACTTGTCCCCGCATGGGCCAACAGCACGGCCGTTCCATTCTCGGCCGAGGCGTTCAAGGCGGCGCAGGCGTCGGGAAGCTCCATTCTGGTTGAGATCCACGCCGACTGGTGCCCGACCTGCAAGGCTCAGAATCCGATTCTCGACAAATTGACCTCGGCCGAGAAATTCAAGGACCTGAAAATTTTCCGTGTCGATTTCGATGCGATGAAGCCGGTCGTCAAGGAGTTCGGCGCGCAGATGCAGTCGACCCTGATCGTCTTCAAGGGCAGCGCCGAGCAGGGACGCTCCGTCGGCGACACCAAGGAAGCCTCGATCGCAGCCCTGCTCGACAAGAGCCTTTGATTTTCAGCCTCTGATTTTTAAGTGACCACGCTCGCGCTGGCGTTTGCCGCCGGGATCCTGTCGATCCTGTCGCCTTGCGTGTTGCCATTGGTGCCGATCGTGCTGGGCGCGGCCGTGACCGTCCACCCGCTTGGGGCGGTCGCCTTGGCGGCGGGGCTCGCGTTGTCCTTTACCGGGCTTGGCCTGTTGCTGGCTTTGGTGGGATTCGGGCTTGGCATCGATGCCGGCATGTTCCGTCTCGCGGCGGCGGCGATCATGGTCGTGCTCGGTGCGATTCTCGTGGTGCCGTCATGGCAGGCCCGGCTTGCGGGAGCTGGCAGTCCGGTTTCGGCCTGGGCCGATCGGCATTTCGGCGGGTTTGCAGCTTCGGGTCTTGCTGGCCAGTTCGCGATCGGCCTTCTGCTCGGTGCCGTATGGTCGCCTTGCGTCGGCCCGACGCTGGGGGCGGCGTCGCTTCTGGCTTCCCAAGGTCACGACCTGACCAAGGTCGCACTGACGATGGCCGTGTTCGGCATCGGCGCAGGCTTGCCGCTGGTCCTGCTCGGATTGTTGTCGCGGGCGACGCTAATGCGCTTTCGCACCAATCTGATGTCGGCGGGGAAACTCGGCAAAGGCCTGCTGGGCGTGGCCTTTATCCTGATCGGGGTTGCGATCGTCAGCGGCGCCGACAAGCGGTTCGAGGCCGTATTGGTCGAGGCCTCGCCGCAATGGCTGACGGATTTGACGACGTCGTTCTAGTGTTACGACAGTGCTCGCCCGGTCACTGCACCGAGGTGAAGAACCGCGCGAGCCGGAAGCCGGACAGCCAGGTCCAGATGGGTTGTTCGCGGATGCCGAGGTCCCACGAGCCGATCACGGCGTCGGCGCGACCGACCAGATCGTCAATCGGCAATAGCCCGACGCCATCGGGAAGCGCCACGCGGCTATCGGCGGAGTTGTCGCGATTGTCGCCCATGACGAACAGATGGCCCGGCGGCACGGTGACCTCGGGCGTGTTGTCGAGCCGTCCATTGTCGCGAAGCTTGAAGATCGCGTGGCTGACGCCGCCCGGCAAGGTTTCGATGTAGCGACGCGCCGGCTCAGTCTCACCGCGCTCGTCTTCAACCTGGCCGATACCGTCGGGCTTCAGCGATGCTGCGCTGTCGTTGATGAAGAGCTGGCCCTGGCGCATTTGAATGCGGTCGCCGGGTAGCCCAACGACGCGCTTGACCCACGCCTGCGACCGGTCGCCGGGCCAGCGGAATACCACGACATCGCCGCGCTTGGGCGGGTTACCGAACACGCGGCCGGTTTCGGGCAGGTTGAATTGAATCGGCAGGGAAGCCGTGCCGTAGCCGTAAGGGAATTTCGACGCGAGGAGTGCATCACCGATCAGCAACGTCGGCTCCATCGAGCCTGACGGGACATAGAACGGTTCGGCGATGGCGCCCTTTGCCAGGAAAACCAGTGCCAGCGCTGCCGCAAACTGGAGCAACTGAGTTCCCCAGCCACGTGCACGCGTCGTGATCGACTGCCGTTCCATCGTCATGAACCGGTTCCTCCAACCGTAATACGTTCCATCCGCAGCGTCGGCTGGCCGACGCCAACCGGAACGCCCTGGCCGTTCTTGCCACAGGTACCAATCCCGGTATCGAGGGCGAGGTCGTTGCCGATCATGCTGATGCGATGCAGATCGGTCGGTCCATTGCCGATCAGCATTGCGCCTTTCAGGGGCGCGCCGACCTTGCCGTTCTCGACGCGGTAGGCTTCGGTACACTGGAACACGTATTTACCGGAAGTGATATCGACCTGGCCGCCGCCGAAATTGGCGGCATAGATGCCGTTTTTCACTGACGCCAGAATTTCCGCCGGATCGTGGCCGCCCGAAAGCATGTAAGTGTTGGTCATGCGCGGCATCGGCACATGGGCATAGTCCTGGCGGCGGCCGTTGCCGGTCGGCTTCATGTTCATCAGCCGGGCATTCTGCCGGTCCTGCATATAGCCGACGAGGACGCCGTCCTCGATCAGCACCGTGCGATTGGTCGGCGTACCTTCATCATCGATCGAGAGCGAGCCACGGCGCGAGGCCATGGTGCCGTCGTCAACCACGGTAACGCCCTTGGCGGCGACCTGCTGGCCCATCAGGCCGGCGAAGGCGCTGGTTTTCTTGCGGTTGAAGTCGCCCTCGAGCCCGTGGCCGACGGCTTCGTGCAGCATCACGCCGGGCCAGCCGGCGCCCAACACGACATCCATCTCGCCGGCGGGCGCCGGGATGGATTCCAGATTGACCAACGCCTCGCGGATCGCGCCGTCAGCGGCCTCGCGCCACGCCTTGGTTTCGATGAAGCGGGCATAGCCTTCGCGGCCGCCATAACCTCGGGAGCCGCTTTCCTGGCGGTCACCCTGACCGGCAACGACGGAAATATTGACCCGCACCAGCGGGCGGATGTCGCGATAGCTTTCGCCATCGGGTCGCAGGATTTCGACGACTTGCCAGGTGGCGCCCAGGCTGACCGTCACCTGCCGCGCCCGCGGCTCCTTATCGCGGACATAGGCGTCGATTTCGGCGAGCAGCTTGACCTTGGTCTCGAAACCGGGGGCGTCCAGCGGATTTTCATCGCCATAAAGCCGCACGTTGGTGTGCGCCGGAGGCGCCGCAAATGTCCCGCTATAGCCGCCCCGCACGGCTGCGACGGCGTCGGCCGCGCGAATCAGCGCCGGCAGCGAGACGTCGGAAGAATGGGCATAGCCGACCGCGTCGTCCTTCACCGCGCGAAGCCCAAACCCCTGGCTGGTGTCGTAGGTTGCCTGCTTCAGCCGGCCATTGTCGAACATCAAGGCTTCGCTCTGGCTGTATTCCAGGAACAGCTCGCCGTCGTCGGCGCCCGAAAGCCCCCGTGTGATCTGTTGGCGGACAGAATCGCGGTCGAGTTGGGCGCGATCGAGAAGCGAGGTTGTGGGCGTCATGCGTACTCCATATTTTCCTTGTCGTCCGGGTTCGTGCGCAACAACCTGCGGGCTACGTGCAACCCTAATTCCGGCGTCGATCAGTTAAGCAAAAACCTGCGGAGCGGTCGCCTTACATCACGGTAACCCGGACCCGCTCTAGTGTCCCGGTTATGACAGCACGCATGCCAAGGCGACCTTCTCCAAAATAGGTGCAATGGTCTGCAAAAGGGAGGGGCGAAGCGTGTCATAAAGCGAGGCAGAATGCCTCACGGTAATTTGTCGTAGCCTTCGCTGAAGCCGCTCAGGCTGAGCGGGAAGCCGACGCCCTCTTCGGGGGTCTCGAAGATGATAAAAGTGGCCGTCTTGGCGCTTTTGAGCTGGCCCAGAAGCTTGTCGTCCATGACGACCTCGGCCACACAGCCACTCGGCATGGGCAGGCAGCGGACAAAGCCGGCGCGGCCAACATCCACATTGTCGAGCTTCAGGCCAAGGCCGGATGGCAGAAGCACGCCGAGAGGGGCGACCACCCGCATCAGCTTGCTCTTCTGATCGGCGGTCTTGAGCACGATGACCGTCAGGCCGGCATTGGAGCGGTCGTCGGATACCACGCTTTGGATCAGGGCGCATTGCTCGCTTTGGGCGCCAGGCGGGGTATCGCAGCGGATCTGCCAGTCGCCATGGACCGAGCGGACCGCGCCTTGGGCGCCAGCGGGTGTCGTGAGGCCGAACCAGCCAAGAATGGCGAGGCCTGCCGCCGCTGCGCTGACCGGCCGGAAATTCCGGATACGAATTGGCCACTTGCGGCGAGAAGCGGAGCTGGTCATCGGGTTTTTCGAAGGCCCCATCAGGGTCGATCCCTTGATATTTCTTCGGCTTATTTCATTTGCAAAGCCGGTCGTAACCCGACTGATACGGTAATGGCGGCGCCTTGATGGCTGACCGGACGTTGATCAACGAATCAGACCCCTCAAGCGCAACATTTCTGTGCGTACATCCGGTAATCCGCCTGTCAAGCCATGACCGGACATGAAACCGGCAGTTTATGCTGATTTCCCGGTAAATTGAGGCAATCGCATAACATCCGCAGAATAGCCGTTCATGCACCCCTGTCGGCCGTACTACTGCATTGCGATGCCCTTGGAATTATGGTTTGAGAGGCTGGATTTTGACGCATTCTAGCTTGCTGGCCCCGTGTACTTCGGAAGTGCATGCCAAGGCCGTTTGTCCGGATGGGTGAATGATGCGCCATTCTTTGCCCTAGGGCAGGATGCGCGCGGGGATTTTATTCTATAGGGAGCGCGAGCGACATGAAGTTGTCGAAGGGCCAAATCGGCCGTCGGTTGCTGGGTTGGGCGGTGGCGGGCACCGCAATAGGTGTTTGCGGGAACGCGTTTGCCGAATTGGGCCAGCCGGCGCCGTGGGAATACAAGCTGCAGGAGTCGGCTTCTCCGGTTATGGACAACATCACCTCGTTTCATAACTTCCTGTTTTTCCTGATCACCATCATCACCCTGTTTGTGCTGGCGCTGCTTGTCATCGTCGCCGTCAAGTTCAATGCCAAAGCCAACCCGGTTCCCTCCAAAACCACCCACAACACCCTGATCGAGGTGGCCTGGACGCTCATTCCGGTGCTGATTCTGGTCGGCATCGCGGTGCCGTCGTTCCGCCTGCTGTTCCAGGAACTCGATATTCCCAAGGCCGATCTGACGATCAAGGCGACCGGCAAGCAGTGGTACTGGACCTACAATTACCCCGACGCGAAGATCGAATTCGATTCGCAGCTCGCCTGCGACGAGAAGCGCATCAAATGTGAGTCGCCGCGGCTGCTGGCGGTCGATAACAATGTCGTGGTGCCAGTTAACAAGATCATCCGCGTCGAGACCACCGGCGCGGACGTGATCCACTCCTTCGCGATGCCCGCCTTCGGAATCAAGATCGACGCCATTCCCGGCCGTCTCAACGAGACCTGGTTCAAGGCGACGAAGCTCGGCATGTTCTACGGCCAGTGCTCAGAGCTCTGCGGCAGGGACCACGCCTATATGCCGATTGTGGTGAAGGTGGTCACCGATGAAGAGTTCGCGAAGTGGCTGACTGACGCGAAGAAGCAATTCTCTTCCGCCGGAGATTCGAACTACGTTTCGGCGGCCGACGGCGCGGCGCACTAGCTCGCGCATTTGGGACAAGGGCGACGGGACCGGCGAGGTCCCATCAAGGGACTGCAAGGCAGGATTTGAAAATGGCAACCACCGCAGCGACACACGACGATCACGCCCATGACGATCATGCTCACGACCATCCGACCGGATGGCGGCGTTTCGTCTATTCGACCAATCACAAGGACATCGGCACGATGTACCTCGTGTTTGCGATCATCGCCGGGATCATCGGCGGTGCGATGTCGATCGCGATCCGGATCGAGCTGATGTATCCGGGGGTGCAGCTGTTCCACGAAGCCCACACCTACAATGTCTTCGTGACCTCGCACGGCCTGATCATGATCTTCTTCATGGTGATGCCGGCGATGATCGGCGGTTTCGGCAACTGGTTCGTGCCGCTGATGATCGGCGCGCCCGATATGGCCTTCCCGCGCATGAACAACATCTCGTTCTGGCTTTTGCCGGCATCCTTTGCGCTGCTTCTGATCTCGACCTTCGTCGAAGGCGAGCCCGGCGCCAACGGCGTCGGCGCGGGCTGGACCATCTATGCGCCGCTGTCGACGACGGGCCATCCGGGACCGGCAGTCGATTTCGCGATCCTGTCGCTGCATCTGGCCGGTGCTTCGTCGATCCTCGGCGCCATCAACTTCATCACCACGATCTTCAACATGCGCGCGCCAGGCATGACGCTGCACAAGATGCCCCTGTTCGTGTGGTCGATCCTGGTCACGGTGTTCCTGCTGCTGCTGTCGCTGCCGGTGCTGGCCGGCGCCATCACCATGCTTCTGACTGACCGTAATTTCGGCACGACGTTCTTCTCTGCCGACGGCGGCGGCGATCCGGTACTGTTCCAGCACCTGTTCTGGTTCTTCGGTCATCCCGAAGTCTACATCCTGATCCTGCCTGCGTTCGGCATGATCAGCCAGATCGTCTCGACCTTCTCGAAGAAGCCGGTGTTCGGTTATCTCGGCATGGCCTATGCGATGGTGGCGATCGGCGGCATCGGCTTCGTGGTGTGGGCGCACCACATGTACACGGTCGGCATGTCCAGCGCGACGCAGGCCTATTTCGTCGCGGCCACCATGGTGATCGCGGTTCCGACCGGCGTGAAGATCTTTTCCTGGATCGCCACGATGTGGGGCGGCTCGATCGAATTCAAGACGCCGATGCTGTGGGCGATCGGATTCATCTTCCTCTTTACTCTCGGCGGCGTCACCGGCGTCGTGCTGGCGAATGCCGGCGTCGACCGCGTTCTGCAAGATACCTATTACGTCGTCGCGCACTTCCACTATGTGCTGTCGCTCGGCGCGGTGTTCGGCATTTTCGCGGGCTGGTACTACTGGTTCCCGAAAATGTTCGGCTACATGTATTCGGAGCGGATCGGCAAGCTGCATTTCTGGTTCACCTTCATCGGCGTCAACCTGGTGTTCTTCCCGCAGCACTTCCTCGGATTGTCCGGCATGCCCCGCCGCTATGTCGACTATCCCGACGCCTTTGCCGGTTGGAACTTCATCTCCTCGATCGGCTCCTATATCTCCGGCTTCGGCGTGCTGATCTTCATCTACGGCGTGATCGATGCGTTCGTGCGCAAGCAGCAGGCTGCCGACAATCCGTGGGGCGCGGGCGCGACCACGCTGGAATGGACGCTGTCGTCCCCGCCGCCGTTCCATCAGTTCGAGGTGTTGCCACGCGTGCAGTGATGAGCCACGCGGCGCTCTGAGCGCCGCGTCCTCATATTTTAAGGGAAGCGAGAGCCGTCTTGTCGGTCGTCGATCACAACAGCATCGAGTTGTCGCCGCGGATTTCCGAAGCCGACGTCGCCGATTACGTCGCGCTCCTGAAGCCGCGGGTGATGTCGCTGGTGATCTTCACCGCGCTGGTCGGCCTCGTGATCGCGCCGGTGCACGTGCATCCGGTGCTCGCTTTCACCTCCATCCTCTGCATCGCGGTGGGCGCTGGAGCTTCGGGCGCGCTGAACATGTGGTACGAGAGCGACATCGACGCGTTGATGTCGCGCACCGCGAACCGGCCGATCCCACGCGGCCGCATCACCCCGCCGGAGGCGCTGGCGTTCGGCATGACGCTGGCCTTCTTCTCGGTGATGACACTCGGCATCCTCGTCAACTGGGTCGCCGGTGCGCTGCTGGCTTTCACGATCTTCTTCTACGTCGTGATCTATACCATCGCGCTCAAGCGCTGGACCGCGCAGAACATCGTGATCGGCGGGGCCGCGGGCGCGCTTCCGCCCGTGGTGGCCTGGGCGGCGGCGACCGGCTCGCTCTCGGTCGAGCCGCTGCTGTTGTTCCTGATCATCTTCTTCTGGACCCCGCCGCATTTCTGGGCGCTCGCGCTGTTTCGCAGCGACGACTATGCCCGCGCCGGCGTTCCGATGCTGCCGGTGGTCGCGGGAGCGGACGCGACGCGGCTGCAGATCCTGCTCTACACGATCGTGCTGGTAGCGGTGGCGCTGGCGCCTTGGCCGCTCGGCTATTTCGATGCGGTTTACGGCGTGACCTCTCTCGTGCTTGGCACCGGCATGCTGGCGTTGGCGATCAACGTCTATCGCCTTCGTGAGGGCCATGCAGCCGCGCGCGCCACGCGCCGGTTGTTCGCCTTCTCGATCCTTTATCTGTTTGCGCTGTTTGCGACCCTTCTGATCGAGGTCGTGGTCCGCGCCGTTCTACCCGCGATCTGGTAAGGGCGCATGGCAGCACTCATGGCCAATAACGATAGACCAGAGGGAATTGTCCTCACCGAGGCGCAGAAGAAGAGCCGCCGTCAGCGGTCGGTTGCCATCGCGCTTGCGCTCGGCGTTCTGGTCCTGCTGTTTTTCGCGGTCACCCTCGTCAAGGGGCCGGCCGTCCTCGTGCGGCCGTTGTGATTGAGATGAAGAGCGAACCGACGATGCCTCATCAACCAGCCGCAGGCCCGAAGACGGGATCACATCGTGGGCTCGGACGTGACGCAACCGTGGCGGCGATCTGCGGCTTCGTGGTGGTTTTGATGATCGGGGCCGCCTACGCGGCGGTGCCTTTCTACAACTGGTTCTGCCGCGCCACCGGGTTCAACGGTACGACGCAGGTGGCGACTTCAGCGCCCTCGGCCGCGCCGCTGACGCGCAAAATTGCGGTTCGTTTCGATTCCAACGTGGCGGGTGGGCTGCCCTGGAAGTTCGAGCCGGAGCAGACCGAGATCGAGGTCAGGATCGGCGAGGTCACGACCGTATTTTACAAAGTGACGAACCAGTCCGCGCGCACAACGACCGGACAGGCCGCCTATAACGTCGCGCCGCTGACGGTCGGGGCTTATTTCGAGAAGATCAACTGCTTCTGCTTTACCGAACAGACCATGGCGCCGGGCGAAACGCGCGACATGCCGGTCGTGTTCTATGTCGATCCGTCGATTGCCAAAGACAGCGAGAATGACGGCCTGAACACCATCACCCTGTCCTATACGTTCTACCCTGTCCGCGACCCGGCAGCAAAACCGCTGGCGGCGGGCGAGGCCGGGAAGTCCATGGAAGGCGAAAAGGGTAACCTTTGAGAGTTGAGCCTTGGCCGGGATCGCTTTCCGGCCATCGCGAATTTTGAATTCAAGCGTTGAGACGAAGCGGCTGAACAGGCCCTGCTAACGGAGAGACCGAAAAATGGCTACGGCGCAAGTCAAGCATCACGACTACCACCTCGTCGATCCGAGCCCGTGGCCGATCGTCGGCTCCGTTTCGGCCTTCATCATGGCCCTCGGTGCCATCACCTGGATGCATCACATGACCGGCTTCGCGCCGATCATCTTCTTTGTCGGCGTCGTCGGCGTGCTCTATACCATGGTGAGCTGGTGGATGGATGTGATCCGCGAGGCTCAGTACAAGGGCGACCACACCCGCGTGGTGCAGATCAGCCACCGCTACGGCATGATCCTGTTCATCGCCTCGGAGGTGATGTTCTTCGTCGCCTGGTTCTGGGCCTTCTTCAATTCGGCCCTGTTCCCGGCCGATGCAGTTCATGCCGCCCGTGATGCCATTTTCGGGTGCGGCGCCGGCACCCAGATGGGCGCGTGCAGCGTGCCCGGCACCTGGCCGCCCAAGGGCATCGAGGCATTCGATCCCTGGCACCTGCCGTTGCTCAACACGCTTTTGCTGCTGACTTCCGGCACCACGGTGACCTGGGCGCACCATGCGCTGCTCGAGAATGACCGTCAGGGCCTGAAATACGGCCTGATCCTGACCGTCGTGCTCGGGGCGTTGTTCACTTGCGTGCAAGCCTATGAGTACAGCCACGCACTGTTCGGCTTCTCCGGCAACGTCTATGGCGCGACCTTCTTCATGGCGACCGGTTTCCACGGCTTCCACGTGCTGGTTGGCACCATCTTCCTGATCGTGTGCCTTGCCCGCGCCTACGCCGGACACTTCACGCCGACCCAGCATCTCGGCTTCGAATTTGCCGCCTGGTACTGGCATTTCGTCGACGTGGTGTGGCTGTTCCTGTTCGCCTGCATTTACGTCTGGGGCACCGGCGGCGGCCGGCTGATTGGCGCCGAATAGGTTTTCCGTCGATGATACTGCAAGGGCGGCCTTCTGGCCGCCCTTTTTGTTAGCGCAGTCTGCGCATGATAGATTGTGCGGTATGAATTCGCCCGACAGCATCCATCCTGACACGCCGACCCTGTTCCAGAGCGCAATGCGCGGGCTTGCCTGCAAGTGTCCGCGCTGCGGCGAAGGCAAGTTGTTTGCGGGCTTCCTGGCGTTAAGGCCGCGATGCGAGGCTTGCGGACTGGACTATACATTTATCGATGCAGGCGATGGTCCCGCGATTTTTATCATCATGCTGGCGGGCGCCATTGTCGTGGCCTGCGCGCTGATTGTCGAAGTGAAGTATCAGCCGCCGTTCTGGTTGCACGCGGTGCTGTGGCTGCCGCTGATCCTCGTCACCACGCTTCTGCCGTTGCGTTCGATGAAGGCGCTTCTGATCGCGCTACAATTCCATCATAAGGCCGCGCCCGGTCGTTTAATCGATCGCGAGCCGAAATGACCGCAATGGCGGGGCGGAGACACCTCGGCTTCGGCCTGTTCACGGTCGCCATGATTGCCGTCTTCATCGGGCTCGGCGTCTGGCAGTTGCAGCGCCGCGTTGAAAAGCATGCACTGATTGCTGCGCTGACAGAACGGCTGGCGCTCGAGCCGGTGCCGCTGCCGCCGGTCTCGGAATGGAATAAGCTCACGCCGCAAGAGGATGAATTCCGCCGCGTGCATTTGAGGGCGAGTTATGGCGCTGGCCCCGATGCGATGGTCTATAGCTCCGGCTCGGCCGTGCGCGACGATGTTTCCGGACCCGGCACCTGGGCCTTCATTCCGGCGCGGCTTCCCGGTGGCGAGATTGTCGTGGTCAATGCCGGCTTCGTTCAGAACACCATGCAGGACCGCCCACAGCAGGATCGCGCGGTGACGCGCCTCGTGAGCGGCGAGGCGGCCGATCTGATTGGATACATCCGCTTTCCGGAAACCGCAGGCCTCCTTACGCCGGCTGCCGATGCCGGGAAGCGGCTATGGTTCGTGCGCGATCATCTGGCAATGGCGCAAGCGCTCGGCTGGGGCAATGGCGGCAAGACGCTTGCGCCGTTCTATATCGATCTGGAACAGCCGGCGCCGGCAAGCGGGATTCCGAAGCCTGGGCCCCTTCACGTGCATCTCAAGGACGATCATCTGCAATACGCCATTACCTGGTTTGCGCTTGCGGGCGCAGTGGTGATCGCGTTCTTCATCTGGTGGCGCGGGAAACGCCGCGGCGTCGGCTGAGGGTCGGCAAGCTTGCTGGCCGCAACTACGGATCACCTTCGCTACCAATTCACGTCGTAAGCCGCTCCCTTGCCGGTATGCCAACGGTGAGGATGCAGACGGCAATGGTTTGGCATCACGCTGCCGAGGCCAAAGCATGCGATAACGGGCACACTTGCGGCGACGTCGCGCTTTTCGGTTCGGTGTGGCGGGAAGGGTGAGGGAAGAAGCGGTTTCCACTTGCTGGCAAAACGCTTATGGTGGCGCCACTTTGCTCCCAGCGAGGTAATTTTAGTTATAAAAATCAATGGTTTGACGAAATATCAGACCTTTGGAGGCTAGTGCCGCCCATTTGAAGTTCCTGCTCCAAAAGCGGCGAATTCGGCTCAGGAACTTCAAATAGAAAAGCGGCACTAGAATCGTAAGTTTGCTGGTGCCCATAACTTTTCGAAGTTCGTAAAAGGGGGTGCTGGGATAGAGTACGAACTTCGACAAGTGAGCACTGGTTTGACGCGATACATTTCGACACGGGGGGAGGCTCCCGTCCTGGGTTTCTGTGACGTGATGCTGGCCGGGCTCGCCCGCGACGGCGGCCTCTACGTGCCCGAAGTCTGGCCGCAGCTTGCGCCTGCGGCCATCGCCGGATTTTTCGGACGGCCCTATTGGGAAGTGGCCGTTGACGTGATTCGCCCCTTTGTCGGTGGTGAGATTTCAGATGCGGATCTCGGCCGCATGGCCAACGAGGCTTACGCTACATTTCGCCACCCTGCGGTGGTGCCGCTCGACCAGATCGGACCCAATCAATTCCTGCTGGAGTTGTTTCACGGTCCGACGCTCGCGTTCAAGGACGTCGCGATGCAGTTGCTCTCGCGGCTGATGGACCACGTGCTGGCGAAGCGGGCCGAGCGCACCACGATCGTGGTGGCGACGTCGGGCGACACCGGGGGTGCCGCGGTCGATGCGTTTGCGGGTCTCGACAATGTCGATCTCGTCGTCCTGTTTCCGCACGGTCGCATCTCGGAGGTGCAGCGGCGCATGATGACGACCGCCGGCGCCGGCAACGTTCATGCGCTGGCGGTCGAGGGCACCTTCGACGATTGCCAGGCGATCGTGAAGGATCTGTTCAACGATCACGCCTTTCGCGACGCGGTCGCGTTGTCGGGAGTCAATTCCATCAACTGGGCGCGCATCGTGGCGCAGGTGGTGTATTATTTTACGTCCGCCGCAGCCCTCGGGGCGCCGGCGCGGAGCGTCGATTTCACCGTACCGACCGGCAATTTCGGCGACATCTTTGCGGGCTTCGTGGCCAAGCGAATGGGATTGCCGATCCGGTGGTTGCGAATCGCATCCAACGTCAACGACATCCTGCCACGCACGCTGAAGACCGGAATCTACGAAACCCGCGAAGTCCACGCCTCGACATCGCCGTCGATGGATATTCAGGTGTCTTCGAATTTCGAGCGCCTGCTGTTCGAAGCAAGCCACCGTGATGCCGCGCTCGTTCGCCGGCTGATGGCTTCCCTGAAGCAATCCGGCCGCTTCGTGCTGCCGGATGCGGTTCTGGCTGCGGTGCGCGGCGAGTTTGACGCCGGACGCGCCGATGAAACCGAGACCAGCGCCGTCATTCGCGCGGCCTGGCGCGAAGCGGGCGATCTGGTCGATCCGCACACGGCTGTGGCGCTGGCGGTTGCCGACCGCGACAATCCGGATTCCGGCGTGCCCAACATCGTGCTGTCGACGGCGCATGCCGCCAAGTTTCCCGATGCCGTGGAAGCGGCCTGCGGCGTGCGGCCGGAGCTGCCGCCATGGCTGGAAGGCCTGATGACCAGGCCCGAACGTGCCCAGGTGATGAAAAACGACAAGGTCGAAGTTGCGCGATTTATCCGCTCGGTCAGCCGGGCCGCGAAGGAAGGAACTGCGGGATGAGTGTTGAAGTCACCAAGCTGCCGTCTGGCCTCACCGTCATCACCGATACCATGCCGCATCTTCAGACTGCTGCTCTCGGCGTGTGGGCGGGCGTCGGCGGCCGCGACGAAAAGAACAATGAGCACGGAATTTCGCATCTGCTCGAGCACATGGCGTTCAAGGGCACGACACGGCGCACCTCGCGCGAAATCGTGGAGGAGATCGAGGTGGTCGGCGGCGATCTCAACGCCGGCACGTCGACGGAAACCACGGCTTATTACGCGCGGATCATGAAGGCCGACGTTCCGCTGGCGCTCGACGTGCTCTCCGACATTCTCACCAATCCTTCCTTCGTGCCCGACGAACTCGAGCGGGAGAAGAGCGTGATCGTCCAGGAGATCGGCGCGGCGCAGGATACGCCCGACGATGTCGTGTTCGAGCACCTCAACGAGCTGTGCTACCCGGATCAGCCCATGGGGCGTTCCTTGCTCGGAACGGCGAAGACGCTGAAGTCCCTCGACCGCGATATGCTGCGCGGTTATCTCTCGACGCACTATCGCGGCCCCGACATGGTGGTCGCAGCAGCCGGCGCGGTCGATCACAAGCGGGTGGTGGATGAGGTCGAGCAGCGTTTTGCAAGCTTCGAGGGAACGCCTGCGCCAAAGCCCGAGCCCGCGATGTTCGGCAAGGGAGGGTCGCGCGTTGTGCATCGTGAACTCGAGCAGGCGCATCTGACGCTGGCGCTCGAGGGGGTCCCCCAAACCGATCTGTCGTTGTTTTCGCTTCAGGTATTTACCAACATTCTCGGTGGCGGGATGTCGTCGCGCCTGTTTCAGGAGGTGCGTGAAAAACGCGGGCTCTGCTATTCGATCTACGCTTTTCATGCGCCCTACACGGATACGGGATTTTTCGGCCTCTATACCGGCACCGACCCGGGCGACGCGCCGGAGATGATGGAAGTTATCGTCGATGTCATCAACGAGGCCGTTGAGACGTTGACGGAAGCCGAGATTGCCCGCGCCAAGGCCCAGATGAAGGCCGGGCTGTTGATGGCGCTCGAAAGCTGCAGCTCGCGCGCGGAGCAACTGGCGCGTCATATCCTGGCCTATGGACGACCGTTGACGGTCGACGAGCTGGTGGCGAGGATCGATTCCGTGAGTGTGGAGACGACACGAAATGCGGCGCGGGCCCTGATGTCCCGAAGCCGGCCCGCGGTTGTCGCGCTCGGCAGCGGGAGGGGACTAGACACGGCGGTGGCTTTTGCGGAAGGATTGACGAAATCGAAGGCGAAGGAGCGCCTTCACTAGTGTGGTGACTCTGACGTTCGGGGGAGTTTAACGCATGGCTCTGTTTCGGTTACCCTCGAGCGGACCCGCAGCACTTGTTCCGCGCGGTCACGGCCTGTTGTTGCGCGCCCCGCAGATGTCGGATTTCCTGCAATGGGCGCATTTGCGAGAAGTCAGCCGCGGTTACCTGACCCCATGGGAGCCGATCTGGCCGTCAGACGATTTGACCCGGTCCGGTTTCCGGCGGCGGCTGCGTCGCTATACGGAAGATATCGCGGCCGACAGGTCATATCCCTTCATCGTCTTCCGCGAGGCCGATGGCGTCATGATCGGCGGAATCACGTTGGCCAATGTCCGACGCGGTATCGTCCAGGCCGGCACGATCGGCTATTGGGTCGGAGAGCCACATGCGCATCGCGGTTACATGACCACGGCGCTCCGCGTGCTGTTGCCGTCACTGTTTGGCGAGCTCAATTTGCACCGCATCGAAGCCGCCTGCATTCCCACCAACACGCCGTCGATCCGGGTGCTGGAGAAGTGCGGCTTTACCCGCGAGGGTCTTGCGCGGCGCTATCTCTGCATCAATGGCGTCTGGCAGGACCACCTGCTGTACGGCCTGCTGCATGAGGATTTCCGCGGCTAACCTTCTTTTCCAAATTGTGACAGACGCCTTGGGTTTGCCGCCATTGCGCTGCTATAAGCACCCCGCATATGCGCCCCCAAGGCGCCATGCTATTCGGCGGTTTTTCTTGGAGATTTTCCGGTAATGCGGCAGGAGCGGATCGGGCAGGGGAGGGTTGGCGTGACGGGCCACCGGCGCACCGCGCTGGCGCTTGCCGTGACCGCTCTGCTTTCCGGGTGTGGCGGCACCGCGATCAATAACCCATTCAGCACTGCGCCGCCGCCCGATGCCGAAATACCGACGATCAGCGATAGGTTCGATCAGCTATTCGGCGGCCGCGGGAAGGTCTCCGAAACGGCACCCGACGGCACGGAGGTCGACTGTCCGGTGGTGAAAATTCGCGCCGGCGCGTCCACCTACGGGGTGGCGCCGCCCGGCAGGCAACCGGTAGCCAGCGAGTTGAATTATCAGGCGACCATCACAAGGACCGCACGCGAATGCCGACGCACCGGCAACGGCCAGATCGCGGCACGTATCGGCGTTCAGGGTCGCGTCATCGCCGGCCCCGCCGGTGCGCCTGAGACCGTCGAAGTCCCGCTTCGTGCTGCGGTCGTTCAAACCGGCGTTCAGGAAAGGGTGCTTACCACGCAGGTGTACCGGACCACGGTATCGATGACAGAGGGTGGCGGCACGTTCAGCGTGGTCGGCGAAGATCTGATTTTCAATATGCCCGCAAATCTCACGAGCGATTCTTTTGTTTTCTACGTCGGCTTCGACCCGCAAGCGATCCCGCAGCAGCAGCCCAAAGCGCCGCGGCGAAAATAACGACGATGCTCAATCATGCAAAAAGCCGGCGCATAGCGCCGGCTTTTGTTTTCTTGTGGACAGAAATCGTCAGTTCAGCTTTTCGCGGACCTCGGTAATGCCTTTGGCCAAGAGGTCGTCGGCGACCTGACCCTTCACTGTCTGCGACAGGATCGTGGAAGCCGCCGTCACTGCCGCATTGGCCGCCGCAGCTCGCACATCGGCGAGCGCCTGGGCTTCGGCAAGCGCGATCTTGTTCTCGGCGGTCTTGGTCCGCCGGGCTACAAAATCCTCCATCTTGGTCTTGGCCTCACTGGCGATACGCTCGGCATCGACCTTTGCCGCGGCAATGATGTCCTGGGCTTCCCGCTCGGCGCTGGCGCGCTTGGCCTTGTATTCCTCGAGCAGATTTGCCGCTTCCTGTTTGAGGCGGCGGGCGTCGTCGAGTTCGGCCTTGATGCGTTCGCTGCGATGATCGAGCGCGGTCAGCACAGTGCGGTGGACACCGACATAGGTGAACACGCCCATCAGGATGACGAAACCAACGGCGACCCAGAATTCCGGTTCGGCGAACATCATCTGGCTCAACCTTTCAAGGACGCGTCGACGGCGTGCCCCACCGAAGCGCCGTCGGGTGCGATGCCGGTCAGCCGCTGCACGATGGCAGCCGCCGCATCGGTTGCGATGCCGCGCACATTGCTCATCGCGGCTTCCCGCGTCGAGGCGATGGTCTTTTCAGCATCCGCCAGTTTGACCGCCAACTGCTCTTCCAGTGTCTTGCGCTCGGCCTCGGACGCCGCATTCAGCTTTTCGCGGGTCTCCGTGCTGATCGCCTGTGCACGGGAACGGGCAGTGGCCAATTCGCTCTCATAGGCCTTGAGCGCGCCGTCGGAATCGTCCTTCAGCTTTTGGGCCTGCGCCAGGTCGCCGTCGATCGTGTTCTGACGCTTATCGAGCACGCCGCCGACGCGCGGCAACGCAATTTTTGAGACGATCAGATACAACGCGCCGAACGCAATCACCAGCGACACCAGCTGTGAGGCGAAGGTGTCCTTCTGGAACGGCGGGAACGGCGCCTTGTGGCCGCCGTCGGCCTCGGTACGGGCGCTTGTGCCCTTCGGCTCGCCATGACTTTCAGCCACGGGCTTCTCCTGTTCGGCTAACCGAGATTCGATTCCCGCCTCTTGAACAGAGGCGGGCTCGGCGATGGATCAGAGCGCAAACAGCAGGAGCAGCGCGATCAGCAGCGAGAAGATGCCGAGCGCTTCGGTCACCGCGAAGCCGAAAATGAGGTTGGCGAACTGGCCCTGGGCGGCCGATGGGTTGCGCACCGCGGCGGCAAGGTAGTTGCCGAAAATGATGCCCACGCCGGCGCCGGCGCCGCCCATGCCAATGCAGGCAATACCTGCGCCAATGTACTTCGCGGCAATCGGATCCATGAAACGAACTCCTTGTTGAGGTTTGGTGAGACGAGCCGGTCAGTGGCCCGGATGGATAGCATCGTTGATGTAGACGCAGGTGAGGATGGTGAAGACGTAGGCCTGAAGGAAGGCCACCAGAAGCTCCAGCGCGGTCAGCGCCATCACCATGCCGAGCGGCAGGACGGCGCCGAAATAACCGGCAATGCCGAGGCCCGCGAGCAGCGGAATGAAGCTTGCAAACACCGCGAGCGCGATGTGGCCCGCTAGCATGTTGGCAAACAAACGCACCGAGTGGGAGACCGGCCGCAGGAAGAACGAGAAAATCTCGATGAACACGACCAGCGGCAAGATGAGGATCGGGATACCCGACGGCACGAACAGTTTGAAGAATTTCAGGCCGTTCTTGTAGAAGCCGTAGATCAGCACGGTAAAGAACACTAGAAACGCCAGCGCCGCCGTGACGATGATGTGGCTTGCGATCGTGAAGTTGTAGGGAATGACGCCGACGATATTGGAGACGGCGATCAGCATGAAAAGCGAAAAGATCAGCGGAAAGAACTTCATTCCTTCCTTGCCGGCCGTCGATCGAATGGTGCTGGCGACGAATTCGTAGGCGATTTCCGCCACCGACTGGATGCGCCCCGGGACCAGGCGCCGGCCCGAGCCCAGCATCAGCAGCGTGATCAGGGCCACGGCGCCGAACATGTAGGCCGAGGAATTGGTGAAAGCGATCTCCTGATTGCCGATATGGCCAATCGTAAAGAGCTTTTCGATATGGAATTGTTCGATCGGATCGATCATCCGCGCGGCATCTCTAGCTGTTGCCGGCCACGCCGGCATTTCAAATCACGTCGTTGCGCACTTCCTTAACGGCCGGTTTTGTCCGGAGCAACACCTGCCGAGCGGATCACATTCAGAACGCCCGCCGAGAAGCCGACCAGCACGAACACGATGAGCCCGAAAGGTGACGTCGAAAGCAGACGGTCGAAACCCCAGCCCATCAGTGCTCCGAGACCAACGCCGGCGATCAACTCCGATGAGAGGCGGAAACCCATTGCCATGGCCGAAGCCCTGGCATGGCTGTCTCCACTTCCAGCTTCGGATTGGTCAGTTCTGATGTTTCGGCTGCCCCGAACTTCGGACAACCGGTGCTCCAGACTTCCGAGCCTTGCGGAAAGCGCGGCCTCATCGGGGGACGATTTGCTTTCACCTTCGCGGTCATTCGTGCCTTGCGCCATGCTTGCTAAGACCCGAAACGATTGCGGAAAATGAAAATGACGCCCCGTCACCCCTCAAAAGCCGCGCGGACCATACTGACCGCAATTAATCAAGTCAAGATTGCGTCACGGTTACGTAACCGATTGATATCGTTTTATTATTTCTCCTACTCCGGGTTGGGTCGAGCGCCCGATCGCCGCACTGCAATAGATCGCCGCCGGATCGCCGGCAAATCGCATCGTAAACCGCCTTGCGCCGGCTTTTGTGGTCTGTTGGGATAATCCTCTCGATAGCCAAAATTCCAAAACCGCGTTCCGGGAAACTTCATGCCGCGTCAGATCGACTACTACTTTTCACTGCAATCGCCCTGGGCCTATATCGGGCACAAATTGTTTCGCGACGTCGTCGGCAGCTACGGTCTCAAGGTCAATCACAAGCCGGTCGTGCTGGTCGATTTGTTTTCCGAGACCGGCGGGCTGCCACTCCTCAAGCGTCACCCGGTGCGGCAGCGCTACCGGATGGTCGAGCTCCAGCGCTGGCGCGACAAGCGCGGCCTGCAATTCAAGCTTCAGCCGGCCAATTGGCCGTTCAACGCGCGATTGGCCGACGGCCTTGTGATCGCGGCGATCGAGGCCGGGCATGATCCCGACCCGTTCCTGCGCCGGGCCTTTGCCGCCATTTGGGAGGACGAGCTCAATCTGGCCGATGCTGCGACGCTGATCCGCCTCGCCGATGAGAGCGGCCTTCCCGGCAAGGCGCTGGCGGAGCGCTCGGCAAGCGAGGATATCGGAAAAATCTACGAGCAGAATCGTCAGGATGGGCTTGCGGCCGACGTGTTCGGATCACCGGCCTATGTGCTGGATGGCGAAGTATTCTGGGGACAGGACCGGATCGAATTGCTGGTTGACGCATTAAAGTCAGGCCGTGCGCCCTACCGTTCACAGGATTAAGCGGCGGATCAAGAGCAGGGAAGACTCGAGGCGGAGCAGCCCATGACCAGAGCGACATCACCGACAACGTCAGCCATTGTCTTCGTCATATCGGTCCTCGTCGTATCGGCTCTCGCCGGCACAGACGGTGCTGTCGCCCAGTCGACGCCCGACAATGAAAACGGGCGCTATGCGCTGTCGCCGATATCCGATGGCGTGATCAGACTGGATACGCGCAGCGGTGCGGTTTCGACCTGCAACAACACCGGCACCGGCTGGGCCTGCTACGCGGTGCCCGATGAGCGCGCGGCATACGATGCGGAAATCGGCCGGTTGCAGGCGGAGAATGAAAACTCCAAGGCGGAATTGCAAAAATTGAAGGCTGAACTGGCCGCGCGCGCCCCGGCCGTCGAGGATAAAACCGAGGAGGCGATGCCGAAATCGGATTCGCTGAAAAAGGCCGAACCGAAGGTGGCCGAGGGCGAACGCAAGATCGAAATCCCGTTGCCGAGCGACCGCGACATGGACCGGATGATGTCCTTCCTCGAACAGGCGTGGCGGCGGCTGGTCGAGATGGCCAACCGGATGCAGAAAGACGTCAGCGGCAAGATCTGAAGCCGCTCATGGCATCTCCGCCCATCTCCCGCACAGCGCCGTCGGTGGTTTCCGCCAGTTCGATCGTGTCGTCACTGCTCACGGTCCAGACCGCAGGTCGTGGATTCCTCGATCTCACGGCGGAGATCGCGCAATTCGTCAACGAGGCCGGCGCGATAGAAGGCCAGGTGACGGTCTTTATTCGTCACACCTCGGCCTCGCTCACGATCCAGGAGAATGCCGATCCCACGGTGCTGGCCGATTTGACCACGGCGCTCGATCGCCTTGCGCCGGAGAACGCCGGATGGAGCCACGACACCGAAGGCCCCGATGACATGCCAGCCCACGTCAAAACCATGCTGACAGCCACGTCTCTGCAAATTCCGGTCATCAAGAACAGGCTCACGCTTGGCACATGGCAGGCGATCTATCTGATTGAGCATCGCAGGCGGGCGCACCGCCGCGAAGTCGTGGTGCAGTTCGTCGGGAAGGCGGCCCCTTAATAATCAGACGCAAAACAAACCGGCCGCGGATTGCTCCGCGGCCGGCTTTTTTCTCGTTTTAAATCGAGATCAGTTGGTCCGGATGTCGACGTCCTTGGTTTCGGGCAGGAACAGGAAGCCGATGACAAGGCTCATCAAGGCAATGCCGACCGGATACCACAAGCCGGAATAGATGTTCCCGGTCCATGCCGCGATCGCGAACACGGTCGCCGGCAGGAAGCCGCCGAACCAGCCGTTGCCGATGTGATACGGCAGCGACATGCCGCTATAGCGGATGCGGCTCGGGAACAGCTCAACCAGCCATGCCGCAATTGGCGCATAGACCAGCGTCACATAGATCACCAGAAGCCACAGCATGACGATGGTCATAGTCCAATTGATCTCGGCCGGGTCGGCGGAAGCCGGATAGCCGTGGGCCTTGATGGCCACCGGCAGCGTCTTGGCAAAGTCCGGTGAACTCGCGCTCAACGTCTGATCGCCGATCTTTACCTGCGCCGGCGTTCCCTTCGGGGCATCCTGATTCTGATAGTTCACCGACAGATTGACGAGCGCGGACTTCGCGACGTCACAGCTGGTGGTGAATTTTTCGGTGCCCGTTGCCTTGAACTGGAACGAGCACTCACCGGGATCGGCGATAACCGTCACTGGCGAAGAGGTGAGTGCGGTCTCAAGCTTGGGATTGGCGAAGTGCGTAACGGCCTTGAAGATCGGGAAATACGTCAGCGCCGCGAGCAGGAAGCCGGTCAGGATGATCGGCTTGCGGCCGATCTTGTCGGACAGCCATCCGAAGATAACGAACCCGGGCGTGCCAAGCGCGAGCGCAATCACGATCATGATCTGCGCGCTGGCGCCGGGGACTTTCAGAGTTTGGGTCAGGAAGAACAGTGCGTAGAACTGCCCGCCATACCACACCACAGCTTCGCCGGCCGTGGCACCGAAAAGTGCGAGGATCGCAATCTTGGCGTTGCCCCATTCCGCGAAGGCTTCACTCAAAGGGCGCTTCGAGGTTGTGCCCTCTTCCTTCATCTTCTGGAAGATCGGCGATTCACTCAGGCTGAGGCGGATCCAGACCGAAACGGCGAGCAGGATGCCGGAGAGCAGGAACGGAATACGCCAGCCCCAGCTGCCAAACGCGTCTTCGCCCATCCAGTTGCGAATGCCCAGGATGAGCAACAGCGCGAGGAACAGGCCGAGCGTCGCGGTCGTCTGAATCCAGGAGGTGTAGTAGCCGCGTTTGCCGGGAGGCGCATGCTCGGCCACATAGGTCGCCGCTCCGCCGTATTCGCCGCCAAGCGCCAGCCCCTGTATGAGACGCAAGCCGATCAGCACGATCGGCGCCGCGATGCCCCAACTGTCGAAGCCGGGGAGCAGGCCGATGAAGAAGGTGCCGATGCCCATCAGGGTCATCGTGATCAGGAAGGTATATTTGCGGCCGATCATGTCACCGAGCCGGCCGAAAATCAGAGCGCCGAACGGCCGTACAGCGAAGCCCGCAGCAAACGCCAGCAACGCGAAGATGAAACCGACGTTCGGCGGCACGTTGGAGAAGAAGTACTTGGCGAGGAAGGAGCCGAGCGTTCCGTAGATGTAGAAGTCGTACCACTCGAACACGGTACCCAACGACGAGGCGAAAATAACCTTTCGCTCTGCGGCGGTCATTCCTCCACTGCGGACGTCGTCGCTACCCGCTGTTGCTGCCATTGCCATTGTTCGCACTCCCCGAATTGCTGTTTCAAAAGCTCATCCCCGTGCGCCATTTGGCCACAGGGTTACGGCCAAGGTAACATCGCCGTGAACCGTCGCACAGTACGACTTTCGGCCTGCCGCGGAACGCTCATGTATAGAGAACGGGGCTGCCGCGCCGTCAGCACGCAGAGTTGCTGCTGCGACGCACAAGTGCTGAATTAACCGGTATTTCGCATGGCGGTACGGAACGCTTGCATGCAGTCTCTGGCCGCAGGACAATCGAACCGCAAATCCAGCTATTCCGGAATCGCTCCTTCGTAACCCATTGCAAGCCATCAATGACCGCTGCTGCCACGACCCGTCTTGTGATTGCCGACGACCATCCGCTGTTCCGCGACGCGTTGCGCCAGGCGGTGGAAAGCGTTGTGGCGTCGGCAAGGATCGACGAGGCCGGCAATTTTGAAGAGCTGACCGCGCTGCTCGATCAGGATTCCGATGTCGATCTGGTCTTGCTCGATCTGACCATGCCGGGAATCTCCGGCTTCTCCGGACTAATTTACCTGCGCGCGCAGTTCCCGGCCATTCCGGTCGTGATCGTCTCCGCCAGTGACGATGGCGGCACCATCCGCCAGTCGCTCGACTTTGGCGCCTCCGGGTTCATCCCGAAGCGGTTTGGCGTGGACACGTTGCGTGATGCCATCACCGAGGTTCTGGGCGGCGATGTCTGGGTTCCGGCGGACACGGACCTGTCGTCCGCGACCGATCCGGACCTGATGCGCCTTCGCGACCGGCTGGTCACGCTGACTCCGCAGCAGGTGCGCGTACTGATGATGCTCTCGGAGGGTCTGCTCAACAAGCAGATCGCCTACGAACTCGGCGTGTCGGAGGCGACCATCAAGGCGCATGTATCCGCGATCCTGCAAAAGCTTGGCGTCGAGAGCCGGACGCAGGCCGTGATTGCGGCTGCGAAAATCTCCGGCGGTCAGCGCCAGGTCGCGCCGCCTCAGCAACAATAGAGTTACTCCGCAGCGACCATCTGCTGGGTGCGCCACTGGCCAAGCAGTGCACGCAGGGACGCCGGCTTCACCGGCTTGTTCAGTACCGCGATATTTTCCTCCCGCGCGGCGGCGCGGACATGCGGACTTCGATCGGCGGTGATCAGAATGGCCGGGATGGCCTCGCCAAATTTCTTCCTGATATCGCGGATCGCGGCAATGCCGTTGCCGCGGTCGAGATGATAATCGACCAGAAGGCCGGTGACTGGCTTACCCACGGCCTCGATCGCTTCGACGGCGGCCTCGGGGTCGGTCGCCGCGATGACTTCAGCGTCCCAGCCTTCGAGAAGCGTCTTCATGCCATCCAGGATGGCGGCGTCGTTTTCGATGCAGGCGATCACCGCCCCTGACATCGGCGTGCGCGACAGCGGCGTCGCGCTGGTGACCGCCGTCGTATGGTTGACGGCTTTCGCGGTCGGCACTGTCACCGAAAACAGCGAGCCGCCGCTGGCAATGGAATCAAGCGCAATGCCGTGGCCGAGCACACGGGCGAGCCGTTCGACGATCGACAGGCCGAGCCCAAGGCCGCGCGCAATCCGCGCGCCCTGTTCGAGCCGGTGAAACTCCTTGAAGATTTCGCCACGCTTTTGAACGGGAATGCCGACGCCGGTATCGTAAATACCGATCTGCAGGGATTGCCCGCGGCGGCGGCAGCCGACCAGCACGCGCCCGCGCGGGGTGTATTTGATCGCGTTGGAGATCAGGTTCTGCAACAGCCGGCGCAGCAGCAGGCGGTCCGATCGCACGGGCAGCGAACAGGGCGTGAAGGTCAGTTTCAATCCCTTGGCGCGCGCGATTGGCGCGAACTCGATTTCCAGCGAGCGCATCAGGTCGCCGATCTTGAAATTCGTGACCGAGGTCGTCATCGCGCCGGCGTCCAGCCGAGAGATGTCCAGCAACGCGCCGAGAATTTCTTCGATCGCCTCCAGCGAATCGTCGATGTTCTCGACCAGCCTGGAATCCTCACCGCCGCTTTGGCGCTCCACGAGGCTCGTCACATAGAGCCGTGCGGCGTTCAGCGGCTGAAGGATGTCGTGACTCGCCGCTGCCAGAAATCGCGTCTTGGAGATGCTGGCGTCCTCGGCGGTGCTCTTGGCGCGCGCCAATTCCGAGTTTAGCCGCGTCAGCTCTTCGGTCCGGTCGCGGACGCGCTTTTCCAGCGTGGCGTTGGCGCGCTCCAGCGCTTCGGCCGCTTCAAAGGACGGGGTGACGTCGGAGAAGGTGATGACGAGGCCGCCGCCGGGCATCCGGTTGGCGCGGACCTCGATCACCATATGCCGGTCGGGCAATCGCTCCAAATAGGGTTCGCCCTCGGCGGTGTAGGCCTTCAGCCGGCTCTCCACCAAAAAATCCCTGTCGCCGAACTCCGAAGGCGTGATCGCCGTCATGTATTCGAGAATCTCCCGCAAGGGGATCCCGATCTGGACGAGGTGCGGCGCCAGCCCAAGGATGTCGCCGAACTGGCGATTGGAGCAGATCAGCTGCAAGTCGGGGTCGAATACGGCGATGCCCTGGCGCACGTGATTGAGCGCGGTCTGCAAGATCTCACGGTTGAAATGCAGTGCGGCATGCGAGTCGTCGAGCAGCTTGAGCGCCGCCTTGGCCGAGACCGTGCGCTTGCGTAGCAAGAGCGACATCACCAGGCGCGAGGATGCGGCGCCGATCGACGATGCGATCAGATGCTCGGCATGCTGAAGCAGTTCGAAATCCGCCGGCGCCGATGGCACGAGACGGAGGTTGCGCGAGATCGCAAAGGCCTCAAAAGAATCCCGCGCGCGGTCAGGCCCCAGATACTGCGCCACCGTGCCCTGGATGTCCTGCACGGTCACCGTGGTCCGCCAGCGGCGGAAGGTCGGCGTCATCGGGGTCAGCACGCTTGGAGCGAACAGGTCCGCCTGCATCCGTTCGATCGAGGACGGCTGGCGCGAGAGCGACAGCGACACATAGGCGAGGATGTTCAGCGAGAGCGACCAGAGTACGCCGTGCAAAAGTTGTGGCAGATCGGAACCGAGCAGCGCCTGCGGCCGCAGCATCCCGATCCCGAGCGGGCCGTTTTGCAGGAATTCCAGCCCGCCCGCCGTGCCATCGAGGAAGCTCGGCAGGAACAGCGTGTAAGCCCACACCGCAAAGCCGACCAGCATGCCGCCCATGGCGCCCCGCGCGGTCGCGCGCTGCCAGAACAATCCACCGAAAAAGGCGGGCGCGAGTTGCGCAATCGCCGCAAACGACAGCAGCCCGATCGCCGCGAGCTGGGCCTCGCCGAGGGCGCGGTAATAGAAATAGGCCATCGCCATGATCGCGAAGATCGCAAAGCGGCGCGCGCCGAGCAGGAAGCGGCTGAAATCCTGCTGCTCCTCGCGGGTTTCGCGCCCGCGCTGGAGCACCAGCGGCAGGATGATGTCGTTGGAGACCATGACGGAAAGTGCGACGCATTCCACGATCACCATCGCGGTGGCCGCCGACAGGCCGCCGACGAAAACGGCTACGCTGAGCAGCGGTTCGTTTCCTTCCACCGGCAGCGCCAGCACATACATGTCGGGATCGACCGCGCCGAACGGAAAGGTGATGAGGCCGGCCAGCGCGATCGGGATCACGAACAGGTTGATCGCCACCAGATAAAGCGGAAACAGCCAGCGCGCGCGGCTGACTTCCGAGGGCGTGGAATTCTCGACCACGCTGACGTGGAACTGGCGCGGCAGCAGCATGATCGCGCAGAACGACAACAGCGTCATGGTCAGAAAATTGCCGATTGATGGCACATATTCGAGGGCGCGCACCGCTTCCGGTGTCTTCATCGCGCGCTCGATCAGTTCCTGGGGCGAGAACATCCAGAAGGTGACGAAGGCGCCGGCCGCGATGAAAGCGACCAGCTTGACGATGGATTCGGTCGCGACCGCGAGCATCAACCCATGCTGGTGCTCGGTCGCATCGGTCTGGCGGGTTCCGAACAACACCGCAAACGCCGCCATCGCGAGTGTCGCCGTCAATGCGATGTCGCCCAGCAGCGGGATCGCGGAGATGGCCTGGTCTTCACTGAGGATGGTTTCAAGCGAGGAGGCGACAGCCTTGAGCTGAAGCGCGATGTAGGGCACCGAGCCGATGATGGCGATCAGCGCCACGGTTGCGGCGACCGCCTGGCTCTTGCCGTAACGCGCGGCGATGAAATCGGCAATTGACGTGATGTTTTGCGATTTGGCGAGCTTGATCACGCGGCGCAAAAGCGGCGTGCAGAGGCCAATCATCAGGATTGGGCCGACATAGATCGCGAGGAAGTCGACGCTGGTTCGGGTGGCAAAGCCGACCGAGCCGAAGAAGGTCCATGAGGTGCAGTAGATCGCCAGCGACAGCGGGTAGATCAGCGTGGCGCGGCCGCGCTGCGCCGGCGAGAGGCGGTTGCCATAACTCGCCACGAAAAACAGGAAGCCGATGTAGCCGAAGGCGGCTGCAATCACGCCCCAGTCGTGCAGCATTGCTGCTTACTCCCTAACGCATGATCCGGAAAAGTGTGCAGCGGTTTTCCGAAAAGATCATGCGCATAAATAACGCCCCGGCGCATCTCGTTTGGGGGCCGTTAAAGGAAGAATTATAGCCGGACTGGGCCGGCAAAGCACGGTGCGTAACGGTCGCGGACGGGGCCGGCCCGTCAATCGGCGGGTTAACGTTATTCCGCCGCCAGCGATTGTTCCTTCACGGGCAGGCCGAGCTGGTCCCAGACCTGCAACAGGGCCTCGGCCAATTGATCGATCAGCCCGTCCTCGTGATAGGGCGAGGGCGTGATCCTCAACCGCTCGGTGCCCTTGGCGACCGTCGGATAGTTGATCGGCTGGATGTAGATGCCGTGTTCCTCAAGCAGGAGATCGGAGGCCTGCTTGCATTTTTCGGGATCCCCGACGAACAGCGGCACGATATGGGTGTCGCTCGACATCACCGGGAGGCCTGCGGCAATCAGAATTGCTTTGGTGCGGGCCGCGCGTTCCTGGTGGCGCTCGCGCTCCCAGTTCGAGCCCTTCAGATGCCGGATCGCTGCCGTAGCCGCCGAGCAGATCGCCGGCGGCAGGGCGGTGGTGAAGATGAAACCGGGCGCATAGGAGCGAACGGCGTCGATAATCTCGGCGCTTGCCGCGATATAGCCGCCGAGGCAGCCGAAGGCCTTGGCAAGCGTGCCTTCCAGGATATCGATGCGGTGCATGACGCCGTCACGTTCAGCAATGCCGCCGCCGCGCGGGCCGTACATGCCGACCGCGTGCACTTCGTCGACATAGGTCATCGCGCCGTATTTCTCGGCGAGATCGCAGATCTTCGAAAGCGGCGCGATATCGCCGTCCATCGAATAAAGGCTCTCGCAGACGATCAGCTTCGGCCGGTCCGGTCCTGCGGCTCGCAGTAACTCTTCCAGATGAGCCATGTCGCTGTGGCGAAATATCTGCCGCTCGCAGCCAGCCTGGCGAACGCCTTCGATCATCGAATTGTGGTTGAGCGCGTCGGAAAGAACGAGGCAATTGGGAATGAGCTTGGCAATGGTGGAAATGCCGGTCTCATTGGACACGTAACCGGAGGTGAAGAGCAGCGCGCCTTCCTTGCCGTGCAGATCGGCGAGTTCGTGCTCGAGCTGCACCAGGGGATGGTGGGTGCCTGCGATGTTGCGGGTGCCGCCGGCGCCGGTGCCGACTCGGGTCGCGGTCTCGACCATCGCGCCAACCACCTTCGGATGCTGGCCCATGCCGAGGTAATCGTTGGAGCACCAGATGACGACGTTGCGCGTACCTTTCGGCGAATGCCACACCGCGTGGGGGAAACGGCCGGCGACGCGTTCCAGATCGGCGAAAACCCGATACCGTCGCTCATCATGGAGGCGGGAGAGGGCGGTACGAAAAAACTGGCTATAATCCATCGCGGAACCTGGAACTGGCATGGGGCCGAAGGGTGAGAGAACCTTTTTAGAGGGTTTCTACGATTGCTGTCGAGCCGTAATTGAAAGACAGTCCGGCGCCGAAGACCTTGATTTCGGTCAAGTTTCGGTACGCGCCGTGCTCAGTCCTGACATGCGTAACGGTAAACCACGCCGCTTCCTCAAGCTTTTCCAAAATTGCTGCTCTTTTACCGATCGTGCTGCGCCCCGCCGGCCGAAGGCCCGCGAGCAACGGACGATCCAATTGAATTGAATATGAAATTTTTGAAACAATCGTTGCAAAATCGGCGAATGGCGGCCTAGGATCGGCCATGGACCGTGGCCCGCTGACCGAACGCATCATCGAGACGTTCGACGACATGCCCGAGCAATTGCAGGCCGGCGCGCGCTATGTGCTCGATCGTCCGCGCGACGTGGCGTTGCTGTCGATGCGCGAACAGGCGCGTCAGGCTGGCGTGCAGCCGGCAACCATGACGCGATTGGCGAAGCGTCTCGGCATGGACGGCTATGACGACGTGCGCGAGCTCTATGCCGCCGCCGTGCGCGACGGCGACCTCGGCTTTGCCAGCAAGGCCGGCGTGCAGGTCCTTAGCCAAAAATTGAAGGGCGACAAGGCGCTGGCCGCGGACATACTGACCTCAATCAGCCACCAGATTCAGCAATTGGCGACGCCCGTGGGTCTCGAGCGCATTGTCGATGCCGCCAAGGCGCTGGCGTCGGCACGCCGGATTTATTGCCTGGGGCTACGGTCGAGCCATTCGATCGCCTGGCATCTTCACTATGTTCTCACGCTGGTCGGCGACCGCTCGGTCTATATCGACGGGATCGGTGCCACGGGTTCGGATGCGCTGGCGCGTGCGACCAACAAGGACGTGCTGCTGGTCGCAGGTGTATTGCCCTATCCGCGCCTGACCGTCGAACTCGCCGAATATGCGGTCACCCAAGGTATCGCAGTCGTTGCGATCACCGACAGCGAGGTCTCGCCGCTGGCGCAGATCGCGCAGCACACCGTGATCGTCTCGACCGAAAGTGCGTCCTTCTTTCACGCGATGTCGCCGGCCTTTGCCGTCGCGGAAGTTTTAGGAGCGATCATTGCCGGCCGCAGCGGGGACGCCGCACTGGCCTCACTTCGGCACTTGGAGGGGCACTTCGCCGCGCTCAACACCCATATCAAATCCAGGAACAACAAGAAGTCGTCATGACCCATATTCTGCATCGCGCCGCCAATGCCAAAATGCCCGTCGCCGTCGGCGGCAAGGGCATCGAATTGTTCGACCAGAACGGCAAGACCTACATCGATGCCTCCGGTGGCGCGGCGGTGTCCTGCCTCGGCCACGGCCATCCCGACGTGATCGCCGCGCTTCACAAGCAACTCGACAAGCTCGCTTACGCCCATACCGGGTTTTTCACGACCGAGGTTGCCGAACAACTCGCCGACCGCCTGATCGAGACCGCGCCCGATGGCATCGACCACGTCTATCTCGTCAGCGGCGGATCGGAGGCGATCGAGGCTGCGCTGAAAATGGCGCGGCAATATTTCGTCGAGAAGGGTGAGCCGCAGCGGCGGCACATCATCGCGCGCCGCCAGAGCTATCACGGCAACACATTGGGCGCGTTGGCGACCGGCGGCAACGAATGGCGCCGCGCGCAATTCAAGCCGCTTCTGATCGAAACCCACCATGTCGACCCCTGCTACGCCTATCGCTGGCGAGAGGTAGGCGAAAGCGAGGCCGATTATGCCGCGCGCGCCGCGCAGCAGCTCGAAGACAAGATTCTCGAACTCGGATCCGATCAGGTCATCGCCTTTGTCGCTGAGACGGTGGTCGGCGCGACGTCGGGGGCGGTGCCGCCGGTGGCCGACTATTTCAAGCGCATTCGCGCGATCTGCGACCGCTATGGCGTGCTGCTCATTCTCGATGAAGTCATGTGCGGCATGGGCCGCACCGGAACGCTGCATGCGTGCGAACAAGATGGCATTGCGCCGGACCTGATGGCGATCGCCAAGGGGCTCGGCGGCGGCTATCAGCCGGTCGGTGCAACGCTACTGAGCAACAAGATTTTCGACGCCTTCTCCAAAGGCTCCGGATTTTTTCAGCACGGCCACACCTATATGGGCCACCCGATGGCCGCCGCGGCCGGGCTCGCGGTGCAGGAAGTGCTTCGCCGTGACCGCCTGCTCGACAATGTCGTTGCCATGGGTGCTCACCTGCAACGGCGGCTGGAAGAGCGCTTTGCCAATCATCATCACGTCGGAGACATCCGCGGCCGCGGTCTGTTCCGCGGCGTGGAACTGGTCTCCGATTGCGATTCCAAACGGCCCTTTGCGTCAGACTTGAAAGTCAATGCGCTGGTGAAGCGCGAGGCGATGGCGCGCGGCCTGTGTGTCTATCCGATGGGTGGCACAATCGATGGCGTCAACGGCGACCATGTTCTGATCGCGCCGCCGTTCATCGTCAACAAAGAGCAGGTCGACACGATTGTCGAACGTCTGGGCGATGCGGTCGATGCCGCGGTCGCGTCCGTCAAATGAGGGCGCGCCACAAGCGCGTTGCGTAAACCTGGAAGAGGGGAGTTCATCATGACGAGATCAGCCTTGAGCCTTGCGTTCCTGGGACTTGCTGCGCCATGCCTGCTGCTGCCCGCGCCGGTCACGGCGTCGGCCCAGAGCCTCAGTCCGACCTTGCAGAAGATCAAGGACGCCGGCACGATCACGATAGGCCATCGCGACTCCTCGGTGCCATTCTCCTACCTCGACAATGACCAGAAGCCGATCGGGTTTTCGCTTGAGCTGTGCGATCTCGTGGTCGCCAGGATCAAGACGAAGCTCGGCCAGCCCGCCCTCAAGGTCGCCTATCAGGCGGTCAATTCCTCCAACCGCATTCCGCTGGTCAAGAACGGCACCGTCGATATCGAGTGCGGCTCGACTGCCAACACCATTGCACGCCAACAGGAGGTTGCCTATTCGGTGATCTTCTATGCGCCGCAATTCAAATGGATTGCGCTGAAGTCTTCAAATCTGACAACCACCGACGACCTCAAGGGCAAGGCCGTGGTGGTGACGCAAGGCACCAACACCGCGCAATTCGTCGCCAAGCTCAATGCCGAAAGAAACCTCGGCTTGAAGATCCTGCAAGGCAAGGACCATGCGGAATCTTTCCTGTTGGTCGACACCGGCCGCGCCAGCGCGTTCATGGAAGATGACATTCTGCTCGCGGGCCTCAAGGCCAATGCGTCCTCGCCGGACAACTTCGCCTTCCTCAGCGATGCGTTCCCGAGCGATCCCTACGGTGTGATGATGGCGAAGGGCGACGGCGAATTCAAAACGCTGGTCGATGACGCGCTGACCGAAGCCATGAAGTCCGGCCTCTACGACAAGCTCTACGCCAAATGGTTCGAGACCCCGATTCCGCCCAAGAACATCAATCTGAAATTCCCGCAATCGGACAAGCTCAAGGAATTGGTCAAGACTCCGAGCGATAAGGCCAACGGTCAGTGACGGGAGTTCGACCAACCGTTTCATGATGTGGATCGTCGCCGATGTCCTTGCTGTTCGAAACCACTCCCGACGGCGCAGGGCGATATATCGACTGGATCTTGTCCGGCCTGTGCTGGACGCTGTCGTTGGCGTTTGGCGCCTGGGCCATCGCGCTTGTCGTCGGCACGCTCGTCGGCGTTGCGCGCACGCTGCCGGAAGGAGTTTGGCCGAGGTTGGGGCGCCTCTATGTCGAGACCTTCCGCAACATTCCACTGCTGGTACAGATGTTCTTCTGGTACTTCGTGTTGCCGGAACTTCTGCCCCAGCGCATCGGGCTAGCGATCAAGCAGATGGACCCGCCGTGGGGCAGTTTCGTCCCGGCGCTGATTTGTCTCGGTCTCTTCACCGCGGCGCGGATTGCCGAACAAGTCCGTGCCGGCGTGCAAGCGCTCCCGACTGGACAGCGCGCCGCGGCCTCCGCGCTCGGCTTCAGCCGGACTGGCATGTATCGCCTGGTCCTGCTGCCGCAGGCGTTTCGCATCATCCTGCCGACGCTCACCAACGAGTTCATGACGATCTTCAAGAACACTTCGGTGGCCCTGACCATCGGGCTCGTCGAATTGACGGCGACCGCGCGCGAGATCAACGAGAATACGTTCCGCACCTTTGAAGCCTATGGCGTCGTCACCCTGGTCTATCTCGTGATCGCGCTGCTGGCGTGGCTCTTGATGTACTGGATCGAGCGGGCGGCGCAGTTGCCGGGCCTGGCCAGCGGGAGCGGGCGGAAATGATGGTCGATCTTTCCGCGATCGCCTCTGTCGTGCCGTTCCTGCTGACGGGTCTTTTGTTCACGATCGAGATCACGGTCGTTGGCGTCATCGGCGGGGTTGTGTTCGGCAGCCTGCTGGCCGTGGCGCGGCTGTCGAACAACCGGCTGCTGTCGGCATTTGCTACGGCCTACATCAATCTGATGCGCTCGATCCCGCTGATCATGGTGATCTTCTGGGTGTTCTTTCTTGTCCCTTGGGCAATCGGATGGCTGACCAATGGCGGCCGTCCTGTTGCGGTCGGGGCGTCGCTGACGATTTACGTCACCTTTGTGCTGTTCGAGGCGGCGTATTATGCCGAGATCGTGCGGGCCGGCTTTCGTTCGATTTCCTCCGGACAATACGCGGCGTGCGACGCACTCGGGCTCTCAAAACTTCAGGCCTATATTTACGTTCTCTTTCCGCAGGCGCTCCTGAGCGTCCTGCCGATCCTGCTGACCCAGACCATCATCCTGTTTCAGGATACGTCCCTCGTTTACGTGATTTCTGCGACCGACCTGCTCGGGGCGGCCACCAAGGTCGCCCAGCGCGACGGCCGTCTGGTCGAGATGTATCTGGTCGTCGGCGTCATCTATTTCCTGTTCTGTTATGCCGCCTCCCAATTCGTCAAACGGCTGCAGGGCCGCCTCGCTTACGGGAGCCGGTGAGCGTGTCAATGGACCCTGTGCCGAGGCTGCAAGGATTGTTTCTTTAAATCAGGTGTCTTGCCCGAGCGTCATCCTCTATCTACGATCTCCCCCTAAACTCTACGTCAAGGTAGATGAACAGGCCGGCATCGCACCGCTCGTGCGGGCCCAACAACAACCATGGGAGAAAACATCATGACGACGCGCCGTGATTTTCTGAAGGGCGGTAGTGCCGCCACCGGTATTTTCTTTTGTGGCTGTGGCCTCTTGCGTAGCGCACATGCGCAAGCCCCGGCGCGCTCGATGCTCCCGGTCTCGGTCAATGGCAAACGGGTCAAGACCATCGACGTGCACGCGCACTGCAATTTCCATGAAGCCGGCGCGCTGCTGGGCGACGAAGGCCGCAGGCGCCAGGCCGGACCGGTCAACGGAGCGGAAGAAACCTTCATCGATCTCAAGCAGCGCCTCGCCGCGATGGATTCGCAGGCCGTGGATATGGAAATCCTGTCGATCAATCCTTTCTGGTACGACAAGGAGCGCGATCTCGCCGCGCAAATCGTGAAAATACAGAACGAAAAGCTCGCCGAATTCTGCGCGTCGCATTCGGACCGTTTCGCCGCCTTCGCCTCGCTCACCTTGCAGGCGCCTGATCTTGCCGTTCAGGAACTGGAGACTGCGATCAAGAAGCAGGGCTTGAAGGGCGCTGCGATCGGCGGCTCCGTCGACAACATGGATTTTTCCAATCCAAAATTCCATCCCGTCTGGGCCAAGGCGGAAGAGCTCGGCGTACCCTTGTTCATCCATCCGCGCGGCACGCCCGAACTCGGTAAAAGGCTCGCGGGCAACGGCTGGCTCGACAACACCATCGGCAATCCCCTGGATACGACGATTGCGCTGTCGCACCTGATTTTCGAGGGGACGCTCGACCGTTTCCCCGGACTGAAGGTGATTGCGGCCCATGGCGGCGGCTATCTGGGATCTTATGCCGACCGTTCCGATCATCCCTGCACGGTCGGACCCAAGGGATGCAACACCGAGGTCAAGCTGAAGAGGCAGCCCACGGAATATCTAAGGCAGCTCTATTTCGACTCGCTCGTGTTCACGCCCGAGGCGATCCGTCATCTGGCGACGCAGGTCGGCGCGAGCCAGATCATGCTCGGCAGCGACTATCCCTATCCATGGCAGCTGAGCCCGGTGGACCACATCTTTGCTTGCAACTCGCTCAGCGACGACGAAAAGGCCGACGTCCTCGGCCGTACGGCGGCGAAGCTGTTCAATCTCGAGACTTGAGTGCCGGCCGTCCTTCGAGAAGCCTCAAGGTGTCCCGCGAAATTGAAATGCTGTCTTCGCGATAGAACCGCATCGCGCCGGGATGGAACGGCATGATTCGATTGTTCTCCGCGTTGGCCGTGCGCGTACCAGCCGCGGTCGGATAGATCTGGGATTTGGGATCGGCCGCCGACAACACCGCTTTGGTGATGGCGTAGGCCGTCTCGTCCGGAAGATCCTTGTTGGCGACGACGAAATTCCAGGCGGAAAAACTTTTGATCTCGGCGGTCTGCCCCTTGTAGGTGCCGGGCGGAATCGTCGTCGCCGACAGCGCCGGCAGCTTTGCGAGCACGGCTGTGACCTCAGCGTCGGACAATCCGAACACGATCGCGTCGGCCTGATTGGCGACGTCGACCAGCGAGGGAATCGGCACCACCGCGCCCTGCCACAGCGCGTCGATCTCGCCGCTTAGAACCCGGTGCGAGAGCACGGCCGGATCGCCGTTGACGATGACAGGTTTGATATGCGCGACTTCGGCAGCGGCGCGAAAGAATCCTTCAGCCGGGCCGTTGGCAGGGCCGACACCGACCTTCTTGCCGTCGAGGTCGGCAAGCGAACGAAGATTACTCTTGCGCAAAGCGGCGACTTGAAACGATGTCTCATACATCGGAAACAGCGCGCGCAGGTTTTCGTGTTTGTGACCGTTCGCCCATCCTTCGCCGCGGATGGCGTCATAGGCGGAGGCCATGAAGGCCGTCCCGATCGTCATGGGCGAGGCGTCGACGGCAGAGAGGTTTTCGTTGGAGCCCGCGCTCTTCCTGATTTCGAGGCGGAGGCCCTTCTTGGCCAGATACGCCGCCACGCCCTGGCCATAGGGCAGGAATGCGCTGCCATCGCCGGCCGTCATGAAAATCACATGCGGTGCGTTTTGCGCGAATGCCGCCGTTGCTCCGAGCGTGACGAGCAACACAAGGCCGCGCACCAGATGGCGTTTCGTGAAGATCATGTCGTCCTGAAGCGAACCATGCCGTCGGCGTCTTCCACCGTGAGACGGCCTTCGACCAGCATGTAGTTGACATGCGCGACCAGTTCGCCGGCGGCAAATCCCATCTGATGCTCATCGAGCACATGTTTGTGAAATACCACCGGCACGAGCTCTCTCGATGTCTTCGGCGTCTCACGGCATGCGTCGGCGATCAGCCGGCAGCGCTCTTCGTGGTGATCGGCCAATTGTTTGATCCGCGTCTTCAGGCCGTAGAACGGCACGCCGTGGCCGGGCAGCACCAGCAGATCGTAAGGCAGCGTGGTGGTGAGGCTTGCGAGCGAAGCGAGATATTCGCCGAGCGAATTCTGCTCGGGCTCGACCGCCCAGACGCTGACATTCGGTGAAATCTTGCTCAGCACCTGATCGGCGGAGAGAAACAGCTTGTCGGCGGCGCAATAGAGCATCACCTGATCGAGCGCATGGCCGCCGCCGGTGATGACCTTGAAGCGGCGCGTGCCGATCGAAATCTCATCGCCATGCGAGATTCGGCGATAAGACGCCGGCAGCGTCGAGACTCGCGTCAGATAGTCTTGGCCGCGTCCGAGCAATTTGTCGGTCAGGCTCTCGTCCATGCCGTGGCGGCGGAAAAACAGCCGCTGCGCCTGCTTGCGTTCTTCGGTGCCGCGGTTCTGGTGATAGACCGATTGCAGATATTCGACCTGCGACATGTAGAGCGGGCAATCGAAGCGCTCGACCACCCAGCCGGCGAGCCCGACATGATCGGGGTGCGAATGGGTGACGATCAGCCGGCTGATCTTCATGCCAGCGAGCGGCCCCTCGAACAGCGCATTCCACGCCGCGATCGTTTCCTCATTGCCGAAACCGGCATCGATCATCGCCCAGCCGTCGCCATCGGCGAGCAGGTAGATGTTCACGTGGTTGAGGCGAAACGGCAGTCTCAGGCGGACCCACAGCACGCCCGGCATGATCTCCACGACCTGATCGGGGCCGGGATGATTTTCCCAGGGGTAACGCAATGCCTCGGCCGAGGACGGGGTGGCGTCTTTTTTAGAGTCCATCGTGGTGGTTTTGCCGGTTGCCTGTTATCGGCTTAGCCCCACTATGGGCGCGGCGCCAGCCGAAAAACAGATGCTGGCCGGGCAAAACTAGGCCGCCCGGATATTGGAGAGGAATGCGTCGATTTCCGAACGCAGGACATCGGCCTCGCGGCGGAAGGCGCTGGATGCGGTCAGGACCTCGCCGGCGGCTGAGCCTGCTTCCGCCGAGGCGGTGGAAACGCCGATAATGTTGCTTGAAACTTCAGCCGTGCCACCGGCGGCATGCTGAATGTTGCGGGCGATCTCGCGGGTCGCTGTCCCCTGCCGTTCGACCGAGTCGGCGATCGTCGCGGCGATTTCGTTGATCTCGCTGATCGTGCTGGAGATGCTTCGGATGGCGCTGACCGCCGATCCAGTGACCTGCTGCATGCTGGCGATTTGCGAACGGATTTCGTCGGTGGCCTTCGCGGTCTGGTTGGCCAGGCTCTTTACCTCGGAGGCGACCACGGCAAACCCGCGGCCTGCTTCTCCGGCGCGTGCCGCTTCGATCGTGGCGTTGAGCGCAAGCAGGTTGGTCTGCGAGGCGATGGTCTGGATCAGATCGACCACGACGCTGATACGGCCGGCATTTTCGGCAAGCCCCTGCATGGTGGCGTCGGTCTGGCCGGCTTCATCGACCGCCTTGCGGGCGATTTGCGCCGAGGTGACGACCTGACGGCCGATTTCGGAAATGGACGAGGTCAGCTCATCGGTGCCCGCGGATACGGTCTGCACGTTGACGGAGGTCTCCTCGGCCGCGGACGCCACCGCGTTCACCAGTGCACTGGATTTGTCAGCGGTCGTCGACATGGTTTGCGCGGTTGTCTGCATGGAACTTGCAGAATTTTCCAGGCTCTCCAGCGCGGCGCGCACGGTTGCCTCGAATTCGACGATCCGCTCTTCCATGCGGGATGTGCGCTCGGCCTTGGCCGCACGGTCCTGGTCCTGCCCAGCCGTCAGCGCGCGTGCCTCGATCATGCTTTCGCGGAAGACGTGCAGCGAATTTGCCATTTCCGCGACCTCGTCATGCTGGCTCGAGCGGTAGATTTCCGACTCGAGATCGCCGCTTGACAAGAGTTGCATCGAGCGTTGCAGGCTGCCGATCCTCCGCAGGATATTGCGGCCGACATAAAGCCAGACAAACAGCGCGGACCCGACGAGGGTGAGCACGCCAAGCGCGAGCATCGCGATGGTCGCAAACGAGATCTCGCGGCGCGCCCGATAGGTCGAGGCGTCGGTATCGGTTTTCACACCGCTGACGAGCTGCTGCACGCTGATTCCGAGGCCAATCTCGAGTTTCCGGGTTTCATCGAGAACGATCTGTCCATAGTCGTTGGCATCGAGTTCCTTCTGACGAATCTTGAAAACCCTGGTCTTGCCTTCGCCCAGCGCCAGTAACTTCAGCGTGGCGCCTCGCAGCGCCTCCGTCGTGGCGTCGTGGGGGAGCGACTCGAGTGCCGATTTGACCTGCGCTTGCGCGGCCTTGAATTCCTTTTCGATCGCCTCAAGCGTGTTGCTGCTGTTGGCCGAAAGTGCGGCGGCCATTTGGGACGCCATCAGATTGGCGGTGGCGATGAGCGTGCCGAGCTGCTCGATCCGTCTGGCCGCCTGCGCCGCGTCATCGGGAGACAAGTTGGCGGATTGCAGGATGGCGTTGGTCTCGTTTTGCGCATCCAGCATCGCGGGATTGGCTGCGGCCGCAAAGCCTGCCTGCGCCTCGCGCAGCGCCTTGAATTGCTTGTCATGAACGGCGGCGGCTTCCAATCGCTCGCGTGCGGCCGAGCCCAGGCTATTGATGGTGTCGTCGATGTTCTTGACGGTTTCGCCGAGCGCGGCGACGACTGTCTTGTCGGCGCCGAGTTCAATCACCTCGCTGAGTCTGGCGAGCGCGCTCTGCTGGGTTTCCTTCATTTTCCTGGCGCGCTCGTTCAATACTTCTTCGCTCGGGGAGGCCAGCAAGGCCGGTCCCTGGCTGGAAAGGCTCGCGCTCTCGGCCGCCAGTTGCAGGCTGGCTGCAAGGCGTGGAATTCCCTGTCCGCTCAAATCAATCATGGTCTCGCCAAGGTGCCTAAACACCATGCCTGCACCGGCGCTGATCAGGATGGTCATGCCCGCAATGACGGCGAATGCGGCAAACAGGCTGCCCCTGACGCCCAACCTTGGACGAGAGAATCTCAAATGCCGCCCTAAGCCGCCGATCTTGAAACGCAATGCCATGCTGCCCCGCCCGCAGTTTTGTCCAAGTTGGACTGTCCCCGGCGCGCAGTATCGTTTCGCCCGGTTAATAAAACCGCGAATGTCCGTGGAATTTGCCCTTTTTTGCGCCACAAAGAAAAAAGGCCGGCGTGAAGCCGGCCTTTCCTAATCGAGTGATTGGACGAAGGATCAGTACTTCGCGACCAGCGGACCGCCCCAGTTGAAGCGATAGTTGATGCCTGCCTTCACGACGTGGTCGTCGGTACGGAAGCTGCCGAACGGAACCAGCGCGGCCGGAGCGGTAAAGCTCGAATTGCCGAAGTTGTAGTACTGGTACTCGATCTTGCCCGACCAGTTCTGGGTGAACATGTATTCGAGACCGGCGCCGACCGTATAGCCGTTGCTCTGGCCGCCGCTGAGAGCGAACGGGACCGCGGCGCCAGCGCCGTTCACGAGCGAGTCGTTGTTGTCGGAAAAGGCATAGCCGCCCTTCACGTAGAGCAAACCGGGACCCCAGGTGTAACCAATGCGGCCCGTGACGGAGCCGAGGCCACGCTGGTTGTTGGTGAAGGCCTGGCCGCCCGGAAAGATGACGCTGCCGTTGTTGCCGGCAATCCAAGAATACTCGGCTTCCGCACCGATCACCCAGTTCGGGTTGAACTGGTAGTCGGCGCCGCCCTGGAGACCGCCCAGGAAACGGCCATTGCCGTTGTTGCCGGTGGCAAGGCCACCGAAATTGCTGTTGTCGCTGAACACGCCGCCGATATGACCGCCGACGTAGAAGCCGGTCCAGTTGTAGAGCGGTGCAGCATAAGCCGGCGCCTTGGTATAGGTGGGCGCGCGGGCGGGAAGGTCGGCCGCGAGTGCTGGCACGGTCGCGCCGAGGGCGACGAGGGCCACAGTGGCAAGTAGAATATTCTTCATTGATGTTCTCCAGAGAGTCTTTTTCAGTTTTTTCAGACCGTGCGCTTTCTGCGCCGTCCATGGCGCGCAATTAGACCGCTTTTGAGTAAAAAGCTGTCACCCCGAGGCCACACCCGGAGATAACCCAACATATTGGGGAACAACACGAATCTGTGCTTAATGACAGCTTAATGAAGCCCTAAAGAAGCCTTAATTTCCGGCAGCCCGATATGACCCCGCGGCCACGGCGGGAACATCGTTGACGGAAAAATGCCGCGGGGCTCTTGCGCTGAATTGTTCGCCGCGGGGGCATTTACAGATGCTTTGAGACGCCAAGGAAAGCCGGGGCGGAAAAAATGGTGCTGCCAGACAGGATTGAACTGTCGACCTCTCCATTACCAATGGAGTGCTCTACCACTGAGCTACGGCAGCATGCGCTCGGAACCGGGACGCTAGATCAAAGAATCGGCCGAAAAGGGCTCCACAGAGCGGGGCGATCCTTGCCACAAGGCTAGGAAGCGCGCAAGCGCGGGGAGGCGCCCGCCGGCCAGCCAAAGCCGGAATATCGGCTGGCAGGTCAGCCGGGCGCAGGAACCGCCCCGCCGGCGCCTTGATTGAGCAGGACAGCGCCAACCCAATGGGCGGCGCGGTGAGCAGGTTGACGACGATGGATGGCGGGAACGACAGCGGGGCGCGGAGCGGAAAGGCCGCCAAAGATCGGCGCGAGGCGCGGCTGAAGCTGGCGCTACGCGAAAATCTCAAACGGAGAAAATCGCAAGCGCGCGAGAGAAGCGGTTTCACGCCGGCGTCGTCCGCCTCCGATGAGATCTCTCGCGATAGCGACGAAGAAAGCCCGGGTAAATAGCCGGTTGGCTTCCCTTACGCCGGGCGATGAATATCCTCGACCCGGGCGGTTTTGCCGGATAAGGCGGTTGTCATGTCGGACGAGGTCATCATCGGACCAGATACGGGCGGCATCGCCAGCCTCGCCAGCGCGTTCCCTCGCTTCGAGCAAACCTTCCCGACATTGACTGCGCCGGAAATCACGCGGATCCGCCGCTTCGGCGAGGAACGCAACTACCGTCACGGCGAATCCCTGCTCGAGACCGGCGAGCCGGGACCGGGCATGTTTGTTGTGCTGTCCGGCCACGTCGCCATCACCCAACGCGACGGCTTGGGCCGTGTCACGCCGGTCATCGACCAGGGGCCGGGCCAGTTCCTTGCCGAGATCGGTCAATTGTCTGGACGCGCCGCGCTGGTCGATGGCCATGCCGAGGGCGATGTCCAAACGCTGCTGATTCCGCCGGAACGGTTGCGCGCGTTGATGGTTGCTGAAGCCGATCTCGGCGAGCGCATCATGCGCGCGCTGATCCTGCGCCGGGTCAACCTGATCCGGGGCGGCGCCGGTGGCCCGGTCTTGATTGGCGAGGCCAATTCCGCCGGCGTGATTCGCCTTCAGGGGTTTCTCGCCCGCAACAGCTATCCGTATCACGTACTCTGTCCGCATGCCGATGCGGACGCAGCCGACGTCATTGCGCGCTATTCGCCGCAGCCCACCGACCTGCCGCTGGTCGTGACCCCCGACGGCACGGTGCTGCGCAACCCGCGTGAATCCGATCTCGCCCGCGCCATCGGCATGGTGCGCGCGGTTCCGAAAGACAAGGTCTACGACGTGGTCGTGGTCGGCTCGGGCCCGGCGGGAATGTCGACCGCGGTTTACGCGGCCTCGGAAGGGTTGGCGGTTGCGGTATGCGATACGCGGTCCTTTGGCGGACAGGCCGGCGCCAGCGCCCGAATCGAGAATTATCTCGGCTTCCCGACCGGCATTTCCGGACACGCGCTGATGGCGAGGGCCTTCAACCAGGCGCAGAAATTCGGCGCGGAGATCATGATCCCGGTTGAAGTGAAGTCGCTCGATTGTTCGCGCGCTGACGGCGCTTTCGGCCTGAGGCTGGACAACGGCGATGAGGTGCGGGCCCGCTCGGTCGTCATTGCGAGCGGCGCGCGGTATCGGCGGCCCGAGATCGACAGCCTCGCGGACTTCGAGGGGCGCGGCGTCTGGTACTGGGCTTCGCCGATCGAGGCCCGTCTGTGTGCCGGGCAAGACGTCGTTCTGGTTGGCGGCGGCAATTCGGCCGGTCAGGCCGCGGTGTTCCTGTCGGGTCATGCCCGCAAGGTTCACATGGTGATCCGCGGCGGCGGCCTCGGCGCGAGCATGTCGCGCTATCTGATCGAGCGTATCGAGGCGGCCGCGAATATTGAATTGATCTTCAATGCGGAGATCGTGGGGCTCGAGGGCGCTCGGGAAGGTTCGCTCGAACACGTTCGCTGGCGCAGCCGCCTCGCGCCCGAAGAAAACAGGTTTGATACCCGTAATCTGTTCCTGTTCGTCGGGGCCGATCCCGCGACTGGCTGGCTCGAGGGGTGCGGCGTCGCGGTCGATCGCGCGGGCTTTGTCGCCACAGGCGTCCAAAATGGCGGAGCGTCTCCCGCTTCGGTGCTGGAGACGTCAGTGTCGGGTGTTTTCGCGGTCGGCGATGTGCGTTCGGGGTCGGTCAAGCGTGTGGGCGGCGCGATCGGCGAAGGTGCACAGGTCGTTGCTGCGCTGCACGGCTATCTCAACGATTCCGCGAGGCCTTCGTTGTAGCCGCCGACGCTATAAAGCCGGCATAGTGGTGTGCGAACCGTCGTCCCATGATGGTGTTGCAGAAATTCCATGGCGCGATCATCTGCGTGGCAGCCGTTGCCCGCGCATGATGCGCCTGTGGCAATTTCAAACGAACGGCCGTAGCATCGAGCGATCCAACGGGGGGAGCGCATCATGATGCTGGGGTTAAGCTTGCATGCCGTCACAATCCTGCACGTCGTCATCAGCCTGGTCGCGATCGTCGCGGGTTTCATCGTTTTGTTCGGGATGTTCAAGTCGCAATCGATGCCGGGCATGACCGCCTTCTTCCTCATCACCACCATCCTGACCAACGCCACCGGCTTCATGTTTCCGTTCGAGAAGCTGCTGCCCTCGCACATCATCGCCATCCTGTCGCTGGTGCTGCTCGCGATCGCCTGCTACGCGCTTTACGGCGCGAAGCTTTCCGGATCCTGGCGCGCGATCTATGTGATCACGGCCGTCGCCTCGCTCTATTTCAACGTGTTCGTGCTGGTGATCCAGGGCTTCCTGAAGGTCGGTCCGCTGCATGAACTGGCTCCGAGCGTGCCGCCGAACGAACCGCCTTTCGCCATTGTCCAGGGCATCGTGCTCGTGCTCTTCGTCCTGGCGGGGATCCGAGCGGTGCGGCGTTTCCATCCGGCGTGAGATTCAGAGGTGAAGGTCATCCTGTTCGGCGCTACTGGAATGGTCGGGCAAGGCGTCTTGCGCGAATGCCTGCTCGATTCCGGAATCGAGAGCGTGCTTGCAGTCGGGCGTAGCCCGATTGGCGAGCGGCAGCCGAAGTTGCGCGAAATCGTGCGCGGGGACTTCACCGATTATTCTGACGTCGAAGCGCAATTGACCGGATACGATGCCTGCTTCTTCTGTCTCGGCGTATCGTCGATCGGGATGGAGGAGGACCGTTACCGGCATTTCACCTATGACATCACGCTGGCGGCGGCGAAGACCCTTTCGAGGCTGAACCCGCAAATGGTGTTTGTCTATGTCACGGGGCGAGGCACCGATTCCACCGAGCAAGGTCCGCTGATGTGGGCGCGGGTCAAGGGCAAGACCGAGAACGACCTGCTCAAGCTGCCGTTCAAGGCCGCCTACATGTTCCGTCCCGCCGGTATCCAGCCGCTGCACGGCATCCGCTCGAAGACGGCGTGGGTTCAGGCGATCTATGTCGGTACCGCGCCGCTGTTGTCGCTGCTCAATCGCGTGGCGCCGAAATACATGACCACGACCGAACAGGTCGGCCGCGCCATGATCAAGGTGGCAAGGGAAGGTTATCCCAGGGCCGTGCTTGAAAGCGAAGATATTAACCGCCTCTAGCAGGCTGTTGAAGAAGTCTATGCTCGACACGCGATGAATGGGATGTCGTCTCCGTTGAGGAGGCAGATTTCACCTTCGAGTATGCCGTTATTCTGTAGTTCAGCCCAGCCATTGCCGTTT
>JBEKZZ010000179.1:0-3249 GCA_049509335.1 Bradyrhizobium sp. | reverse complement strand
CGCGGCGCCGGTCCGTTACGGAAAAACGTTTACTCGCGTGCACGATCCATTAGTCTGGCGGGAAGTGGCCGACGCGCTACTGGCGGAAGCAGGCGTCCAGGTCCTCTTCCACACGACGGTGTTCGGCGCGCTGGTCGAGGGTGGCGATAAAGTCGACGGGGTTGTCGCCTATACCAAGGAGGGACGTACGACGATCTCGGCCAAGGTCACAATCGATGCGAGCGGTGACGCTGATGTCGTCGCGATGGCCGGCTTCCCGTCCTTCATCGGGCAAGACGGGCGAGTGCAAAATCCGACGATGATCTTCCGTCTGCTCGGGGTCGACGTAGACCGGTTTCGCGCCGAATATGGCGACGACACCATCATGGGAGATGCGGTCTCCGAACTCATCCGTGCGCAGGCGGCCGGCAATGAATATAAACTTCCCCGCGCCAAGATATGGCTCTTCCCGACCACGCGTCCTGGCGAATTGTTGTGCAATTGCACGAGAGTCATTGGCGCCGATGGTCGCGAGCTCAATCCGCTCCATGCGCGTGACTTCACTGAAGCGGAGATCGAGGGGCGCAAACAGGTTCGCGAATACGCCCGTTTCTTCCGAGACACGTTGGTCGGTTGCGAACGCAGCTTCGTAAACGATACCGGCGTGCAAGTTGGGGTCCGTCAAACTCGGCAAGCGCTCGGGACCCATGTTCTATTGAACGCCGATGTCCTCGCCGGCACGAAATTCCGCGACGGTATCGCCCGGTCGCCCTGGCCGATCGAGCTTCACGCCGGCGCAAAACCGCGGGTCGAGTGGCTACTTGATGACTTTTATGAAATACCGTACGGATGCTTCGTGCCCCATCGTGGGGAAGGCCTGCTGACTGCGGGCCGATGCCTGTCGGCCGAGCATGAAGCAGTCGCTTCGGCGCGCGTCACCGCCCAATGTTTCAGCTACGGGCACGCGATCGGGTGTGCTGCGGCAATTTCGGCGTTGGAAGGTGTAGCGCCTCGCAACATCGATGGTGTAGCCATCCGCGCCGAACTGGACCGTGAGGGGGCGCAATTGGCGTGAGCGAATTGGAGCAGCCACGTTTGCGATCTAAAGTAAAAGCGGCTGAATCGCCGACCACGGATTTTGAATTGTTGCTTGCCCCGCGGCCGGCAGGCGTGACGCTGAACCTTAGCGATCAGGCCTACAAGGCGCTGGAAGAGCTGCTGGTAACAGCTGAGCTTGCGCCGGGCAGTATCTGGTCGGAGCCCGCTCTGAGCACGCTTACGGGATTCGGACGTAGCCCGATACGTGAGGCGCTACAGCGCCTCACGTCGGACCATCTGGTTGTTCCTTTGCGTCGCCACGGGTTCCGGATCACGGAAGTTCAGGTCGAGGAACAGCTTCTCGTGCTTGAGGCGCGACGAGAGCTTGAGCGCCTCGTCTCCGTCTTTGCTGCCCGGCGCGCCAGCGCATCCGAGCGGCAGACTCACTTTGAAGTTGCCCAGCAGCTCCGCCTGGCCGGTCAGGATCACGACACTTTGCTTTACCTGAGGCTTCATTTTGCGCTGAAGCGGTTCACAGCAACGAGCGCCCGCAATCCGTTTATCGCGTCGGCATTATCTCCGTTGCATGCGCTGTCGCGTCGTTTTTTCTACGTTCATCGCGATCGGTTCGGCGACCTGACAGAGGTCGCCGATCTACATGCCGATCTGGCAGAATCAATCGGGCGTGGCGATGAAGCATCCGCAGCGAGCTGTTGCGATGCCATGACTGGCTATGCGGTCGAGTTTACGCGCCGCATTGTTTTAGAATAGTCCTGTCCCCGTCGTAAATTCAATCCTCCTGGCAGCTGACTTGGAATCGCGCGATGCCGGCACCCGATGCCAGATTTGTGTCGATTGATCTTTGCGATTGCCGGCGACCTGCTGCGGTCGCGGGTATCGCAATCGGCGTTTACCGAATGACAGGAAGTTTTTTTGTGGGCCTCTCCCGAACTGAGCGCCTGTTTCTCATAAGAGATTCAGGGAATGGGGAAATGCGCGCATCGCATGTGCAAGCATTTTAGTTTGGTTCGCGATGCGCCGGTCCTAACATTGCTCGGGAGATGCTTCCCCCGCTCCGAGCGTTCGGGGCGACTGGATCGCAGGCGACGTTTAGGGGAATCCAATGACAGGCAATCGACAAGTCTGGCTCAAGTCGCGTCCGAACGGAATTCCGCAAGCTGAAAATTTTGACATTAGAGACAGCAATGTTCCCTCGATCGCCGAGGGCGAGTTTCTTGTTCAAAATCACTATCTTTCCAGCGACCCGGCGGCGCGCGGATGGATTGCCGACGCCAGCACCTATTGGCCCCGCATCGAGGTTGGCGATACGATGCGGGCCTTCGCGGTCGGCGAGGTCATCGAGAGCCGAAACCCTCGCTATGCGGTAGGCGAGAAGCTGATGGGTTTGTTCGGTTGGCAGGAATACGCGGCCGCGTCCGACAAGCATGTCAATCTCAAGATCGCGCCTGGTGATCTGCCGCTCTCACTGTACCTCGGCGTTCTGGGGTTGAACGGCTTCACGGCCTATTTCGGCCTCTTCGATGTCGGCGAACCCCGGCCGGGAGACACTCTGGTCGTTTCGACCGCGGCGGGCGCTGTCGGATCTTGCGTGGGACAGCTGGCCAAGATCAAGGGTTGCCGCACGGTAGGCATAGCGGGCGGAGCCGAAAAAGTACGCCAATGCCTGGAGGAATTCGGCTATGACGCCGCCATCGACTACAAGGCCGACAGCAATCTGGACGAAGCGTTGCGTCGCGCATGCCCTGACGGCGTCCATGTTTATTTCGACAATACTTCGGGATCAATTTCGGACGCTGTGTTGCGAAACCTGGCGATCGGCGCACGCATCGTGATCTGCGGCACGGCGTCTTATCCGAGCTGGAATCCCTGGAACACCGGGCCGCGACCGGAGCGTCACCTACTGGTGAAGCGTTCGCGAATGCAAGGCTTCCTGGCGACTGACTTCTTGAGCCGCTTTCCGGAAGCCGCGACGCAGATCTCTCGATGGATCAAGGAAGGACGCATCAACTACCGCGAAGAGATGCATGAAGGGTTGGAGCATGCTCTCGGTTCTCTGCGGCGCCTCTACAAGGGCGAGAATACGGGCAAGTTCGTCATTCGGTTGCCGGCGGCAAATGCACGAGCCGACGGATAGGCGAAGTCGGATCGCCTCCGCCACTACTTTCCGGAACGAATAAACAGGAAATCGCAGACCAGGTCTGCGATCTGCTC
>JBEKZZ010000178.1:0-3252 GCA_049509335.1 Bradyrhizobium sp. | reverse complement strand
TCATCGAAATCGTCGCAGGAGGCGATCGTCGCACAAACCACCAGCAATAGCACCTCCTTGATCGGATAAAGGACGCGCCAAGCCTCCCGATCATCATCGAGTTCGGAAAAATGCTTCAAAAGAAGCGCCAGCCGCGCCCGCGGGCTCTCTTCGTCGAGGGTCGTATCCATCTCGTTGCTCCTGCCGAATCAGAGCACCGAGGGAATCACCGACCCGACGTCAATGCAAAATCAGCCAAATCGCCCCGTTAACCTGACTTCCAAGCCGTGTTGCGCGATTCGACTTCACTTGCCAGCCGAATTAGGTTTCCGACAGTGACAGGCGCATCAGTTCAATATACCGGGACGCTGACGCATTCCTGATGCCTCGTTCAAGTATCCAGTAACCTCGATATCGCGCCAAGTCCGCTTCAAGCACCCCGCTGACCGGAGGCGACAATGCCGCCGGTGCGATTCCAAGACCGCGCAGGTTTAACCGAGGATCGGCTGCATCGCTCTGATAGAGCGAAGAACTTTGTCACCCGCTTCATGACGGAAACCGCTCTACTTCCTTTGCGCGTAGTTCCCCACATCGAGCCCCTCGCTCACAAGCCAATTGCTCAGGCGGTTTGGCAGCAATAGCTGAATGCGGGCCTGCTGTTGGCTATAGCCTTGTCTTGTCATGTGGTCGGCAAACCCGGTTCTTGAACGCTTTCAGTGGGCGAGGTTGCGCTCGTTCGTCCCGTTTCTTTCTCGACGTGATGCATCTCACAGCACGTAGCACGGTTCGCGGCTACCCTTCAAAAGAACGGGAGGCTAGCAGTCATTCCGGCCTAGCACCTGCCCGCGAGCCCAGTGATGTTATAGGAGTCCATCATGAGTGTCACCGTTCCATTTCAAAACTATGTATTCACCCCAGCCGCACTCGCAGTGGGCCAAGCGCCGCCCAGAACTATTAGTGATCAGATCTGGTTGATGGTTCTATCCGGCGAAGCAGCCCTTACCGAAGTAACGGGCAATGGACCGAACTGGTTTAGCCAAACTGTTCAATTTTCTCCGGATATGTCCGTTTCACTAAACGCCGCGATCGAGCAATACTCAATTCCGACACCGCCGCAAACGGACATCAATTCGACGCCCGTGTTCGCCCTGCAACACTGGTCGATCTTCATCACCCCAAATTCAATTTTCGATGCAGATCAATCGATAAACGCGGGCTTCGCTGTTAACTCGTGGAGCGCGAACCTTCTCAATAGCGTCGACGTCTTGACCAACCAACCGCTCAATAATATTTTCGGCGGTGTTACCGTCGACGTAGCGCTTAGCGACATAGACGCTGAAATTTTACGGCTCGGTTTCAACTTCACGCTTCTCGGTAGAATTGCTTTTGCCAAAAGGTTTGTTGGTGGCTTCTGACGCGCACGATTGCACTCAAGCAGCTTTGGTGCGGGTGTGATGCCGCCTAAGAGCAAGACGACGATGATCTTTGGGATTGCCAGCGACCCCATATCGTGGTGTTCGGCGAACGCCTTCGCGCCGAAGGCAACGTGCGGCGCCTGCAAGCGACTTGTTACTTCACGTCAGCGAGGAAGCTCGGCGTCGGCAGCCCAAACGCGTCTAAAGTAGCCTTGACTGGCTAGGTTAAGCTTCGGATTGCGTTGTCGTTCGCGCTTGGAATTCTATCGTCGATGCAGTCGTGATGATGGATCGGTCGCCACCCCGACGGCCATGCGTACCAGCGCGATGCGGCGGCCCCGCCGAATGCGAGCCGGATTCAATATCTAAAGGCATCCAAGGCGTGAGCCATCAGAAAACCAATGCCCAATACAACTACCATTGCTGCGATGGCCTCAAGCATGAATGACCTCCTGCGCGACCGTCTTCAGCTATCGAAGCACGCGTCCGCACAGTCAAAGGAATTCATCAAGCTACGGCAGTTGGACTCGCGATTGAGGATTTTCGGCAACGGAAATGTTGCTCCACAGCAACTAAACTTTTGTTCCTGATTCGGAACCGCACATTTCGATTTACGGTGGCTGCAACGCGGTTTTAGCTCCTTTCACCGGGGCTGGGGTACGATTTCATAACAATACATTTTCGAACCCGGCGAGCCGCAGCGCGAAAATGCCTGCGGCTTTTCGATTTGGAGCACTCGCCCCGCGGGATGCCGCCACTTCCTCGCCAAATGGATCTCAGCTTCCAACGAGGCCCGCGACCGGCACCACAGGACCAGCACCGACCAGACCACGCTGCAAGCATCTCTCATAAGACAGAAACATTTCGCGATTCGGCCTCACTTGCCAGCCGGATTAGGTTTCCGACAGGGACAGCGGTCCCGCCGAAGCAACAGTCGCCAGGCGGGCCCGCCGCCGCCATGTGAACACCAAACTCCGTGCCGTCGCGCAATCTCTGTCACCACCGCGCCAGGCGCGAGCGTCTCCTCGATGATCCGCATCTTATCGTCGCGAGACCAGCGACGGCGACGCCCAACCCCGCCCAGAACCTCTACCCGCATCTACCGACCTTAAGGTTGGCCTTAAAGCCACATGTTTCTTCGCAAACCGGTCACCGAACAAGGCGACCTGCGGCGGAGGGATACGATGGGATTTGCACCCACTGGAAAGCGCCGCCCATTTGCACGGCGCACACCCAGAACAGACGTTAAGAACTGACCTTTATTTTAGCCGGCTCAACTCGGAAAGGAGATACGCACTCTTATCTGCGGCCTCCGAGTTGTCGGATCGAGCTTGAGCGCATGCTGAAAGCTTAGAAGCGCCTCATCCGCCGCGCTCCGGCTGACCGAGCAGCATTCAAGCTCAGGGGGTTCTAACGCAATCGACTTTTTGCCGCCTTTGTGTCACTCGCTTTCGCGGCGCGTTGTCTTTTTGGTTTGGGAGGGAATGCTACTGCCACGCAGATGATGAGAATCTCCTCCATTCGCTCTGGACCGCGACGACAATCGCAAGCAACGCGATCGCCGGTGTCGCCAGCGCCTGAGAATATTGCACCCAAATCGGCATCCAGATCCCCCTCCCGACTCTTACATTTTTACACAATTCATCCAATCAACCGCAGCAAACAGATGCGATACTACCGGACATTGAGATCGTAGGGTTGGACAAGCGATGCAGCGAGCCATCGTTCTTTTGCTGTGCGGAATAGGATGGGTTAGCACGACTGAGTCATTTGGCTGAGTCAATTTGCCACGTTTGATTGCGGTTTGGAATCAGATGGTTGTTAGGCTTTCCGTCGAGCAGGAGGCTGTGATGGATTG
>JBEKZZ010000177.1:0-3275 GCA_049509335.1 Bradyrhizobium sp. | reverse complement strand
CTACGTTTGCAGGCTTCCTCGCTCAGCGCCGGTGTAACTTCGCTCAGCGGCGGGAACCAGCAAAAGGTCGTCTTCGCGCGCGGGCTTCTGCAAAAGCCGCGAGTCTTGATCTGCGACGAACCCACGCGCGGAATTGATGTCGGCGCCAAAGAGGAAATATATCAGCTGATATTAACGCTCGCAGCTGCAGGGATTGGCGTTATCATTATTTCGTCGGAGTTCTCCGAGCTTTTGCGCTTGTCGGATCGAATATTGGTGATGCGTGACGGCGTGCTTACGGACACCATCGACCGCGATGATGCCGATGAGCATGTATTGCTCGCGGCGGCCAGCGGATTGAGAAGGTAAAAAAGAGTCGGCCGGGCGCGCTGATTCGGCTTTCTAGCCAAACCTTATCAGTTGACCGCCTTAGCCGTCTGACGGCTGCCCGCCTTGGGGTGGAATGAACTTGTTGTTCCATAACACTCGATGGGCGCACGCCGTGTCCGTTGCTGTTGAGCTTGTGCGGTCGATTGTTGGTACGAAACGGACCAACCGAGCCGGGCCGACAATGTCCGTTGATCGGGGGAGACCGGAAGTGACGCGCCCAGGGTCAGAATGACGCGAGTGACCCGAAGCGGCCATGTATGGCGTCGTGGCTCAGGCAACGCGAAGTTCCGGGTTGAACACTCGGTGTGCGACATCATTGACGATCTCGACCGAATTAGTCCAACATGTCCGGGCTCGGTCGGAGCATCCACGTTCGCGGAAAGGGCTGCGCCCACGACAGACGACCTGCACCTGAAGGTCTCTGCTTCCCCTTATCTGCCTGAGCGAACGCAGGTAACCGATAAGGGAGTCTGTCATGGCCGATACGCTCGGACCCTATGCCCAGTTTCGTCTCGATTTCGAACAGCAGGGCAAGCGCGCCAAGGAATTGCTCAAAGCCGCGCGCGCAGGCGAGCGTGAAGTGCTTGCGCGCTTCCGTTCGTTCCCAAAGCTTACCGAGGCCCAGTATCTAATTGCGCGGGAATTACGCTTCGACAACTGGGCCGCGCTCAAACGGCATATCGCCGAAATGACACGTGCACGCGAGGTGATGAACACCTCGGTGCTCGACGGCGACCTTCGAACCCTGCATATTCGCTGCGGCCATGATTTGCAGGAGTCTTTAAAGGAAGCCGGCTTCCGCGGCGATTATTACGTTGATGTCTATCCCTACCTGTTTGGGCCGGTGCGCGAGGGGCAAGGATATCTCGAGCAGCGCGCCCACCACATCGTCGATTGCTACGGCGATCAATTCGACCCGCCGCTGGAATACGAAGGGCAACTCCGAGGTCTTGAAGACGACGAGCGCGAACTCCACGGCTCCGCGGATTATGAGCGCGCCGTGCTCTGGTTCGAACACGACGTCACCGATCAGTTGTCGTTGATCCATCTGCTTGGCCATTACGCAATCCACCGGCGGCCGCCGCGGCTGGAACTTGTCAACATCAGCGAGTTCCCGGGAGCCAGACGCTTCACCGGGCTCGGAGAGTTGCCGCCTGAAGCGTTGCGCATGCTGTGGACGACCCGCAAAGCCGTGAGTGCGGCGCAGTTGCAATTAGGCCTGGACACCTGGCGCGCCTTGGCCAACCCCGATCCGCGTGCGCTTGCGGCGATCATGCGCAGCGATGCACCGGCGCTCCCGTTGCTCGCCCGCGCCCTGCATCGCCATCTGCGCGAACTGACCTCTGCCTTCAACGGTCTCTCGCTCACAGAGGAACTGGCACTGACGTTGATGGCGGAGCCGCTCCCCCAGTGGGATGGTATCGTGAATCTGGGAAACATTTATCGGGCGATACATTGGGAGACTGATCCGCTTCCCGGGCAACGCGACCTTCAGGTGCGTGACCGCGTGCTCAATATGGAGGGCGCGAGTGCGCGGGTTTTCGAGCGCCGCACCGGCGTCGGCCCCAAGGGCAAGCCGAGACCGCCGTGGACGGATATACTGAGCATTACCGACCTCGGACGCGCCGTACTGAAGGGAGAGACGGACTTCATGGCACTGAGACCGCCGGGTCGTTGGGTCGGCGGCGTACAGATCGGAGCAGGAATGCCCGACTGGCGTTGGAATGATAAAATACAGGACGCCGTGTGTCTCAGTAGCTAAGGGGCGGGCGGGCGGCCACCTCGCCGCAAACGGTGATCCGCAGAGTACGCCTGTTCTGGCACTTTTGCGAAATGCCGAATGACACTAAGGATGTCCGCTAGTCGGGGAAGACCGGAAGTGATTGCGACCCGGTCAAACCGGCGCATTTTGACCCAACAGCGACATTGATTATTACCGCCCCCCGCTCTGGCGCGAATTGACATCGCGCCGAAGGCAACGTGCGGCGCCTGCGGGAACTTGTTACTTCACCTCAGCGAGGAAGCTCGGCATCGGCAGCGCGCCGATGAGCGCCTGTTTGGACACCGTAGCGGCGGAACCCGGCGTTCCGGCGGCGACGCCTCCGATAGCGGGCACCTGGCGTGTGACCTGCGCCGTGTACTGACCCTCCACTATTGTGCTCACGTGGGTAGTCGCGGTGAAGCCGTCGATCTGCACCCCCGCGGCGACCGGCTTCGTTACCGTCCAGGTCAGGTTGGGCGTATTCGGAACGTCCACCGGCAATACCAACGGGTATCCACCCAATTCCGGGGTTCGGCCAGACGCTTCGGACGAAAACTCCCATCCCGCCGGCGCTTTCGCCGACCCGTCAATCAGGCCATAGAAATTGTAGACCGTCACGAAATCACCGGTCTCTTTCGACGCGCCCGGCGTCAAGGTCTCGCCCGGATCCGTCTTTACGGCGAAGTGGTAGGTCATGGACCCGTCGGTGTTCTTGTCCACTTGCGTAACAACGACCTGCAGCGCGCGTGCCGGGTCGGCGGTCATCGCTAACGCGGAGACCAGTAACAGCGCAGCGCCAAAAGCTTTCAGCATGTGATCTCTCCAGATGTGCCAGAGGTGCAACGGTACAGTACAAGCGCCATCACGAATTTCATGGATCGGCGCACAACAGCCCTGCGTGCTCCCAACTGAATAAAAAGTCGAGATGGGGCGATGTCCATTTTTATAGTGGCGATATAGTGCGATGAATGCTGTGGTTCGAGCTAACGTGCAACGTTAATGTGTGACGTCGGCTCCTGTGAAGGTTTTCGGATGCCGGCCCCATGACGGAGGCGCGGCGGACACCGGGGGTGGCGTCCGCAAACCTCCAAGGGAGGAAACCGCGGGAGGTGTGCAAGGTCTTGCGTCAGACGCTATGGGGATT
>JBEKZZ010000176.1:0-3309 GCA_049509335.1 Bradyrhizobium sp. | reverse complement strand
CTAGTGGGGCTTGTTGTCTTGTCGCTTTCTCCGGCTGGGTTGGCGTCGGAGACTTATCAATTATCTTTTAGCATTTGGTCACGAGGTTTAGCAGTTAGTCGTCCCCGCGAACGCGGAGACCCATACGCCGAGGCTTCTCGGTCATGCATCCTTGGTAGATGACTATCGTAACCAGGAAAGCCTGTGGTTATGGGCCCCTGCGTTCGCAGGGGCGACAAGTGTAGTACTACTTCCCAGATCCGTCGGCCGACCAGCGGCCGGGTCCGGTCACGAAATAGATCAGGAACACGAAGCAGTAAAGAATGGCCGCATCACCGCCATTGAGCATCGGGTAGATACCCTTCGGCGCGTGCGCCATGAAATAGGCAACCGCCATGTCGCCGGCCAGAATGAAGGCGACGAGCCGGGTCTGGAAGCCAACAATGAACAGCGCGCCGCCGACCAGTTCGATGACGCCCTGAAACCAGATCAGCGAGCCCATCGTCGGCTGGGCCATTGTTCCATGCGGAAAGTCGAAAAGTTTTGAGGTGCCGTGCTCCAGGAACAACAGCCCGATGACGATACGGGCAATGCTGAGCACCTCGGGTGCATACTTACTGACGCGATCAAGCGATGACATCGATCAAACTCCCCCGGTTGCGAAAGCTGGAAACCAACCACCAGCCGCAAAGGCGGCCTAACCCCATGGCGGACTACCATAGCCGCTCGCCCGGCGATGGGAAGCGTTCCCGCGCTGCAAACAAGTGATTGATTCACAAGATCTGGCGTAGTGGATTTCAGGCTTAAAGGTCTCGCAATCATCCGATTGTGATGGTTGCCCGGTTCGAGCCGCAATAAAAGAGCGCGCCCTCAAGCTCTACGCCTTGGCGGCACGCGCCTTGAGAATTCCGAGCGCGCGTTCATCGCCCCTCGCATGGGCCTCATCGACAAAGGCGATCAGCAGGTCGGCCAATGTCGCAAAATCCCAGAGTTTGAGTTCGGCGGGATCGATCCAGCCTTCGAAATAGTCATCGAGATAGCCGCGCGAGGCGTCGTTGGCCTCGGTCCAGGTCGGACCCGCAAGGCCCGCCGGATCGCGATCCCAGTGGCACACCACGAGGCCCTCGGCGGATTTGGCCAGAATCCATCGTCCATCCTTCGGTGCCTCGCTGATCGGGCGCAGGGATTGACCCATCTTCCGCAATACCGTCTCGACTTGCCCCGACATGCAACGCTTCCGCTCATTCTCAGAACTGACCAGGCTGGAATCCCCCGCCCCGCTTCCTGTTCCACAGGCTGATGGTTCAAGTGTGGCGAGGGAACAAAGCTACGTCTCGGGCGCGCCGTTCGCAAAATCGTCACCCACGGATTGATCCCGGTCAAACCCAAAAAAATCGCAAGTCTTTTGTGCGGAACCGCCGGAACGGCGCTTGGCCGATGACGTTGACAGCCATTCACTGGAAGGAGAATGCAATGAGGAAGATTCTATTGGCGGCGGCTGCGACATGTGCTTTGGCCGCACCGGCTTTGGCCGATGATGTGGGCGTTCGGGTCGGCCCGGTGGGCGCCGGCGTGACGGTTGGCGAAAGCCATCCCGATTACGACCGTGACCGCGTCCGCGAAAAGACCGTGATCAAGAAGGACGAGGGTGACCGCACCACCGTGATCAAGAAGGAACGCGGTGACGGCGTCGAGAGCAAGACCATCATTCGCCACGACGACTAACGTCGACTGGCGTTTGATTTAAAAACAATTCGCCCGCGGGCTCCCTGATCGGGAGTACGCGGGCGATTTGCGTTCAGAGTTTACCTCTCCCACGGTTAGTACCCTCATGGTGAGGAGCGCCCTTAGGCGCGTCTCGAACCATGATGCCTCCGATAATTGGCCTCATCCTTCGAGACGCCGCTTGCGCGGCTCGATGCGCTACACCAGCTTCACATTCTTCAGCGGCAGGCTGCGCACCGGCTTGCCGGTGGCGGCATAAATCGCGTTCATCACCGATGGCGACACGACGCAGATGGTCGGCTCGCCGATGCCGCCCCAGAAATCGTAGGTCGGCACGATCACCACCTCGACCTTGGGCATCTCGGCCAGACGCATGATCTCGTAGGTATCGAAATTAAGACGGGTCATGCGCCCGTTTTCGACCGGCATCTCGCCGTACATGGCCGCGGTGAGACCAAAGGCAACCGACCCCTGCGCCTGCGCCTCGATCTGTTGCGGGTTGACCGCATGGCCGGAATTGACCGCCAGCACGATGCGATGAACCCGAAGCTTGCCTTGCGGGCTCACCGAGACTTCGGAGACCGCCGCCGAATAGCTGCCATAGCCCATGAACTGCGCGATGCCGCGATGGACGCCCGGAGGCAACGGCTTGCCCCAATCGCCCTTCTCGGCCGCCGCATTGAGCACGGCAAGATGCTTCGGATGATTCTTCATGAGCGCGCGGCGGAATTCGAGCGAGTCTTTTCCCGCCGCCCGCGCCACTTCCTCCATGAAACATTCCATGTAGACGGCGTTCTGGTTGGTATTGACGCCGCGCCAGGGACCGACCGGCACGTGGCTGTTGCGCATCGCATATTCGATCAGGAGATTGGGCACGTCGTAACCCAGTTGCGCGTCGCCCGGCGTGTCGTAATAGCCCTGCAACTGCCGCATGTCCCTGCCGTCGACGATGGCATTGGGGTTGGCAATCGCATTGATCGACTGGCCGGAGACGCGGACATGAAGTCCTGTCAGATTGCCGTCATTGTCGAGGCCGGCCGACAGCTTGCATTGCGAGATCGGGCGGTAGAAATCGTGCGCCTGATCTTCCTCGCGCGTCCAGATCATCTTGATCGGCGTATCCGGAAAGGCTTTCGCGATCTCGGTGGCCTGATGCACATAGTCTTGCGTGCCGCCGCGCCGGCCAAAACCGCCGCCGAGGTCGAGACGGTGGATTTCGCATTTGTCGAGCGGGACGCCGGAGGTTTCCGACAGCGCCGCGAGCGACGCTTCGAGGTTTTGTGTCGGCACCCAGGCATCCGCCCGGTCGGCTGAGAGCTTGACCGTGCAGTTCATCATCTCCAGCGGCGCGTGCGCCAGGAACGGCGTCGAATAGGTCGCCTCGACCTTCTTCGGCGTGTCCGCGATCGCCTTCAACGCATCGCCGTTCTTCACCTCGCCATTGGTCGCGGTCACGGTGAGGCCTTCCGCGAGCATCACCGCGATCGTCGCGCTGGACCTGCTGGCATTCTCGCCCTCATCCCAGACGATCGGCAAGCCATCGAGCGCTTTTTTCGCCCGCCACCAGGTGTCGGCGACAACCGCAACGGCGCTTTCCTTGACCCG
>JBEKZZ010000175.1:0-3322 GCA_049509335.1 Bradyrhizobium sp. | reverse complement strand
AAGCTGCGCTGGTTCTTCGTCATCGCCCGCAACTCCTCTTTCATCTACAAGGGCAAATCCGTCCACATCAAGCAGGTCGCCGATGAACTCGGGGTCGGTTATGTGGTGGAGGGCAGCGTGCGAAGGGGTGGCGATCGCGTCCGCATCACCGCGCAGCTCAACGACGTCACCACCGGCAGCCATCTCTGGGCGGAACGCTACGACCGGGAGCTTGCCGACGTCTTCGCCGTGCAGGACGAGATCACCGCGGCCATTGTCGCGGCCATCGAACCACGGCTCTATGCCGCCGAGAATTTCCGCACCAGCCGCAAGCCGCCCGACAGCCTGGACGCGTGGGAGCTGTTGATGCGGGCGCTGTCGCATTTCTGGCGTGTGACGCGGGAGGATAATGTCGTCGCGCGGGCGCTGCTTTCGAAGGCGGTCGCGATTGACCCGAATTACGGCCGAGCGCTCGGCCTGCTCGCGACCAGCTACTGCTTTTGCGCGCATATGGGATGGGAGGACATCGCGACCGTTGCACCGATCGCCGAACGGGCGGCGCTCGCTGCCATTGCGACCGACAGCGAAGACCCGTGGGCGCATTTCGCGCTCGGAAGCGTTCATATGACCACGCGGCGCTTCGATGATTCCCTTGCCGCGTTTGAGACGGCGCTGCGGCTCAATCCGAGTTTCTCGATAGCGCAGGCCTATTACGGCCTGACGCTGTCCTATTGCGGCCGGTGGGAAGAAGGCGCCCTGGCGGTCGGGCACGCGCTCCGGCTGAGCCCGAGCGATCCGTTTTCAGCGGTTTATTGCGGGGTCGCAGGCTATGCGCAGTTCGTCGGCCGCGACTACGAAGAGGCGATGCGGCTCGCCCGCCAGGGCATTCGACAGCGCGCCGATTTCGTCGGCGCACACCGGGTCTTGACGGCGGCCGCCGGCATGGCCGGTCAGCTCGACATTGCCGAAGCCGCGCTCCGCGAGTTGCGCCGCATCCAGCCCAACATTTCGCTGGCATGGATCGCCCGAGAAATACCGACCAGGCAGGATTCCGAGCGGGAGCACTACCTGGAAGGCTTCCGTCGAGCGGGTCTCGATTAGGCGTCCGCATGTCCGAGGGCGGCAACCGCGCGGTTAGGGCCTGCGCCGACCACTTCCGGTCTGCTGCCAACCGGAAGTGGGTGCCGCCGGTGAAATCATCGCCAGACCGTTCGCCAGGATCGGTCGATCCTGATCCATACTGCGTCGGCGGCGCTGCTTTCGCTCGGCACGTTCCATCCGTCGATCATCAGAACAAGCTGGCCCGCGGGCGTTTCAGGAGTTGGGAGTTGCACCGGCAGCCGATCAAGCGCCGGTGCGAGCGCGATCGACGTCGTGCCTGCGACAAAAGTCCTGCGATCGATGATCATGCCGCTCCCCCTTTCAGATTCTTCAATCGATGTCCTTGCAACGCCGGTAACGAAAATGGAACCTTGCGTTTATCGCCCGGCGGCCACGGACAGCAGTTCGGAGGCGGCTCCCGCATCGCCGGCGGAAGTCGCAATGTTGCGGGCTTGTTCGAGCGCACGCCGCGTGGGTCGGTTGTCGGCATTGATCCGTGCCAACTCAAGAGCCCTGCGACAATCGTTTCCGCTCCCGGCATAGAACTCAGCGCCGTGATCCGCGAAGGCAAGTAGATGACGTTCGAGAAGCCAGTCGAACCCGGAGCGGGCGGTTTTCATGCGCGCTTCGGATTCTTCGAACTTGCCTTGGGTGGCCAGGACGTCGGCAAGACGCCAATCAACCTCCGGATCGCCAACCGTAACAACGGGCCGAAGCAGTGCTTCCGCGTCGTCCAAACTGCCGTCCGAGGAATAGATCTCAGCCAAATGCACACGGGCTTTTGTGTACATCGGCAGGACCGCGATCGCCCGCCGATACCATTGGGCAGATGCGGAAAAATCGGGCTCCGGCGCCAGTTCGCCCCAAAGCACGCCGAGTTGAAAACAAACTCCGGCAACAGGAAATGGCGACACGTCGTGGTAGACTCGCAAGGCCTCTTTGTAAGCCCGGTCAGCGGCGGCGAAGTCGTGAAGATCAGCCAACAGAGACCCAAGGGCAACAAAATCCTCCAGCCCGTGGTTTGCGTCTGCGATCCTGCGCCGCGCATCGAGCACGTTGTCGAGATTCGACCCGCACGCCTGATCGATATTCAACCGCAGGCGATCAACGTCCGCTCTCGGCGCGCCGCCAATCTCGGCTTGCGCGAGATATCGTCTGGCCTCCGAAAAGCGGTGCGCCATCGATGCAATCCGCGCCCGGATCGACATCGCTCGCGCCGAGGCCGTGTCAGCTTGAACGAACTGGGCAGCCAACAGTTCGACCCGATCAAGAGCAAAGACGTCGCCGACCAACCGCAACGTAAGTTGCTCGTGTTCGACAACTGTCTCGGCAACTTGATCCCGCGTCGGATCCTCAAAGAACCTGCTCCAGGATCGCCTACGCGCGCTCTCCAGATTTATGACAGCGATTTCACCATCGGTGATCGGCTTGGCGCTATCGAGTTCCGGCGCCATGATCACTTCGCGGCTCCAAAACGCGGCTTCAGGCTTTCCAATCCAGTTTTGAAAAGCGTTGACACGATGGTTCTGACGATAAGATCGCCCTGGCCATTCCCCAGATACTGAGCTCGCCATTCGACAGAGCTTCCGGCGCCGTTGGGTTTGACCGCAAGCGTTCCAGTGTAGTCCGACGCCGGAATACCGCTGATATTCGTGTACCGATAAGACCTGCTGGAGTTGTCGATCGCATCGAGGCGTTCGATGATTTGCTTGCCATCGATGGTCTCGATCATGCGCAGTTGTCCAATGCCACTGCCGATCAGCTTGATGTTGGCGATCAATGGATGCCAATCACCGCCGAATTGTCCGATCAACTCCCAAATCTTGTCCGGCGTGGCGTCGAGGTTGATGCTTTCTGCCACTTGTTGCAGTTCCAAATTCGGCATGGCGAAGTACGGAAAGGTCTTGGTGCCCGGCTTCGTGGCCTTCGTCGTACCGCCCCGGAGTGGTTCCCGGTCGCGGTTCACCATCCAGGTGAGAAGCACATCGATGACATCAGCGTCGACCGTTCGCCCGCCGCCAGTCTCATAAGCTTTGCCGTTAAGGGTGCTCTTTTCGATTTCCAGGTGGCTGCCATCTGTGATGGGTTTGGCGACGTCAAACAGCATATAGTCGTCCAGAAACATATTGGCGTTCGCGGCGAGCGCCGCCGGTGTCCAATCCTGCTTGCCGTCGCGCATATCGTAGGCCGCCAAGCCTTCCTTCAAGCGTTGGAGGAAAAGCGGGCGAAGCCCGTCGGCAAT
>JBEKZZ010000174.1:0-3331 GCA_049509335.1 Bradyrhizobium sp. | reverse complement strand
CTGGAAAACCACCACCTTCGTTGCAGGCCTGCGCTCCACAGCTCTTACGTAAGCGTCGTTCTCAGGCCACGGCTTTGAGGTCTTGAGGTCGGTAGGCCCAGGGGAGCAGTTGATCGATGGCGCTGTTCGGATGGCCGTTGGCGATCCTGCTGAGGACGTCGGTCAGGTAGGCGAGCGGATCGATGTCGTTCAGCTTGCAGGTCTCGACCGAGGACGCGATGACGGCCCAATGCTCGGCGCCGCCATCGGAGCCTGCGAACAGAGCATTTTTGCGGGTAAGCTTGATCGGACGGATCGAACGTTCGACGGTGTTGTTGTCGAGTTCGATACGGCCATCGTCGATGAACCGCGTCAGGCCTTCCCATCGCGACAGAGCATAACGGATGGCGTCGGGGAGTTTACCCTTCTGGCTGATCAAAGTCAGCTTTGCGCGCAGCCATTGCTCAAATGTATCGGCAAGTGGCCGACTTTTCTGTTGCCGGATGAGACGGCGCTCCTCGGCGCTGCGACCGCGGATGTCCTTCTCGATGGCGTAGAACTCGCTGATGCGCTTGAGCGCCTCGCCGGCGATCGGCGCAGGGCCAGGGATCGCCAGTTCATAGAAGTTACGCCGCATATGCGACCAGCAGAATGCGAGCTCGACATCGCCTCGCGCGGCGAGCTTTGGATAACCGGCATAACCGTCGACCTGCAAAACGCCCTTGAACCCTGCGAGATGTGCAATCGGTCGATCGGCTTTGCGGTCGGGAGCATAGACATAGGCGACGCCCGGCGGATCGGCTCCGCCCCATGGCCGATCGTCGGCGGCATAGGCCCACAGCTGTCCGGTCTTGGTGCAGCCACGGCCGGGATCGAGCACCGGCACCGTGGTCTCGTCGGCGAACAGTTTTTGCCTTTGCCTGAGCTTGACGAGCAGCCGCTCGTGCAGCGGACGGAGGTGCCAGGCGGCGTGACCGACCCAGTCCGCCAGCGTGGAACGATCCAGTTCGATGCCCTGGCGGGCGTAAATCTGCGCCTGCCGGTACAAGGGCAGATGATCGGCATATTTCGACACCAGAACCTGGGCGACGGTGGCCTCGGTCGGCAATCCGCCCTCGATCAGTCGGGGCGGTGCCGGTGCCTGCATGACGCCGTCCTCGCATGATCGGCAGGCGTATTTGGGTCTGCGCGTGACGAGGATCCGGAACTGGGCCGGCACCATGTCCAGCCGCTCGCTTTTGTCCTCGCCGATCCGGTGCAATTCGCCCTTGCAACAGGGGCAGATCTTGTCGTCAAGGTCGACGACGACCTCGATCCGCGGCAGATGCGATGGCAATGCTCCGCGATTGCCGCGGCGCTTGCGAGCCTGCGCCGTGCGCCCCTGGGGGGCTCGCTCGTCCTCGCTGGCTTCGCCGGAGGCTGCGACCTGTTCAACGTCTTCCAGGCCCAGCAGCATCTGCTCTTCGGGTAACGTCTCCGCCCTGCGGCCAAAGCGGTGTCGTTGCAGTTCCTTGATGATCTGACGCAACCGCTCGCTTTCGTACCGCTCGGCAAGCAGCATCGCTTTCAGCGTCTCGATATCATCAGGCAGGGCGTCGCTCGGCACCCGCAAATCAGATCATATTCGCTGCCACTTGGCGACGTTCTCGAATGCCCCTGATTCACTTCGCCGCAGGATAACTTATCCCGGTTGCATCGGCTTCGCCGTCTCGCGCGCCTCATGAACCCGCCGCCAGTCCAGCCCTTCCAGGAGCGCCGACAACTGCGCAGCCGACAAGCGCATTACGCCGTCTTCGATCCTGGGCCAGCGGAAGACGCCGTCCTCCAGCCGTTTGGCGTACAGGCAAAGTCCGCTGCCGTCCCAGAAGATCAGCTTGATCCGGTCCGCCCGCTTGGCCCGGAACACATAGACTGTGCCGGAGAACGGATCAGCCGTCATGGCCTCGCGCACCAGTGTTGCCAATCCTTCCGCGCCCTTGCGAAAGTCCACAGGCTTGGTTGCCACCATCACCCGGACCGCGCCCGTCGGGCCGATCACCGGCCCGCCTTCAGGGCGTGAACGATAGTCGCAATCGTGTTTGCGTCCGCGCCGCGGCCGGCCCGGATCGTTACACCGTCGACCTCGATTTCGATCGCCCCGGCATCGGACTCGGACTTCCGTAGCGGCGCTTTGCGCCGCCCGCGCAGCGCAGGTGCCGGTGCAACCCCATCCGCCACCGCCGGCACAAACCGCAATGCTTCCGTTTCAGAACGCCCCGCCACGGCCTCCCTCAACTGGCGGCGCCAGCCGAACAATTGCTGCGGCAACAACCCATGTCGTCGAGCCACCGCACAGACCGAGTCACCGCTAGACACAATCTCCGCGACAATCCGCGCCTTGTCCGCGTCGTTCCACCTCCGCCGACGACCGGCTCCGGTGAAGACCTCCAGCCGCCGGGCCGGCTCCGCGATAGCATTATGCACTGTGTCCATTCTAAGCCTAACAGTCAAAAACCAAACCGAAGACTCGCAGATCAGGACATCATCCGGAAGGTGGCCGCAGAACGACGCTTACAGGTTAACTAAGGAACCAACCGCTGGATGTCGGCCCTCACATTTCAACGTCGGGCCTTAGCAGAACGTGCACTTGCCACTTCATTCGCGGATGACTCTGGCGAATGCAGAAAAGCCCATCTACGACGGGGACACGGATGACTGAAGTTGGTTTGCCACTGCAGCACTGTTGAAAACTGTCGGGATGGCCAAGCTGATAAATATAGAAACGCTCGTAGAACGGCTCTACCGACACCACAAAATCGATCGATTTCCATCCACGGGGAATTTTCCAACTGAGATCGAGGAGGCGGTCCCCGGGATCGCAGGCGAGTAGCGCTGCTATCTGGAGTTTTTCCATTATCTGCACCTAAAGCGGATTCCGATCATATTGAAGCGTAGCCTGCATGCCTGAAGTAGTTAGCACATTCGCGCGGACTGATCCGTGGGATGAACGAGCGAATTGCTCGGGTGAGGCGCGGAACAGTTCGCGCCGCGACCTTGCGGAGGAATGTCTTGAATTTGCTGTAAGGCAGCTCGATCGGATTGAGGTCGGGCGAGTATTTCGGCAGGTAGCGCAGCGTCGCATGCGCTTTATCGATCGCCAGACGGATGGCGGGCCCCATGTGGACGCGGCAGTTATCCATCACGACGATGTCGTTGCGCCGGAGCGTGGGAACCAAACATTGCTCGATATAGGCGAGGAACATCTCTCCAGTCATGGCACCTTCGACCACCATTGGGGCGGTCATTTTATCGTGGCGCAAGGCAGCCACGAAGGTGATCGTCTTCCATGTTCCGAGCGGAACGGTGCCGATCA
>JBEKZZ010000173.1:0-3387 GCA_049509335.1 Bradyrhizobium sp. | reverse complement strand
CCGCTTCCACGTTCCTCCAAAGCCAGTCATTCGGTGTCTGAGATGGAGAAAGAATCCTTCGCGCTGCTGTTCACCGTCATTGCCGATATCGATTCCAGCCTCGATCTGTTTCGGCACGATCTCTTGCAAGGCGGCACGGCCGGCATGTTCGATTTCGGCCGCATCGACTGGTTCAGAACGCGCGCGCTTGGCATAAAGCTTGGTCAGCTCGGGCGGCCGCGGGAGGCTTCCGGTATGACTCGTGAGAATACGGTCGTTACTGCCCAGCATGGCGGTTCTGGCTCCAATTAAACCTTTGGCGCTGCGACCCGCCGGCATTGACGATGGTACGGACAAGTTGGGATGAACGATCCTGAACGATCAGATCGGTGACTGAGCAAGGTCAATGAACGACCAACGCTGCGTCGCCCTCCAGGCGGAGTTGTCTCCTTGAAAGCTTCCATCATCGACATACAGACCATCGCCGCTGTACCACATCCTCCGCAAGCAATCCAGAGTGCCCCCAGCCTGTCCAATCCGCTGGCCGGCGACGCGACCTGCTATTTCGCATACTGGGCGATGATGGAACGACCGCTGATGGCCCGCCATTGGGGCAAGGCCTTTCGATCATTGATGTCATTACCGGCTTGCCCAAGAGAACGACGTTAGGTAGAACGCTCATCCGGAGGACGGTCAGGGTAGCTTGCGGCGCAGCTCGCAAGAACCAAGGCTTGTCGGGTATCGAGTTCAAGTGGGCGTCATGCAAAAGCTGCAAAGCCAGGGTGTACACCACATCACGCTCTCGGGGGCCAACCGGAAAACATCGATCGATTTCTGGGAGGGCGTGCTCGGCATGCCTTTCGTGTTCGAGCAGCCCAATCTCGACAAGGCGTCCGAAAGCCATCTTTATTTCGATCCTGGCGACGGAAGGCTCATCACCATTTTCACCGACGAGAGCCGTAAACCCGATCCGCGGCGAACGCCGACGGAGCCCGGCTGCGTGCATCACGTCGCCTTTTCCGTCTCTCGCGCCACCTTCTCGCAGGCGGTGAAACGTCTGGACGAACGCAAGATCTCGCATAGCGGAGTCAAGGACAGGGGCTTCATGGATTCCATCTATTTCACCGATCCATTGGGCCTTCTCGTCGAGCTTGCCTCCTATCGTTTCGAACCTCCGCACGGCTTTACGCATGCGGACGTGCTGATGGAGGCCCACAAGATCCGGGTCTTGCGCAGCGACGGCAACATCGCGGAGGTTCATCTCGCCGATGCGATCGAGGCGCTTGTGACGCGGCGTAACGCATCGCTGTCCACAGATAGATCGCCGAAGAATCCTTATTGAGCGTGGCCGATATAATGGGGACTACAAAGGGAGGAAAATCGTGAAGCTGCATGTGCTGAAGCCGAGTGTCAACAACATGGCGGTGCGTATCTTCGTGCGTGCGGCCAACCTGGAATTCACGGAAGACGACGTCTATGGCAAGACGCGCACAGCGGAATTTCTGGCAATGAATCCCGCTCACCTGACGCCAATGCTGGAGGCAAAGGAATTGCCGAAGGGTGCCATGTGGGAAAGCTGCGCCATCATGCAGTATCTCTGCAACAAGCATGAGATGACCAAATTCTATCCGAAGTCGGCCGAGCAGCGCGCCACGATCGACAGCGCCATGTTTTATATCATCGGTACGCTCTATCCCCTGGTGGCGCGTAGCACCTATGCGGCCCTCGGCTTCCCGCTTTATCCCGGTGAAGTGGGCGCAAGCGATGCCGATACGGCCGCGAAGGAGGCGGCGCAGAAGTCCGCCATCGCTGCGATAGCGGAGCCGCTCGAGGTGCTCCACAAGTTTTACATGGACGGAAAGCCCTTCATCGGCGGCGCGACGCCCTCGATCGCCGACATGAGGCTTGCGGCTACCCTCGAATTTCTTTCGGTCATCGACTACGCGCTACCTGCCTGGGCCAAAACCTACATCGCGGACATGGAGACTTCGTTAGGCAAGGCCTATGCGGAACCCGCGGCCGACGTGCGAGGGTATATCGCTTATGTGAGATCGCAGAAGAAGTGAGAGGACTGGCGTGATCGTCGTCGGCGTAGCGCCGGCCACCTTATCACGACCAAGACCCCCGAGCAGCAGAGTGGCGTGATGCTTCACCGCACGCGCCATCTGTTTATTCGCCGGCAGATCGCGCGGATCGATGCGATCCGCGCATACCTTGCGTGCCGCCGACGTCATCGCGAACGTTGAAAAATGATCATGCCGGCCGTGGCGTGGAGCCGGAACGCGGCCTAAGTAAGGACTTGCCGGGGTCGCGGGTGCATCGCGCAGCCGGCCGGGCCTTGTCGCCCAGCGACGCGATCCGAGATCCAGCACGCGGAGCATCGAAATGGGGCTTCTGGTCGAAGGCGTTTGGCGAGACGAGTGGTACAACACCTCGGCCTCCGACGGAAAGTTCGAGCGGCCGGCCACTTCTTATCGTGATCGGATTCAAGTGGGCGGCCGGTTTTCCCCCGAGGCCGACCGCTATCATCTTTACGCATCCTGGGCTTGCCCCTGGGCGCACCGAACGCTCATTTATCGCAAGCTGAAAGGCCTCGATGACGCGATCGGCGTGACCTATGTCGATCCCCTCATGCTTGAAAACGGCTGGACGATCGGCGAAGGCGCCGATCCTATCAATTGCGCCAGGTTTCTCTGGCAGGTCTATACGAAGGCGACTCCCCGCTTCACGGGGCGAGTGACTGTTCCAGTGCTTTGGGACACGGTTCACCGAACGATCGTTAGCAACGAATCGTCGGAAATCATCCGTATGTTCGACAACTGGCCCGGCGCTCGCGGTCCGGCTTTCCGGCCGGCGGAACTTGCCGCCGATATCGATGCGCTGAACGACGAAATCTACCCGGCCATCAACAACGGCGTCTATCGCGCGGGCTTTGCGACGACACAGGCGGCATATGAGGAAGCGTTCGATCGTCTGTTTTCAATGCTGGACACTCTTGAGCGCAGACTTTCGACCCGGGCGTTCCTGGTAGGTGACCGCATCACCGAAGCGGACTGGCGTCTGTTCACGACGCTCATTCGCTTTGACGTCGTCTATCACGGTCACTTCAAATGTAATCGCAGCCGCCTGACCGATTTCCCCGAGCTTTGGGATTACACGCGAACCCTGTACCAGATTCCAGGCGTAGCGGAGACGGTGCGGCTCGACCAAGTCAAGACGCACTATTACGGCAGTCATCGCAGGATCAATCCGACGGGAATTGTGCCGAAGGGGCCCGTCATTGATCTCCTTGCGCCGACGAAGCGTCGGATCCTTTAACCGGGTCCCGGCGACGTTTCGCGTCCCTCCCAACGAAGCGCTCGAAGCCTTAAAAAAATGCCGATCCGTTCATTCGAGGTCCGCAGCTGG
>JBEKZZ010000172.1:0-3454 GCA_049509335.1 Bradyrhizobium sp. | reverse complement strand
CTGTCCAAGCGGCCTGCTGGCAGATAAGCACAACGCCGCGAACGGAATCAGTTCGCGGACTGACAAGAAAATTGCACAAATCGAGTCAGGTCCCTGACGAATAAGCTTTCGGCAGGAGCCTATCGGTTGTTGAATGACCGGTACGGCAAAGCGGACTTCGTGGTTATCTCACTTCTGTATCGCCCGACCTCACTGTGCTATCTTGGTAGAGCCAGCGGGCACGCCGCCCGCAGCGTCGGACTCGCTATTTCGCTATCGTATACCTTCGCATGAAAGAGAAAAAGGACATCGTAGAGAATTGGCTGCCGCGTTACACCGGCACGCCGCTCGCTGAATTCGGGGCACATGTTCTCCTGACCAACTTCGACAATTACGCCGAATCGTTTGCCACGCTGTACGGCGCCGCGATCAAGGGCGTAGATCGACCGATGCCCAACGTGACGGCAGATGGCATAACCCTGATTAACTTCGGCATGGGAAGCCCGAATGCCGCGACCGTGATGGATCTCTTAAGCGCCATTGCGCCGAAGGCCGTATTGTTTCTCGGCAAATGTGGCGGGCTGAAGCGCAAAAATCAGATTGGCGACTTGATTCTGCCGATTGCGGCCATTCGAGGTGAAGGTACCTCGAATGATTACTTGCCGCCGGAAGTCCCCGCGCTGCCCGCATTCCAGTTGCAACGTGCGGTGTCAACGATGATCCGCGATCTCGGTCACGACTATTGGACTGGTACGGTGTACACCACCAATCGTCGTGTCTGGGAACACGATGATCGCTTCAGGGACGTCTTGCGCCGTACGCGATGCATGGCGATCGATATGGAGACTGCAACGATCTTTGCGGCAGGATTTGCAAACCACATTCCGACCGGCGCGCTGCTTCTTGTTTCCGATCAGCCGATGATCCCCGAAGGCGTCAAGACCGAAGCGTCGGATCAACTGGTGACCGCGAACTACGTCGAAAGGCATATCAGGATCGGGATTGAGGCTTTGAAGCTTGTGCGGCGCCGCGGCCGCAGCGTGAAGCACTTGCGCTTCGAAGACGATTTCGATGCAGGTTAAATGCTGTGATCCCCGGGCTTAGCGAGGCAACACCGCGACTGCTCAAACGACACAACTCGTATCCTTGAGAAGCGAGGCCCCGGATTGCTCCGGGGCCTTGCTCTCGAAGGCAGTTCGCTCTTCGAAAGAATGTCAATATCTGCTGCCGCTTTTCGGAGCAGCCATGTTACTGGCGCCGGAACCAGCGTTGTCTTGTTCCGATGGAATCGCCGGGCCGGCTTTGTTGGCCCCGCTGCGGGTGGACCCTGTGGTCATGCCCTTTTCCTGTTGCGTTTTCTTGCCAGGTGTAGCGCCAGGGCTGACGGTTCCTTCATTGGACGCGCCGGGTGCAGTTTGGCTTTGAGCAGACGCAATGAGCGTCGAGCCGAAGAGCGACGCAACGACAAGAGCAGAGATGATTGCAGGTTTGGATCGCATCAGAGATATCTCCGTGGAGTTACAGGATCATTCTAAACCGCGGGTTGGGATTTAGTTCCGGCGCGTGGCGAGTATTGCATGGATTTCATTTTCAAAATGAATGCTTCGGTGATCGCTGCGCAACCATCCGTTATTTTCCAAACATCCGTCACGTTGAGAACATAGGATTCGCGCAAAGCGCCTCCAATGGTTCGCATGCTTCGGCACGCGGCAAACATCGAGCAAGAGCCGATATAAGGGGGTGCGCAAGTGTTCGCGGAGAGTATCAAGAGTCCTCGTTGCTCAAAATGCAGAGAAACGATGTTATTGCGGATTATCGAACCTGAAAGACCCGGGTTTGATTTGCGGACTTTCGAATGCCAGAAATGTTTTGCCACCGACACCTTGGTGGTATCGATCTGCCGCGATGTAGAAGTCTCTATTGCGATAGAGCCATCTCTGGCATCGAAAACAGCACCGCCGCCTCGATCGCGATGACGGCTTCGCGATTCTCCCGTCACGTTGACCGGGTCTTTGATCCGGCGGCCGGCAACTGACGCGGCCTTGGCTACGCTGGCGCTGTCGGCGGGCTACCAGCGTTGAGAAGCTGCGAAACGGCGGTGACAAGCTGAGCAGGCGCGAATGGCTTTTGCAAAAGGACACTGTGAGGCACGCCTTGCGACGCCCACTCGTCTGCAGCCGCGCCGGTCATATAGATGACCGGACATCCAGGGTCGATTTCTCTAACCTGTCTCGCGACTTCCCAACCGCTTATCTTTCCCTTCAAGCGTACGTCGGTGACGAGCACCTTGTAGTCTTTGGTGTGGCCCCTGAACAGGGTCAGCGCTTCTTCGCCGGAGGACAAAATGTCTGTTTCAAAGCCGCCTTCGTTTATGGCCTCTTCCACAATCCCCTGCAGGGTGTATTCGTCCTCAACAACGAGAATGAAAGGCGCTTCAGACACTGCGTTTCCTTTCGTCTACTGATGTTCTCGAAGCTGATCTACCTTCGAGGCTAGATTTGGTTCCGGAAAAATGTTCAAGCGTGAACTAACGGCTTTGTCTCGAAGACTCGTCCAGTCAAAGTTTGACCAGGCCGGAGGCGCGAGGCTTATGGTCAGGTTAGGTCGCGCCACCTCGTGCGATTTCCAGGCGAACGCCGAAGGCCAGACATGCTTCGGTTCGCGAGGTGTCTTCTGGCCGATGAGAAATCCCTTATTCCAAGGTCGTTTGCCTCTGACAGGACGTAAATCCCTCCGCTGCTCCACCTTCCGCGTCGCTCTCTGACGAGGGTATCATCATCTATAACGACTGAGCGGTCCGGCTCTCCCAAAGAGAACTATAGCGTTTTCTTCACGCGAACTGGTTTCCACTTCGCGCGAAAACGCTATAGCGAGATTTGGATGTTTGCCAAGATCAGTTCCGGCGGTACGATAACCTGATCTCGTTCCGGCTAGCTTCGAGCTTCAAACCCATCAAACCTCTACCGCACTGGTTCCGCGGCGGAGCAGTGTTGGGAGGCGGAAAGGGGGGTCTTCACCGGCGAGGAACACTCTTCCGCGGAAGATGCGAGCGGAACGCGATTCAAAATATTGCCGCACCTCCTTTGTATAGAATCCGATTTCGGGCTCCTCGTTGAATTCGAGCGCGATCGTGCCATCGGGCTCAAGTAGGTTTTCCTGGAGGTCGTTAAGGAAAAATTCCCACTCCGCGGGCCCCCACATACGATCGGTTTTGTGCCCGTTGAAGCAGATCTGATGCGCGGTGACGACGTCGAACCGCTTTCCAACGACCGGTAGCGGTTTGTAAGGCTCGATTCTGAACCCCGTCCGAGGGATGCCAAACAGGGCGATCATGTCGCGATAGAATGCGTAATTCGGCAGGTCGATGCCATGCACATCGTGGCCAAGGAATTTGCAGCAATATAGGAAATAGCCGGCGCCGCAGCCGATATCCAGCACCGACAGCGGCTGAGATTTGTCGAGTGCGAGCTCGATC
>JBEKZZ010000171.1:0-3465 GCA_049509335.1 Bradyrhizobium sp. | reverse complement strand
CGATCGCATCAGCAATGCGCTGTTTGTTGAGCGAAGCACTGCCTTCCATCCTCTTCATCACGTAAAGCTTCGATCGATCGACGTGGTGAGGCATCAGGCCGGCGTCCGATGAGCCGCGCGGTAGCGTTACCTTCAGGCCCGCCGAATCGATCACAAAGCCGTCCTCATCGTCGTCCTCAAACAGACCGCGCACATAACCAATGTCGTGGGTAAGGCAGGCAATAATCACATGCGCGTAGTCGACCGCGGTCGTGCGGCTATGCAGCGCGCGACCGCGGAGAATATCGTGTCCGGCAAGCGTTACCAGCAGCGTGTGCTCGACGTTGTGGTAAAGGGCGTCGCTATTTCCAATGCATTCAAGCGCGATACGAGCCGCCGACGGCACGATCTCAAGGAGAAGCGTCTGCGAAGATCCGAACCGGCGGCGCATATAGGAACCGAGAAACTCTTCCAAGACATCTGTCGCCAGCTCCGGTAACGTTATCATTGGTGCTGCCCCCCGCTTCGATGATTTTCCTCGCGCCCGCTCATTCCTGTTTATTGCCGGTGCCGGACAGCATAGCTGCTTCTCTGGCAATCGACCAATGTCAAATGCATGTCCATAATAATATTGCGGTGTCCCTCTTCCACATGCCTCGGAATGGCGATTTGGCCAGCCTTCGCTCTGCGATAATAGCGTTTTCCAGTCATGCAACGTTGTTGCACTGCCGAAGCGGATCGGGATGTGGCGCGGCCGAGAGCCTGCCGTCTTTCACCGGCTGAACTGAAATCACGGCAACAGTCTTGAAGGAAAACTTGCCGAAGGTTATCAATTAAAGCATCGGCATACTTCTCGATTTTGCGCGCGGTCAGCCGCCCACGCATTCCCACCGACGCAGGCCCAGGAAGAACATTCCTCATGTCGCCAATTCCCCCTCATGCAAGATTCCGGTCGTCGCGGAACGACGATGTGCTGCGTCTGGGAGGGGAGGTCCTTCGTTTCGGCACGCAAGCCTACGGTCAGTTGTGGGCGATCACGGGCCGCAGCTTGCAGCGCGAAGTCGAACGCTTGATCAGGGGCGCGAAGACATCCGCCCCACCGTCGGCACTATTGCAAGGCCTGGCCGGGGGCTATGTGAACTGGTTGGGCGAGTTGGCAGCCATGGCGTCTTCGGTCACCGAAACGGCTGCGATGGAATTTGCCCGGGAGTCGCATGGTGATCCGGAGCTTTCTATCGGCAACGAGGATCCAGGGCCTGCAACAGGGGGGGATTATTTCGAGGTCGCTGGCAAGCCGTTCGCGATGCCGGCACGGGTTCTCGATGCTTCGCAGGGATGGGCGATGTTTTTCGTATCGTCCGAGGCGGCAAACCGCTCGCTTGGAGCAGCCGGCGACTATCTCTCCGCTTTTGATGCCGGCGATGGCCGGACACCGCTTACTGTTATTGGCGTGGATTATCGCAACAGCGACTTTGGCGTATATCCGGAAATCGCTGTCGCATTGACGGTGACCGCCAAGGGCGATCCCGCAGGTCAGTTATTTGTTCATTATTTGGCGATTGTCGTGACACAGGATTTCACCCGAGAGGCGGCTCGAACCGTTTGGGGGTTGGAGAAGATCGTCGAGCCGAAGCTCATGGCCAGCTATGCGGCGGACGCCGTGCGCTTCGGCCTGCCCCACCGCGGCGGCAAAGCGCTGTCGATCCGGTTTCCACGCTTCGGTGACGCACACTCTTCCGAAATTCCTACCTTCTCGATCTCGCAGCGCTGCTCACCTACGGCTCTGAAACCACGAACCTATTGGGCGATGGTGACGAAGAGCGGTAGAGGAGAGGGAATGCAGATCGGCGGCTCGGTGCTGCTGGAATTAGGTACGCCGGAAGACGGCTCGTGCTTGTGCAGCAACAACGAGTCGGCCTGTTGTTTGTGCGAGATGCTTCGCACGTTTGACGTTGCCGAAAGATTTCCGGCTGCGAACGGCTGGACGGAAAGGCAAACCGCGGTGTTCGGTCCGCCCCGGTTGCTGGACCTGCCTTGATACCCGACCTCCGAAGCTCATCCGTTGGGAAATATGCGGGAGAACTGGGCGCGCATCATTGAATCGGTCACGGAGACGACTTTTGCGGCCATGGCCGCTGGTCGCAGCGCTGCCGCGAGCATCGCGGGGAAAATGGCCGGATAGCTATCCGGCTGGACGATATCGATCGCAGTGCCAGTCCCGCGCCTTTGGCGCAGGGCTTCTGCCGCCAGCAAGCCGCTGACCACGGCGCCTTCGATCGTGACAACATCGATGAAGGTCTGGCAGAAGTCGCCTGCCAGGAAGAGGTTGGGAATGTCGCAGGTCGCTTTCGGGCGATAGTCCCAGCTGCCGACCTGGTTAACGAAAAGCTCTTCACCGACATTGGTTTGAATATGGCAGCGGTCTTTGTCCACATCATCGAGCGTGAAGCTCAGGAAGCGCTGCAATTCCTTGAGCAAGATATCCATAATGACCTCGCTCGGATAATCGACGATCAGGTCCGCGTTTGAAGCGATGACGTTGAGAGCGGTGCCGCCGGTGGGGCGATCGGTCCAGACCTGCGAAATATCGAGCAGACTTAGCGTATACTTCGAATCCAGAAGGAGTGTGATGCTCCTGGTCAAACCCGGAACGCTTCGCTTGAAATAGACATCGAACGAAATCATGGGCTCGGTGCGCAGCAGGCGGACCGATTCAAGGTTGGGTGAGCAGGCGGCGACCTCCCAACTGACGAGGCGACCGAGCGCGCGCGGCGGTACCGCGAGGATAAGATCGCCGGGAACATCGACTTCCCATGTTTTGGTCGGCTTCGGCGCCGCGCCGCGCTCGGTGGTCGGGTTGATCGGCATGCGCCCGAACGTCAACCTGCGCACCTTGCCATCCGTGAGATGAAGCTTTTCCAGTCGCGCCCGCCTGATGATCTTGAAGTGGCGCCCGAATTGCTTCGCACGCCCTTCCAGGTGTTTCGCCCATGGCTCGAAAATGGCGTCGTTTGAATTCTGCGAGAGTAACCAAAGGGAGGGCACCGGATGAGGATACCCATACTTGATCAGGCTTTGATAACTTCGCGCGGACGAAAGATAGCTGGGCGAAGCGAAAGCCTCCGCCAGGGCGCGGGAAGCGTTTTCGATCGAAGCCTCGGTACTGTAGCTTCTGGATCGAAAAAAGTTGCCAACCGAGGTTTGCTCCAGTACGTCCCCCGACATCGACTGCGTACCGATGAGGTCGAGCAAAGAGTACGCCCAGAGGAAATGTTCCGCAGGCGGGGCGATGCCATTCATCATGTTGGTAAGGATTGTCGTGACCGAGCCGGCGTTGGTCAGAAACGGTCGGGTCTCCTTGTCGCCCGGTAGTCTGCAGCCGATGACGGGGCTTGGTATGAATTTGTCGAGGGCTCCGATCTCCTTCATCAATTGCCAGAAATTGTTGTACCAATTCAGGTACATGTGATAGCAGTGCTCGTGCGG
>JBEKZZ010000170.1:0-3515 GCA_049509335.1 Bradyrhizobium sp. | reverse complement strand
GCCGTTCATGCACCCTTCGCCGAAGAACTGAAGAGGCTCAAGGATCGCGACGACGGCTTCCTTACCCTGTTCGGACAGGACAGTGAGTTTGACCTTACCCTTCTGAATGTAGAACACGGTGTCCGCGGCATCGCCCTGCTCGAATACCGTCTGGTTCTTGTGAAATTCGAGGATCGCTTTCCCATTACCAACCTTTTCGAGAAAGTCCTTTGGGTCGAAGATGTCTGTAGGCGGCTTGTTGGACGAGGTTGAAACTGATTCCGGAACGCCCGGCCCCTCGATCCGGACGCAGCGGCTGTCCGAGATACAGCGACATCTGCTGCGGGTCGCCTGCCGCCGTGGCGGCCGCATCGTCGAGATCCGGACGGCAGACGCCGTCCGCCTATACGGCGCCGAGACCGAGTGGAAGACCGCCGGGCAGCGGCTGCTCGACAACACCTGTCAGCAGCGAACCGGCCGCCATGAAGAGGACGGTTGCTGGATGTCGTTCGAGTCGTCGCCGGCGCGCCAAATTATCCACCATTCGGAATAAACCCGCGAAAGCCGTCAGCAGCCATCCAATGCCATGACTCGGGTGGAGAGTGCGTCCATGGTGAGGTGGATGGATCTAACGCCGCTGGGCGCAGCTTAGGGATAAGAAACGAGTTCCGAAGAGTCGGACTGGCTTTCTGGTAGCACTGCCCCGGGGGCGTCGGCCACGTTGCACAAATTCCTCGGTTGCTAAGACAACCAGGTTGAAATAGGTCTTGTCGCCGCGAAACCACAACCATGAGGGGCATGATGGATTCCGTCGTTGACTGGTTGACGCGGTTAGGCCTGCCGCAATATGCGCAGCCCTTCGCCGAAAACGACGTTGATCTTGAAGTTCTGGCGACCCTCACCGAAGCCGACCTCCGCGAACTCGGCGTCGCTTCCTTCGGCCATCGGCGCAAGATCCTGTCGGCCATCGATGCGCTGCGTCCTTCTGCAGCGGCAGTTGCTCGGCCCGAGACGCTGGCTGCCCCTGCATCTAGCGACAGCGGCGAGCGCAGACAACTTTCGGTGATGTTCTGCGATTTGGTGGGCTCGACCGCTCTGTCAACCCGACTCGACCCGGAGGAAATGCGCGAGATAATCGCCACCTACCAAGCAACGTGCGCTCCAATCATCGCAGAATATGATGGCGCGATAGCCAAATTTATGGGGGACGGGATATTGGCCTATTTCGGCTATCCCCGTGCGCATGAGGACGACGCGGAACGCGCGGTGCATGCCGCGCTCGCGATGTCCGCCGCGGTCGGACGGCTTCAGACTTCTGTGCGCGAACCTCTCAATGTGAGAGTCGGGATTGCTACCGGCCTTGTCGTCGTCGGCCACCGTATCGGCGAAGGCGCAGCTCAGGAACAGGCGGTCGTTGGCGACGCGCCGAACCTCGCTGCACGACTTCAGTCGCTCGCGGAGCCCGGCGCCGTCGTGATCAGCGCATCGACGCGGCGCTTGATCGGCAATTCATTTCAAGTTCGAAGTCTCGGTCTTCACGATCTCAAGGGTTTTTCCGGCGCCATCGAAGCTTGGTGTGTACAAGGGATCTCCAATTCGGAGACTCGATTCGACGCCGCGCAGGCCAGGCAGCAGATCGGCTTCGTCGGCCGCGAAAAGGAGAGCGCGCTTCTACTTGATCGCCTAAGCACCGCGTGGCGAGGAGCTGGCCAGGTTGTCTTGATTTCTGGCGAGGCCGGCATCGGCAAGTCGCGCTATGCCGCCTGGCTTGCTGAACATGTGGCGCAACAGCCCCACGCGCGCATTCGCTACCAGTGCTCGCCCTATCACAACCAAAGCGCTCTTTACCCGGTTGTCCGCCAACTCGAGCGCAGCGCGGGCCTTCAGACCGGTGACGAGGCCGACACCAGACTCGAGAAGCTTGAAGGCGTACTGGGTCAGGCAACCTCGCGCGTGGCCGAGATAGCTCCCCTATTCGCCTCGCTTCTTTCCATCCCGTTTGGAGGACGCTATCTGCCGTTGAGCTTGAGCGCCGCGCAGCAACGCCGGCTTACGTTGGCCGCTTTGGTGGAACAACTCGAGGGCCTGGCGCGCCGATCTCCCGTGCTTGTCATGTTCGAAGACGCACATTGGGCTGACGCAACGTCACTCGAACTGATTGATCTTGTGATCGAGGCAGTAAAGTCCCTGCCGGTACTTTTTCTGATAACATTTCGGCCGGAATTCGAATCGCCGTGGGAAGGCCTGGATAACGTCACTCGAATAAACTTAGGCAAATTGGACCAGAGCGATGTGGAGGCTCTGATAGTGCGGATGACTGGCGGGCGGAGGTTGCCGAAAGAAGTAATGCAGCAAATCGTCGCCAAGACCGACGGTGTGCCGCTGTTCATCGAGGAATTCACCAAGACAATCGAGGAATCAGGGATTTTGGTCGCCGACGGCGACCACTATCGGCTCGACGGGCCACTTCCACCGCTTGCAATTCCCTCGACTTTGCAGGACTCTTTGATGGCGCGGCTGGATCGTCTTTCGCCGCTCAAGGAAACAGTCCAGACCGGCGCTGCGATCGGACGTGAATTTTCTTATGCTATGATCCAGGCGGTGATGGGTCAGGATCAGAACACACTCCTGCTGGCGCTCGCGCAACTTGAAGGCTCAGGCCTGTTGTTCCGCACGGGCTCACCACCCGACGCGCGCTACACCTTCAAGCACGCTCTTTTGCAAGACGCAGCTTATGAGAGCTTGCTGAAAAGCCGTCGGCAGCCGCTGCACAGGCGCATCGCCGAACGACTGCGTGATCAGTTTGCGGCTACGGCAGCCGCAGAGCCCGAAATTGTCGCGCACCATCTCACTTTGGCCGCGATGAACGGAACCGCAGTCGAGTGGTGGGGCAAGGCCGGAGATCTTGCGATTCGCCGCGCGGCGTTTGCCGAGGCAGCGGCACACTTTCGCAAAGCCATCGAAAATGCCGACCCCATTGCCGACCAAAGTGCTTCGGTGCCGCTTGCGGCCCGGCTCAAGCTGCAACTCGCCTACGGTCAGGCACTGATGCACGCCTCCGGCTGGATCGCCGATCTGACTATTGCCGCCTTTGCGCGTGCCCGCGAGATGGCGACGGGAATCGACAACCGCTCGGAGCGTCTTGCGATTTATTACGGTCTATGGGGCGGCAGCTATGTTAGAGGCGAACTTGCCGCGATGCGCGAAATCGCCGAAGCGTTCCTCAGTGACGCGCGAGAACAGAAAGGATCACCGGAAGAAGGTGTAGCCCATCGTGCGGTTGGCGAGTCGTGCTGGTTTGCCGGCGACTACGCCAAGGCCCGCGATCATTTCGAGCATGCTGTTACCCTTTACAATGAGTCCAAGCACGCTTCGCTCGCCCAAGTGTTCGGCCAGGATATTGGCATGGCAGCTAGTACCCGGAATCATTGATCCGCGAAACGTGCTTTGAGACGTTTTTGGTGGACTTGGGACTTGGTCCAGACGAACGGTTTGGCGTCGGCGTTGTAGTCATTAATGAATGCATCGATGTGCTC
>JBEKZZ010000017.1:0-76309 GCA_049509335.1 Bradyrhizobium sp. | reverse complement strand
CTGACGCAGGTGACTATATCGCTTCAAGCTGCTCCAGCTCCTGTGACCTGACACGCTTGCAGCTTGGGGTATTGTTTTGCCCACCTCAAACAGGCGTGAAATCCCATCGTGCCTAAGATCGTGGAAGCGCAGATCATCAATGCCAAGCAATTTGCACGCACGGGTGAACGCAGCGCCAATGGCGTCCACCGAGTAGGGGAATATTTCTTTTGCTACGCGCGGCATGCTTTCGATTACTGCAGTCGCTTCGGGCGGTAGATCACAGAATACGTCATTCCCCTGCTTGTCCCCTGGATGCTTCATATCGCGAATGAGAACGCGAGCATCTGGGTGAATTGGCGGCGCGGCCGGTTCAAAATCTGTCCATGCGATCCGTGTGATCTCTTCCTGCCGCCGCGTACTGAAGATAGCGAACACGATGATCTGCTGCATCGGGGCGGATCGGGGCCGATGAGTTTTGACCTTGCCGAAATGTTGCATGAGAAGGTCGAGTTCGGCCAACGTCGGTCGCCGATCGCGCTCCTTGCTTTTCGAAGTAAGGCCAAGATTTCTTGTTACTACCAACGCATCATCCATCGCTTGGGGATTTAACGGATAGCCCCAGGCAGGCCGTGCAATGGTGAAAATTGAACTGAGATGGCTGAAGTAGTTTCCAACCGTTTGCGGTTGAACTGGCAGTTGTTTGGCAAAGGAAACCAAGTGCTCGCTGGTTATCTCGCTGCACTTAAAATCTGCTATGTCATGGTTTTTGATGGTCGCGAGCACTTGAGCTTTGGTTCTGCCGATTTCTTTGATCGATTCCTCGATGTACAGGTCGATCACGTCGGCTAACCTCGGGTCCGGTATGTTCTGACGCTCGAGCGCGCCAGGTTTAGCAAGCTCAGTCTCTCGCTTTTCCATCCATGCTGAAGCAGCCTGTCTTCGGTCGAACGTTTTCGTTTCGCGGTGCACGACTTTGCCGCCACGCTTGATGGTGACTTGCGCATGGTAGCCGGTGGAACCATCTTTGCGCTTGCGAGGAAGGATTGTCCCCATTTATTACCCATCTGTGGTACAGCATTGGTCTTCTCGGTACAGCATTGCTGTACTTTGGAGCAAAAAATAGGCTTAAATCGAACAAAACCCGCTTAAATGAGAATGCTCGGAAAGCCATGGAAGTAACTGATGTCTTTTACAAAAACCAAAGAAAACAAGGGGATATCGTTTTCCGTAGCCCCGATGATGGACTGGACCGACCGGCATTGCCGGATGTTCCATCGCCTGATGACGCGGCGTGGCCGCCTTTATACGGAGATGCTGACGACCGGCGCCATTCTTCATGGCGACCGGCGGCGTTTGCTGGCGTTCGATGCCCGCGAGCATCCCGTCGCGCTTCAACTCGGCGGCTCCGATCCGCGCGACCTCGCCACCGCGGCCAAAATCGGCGAGGATTTCGGCTACGACGAAATCAATCTCAATGTCGGTTGTCCGTCGGACCGGGTGAAGGAGGGACGCTTCGGCGCTTGCCTGATGGCCGAGCCCGCACTGGTCGCGGCTTGCGTGGCGGCGATGAAGGCCGCCGTGAGCGTACCGGTCACCGTCAAATGCCGGATCGGCATCGACGACCAGGATCCGGAAACGGCGCTTGATGCTCTCGCGCAGGCTGTGGCGGCGGCGGGCACTGACGCGCTGATCGTTCACGCCCGCAAAGCCTGGCTCAATGGATTGTCGCCGAAGGAAAATCGCGACATCCCGCCGCTCGACTACGACCGGGTCTATCGGTTGAAGGCCTCGATGCGTGATGTGCCCATCATCATCAATGGCGGCATCGGCAGTCTTGCCGAGGCGAGCGCGCATCTCGCACATGTCGACGGCGTGATGCTGGGGCGCGCCGCTTATCAGGAGCCGTGGCGGTTACTCAACGTGGATTCCGAATTGTTTGGCGAGGCGGCGCCGTTCGCGACGATGAAAGACGCACTTGAGGCAATGATGCCCTATATCGAGCGCGAACTGGCAGCGGGTACGCGGCTGCATTCGATCGCGCGGCATTTCGTCGGTGCGTTTCACGGCGTGCCGGGCGCGCGCGCCTTCCGCCGCCATCTCGCCGAGCATGGGGTAAGGGCAGGCGCGGGGCTCGAGGTTTTGAGGGCCGCTATTGCGTTGGTAGAAGATCGCGCTCCCGCTGCAATCGCAGCTTGAGGAATTAAGGGTATCCGTGCAGCATCAGGCGGTCGGGGTGCACTTCCCAGCTTTCCAGACGGTCCAGAAAACTCATCCCCAAGAGGTTGGTCTTCATTTGGCCGTGCGGCACCACCAGCGCCGGCACCGACCGTTCGACCAGTTTGCCGATTGCCAGCCGGTCCAGCGTCAGCCGCGCCGCCTTGGTGTGGCCGCCCGCGGTCTCGAGGTCGACGTCGTAGTCGAGCAGTTCGAGCGGAAGCCCGGCCGCTTTCGCGGTCTCATAGGTGAGCACCACAGAAGTGGCGCCGGTGTCGATCACCATCGGGGCACTGACGCCATTGATCTTTGCCTGCAGCGCGAATTCGCCGGCTTGTCCGCGCGAAATCTGCACGGCGCGGAGTGAGGCCACGCGCGGACGCAGCAGCTCCGAGACGGCGCTTTTGGCGCGCGCGATCTGGGTGGGATCGCCATAGGCAACGACGGCGCCGGCGGTCGCCAGCAATAGGGCGAGGACCAGGAGGATGCGGTTCACAGCGCACCTCGCTGATGGCTCAGCCTGCCGTCGAACGCTTGGCCGGCTCGAGCCGCTGCAGGCCCGCTTCCGTCATTCGTGTGGACAGCTCCGCCATTAGCGAAAGACGCTCCGCACTTTCCATGCGATGCCAGCGCGCGATTTCGGGAAGCGTACGCCCGCAACCGAGGCAAAGGTTGGTTCTCGGATCCATCATGCAGACTGCGATACACGGCGTCTCTATGCTCATCTCTTGATTGTGAAACTATTCGAGCTACTTGCCAAGCGCGCCTCACAATCCGGTTCCGGCGCTCAGGATCGGCTTGTTGCGGTTGGTGTGCCCGGCGTCAGGCGTCTTGCTGCTGGTGTTTTCCGGTTGCAGGGGCGGCGCGTCCTCCGACATCGGTCCCAACGCCGACATCACCCGCTCAGGCGGGAAGGTGATAACGACTTCGGTGCCGATCCGGATCTTCGATTTCAGCGTGAAAGTGCCGCCGTGCATGTCGATCAGGCTCTTGGCGATCGGCAATCCCAGGCCAGCGCCCTGTTCGGCCGACTTGATCGAATTGGAGCCTTGCCCGAAAGAAGCCAGCACAATCGGAATCTCGTCTTCGGCAATGCCGGAGCCGGTATCCTTGACGGTGAGATATTGTCCACCGGATGCGGTCCAGCCGACCTTCAACCAGATCTCGCCGCCTTGCGGCGTGAACTTGATCGAGTTCGATAGCAGGTTGAGCACGATCTGCCGTACCGCGCGCTCATCGCCCCAGATGCGCGGCATGCCCTGTTCAAAAACTTCGTGAATGGTGATGCCGCGGTTTGAGGCGCGCAGCTTGAGCAAATAGTGGCAGTCGGCAACGACATGCACCAGCGAGACCGCCTCTTCGTTGAGTTCGTAGCGGCCGGCCTCGATCCGCGACAGGTCCAGAATCTCATTGATGAGATTGAGCAGGTGGACGCCCGAATTGTGAATGTCCGAGGAATATTCTCGATAGACGGCAACGGCATGCGCGCCGAAGATTTCGCTCTTCATGACTTCCGAAAAGCCGAGAATCGCGTTCAATGGCGTTCGCAGCTCGTGGCTCATTTGCGCCAGGAATCGCGATTTGGCGACGTTGGCGGCTTCCGCCCGGTGGCGCGCCTCGTCCGAGATCGCCTTGGACTGTTCAAGCTCGCCGATCAATGCGTCCTTTTCGGCGCGCGCTTCCAGCGTCGCCAGCGTCGCCGAATGCAGGCGGTGAGCCAACAGCGCGAAATATCCTTCGGCGGCCAGCGCAAGAAGCGCCAGCACGTAGTTGTCGAAGGTGCCGCTCAGGACGAAATTGAACGCAATCGCCGCCGTCACCGGCGCGGTGGCGGCGAGTGCTGCAATCGGCAGGCTTGCGGCGAGCATGCTCGACACCGCAACGACCAGCAGCATCAAGAACATGACGAGCGTATTGGAGACCGCACCGAAACTGGACGGGTGGATCAGAAGCGTGGTCCAGCCCAGCCCATACAGGAGATCCAGCACGATAAAGCGGGTCCGCCACTTGCGGGTCGCCGTCGTCGATGACGGCTGGCTTGCAATGAGCTGAGCGCAACTGCGGATGATGGCGGTGTGAATGCAGAGCAGGCCGCAGGTCCATGCCGCGGCCGATACCGGCGGCATCCAGAAGCCGAACAGCACGCCAGTCGCCACGATCAGCAGCATGACGACATAGGAAGCCGACAGGCGAGTCTGGGCATATTGCCGGAGCAGTTCGCTGTCGAAAGCAGGCCGGGTTCCGCTTGACGACGTTAACCGATCGCGCGCCTCGCGCACCCGCAGTGCGGAGGCGCGCCGGTTGGCAACAGGCGCCACGGCGGGCGGTTCAGCCGGAAGCTGCACGACTTCTGGCTTTTCAGCGGAATCACTCATCAAACAACACAAATCCTGCCCGCCGGAGGGACGGACCTTTGCATCGTCTATCTGTGCCGCCAAATTCTTAAGAGGTGCCTTAAGAGGCTAACAATTCTCGTTAACGAGAGGTTAAGTTAACCTCCGGTGACCGTTCGGCGCGTCTAAGCATCCGTACGAGTGGGACTCTGAACTGCGCGCCGAACAAGAGGCTTGGCAAGAAAGAAAAGAACCATGTGTCAAGTGACACTTGACAAGTGTAAAGTATAAATTTACATGCCTTGGCATAGCGGTCGGGGAACAATGATCGAAAGTTTCAAACACAAGGGGCTAAGGGCAGCTTTTCGAGGACGATAACGCCAAGGGCGTGAACGCCGAGCATGTGCGCAAGATCAAGCAGATATTGGCGACGCTGCAAGTGGCGGAAACGATCGAGGCGATGCGCCTACCGACCGTCGGCCTGCATCCATTAAAGGGCGACCTTAAAGGCTTTTGGGCCGTGACCGTGCGCGCGAACTGACGGGTTATCTTCCGGTTCGAGGATGGCAACGCATCCGATGTTGACCTTGTAGATTATCACTGAGGGAGAAAAAACATGGAGATGAAAAATCCACCCCACCCCGGCGAGCTTATCGGCGACACGCTCGACGAGATCGACGTTTCGATTGTCGCTGCGGCGAAGGGCCTAGGGATCACGAGGCAGCAGCTTCACAATCTGATTTCAGGGCGTAGCGGGATCACGCCGGAAATGGCCGTCAAGCTTGAGAAGGCTATCGGCAGTACTGCCGACACGTGGCTTAGGATACAGATGAATTATGATCTGGCCCAGGTTCGTAAGCGCAAAATCAACGTCAAGCGGTTGGTGCCGGCGTAGTAGTATGTGTTTCTGCTTTGGGACGTTGAAAGCAACAGTGAGGTGCTGACCTGTGGGGGCGCGCATCAGGAAGAAGCCAAGAATTCTCGTTAACGAGAGGTTAAGTTAACTTCTTGTGAGGGGCGCTGCCGTGATTGTGCGCGAAGCAATCCAACGCTCTGGCTTCGTCATGGCCGGGCATAGCCGTTCGAAGAACGGCGTCGCTTCTGCTCGCCTATGACCCGGCCATGACAGTGCGTAGGATGGGTTGAGCGACCCCGTCCGCCGTAGCTCAAGCGAGCGAAGGTGGAAGCGATACCCATCGATGAACGTCGGGTGGCGATGGGTTTCGCAAATGCTCAACCCATCCTACACACGCTCAGCGTTCCAGCCGCGCCAAGAGGCTCGACGTATCCCAGTGCGTAGGATGAGTAGAGCGACCCCGTCCGCCGCAGCTCAAGCGAGCGAAGGCCGAAGCGATACCCATCATCTGATGTCCAGACGTGATGGGTTTCGCAAAATGCTCAACCCATCCTAAGGTTCTTCATGTTCAGCGTTTTACACGCGAAATTTTACCGTTCCAGCCGCGCCAGCAAACTGGAAGTATCCCAGCGCTTGCCGCCCATTTTCTCGACTTCGGAATAGAACTGGTCGACCAGCGCCGTCACCGGCAGGTTCGCGCCGTTGCGGCGGGACTCGGCGATGCAGATCGAGAGATCCTTGCGCATCCATTCCACCGCAAAGCCGAAATCATATTTGCTGTCGTTCATGGTCTTGTAGCGGTTTTCCATCTGCCAGGATTGCGCCGCGCCCTTGGAGATGGTGTCGATCACGGCGGCAACGTCGAGGCCCGACTTCTTGGCGAAATGAATTCCTTCCGAGAGACCTTGAACGAGGCCGGCGATGCAGATCTGGTTGACCATCTTGGTCAACTGGCCGCTTCCCGCGGGTCCCAGCCGTTTGCACATGCGGGCATAGGCGGCGATGATCGGCTCGGCGCCGGCATAGGCGTCCTCCGTTCCGCCGCACATGACCGTGAGCACGCCATTCTCAGCGCCGGCCTGTCCGCCCGATACCGGCGCATCGACGAATTTGAAGCCGGCCTTGGTGGCGGCCGCATCAAGCTCGCGGGCCACTTCGGCCGAGGCCGTCGTGTGATCGACGAAGGTGGCGCCCTTCTTCATGCCTGCAAAAGCGCCATCGGCGCCGATCGTGATGGCGCGGAGGTCGTGATCATTGCCGACGCAGGCCATCACGAAATCCTGACCTTCGGCGGCAGCCTTCGGCGTGGCGGCGGTCTTGCCCTTGAATTTCTCGGCCCATGTTTTGGCTTTGGCCGGGGTCCGGTTGTACACCGTCACCTCGTGGCCGCCCTTGGCGACGAGATGTCCTGCCATGGGGAAACCCATGACGCCGAGACCGAGAAAAGCGACTTTAGCCATTTGAGCAATCCTGGGGTTCGCCCGGCGCATTGGTCAGCCGGGCATGATCGTGAAGGGGGACGGTAAGCTCGTTCGATGCTCGAAACAGGCCCCGCGAAGACCCGCGGCCTGATCGCGTGCCGAAGGGATCGGCAACGCGCCATTTGGCGGGCGGGCGTGGTTTTATGCTAGCATGGGGCGATAGTCGAGTTTCAAAACAAAAAAGGGAGTGCGATCACATGGGCATGAGCGTTGGCGTGCTTGATCATTTCAATATCCGGACCCGAAAGCTCGCCGATACCGTTCGGTTCTATGAAGATGTCCTGGGCCTTGAAAAAGGCGACCGGCCGAATTTCGCCTTTCCCGGCGCCTGGATGTACAGCGAGGGCAAGGCGGTGGTGCATTTGGTCGATATTTCGCCGACCCAGGAGCCGCAGAAGGCCGATTCCGGCGTGGTCCATCACGTTGCCTTCGTGAGCCGCGGTTTTGACGCCATGAAAGCGCGGCTTGCCTCCAAGAAGATGCCTTTCGACGCCCGGCAGGTTCCCGGCGGCGACCTCTGGCAGATCTTCGTCAACGACCCCAACGGCGTGATGATCGAGCTGAACTACGAAGCCGCCAAGGAGCAGGCCGGGTCGGCTCCGATGGAGCGGGCGGACGACGTCGGCAAGCGGTAGCCTTTTGGGCCTGTAGGTTCTATGGGTGCATCCAGAATGGATTAGGAGATGCCCCGTGGGCGTGACGCAACAACAGGTTCAGGACGCCCTCGCCAAGGTGGCTTCGCCGCGCGGCGTGGCCTTGACCAATGCAGGCGTGCTGTCGGCAATCTCTGCCAGTGACGGTAAGGTCTTCTTCTCGATCAATGTCGAGGCGAGCGAAGCGCGTGCGTGGGAAAGCGTGCGCGCCGCTGCCGAGGCTGCCGTGCGCGCCATTCCCGGTGTTGAAGTGGTCATGGTCGCGCTGACCGCCGAACGCAAGGCAGGTGCGGTCACCGCCGCACCGCCTCCGCACCAGCATACGCACGGCGTACAAAACGTCGCCGCGCACCGGCCGCCGCAAGGCGCACCTTCACCGATGTCGAAGCAGGCGGAAATTCCCGGTGTTGCCGCCATCATCGCGGTGGCTTCCGGAAAAGGCGGCGTCGGAAAATCCACCACCGCGATCAACCTGGCTTTGGGATTGCGCGATCTCGGCTTGCGCGTCGGCTTGCTCGATGCCGACATCTATGGGCCGTCAGTGCCGCGCTTGACCGGAATTCGGGAGAAGCCGCAGTTGAACGACGAGCGGAAGATGATTCCGCTTGCGCGTTTTGGGCTTTCGATCATGTCGATCGGATTCCTCGTGGAAGAAGAGACCGCGATGATCTGGCGCGGGCCGATGGTGATGTCGGCGGTCACCCAGATGCTGCGCGATGTCGCGTGGGGCACGCTCGATGTTCTGGTCGTCGATATGCCGCCCGGCACCGGCGATGCCCAACTCACTTTGGCGCAGAACGTACCGCTCAAGGGCGCCATCATCATTTCGACGCCGCAGGATTTGTCGTTGATCGATGCGCGGCGCGGACTTGCGATGTTCAAGAAGGTCAACGTGCCGGTGCTCGGCATCATCGAGAATATGAGCTATTTCCAGTGCCCGCATTGCGGCGCCCAATCGGATATTTTCGGCCATGGCGGCGCGCGTCACGAGGCCGAGCGTCTGGCCGTGCCTTTCCTTGGCGAGATTCCGCTGCACATCTCGATCCGCACCACGTCGGACGCCGGAACTCCTGTGGTCGAGAGCGAGCCCGACGGCGCGCATGCGGCGATCTACCGCGCGATCGGAGCCAAGGTTCGCGATCAACTGAAGGGCGCAATCGCGGCGGCCTGAGCAGGCCGCAAATCGCGTATCAGACTTTCGTTTAATCGGTGCTTTGATGCGGTTTTGGCTCAGCGGGCTTCCATGTTAAAGCCGCTTTAGAGCCTAGATTAAGAGCTCCCATAAATTTCGGGAAATGCCCTGCAAGGAGATACCTTAAATGAAGCGTCGTGATTTTTTGAAGGTTTCAGCGGTGGGCGCCGCGGCGAGCACGGTTGCCGCGCCCGCGATCGCGCAATCCTCGCCTGACATCAAGTGGCGCATGACGTCAAGCTTTCCGAAATCGCTCGACACGCTGTTTGGCGCCTCCATGGAGTTTGCCAAGTACGTCGCCGAGATGACCGACAATAAATTTCAGATTCAGATTTTTTCCGCCGGCGAAATCGTACCGGGTCTTCAGGCGCTCGACGAGACCACCAACGGCACGATCGAAATGTGTCACACCGTCTCCTATTACTATGTCGGCAAGGACCCGACCTTTGCAATCTATTCTTCGGTGCCGTTTGGCCTGAATGCGCGCATGCAGAATTCCTGGTGGTATCAGGGCGGCGGCCAAGAGCTCGGCAACGAGTTCTTCAAGAAGTTTAACGTGATCGGATTTCCCTGCGGCAATACCGGCACGCAGATGGGCGGCTGGTTCCGCAAGGAGATCAAGACCGTGGCCGATCTTTCCGGTCTGAAATTCCGCATCGGCGGCATTGCCGGTCAAGTGCTGCAAAAGGTCGGCGTCGTGCCGCAGCAACTGGTGGGCGGCGACATCTACCCCGCGCTAGAGAAGGGCACGATCGACGCTGCCGAATGGGTCGGCCCCTATGACGACGAAAAGCTCGGCTTCCAGAAGGTCGCGAAGTATTACTACTATCCCGGCTTCTGGGAGGGCGGTCCGACCGTCCATGCGTTTTGCAATCTCGACAAGTGGAATTCGCTGCCGAAGAACTATCAGGCGATCGTCAGCAACGCGGCGGCCAATGCCAACGCCTGGATGGCCGCGCGCTACGACATGCAAAATCCGGAAGCGCTGAAGCGGCTGGTCGCCGGCGGCACGCAGCTTCGGCCCTTCACCAACGAGGTACTGGAAGCTTGCCTGAAAGCGACGAATGAATTGTGGGCGGAAATTTCTGCCAAGAATTCCGACTTCAAGAAGTCGATCGATGCGATGCAGGCCTACCGCTCCGACCAGTATCTGTGGTGGCAGGTGGCGGAATACACCTTCGACAGCTTCATGATCCGCTCGCGCACCCGCGGCAAATCGTAGCTTGAATGACTTTTTCTGAGGCCCGGCGCCGCAAGCGCCGGGCCTTTTTGCGTTGCGACATGAGATCGGCGTGGCAATCCGGGAATGGATGTTCCATGCTTGTGGTCAAGGCCTCGAAATGAAGGCTCGCACAGATCATCATGAAGGGAAGGAAATCCGATGAAGCGTCGCGACTTTATCAAAGTCACGGGAATAGGCGCCGCAGCCGCGGCCAGCGTGGCGGCTCCCGCCATTGCTCAATCGTCGCCGGATCTGAAATGGCGCATGACAACGAGCTGGCCGAAGTCGCTCGATACGCTGCATGGCGCGGCCGAGGTCATGGCCAGGGTCGTTAGTGAAGCCACCGACAAAAGGTTTGAAATTCAGACCTTTGCTGCAGGCGAAATCGTGCCGGGCTTGCAGGTGCTCGACGCCGTGCAGAATGGCACCGTCGAGATGGGCCACACGGCGTCCTATTACTACTTCGGCAAGGATCCGGCCTTCACCTTCGGGTCGTCGATCCCGTTCGGACCGAATTCACGCCTCAATCAAGCCTGGTACATGTTTGGCGGCGGCAAGGAGATCCTCAACGAATTCTACAAAGGCTACAACGTCACCTCGCTTTTGGCAGGAAACACCGGATGCCAAATGGGCGGCTGGTTCCGCAAGGAGGTCACGTCGGTCGACGATCTGCAGGGATTGAAATTCCGCATCGGCGGGTTTGCCGGCCGCGTGATGCAGAAGCTCGGCTGCGTGCCGCAGCAGTTGGCAGGTGGTGACATCTATCCCGCGCTGGAAAAAGGCACCATCGATGCCGCCGAATGGGTCGGCCCCTATGACGACGAGAGGCTCGGATTCTACAAGGTTGCGCCGCATTATTACTACCCGGGATGGTGGGAGGGCGGTCCGATGTTGCTTTCGATCGTCAATCTCGACAAATGGAACGCGCTGCCGAGAAGTTATCAAGCTGTCCTCGAGCAAGCGGGCCACCTCGCCAACAACTGGATGATGGCAAAATATGACGCGCAGAATTCGACCGCGTTGCGCAAGCTGCTGGCGAACGGTACCAAGCTGCACGGCTTCTCGCAGCCTATCATGGAGGCTAGCTTCAAGGCGGCCAAGGAACTGCACAGCGAGGTCGCGGCGACCAACGCCAATTTCAAGAAGATGTATGACTCGCTGACGTCGTTTTCGAACAGCGGGTATCAGTGGTTCCAGGTCGCCGAAGTCGGCTATGACAATTTCATGGCGCGGCACGCTCAGAGCTAGACCGCGCCTGAGCAAATCAGCATTGATGAACGACAAAACCCCGAAGCGCTGCTTCGGGGTTTTGCATGTTGCATCCAGCGTTGTGGCTTTGCTGGGTTACGGCTTCGACGGGGGACCGAAATCGAGCGGTGGCACGTCCATCTGCGGAACCTCGATCTTGATCTCGTTCAGATCGACGTTGGCCGGCTTGTCGAGCAGGTAGGTCACGGTGATCGGGAAGGCGATCACCAGCACCACCATGATGGCCTGCAAGCCGACCCAGGGCAGCGCCCCCCAATAGATGTCGGAGCTCTTGACCTCCTTGGGCGCGACGCCGCGCAGGTAAAACAGTGCGAAGCCGAACGGCGGATGCATGAAGGAGGTCTGCATGTTCACGCACAGCATCACGCCGAACCAGATCAGGGCCGGCCCATCGCCTACCACCGGGCCCAGGATCTTCTGCGCGATCGGTGCGATCATCGGCAGGATGATGAAGGCGATCTCGAAGAAATCGAGGAAGAAGGCGAGGAAGAAGATAAACAGGTTGATGAAGATCAAAAATCCCCAGACGCCGCCGGGCAGGGATGTCAGCAGGTGCTCGAGCCAGACGCCGCCCGAGACGCCGAGGAAGACCACCGAGAAGCAGGTCGAGCCGATCAGGATGAACGTCACCATGCAGGTGATGCGCATGGTTGTCTCGTAACCCTGCTTGATCAGGTTGCGCAGATCGGGGATACGCACGGCCTCGAGGCAAATCCAGGTGACGGCGACATAGTTCACGGCGAAAGCGAGCTTGAAGATCAGCCCTTCGGTGAAGAAGATTCCGACGATCGTGCCGATGCCGCCGGCGATCACACCGATGATGAGAACCTTGCGCCCCGCGGTGGAGAATTCCTTGCTGTGGAGCGCCGCCAGCACGATGGCGCCGACCGCGCCCATGGCGCCGGCTTCGGTCGGCGTGGCAAGGCCCATCATCATGGTGCCGAGCACGACGAAGATCAGCACCGCGGACGGGATGATGCCCATGAGGCACTTCTTCCAGAGCGCCCAGCCGGTCAGGGTGCGCGCGTCCTTCGGCACCGGCGGCAGGTGGCTTGGCTTGAAGATGCCGAGTACGAACGTATAGCCGGCGAACAGCAGGATCTGGAACACCGACGGGCCCCAGGCGCCGAGATACATGTCGCCGACCGACTTGCCGAGCTGGTCGGCGAGCACGATCAGCACCAGCGACGGCGGCACGAGCTGGGTGATGGTTCCGGAGGCCGCCAGCACGCCGGTGATATAGCGCATATTGTAGCCGTAGCGGATCATCACCGGCATCGAGATCAGCGCCATGGCGATGACTTGCGCCGCCACCGTCCCGGTGATGGCCCCCAGGATAAAACCGACAATGATGACGGAGTAGCCGAGGCCGCCGCGGATTGGGCCGAACAGTTGGCCCATCGAGTCCAGCATGTCTTCGGCGAGACCGCATCGCTCAAGGATCGAACCCATGAAGGTGAAAAAGGGGATCGCGAGCAGGAGTTCGTTGGAGAGAACGTTGCCGAACACCCGGCCCGGGATGGCCTGGAGAAAGTTCAGGTCGAAAAAGCCGAGATGAATGGCGAGAAAGCCGAAGGAAAGTCCGACCGCGGCCAGCGTGAAGGCCACCGGAAAGCCGATCAGCATGGCCAGCACCAGCCCGCCGAACATCAGCGGCGGCATGGTTTCCAGCGTAATCATTGCGTCGGCCTCTCGTATTTCGCATCGATCGTGACTTCGCCCATCAGCGCAGCGATGCGTTTGATCACTTCCGAGACGCCTTGCAGCGCGAGCATGACGAAGCCGGCCGGAATCACGAATTTGATGGGCCAGCGGACCAACCCGCCGGCGTTGCCGGACATTTCACCGACGGCATAAGCCTGCAGGAAGAAAGGCCAGGACAGATACGCGAGCAGCAGGCACGACGGTATCAGGAAGAACAGCGTGCCGATCAGGTCGAGCCGGATCTGACCGCGCTCGGAGAGAAACAAATAGAAGATTTCGACGCGGACATGCTCGTTGCGCTTGAACGTGTAGGACGCGCCGAACATGACCAGGATGGCAAACATGTACCATTGCAGCTCGAGCCAGCCGTTCGACGAGTAACCGAACGCATAGCGGATCATGGCGTTGGCCGCGCTCACGATGCAGGCGGCCAGCACCAGAAAATTGCAGACGTAGCCGATTTTTTCGTTGATGACGTCGATCGCCGTGCTCAATGCCAGCAATGGACGCATCGCGCTTGCCCCGGCGGCCATTAAATGTCGCCCAACATCTTTACGGACGTCATGTTGACAGGGCTATGGCTCGATTCCGGCAGCGATCGCAACGATAATCCTCCCCCGAAGACGCCTTGGCCGTCTTGACTGCGCAGCGGCTCTTAGACCGGCCGCACCTTTTCAGCGCGATGCGGCGCCGTCAATTGGAAAATGGACAAATTGACGAGGGATCAAGCGCTTGCGGGACAAGCGGGGGATATCGCTTCAACCGCCGGTAACGCTCATATGCCTGGAGACGCTGGGCCGGTTGTGCCGGCGGTCGATGATGAAATCGTGGCCTTTCGGCTTCAAGCCGATGGCGCGATCGATCGCGGCCGCGAGCAGGGCGTCGTCAGGCGCGGCGCGAAGCGGCTTGCGCAGATCGGAGGCGTCCTCCTGGCCGAGGCAGGTATGCAGTGTTCCGGTGCAGGTGATCCGCACCCGGTTGCACGCCTCGCAGAAATTATGCGTCATCGGCGTGATGAAGCCGAGCTTGCCGCCGGTCTCGGCAACGCGGACGTAGCGCGCCGGTCCGCCGGTGGTCTCTTCCAGATCGGTCATCGTGTATCGCTGGCCAAGACGGGCGCGCAGCAGCGACAGCGGCACATACTGATCGATCCGCCCTGCACCGATGTCGCCCATCGGCATGACCTCGATCAGCGTCAATCCCATCCCCTTGCCGTGCGCCCATTCCATCAACGAGGGAATTTCGTCCTCGTTCAATTCCTTCAGCGCGACCGCGTTGATCTTCACGGCTAACCCCGCAGCACGGGCGGCCTCGATGCCGGCCAGAACCTTGTCGAGATCGCCCCAGCGGGTGATGGCGCGGAACTTGGCGGGATCGAGCGTGTCGAGCGACACATTGATGCGGCGCACGCCGCAATCGGCGAGCTCTCCGGCGAAGCGCGCGAGCTGCGAGCCATTGGTCGTGAGCGTGAGTTCGGACAACGCGCCGGTACCAAGATGGCGCGAGAGCGAGCGCACCAGCGACATCACGTTGCGGCGAACCAGCGGCTCGCCGCCGGTCAACCGCAGTTTCTTCACGCCCTTGGCGATAAAGGCCGAGCAAAGCCGGTCGAGTTCTTCCAGCGTCAGCAAGTCCGCTTTGGGCAGGAAAGTCATGTCCTCGGACATGCAATAGAAACAGCGCAGGTCGCAGCGATCGGTGACCGACACGCGCAGATAGCTGATGGTCCGGCCGAACGGATCGGTCATCGGACGCGACAGCGATGTGGTCCTGGGGGACAGGTCAATACCAGTCATTCAAGTGCCTTCGGGCTTACGGCCGCTAGCGTGGCTGTTCAGGACACTGGCCATACGCGGGCTTACGGCCGCGCGCGATGGAGCGTCAACCCAATCTATGCACGTTGGACTATCAGCACAATCCGGCAATTTCCGATGGCGGCGCCTCTTGTGCAGTGCGGCCAATCGCTATTGGGCCGGTGCGGCCTCAGCCGGCGCGGCGGGCTTCTTGCGCTTGGGGCGCATTGGCTTGGCCGGCGCTGGCGGCGGAGGAGGAGGCTGCAGTTCGGCCATGACCGGGCTCGGTGAAACTCGATACGTGTCCGACGCGAACATGCCGCCGGGATCCTTGATAATCGACACCGGCATGCTGGCCGGCTGTCTGCCGGGCATCGAATAATTCACGAGGAAGTTGGTCATGCCGTCGGGCGGCGTCACGGTGACGGAGCAGGGCGTCTTGCAGCCCGGCCCGATCGAGGTGCGCGCGTCGGCCCCGGGCGGGCTCGATTCAAGCTGAACCTTGATGGACGGCGGCGCCGACCTGAGAGAGCTGAAGTAATCGCCCGAAGATGAGCAACCGGCCAGACTTACTGCCGCTGCGGCAACCGCGATAACACGACGCATGATCGATCCGTCACTCATTCCACCATGCGGCAACTGCCGCAATCCCAAATTGACCATAAGAGCCTCGGCACAGCCACGCAACCGGGTGGGTTAATTGTTGGTTAACACCCGCCAATAGAAACAAAAAGAAACATATGATCAACGTCTTAGGAGGAGATGCGAGACTGGCTCATGAGGCTTTCGATGGCCGCTTTCAGCTCGCTCATATGATCGATGACCCGGTCCGGTTTGAGCTCCGAGACGGGAACATCCGTATAGCCAAACGAGACCCCGATGACAGGCACGCCCGCCCGCCGGGCCACGCCGATATCGGGACCTGCGTCCCCCACCATGATCGTGGAGGACAGTTCCCCGCCGGCGCGGGCGACGGTCTGGCGCAGGATCGCGGGATCCGGCTTTGAAACCCCGAAGGTGTCGGCGCCGCAAATGGCGGCAAATCGGGAACTCAGATTCAGCCGGTCCAACAGGCGCTTCGACAGCCATTCCAATTTATTGGTGCAAACCGCAAAGCGGCAGCCGAGGCCTGCCAGATCGTCCAGCGCGGCCTCAAGACCGTCGAAGGGGCGCGAGGCATCCGCGATATGCTCGGCATAGTAGGCAATGAAATCATCCGTCAGGCGGGCAAGTTCGGCGGGGCTTGCCTCGCGTCCCTCGACTTCCAGGCCGCGCTCGATCAGTTTTCGCGCGCCGGCGCCGATCATGTTGCGGGCGGAACGCAGCGGGACGGGCGGAAGGCCCTCGCGATCGAGCACGTAATTAAGCGCGCTGATCAGGTCGGGCGCCGTGTCGACCAGGGTGCCATCGAGATCGAAGACGACAGTGCGGGTGGGGGTCATCCCAGAACCGCTAAAGGGGGATGGCCGATCACGCAAGGGGGTGCGCTTCCGGCCGGAAATACTCCAGTTTCGCCCCGCTTAACGCTGTTCCTGCCTGTAAAACGACGCTAGATAGGGCCCGCCGGCCAGCCGCACGCGCGGCGCGCCACAGGGAATATCTGTACGTGAACTTGGATGAACTGAAACGCCAGGCGGCGGCGCGCGCGCTCGATTTCGTGCAAAACGGCATGAAACTCGGCCTTGGCACCGGCTCGACCGCCAAGCACTTCGTCGAGCTGTTGGGCGCGCGGGTGCGTGACGGGCTGGACGTGATCGGCGTGCCGACCTCGGAAGTCACCCGCGACGACGCCATTCGTTGCGGAATTCGCCTGACCACGCTGGACGAGGTCGACCGGCTTGATCTCACCGTCGACGGCGCCGACGAGGTCGACCCACAGCTCAATCTCATCAAGGGCGGCGGCGGCGCGCTGTTGCGGGAGAAGATCGTGGCGGCGGCCTCCGACCGCATGATCGTGATTGCCGACGAGACGAAGTGGGTCGAGACGCTGGGCCGTTTTCCGCTGCCGATCGAGGTCATTCCGTTCGGCCTTGCCGCGACACGCCGGCTCATCGAGAAAGCCTTCGCCGATGGCGGCGTTTCCGGCCAGATGGTGGTCCGAAAAGGCCGCGACGGTCACGTTTTTGTCACCGATAGCGGCCACTGGATCGTCGACGCCCATCTCGGCCGCATCGCAGATGCGCCACGTCTTGCGCAGTCGCTCGGGTTTATTCCGGGTGTCGTCGAGCATGGGCTATTCATCGGCCTGGCCAGCACCGCGATGCTGGCCGGCGCGCAGGGAATTCGTGTTGTTGAGCGGCCATAACGGCTGCGATCTGATCCAAGGAGAATTAAAAATGAAGCGTTCATCCGGAATCTTGCTTGCCGTCAGCGTTGCGCTGGGGCTGGCGTTTTCGCCGCTGCCGGCCACCGCGCAGCAGCCCACAGCGCCACCGGCCGCACCCCTGAAGCCGGTATCGCCGTCGGCGCTCCAGGCGGCCAAGGATCTGCTCGCCGTGAAGAACGTTTCCCAGGTCTATAGCGGGGCTGTCCCCAATATCGTCGAGCGTGCCAAGTCACAGCTTTTGGGCAACAACCTGAACTACCAGAAGGACCTCAACGAAGTCGCCCTCACCATCGCCCAGCAGGCGGCGGGCAAGGAGAAGGAAATCGGCGAGCAGATGGCCAAGATCTACGCCAACGATTTCACCGAGCAGGAGCTGAAGGACCTGACCGCGTTCTACAAATCGCCGCTGGGCCAGAAAGTGCTGTCGCAGGAGCCGAAATCGATCCAGGCCAGCATGGGCTTCATGAACCAGTGGGCGCAGAGTTTCGGCGAAGCGGTCGTCGCTCAATTCCGTGCCGAAATGGCCAAGCGCGGCAAGCCGCTGAGCTGAGACGCTCGAGATTAATTTCAACTGTCGGCGTGCCCCGGATGCTGCGCTACCCACGCCGTGTGAGCGGCGTGGTGCGTTGCTGATCCGGGGCCCACGGTTGAAGAGCCGCGGAATGCAGGTCCCGGCTCTGCGGTGCAACGTTCCGCTGCAGCGCGTCCGGGACACCAGATGGTTGCCCGGCTAATGGCGCACTTCCCTCGGGGGCGCGTCACACCTACCTTACCCTGAGCCAATCTCAGATTTGACCGGAAGCCCCATGGCCGAATTCGATACCGATCTGTTTGTCATCGGAGGAGGGTCGGGCGGCGTTCGCGCGGCCCGCATCGCCGCCGGCCACGGCGCGCGGGTGACGATCGCGGAAGAATACCGGATGGGCGGCACCTGCGTGATCCGCGGATGCGTGCCGAAGAAGCTGTTGGTCTATGCCTCGCATTTTCATCAGGAGTTCGAGGATGCGGCCGGGTTCGGCTGGACGGTCCCGCAGCCGACCTTCGACTGGGCGACGTTGATCGCCAACAAGGACAAGGAAATCGCCCGGCTTGAGGCGGCCTATACCACCAACGTGGAAAAATCCGGCGCGCGCGTTCTCAAGACCCGCGCGGTGCTGGAGGACGCGCATACGGTCCGGCTTTCGACCGGCGAGGCCGTACGCGCGAAGTATGTGCTGATCGCGACCGGCGGCGCGCCAAATCATGGCGCCGCCATTCCCGGCATCGAGCATGTGATTTCCTCCAACGAGGCGTTTCACCTGCCGAAGCTGCCGCGGCGCATCCTGATCCAGGGCGGCGGCTACATCGCGCTTGAATTCGCCTGCATCTTTGCCGGGTTCGGTTCGGATGTGACGGTGGTCTATCGCGGCCAGAACGTGCTGCGCGGATTCGACGAGGATGTCCGCAACCATGTGCGCAGCGAAATGGAGAAGCAAGGCATTACCATCCTGACCGGCTGCACGGTGACGAAGGTTGACAAGCACGCTCATGACTTCACGTCGCACCTGTCGAACGGTTCCAGCATTGCATCCGATCAGGTGATGTTCGCGGTCGGACGGCACCCGAACATTGGGGGGCTCGGGCTCGAGAAAGCTGGCGTCGCGATCAACCCGGAGAACGGCGGAATCGCGGTTGATGGTTTTTCGAAAACGTCCGTGAACAACATCTATGCGATCGGCGACGTCACCCATCGCATCAACCTGACGCCGGTGGCGATCCGCGAGGGCCACGCCTTTGCCGACACCGTCTTTGGCAAACGCGAGGTGCGGGTCGATCACGCCGATATTCCGACCGCTGTGTTCTGCCAGCCTGAGGTCGGCACCGTCGGGCTGACGGAAGATCAGGCCTGCGAACAGTATCCCCGCGTCGATATCTTCAAGGCCACGTTCCGCCCGATGAAGGCGACGCTGTCGGGCCGCGACACCCGCATGCTGATGAAGCTTGTCGTCGACGGCACCACCGATCGCGTGGTCGGCTGTCATATTGTCGGGGATGGTGCCGCTGAAATTGTGCAGGTGCTCGGCATCGCGGTCAAACTGAAAGCCACCAAGGCCGATTTCGACGCGACCATGGCGCTGCACCCGACCGCGGCCGAAGAACTCGTGACCATGCGCACGCCAAGCGCGCGGCATGTGCGTGCGGCTGCGGAGTAGCAAGGCGGCACGCGCGAAAGCCGCCGAAGAAGGTCTTGCAAAAGAGACCCGTCATTTGCGACGGGCGCCAAGTTTAGGGAGAAACGCCGTAGAGATACGGCGACCCGACGCTAGGCTGATTCGCACTTCGGAAGATGTGCCCCAATTCACACAATGGCGGGCAAAGTTTGGGCCGCAGCGACCGGGCCGTGGGCCTGCATCCGAAACTGTTTATAGGGCGCACCCACAAGCTACAATTGACCACAAGGCCGGTGAGTGCATCACTTGTTTAGTTTTTCCAACCAGAAACTATTCCATTTTCGACGGTGACTCGCTCTCTAAATCTATTCTTGCCCGTTTGACCGTACTTCCAAATTTCTTTTGTTTTCGTTCGCATGACCTCGCTGCCAATCTCTACTGGCCTACCCCACGAATCGATTAGCTGTTGGTCCGTCATTCCTTGCCAGATTTGCCGCGCGATAATTCTTGCTGCTACCGCGTCGCCATACTTCGCGATTAGTAGTCGTTTGCGACGTGCAGAGTTGGCAATTTTGACTACGACATAGAGAGCACCGAGAAATAGCACGAATAGGAAGACTTTCGGGAAGTCGCCGTCGCTGCTTGTGGGCGTAGGGGAAGTGGTGGTCGCAGATGGGATAGCTTGGCGCGCGGTAGCTTCGGACGAAGCAGGCGACATATTGAGCACTTGCGGCACTGTCGCTGGAGTCGGGGTAGGCGCCGGAGCAGGGGGTGGCGAGGCGGTTGCGACGAACTGTGCCAGAGCAGTTGTCCGCTGTTTGGTCATGTCTAGCAAGCAAGAGAAGGTAATTTCAGGCGAAGACCCGCAAGCTCTATCGCGTTGAACGATCCAATTTCGCTGGCTATCCTGTAAGGCTCGCGGGTCTCGTTGTGTTCTGATCGCCTGCTGGTAGGTCTGTCCCATGCGGGCATCCCAATCAGCTAACTCGTCGTCACCACAGATGGCTCGCTCCATCGAAGTACGCGCCAGTCTGCAATCAAAGCTAGGCGCGACCTTTGGAGGCGTGCTCGTAGAAGCATCTGGCGGGGGAGGATAAGCACTCCTCCTCATGCAATCGGCCCGCTCGTAGGGATTTGGAATAGACGCACAAGGGCGAATGTCCATGGGCTGTGCGCCGCTCAGTGAAGCGGACACGGTCGCGGCACCAACGATGAAACACGCTGAGAATAAGGCTGAACGCATAGCCGCTGAACGAATAAGTCCCCCGAAGTCATGCCTTCTGGATTGCAAGTCAAAAATCTCGCACGTCTTGCGTGTCTGTGCCAGATGTTGTTGCAGCTCGCCGCTTCAACTGATGGCTTGAGTGCGTGGTAACCTTCCGGCACGCCGAGTCTTCTGGTGTTGACGGACTCGTAAGCTGCGTGGTATATATCATTGGTGTATATCAAAATGGTTGAGGAGGCGATCATGAGCGGGACCGCCAAATTGTTCATGCATGGCCGCAGCCAGGCCGTCCGCCTGCCCAAGGAATTTCGCTTTGAGGGCAGCGAGGTGCGCGTCAGCAAGGTCGGTGACAAGGTGATCCTCGAGCCGATCAAGAAAGAGCCTTTCGATATCGAGGCGTGGTTCGCACGGCTCGATGAACTCGGCGCACGCGACTTCCTTCCCGAAGGCATTCCCGACGAGCCGCCGGCCGAACCGGATCCGCGCGTCTTCTTCGACGAATGATTTGTCTCGACACCAACATCGCGATTTACGTGATGAACCGCCGCGTTCCATCGGTTCGGCACCGCCTTGCGGAGCAATTGCGGTTAGGAACGGAGATCGGCTTTCCCGTGATAGCGCTATTCGAACTGCGCTACGGTCACGCGCGCAGCGACAGACGAACCGAGTCCGATCAACTACTTGCGGAATTTCTTGCGCCGGGTATCGCCGTGCTTCCGTTTGAAGCAGAAGACGCTGTGCACGCAGGCGATATCCGCGCTCACCTTGAAAGCAAGGGTACGCCGATCGGACATTATGATTGTCTGATCGCTGCGCAAGCTCGCCGCCGCGATGCGGCGCTGGTGACGCTGAACGTCAGGGAATTCTCCCGTGTGCCGGGGCTGATTGTCGTGGATTGGGCGGTGTAACGAACTTTGCCCGACGGCAAATTACTCCGCGTGCTTCGCTTACACCGTCTACCCCTCCTGACAAAAATATTTCGCTTAACCCGACGAGCAAATCGTCTCTAAGAATTCGCGCGTCCCGGCCCGCAAGTAAGGGGCGCTTCGCGGTCGTCACGAAACGTTGGGCGGGATGCGGTGGACGCGACGGCGCAGTAGACGAACGGTGCCAGTCGTGGACGGCGAAAGCGCGTGGTCCTGATGCCTCGACGCTGGCATCTCCGGCATTGATGCTTTGGCATCAATGTCGAAAACGGTGACAAGAAAGTCCGATCACCGGGGAGAGCGCGCCATAGGCCGTTAAAACCATTCGCGTGCGGGAATGCCGGGTTATCCGGTGAACTCGTGGTGGACTTACTCGTGTGTTTTTCACTTTTACACACGAGGCTGCGGGTGCGCTCGGCGCCCGGCATTCCCCACGCCCTTTTTCGGGCGGAAGGTTTTGGATCAACTCGGGTGCGATGTGTGCCGCGGGAAGGGTGCTCTTGCGTCCATCCTTCGAGACGCATCGCTGAAGCGATGCTCCTCAAGATGAGGTCGGAGTGCGCAACTGCAAAGACCCTCATGGTGAGGAGCCGCGCCGCGGCGTCTCGAACCATGAGGCCCGACCTTCGGTGGCCGTTGTTTGACATCTGAATAAGAGCGCGCCGCCGCGCGATCAGCTCTCCGCCTCCAGCCATTCCGCGGCGCCGCGCCAAAGCGTGTCGCGGTGCTCGGGGCGAAAGAAGCCGAGATGGCCGATCGCCTTGGTGTCGGCATCAGCGGGTGTGACGGTGAGAATTTCCGGCATCGTCGCCTTGAAACCCGAGCACAACAACTCGATCGCCGGCCGCGGCGCCCAGGGATCGTCGGAGAGGCAGATCGAGCGCAGTGCACCGGTGTAGTTGGCAAAATTCGGCAGCGCCTTGAGGTCGGGGTCGCCGAGCAAATAGCGTTCGTTCATCACCCAGCGCGCCCATTGCTCGAACACACCTTTCGGCAAATCCTGGCCGAAGCCGGCCCAGCCCGGCGTGTAACCGAGCGCACGGGTCAGCGGCATGCCGACAAAATTGAGCATCGCATAGACACGGTAACGCTCGGGCGACACGATCAGTCTCCAGTAAGCGGCCTGGGCTGCAACCAGCAGCGCGCGCTTGACCTCGTTGTTGTTGGCGAGAAGCCCCAGCGCCTGGCCGCCGAAGGAGTGGCCGACATAAGTGAGCGGCAGGTTGTGATAGCGCTCGCGCATCCAGTTCACCGCGGCGGTGACGTCGAGCGCGGCCCAGTCGGCCATGGAGGCCTTGAACCCGACCAGGGACTTCGGCTTGATATAGCCGGTCACCGCGCGTTGCCGGGAATCGCCGATGCCGCGGTAATCATAGGTCAGGACCGCAAAGCCCCGCCCGGCGAGGTAGCCGGCAAACTTCCGGTAGATCTTGCGCGGGACGGCGGTGGCCGAATTGATGAGGACCGCATGCTGCTTGGCGCCGCGGGGCAAGAACAGCGTCGCGCCCAGCGCGTACCCGTCCATCGCAGGAAAGGTGATATCGTCGATGAAAACGTCGTCGAGCCCGGCCTCACGCAACGCGATTTCCCCCGTTCTCCCGCGTGGCCTAGGAAATGCGAATTAAGCTTGTACCGCAAGGGGTTGTAGTTAGAGCCAAGGTTGAAGCCTTAAGAGCGGTGCAGATGGGTGACACCTCCATCATACTGGCGGTTCGCCACAGGCCTGTGTATATAGCGGCCCTCCGCTGTCCACGATAAGTAGCGGTTTTCGCTCAGGAGTTAACGTCATGTCCAAATCATGGACACCCGATAGCTGGCGTACCAAGCCGGTCAAGCAGATGCCCCAATATCCCGATGCGAAGGCATTGGCGGATGTCGAGGCCCAGCTTGCGACGTTTCCTCCGCTGGTTTTTGCAGGTGAGGCCCGTAACCTGAAAAAGGCGCTTGCGCGTGTAGCCGCAGGCGAGGCCTTCCTCCTCCAAGGCGGTGACTGCGCCGAGAGTTTCGCCGAACACGGCGCCAACAACATCCGCGATTTCTTCCGCGTGCTGCTGCAAATGGCCGTCGTGCTGACCTATGCCGGTGCATTGCCCGTGGTGAAAGTCGGCCGCATCGCCGGCCAATTCGCCAAGCCGCGATCCTCGCCAATGGAGGCGATCAACGGCGTCGAGCTGCCGAGCTATCGCGGCGATATCGTCAACGACATCGCGTTCACCGCGCAGGCGCGCACGCCCGATCCGCAGCGCCAGTTGATGGCATATCGCCAGTCGGCTGCGACGCTCAATCTGCTGCGCGCGTTCGCCACCGGCGGCTTCGCCAATCTCGGCTCCGTCCATCAATGGATGCTGGGCTTTTTGAAAGATTCCCCGCAGTCGCGGCGCTACAAGGAATTGGCCGACCGCATCTCGGACGCGCTGAATTTCATGCGCGCATGCGGCCTTGATCTCGAAAGCCATCCGGAATTGCGCGCCACGGATTTCTACACCAGCCATGAGGCGCTGCTGCTCGGCTATGAGCAGGCGTTCACGCGCGTGGATTCCACGACCGGCGACTGGTACGCGACCTCGGGCCACATGATCTGGATCGGCGACCGCACCCGCCAGCTCGATCACGGCCATGTCGAATATTTCCGCGGCATCAAGAATCCGATCGGGCTGAAGTGCGGCCCCTCGCTCAAACCCGACGAACTGTTGAAGCTGATCGACATCTTGAATCCGGACAACGAGCCCGGACGCCTGACGCTGATCAACCGCTTCGGCGCCGACAAGATCGGCGAACACTTTCCTCCTCTGGTGCGCGCTATCAAGCGCGAGGGCCGCGTCGTGGTGTGGTCGTGCGATCCGATGCATGGCAATACCATCAGCTCGAACACCGGCTACAAGACCCGCCCGTTCGACCGCATCCTGTCCGAGGTGAAGTCGTTCTTCCAGGTCCACGCGGCCGAAGGGACGCACGCCGGCGGCATCCATCTGGAAATGACGGGGCAGGACGTCACCGAATGCGTCGGCGGCGCCCGCGCCATCACGTATGAGGATCTGAGCGATCGCTACCACACGGTCTGCGATCCCCGCCTCAACGCCGAGCAATCCATCGACATGGCGTTCCTGGTCGCCGAGTTGCTCAAGCAGGAACGCGTCGGTAAGGCCAATCCGATCGCAGCTGTCGCGGGGCTTTAATGCTGCGGCTCTGGCGGGCCACGATCAACACCCGTAACGGCCTCGTCTTTGCGATTCGCTCGGAGCAGGCCGTGCGCGAGGAACTGATCGCGCTGGCGATCTCCCTGCCGCTCGCCTGGGTGATCGGCACGACGGCCATGCGCCGGATCGAGCTCGTTGCAGCCGTGGTCATGGTGCTGGTCGTCGAACTGCTCAATACCGCCATTGAGAAGCTCGCCGACCGCCTGACCACCGAGCACGATTTGCAGATTGGCCGGGTGAAGGACATGGGTTCGGCGGCGGTCGGCGTGGCGCTGGTGACGGCGGGGCTGTTTTGGCTGTTCTCGATCGCCGAGCGCATGGGCGTGATGTAAAGCACGCAATTGCAGTTTGGCCATCCGAAAGGCACGATCCACAGATGACCGAACTCGCCGACTATTTTATCGTCACGCTCGCCCAGCTCAATCCGACGGTGGGCGACGTCACTGGTAATGCCGCCAAAGCACGCGTGGCACGGGCGCGGGCTGCGGCGGACAGCGCGGATCTGGTGGTGTTCCCCGAGTTGTTCATCGCCGGTTATCCGCCAGAGGATCTGGTGCTGAAGCCGGCTTTCCAGTCGGCCTGTCGCGCGGCGATCGAGGAATTGGCGCGCGAGACGGCCGACGGCGGTCCGGCGGTGCTGATCGGCACGCCCTGGGTCGAGGACGGCAAGCTTTATAATGCCTGCGCGCTGCTCGACGGCGGCCGCGTCGCCGCGCTTCGCTTCAAGGCCAATCTGCCGAATTACGGCGTGTTCGACGAAAAGCGCCTGTTCGCGCGCGGACCTGCCGCGGGCCCGGTGACGATTCGCGGCATCCGGGTCGGGGTGCCGATCTGCGAGGACATCTGGCTCGAGGAGTCCGCCGAATACGAAAACGTCGTCGAATGTCTGGCCGAAACCGGCGCGCAAATCCTGATCGTGCCGAACGGCTCGCCCTACGCGCGCAACAAGAGCGATCTGCGGCTGTCTGTCGCGGTGGCCCGTGTGACTGAAAGCGGGCTGCCGCTGATCTACCTCAACCAGGTCGGCGGCCAGGACGAACTGGTGTTTGACGGCGGTTCGTTTGCACTCAACGCCGATCTTTCGGTGGCGACGCAAATGCCAGCTTTCGAGGAAAACATCACGACATTGCGCTGGAAGAAGACAACTACCAGCATGCGCTCCCTCGGTCCGCAGGAGCCGGTTCTGGATGGCGACAAGGCCGATTACGCGGCCTGCGTCCTGGGCTTGCGCGATTATGTTGGCAAGAACGGATTTCCCGGCGTGTTGTTGGGCGTCTCCGGCGGCATCGACTCGGCGCTCTGTGCGGCGATTGCGGTCGATGCGCTTGGGGCGGAGCGCGTTCGCGGCGTCATGCTGCCGTTTCGTTTCACCGCGCAGGTTTCGCTCGACGATGCCGCCAAACTCGCCAGCGAACTCGGCATCCGCTACGAGGTGCTGCCGATCGCGCAAGCCGTGCACGGCTTTGAAGACATCCTGTCCGGGACTTTCGCAGGGTTGCAGCGCGACATCACCGAAGAAAATCTGCAAGCGCGCGCGCGCGGCACGCTGTTGATGGCGATTTCTAACAAGACCGGTGCGATGGTCGTCACGACCGGCAACAAGTCCGAAATGTCGGTCGGTTACGCCACGCTTTACGGGGACATGAACGGCGGCTTCAATCCGATCAAGGATATCTTCAAGACGGAAGTTTTTCGGCTGTCAGAGCTGCGCAACACCTGGAAGCCCGACGGCGCTTTGGGACCTTCCGGCGAAGTCATTCCGTCCAACATCATCACGCGGCCGCCGACCGCGGAGCTGCGCGAAAACCAGACCGATCAGGATTCGCTGCCGCCTTACGACACCCTGGATGCGATCCTCGAACGGCTGGTCGAGCGCGAGGAGCCTTTCGCGACCATCATCGCGGCCGGTTTCGATCGCGAGGTCGTGGCGCGGATCGACCGCCTGCTCAACATCGCCGAATACAAGCGCAGGCAGGCCGCTCCGGGCGTCAAGGTGACGCGCCGAAATTTCGGGCGCGATCGCCGTTACCCCATCACCAACCGGTTTCGTGACGACGGTCGGCCGCTGGCTGAGCCCGATGAAACGCTGGTTTCACGCGCGGGTCGTGCATCGGACGAGGCGTTTGACGGTTGATCGGCGGTCGATGAATTCACCAAACGCTTTAACGCGCCGGGATAAACGTCGGTCCCACTGTACGGATCGACTTGTTATCGGAAGAAGCATCGGAGGGAGCCGGCGGCGCGCCCGGCTGTGCGGGAGGCGTTGCCGGGTCGGAGCCCGTGGTGGTGGCGGTACCCTTCTTGGCAGGCGCAGGCGCCTTGCCCTGCTGCGGGCGCGACATTTTCTTGGCGCTCTCCTCGGTGACGATGATGTCGCCTTGCTGCTCGGCGGCGGCCTTGTCGTCGAGGCTCTTGAGGGCGTCGGACCAGGTTTGACCGGCGGCCTTGCAGGCGCAGGTCGGGTTGAACTCCTGCCGGAATCGGAAGGCGTTGGGCGACGATGCATACGGTTGACCGCTGATCGACACCGCCTGATTCATGTCTTCGCCGGGATTGCGGTAGGCATAGAGGTTGGCCTCGGTTGCCGGGCAGAGCGCTTTGCAGGCCTTTTCATCGTCGGGAAAGCGCGCCGGCACGGTGGCAAACGAAATCGGGAAATAGCCGCCGTCACAGGTACGGACGCAGACGGTGCGATAGGTGCCGGATTGGGGACCCACATCCGCGGGCGGCCCAGCAGCCGGATTGTTATTGCCGAACAGGTTGTTCAGGAAATTGCCGGGACCACCCTGTTGCTGCTGCAAGGCGGCCGCGTATTGCGGTCCGCAGCTGTTCTGCGCCAGCGCCAGAAGAGCCGAATAGCGCTGGTTTTCGCGATCGCTGCCGCCGAGGCCGCCGCTACGCAGGCGCTCGAGATTAGTCGTGATCTGGTCGAGGTTTGCGCGCATCTGTTGAATTTGATTGTTTACCGGCCCGCATTGCGCGTTTTGGCCGTTGAACAACGAGAAGAAACCCGAACTGTCGCAGCCCATCCGCCTGGCCTGCGAAGTAACGCGGTCGAGCTCCGCCTGTTGCTTGGCAGCGGAATCCTGGTAGCGGCGGATCTGCTCGTCCTTGGCCGGGTCGCCACCGCCGCGGTCGATCATGGCCAGTTGAGCTTCGAGCCGCGGACACATCGGGTTTACCGCAGCGCCCGGCGGCGGGGACGGCGGCGGATTCATCTGCGCACGGGCGTCCGCACCAAACAGCATGGCGGCGAGAAGAGCAGCGCAGGCGATGACCGATCTGGCAATCAGGGGTCTGGAAGGAGCGACGATCAATTTTTCAGGCATGTCCCGCCATCAGCGCAACTCCGAACCGGACCTTGGGCCATACCGGAGGCTACGGCCGGAGCCGCAGGTGATAATAATTTGGGCGTCCTTTACCCGCTTCTCGGGGCGACGTCACGTCGTTTCCGCGGCACCACTGTGGCGGGTCTGGAACCGGCCCGGGAGGATGGTTCAGCGCTGGCAGGTAATCGCGATGTATTCGCCGCAGCCCGAGTGGCCGCAATTCTCACCCGCTTTCGAAACCGAACCGGTGATTTCGTCCGGATCGACCCGGCGGTAGGACGTGGCCTGCGCGAAATTCCGCGATTGGCAATAGGATTGAGCAGCATGGGCGCCGCACTTTTCGCCCCTGGCGAGGCACTGGTCGACCCCGTAGCCGTCAGGCTGGTTGGCGATGATGAAAATCCGGCTGTCGGCCCACGCTGCCGATCCGGCCAGAAACGACACGCAGGCCAAAAGCGCTGAAATGGATCGCATCGCTGCACCGCTGAAGGAGGGATTGCCGCGACTCATAATAGGGATGAAGTGTAAATAATGATTAACCATCGGGCATCGGTGGCTTGGTGACCCAAATCGGCTTTTCTGAGGCTCTTGACGGCATCCCCCGGGCTGGCCCATGGTATTTTTCATGAACGGTCTTCTCGCCATCTGTGGCATTTGCCGCGAGATTATGAGCTAGCGAATCGCTGGCTGAGGCCGTCTTTTCTCACACGAGATCATTGGACGCCCGGCCGGCAGGCAGGTACGGGATTTCCATGGAATTGCGCCTTTACGATACGCTGACCAAAGAGAAGCGCGTTTTCACGCCGCTCGATCCGGCCAATGTGCGCATGTATGTGTGCGGGCCGACGGTCTATGACTTCGCCCATATCGGCAATGCGCGCCCGGTCATCGTTTTCGACGTGTTGTTTCGATTGCTGCGCCATCTCTATGGCGAGAACCACGTCACTTACGTTCGGAACATCACCGACGTCGACGACAAGATCAACGACCGTGCCGCGCGGGATTTTCCCGGCCTGCCGTTGAACGAGGCGATCCGCAAAGTCACCGAAAAGACCGCCAATCAATTCCATGCGGATGTCGCCGGCCTCGGAAGCTCGCCGCCGACAGTTGAACCGCGCGCCACCGATTTTGTGCTGCCACGTGTCGATGGCAAGGCCGACATGGTAACGCTGATCAAGCAATTAATCGCGCGCGGCCACGCCTATGAAGCCGGCGGCGAAGTTCTGTTCGATGTGCAGTCCATGCCGGACTATGGCGCGCTGTCGGGCCGCAGGCTTGACGAGCAGTTGGCCGGTGCGCGCGTTGCGGTTGACGCCCACAAGAAAAATCCCGCTGACTTCGTGCTGTGGAAGCTGTCTTCAGAACACGAGCCGGGCTGGGATAGTCCGTGGGGCAGGGGGCGTCCGGGCTGGCACATCGAGTGCTCGGCGATGAGTGCGGCCTATCTCGGCAAGGTGTTCGATATTCATGGCGGCGGTCTCGACCTGATCTTCCCGCACCATGAAAACGAGATCGCGCAATCGCGCTGCGCGCACGGCACAGCCACGATGGCGAATTACTGGATGCATAATGGCTTCCTCGAAGTCGAGGGTGCGAAGATGTCGAAGAGCCTCGGCAACTTCGTCACGATCAGGGAGTTACTCAACGATTGGCCGGGCGAAGCTCTGCGTTTCAATATGCTGAAGACGCACTATCGCTCGCCAATCGATTGGACGCTCAGGGGTCTTGAGGAGAGCAAGAGAGTCGTCGATTCCTGGTACGATATTGTGGGTGATGACACGCAAGCAATGGGCGGCGCCGACGAGGAGGTCCTTTCATTGTTGGGCGATGATCTCAACACCTCAGGAGTGATCACGCGTCTGCACGCGATTGCATCCGGTCGATCGGGAGCTTCGGGCTCAGTCCAGAACGAAATCAAGCGAACGCTCAAGGCCTCCGCGACGCTGCTCGGATTGCTGAGCAAGACGAAGCGAGAATACGTCGAAAGTAATCCCAAGGCTGTCACGGTGAACAAAACCGCTGTCGATGCGCTGATCGCGGATCGCACCGCTGCGCGTGCGCGCAAGGACTTCAAGGAATCTGATCGCATTCGTGACGAACTCGCAGCTATGGGCGTGGTGATCAAGGACTCCAAGGAAGGCACGACTTGGGAGGTCGCGCGATGAGTGCGCCCGCGCTGCGGCCGTCCCTCCCTGCCGACACGCCAATTCTGGCGGCGATTTTTGTCGCCAGCATCGAAAGCCTGACCGGCGACGACTACAGCGAGGCGCAGCAAGAGGCGTGGGCGGCAGCAGCCGACGATGAAGACGAATTCGGCCAACGGCTGGCGTCCGGTCTCACGCTGGTGGCAACGCTTGAGGGCGCGCCGGTCGGCTTTGTGTCGTTGAAAGGCAAGGACCACATCGATCTGCTCTATGTGCATCCGGATGCCGTCGGGCAGGGGGTTGCGGCCATGCTGTGCGACGGGCTCGAAAAACTGGCCGCGGGGCGTGGCGCCAAGAGCCTCACGGTCGATGCCAGCGACAACGCCGCCGAGTTCTTCGTCAATCGCGGCTATGAAGCCAAGCAGCGCAACACGGTTTCGCTCAACGGCGAATGGCTCGCCAACACCACGATGCAGAAGACGTTCGGAGACAATGCCGGGGGTTCGACATGACCCGCGAGCGGCTCTATCTGTTCGACACCACGCTGCGCGATGGCGCGCAGACCAACGGCGTCGACTTTACGCTGCATGACAAACAACTGATCGCGAAGATGCTGGACGAACTTGGCATCGACTATGTCGAGGGCGGCTATCCCGGCGCCAATCCGACCGATACCGAATTTTTTGCCAAGAAGCCGAAGCTTGCCCATGCGCGCTTCACCGCGTTCGGCATGACGCGGCGGCCCGGACGCTCTGCGTCGAACGATCCAGGTCTTGCCGCGCTATTGGAAGCCAAGGCGGATGCGATCTGCTTTGTCGCGAAGTCTTCGGCCTATCAGGTGCGCGTGGCGCTCGAGACCACCAATGAGGAAAACCTTGGCTCCATCGGCGACAGCGTGAAGGCTGCGAAGAAAGCCGGCCGGGAAGTTATGCTCGATTGCGAGCATTTCTTCGACGGCTACAAGGAAGACTCCGCCTTTGCGCTAGCTTGCGCGAAGGCGGCCTACGATGCCGGCGCGCGCTGGGTAGTACTGTGTGACACCAATGGCGGGAGCATGCCGCACGAGATCGAGGCCATCGTCGGCGAGGTTATCAAGCATATTCCCGGCGACCACATCGGCATCCACGCCCATAACGATACCGAGCAGGCGGTGGCCAATTCGCTCGCCGCGGTGCGCGCCGGCGCGCGGCAGATTCAGGGCACGCTCAACGGCCTCGGCGAACGCTGCGGCAACGCCAACCTTTGCTCGCTGATCCCGACGTTGCGCTTGAAGGGCGAATTCTCCGATCGCTTCGAGATCGGCGTGACCGACGAGAAGATGGCGACCTTGATGACGGTGTCGCGCACGCTCGATGACATGTTAAACCGCGCGCCCAATCGGCATGCGCCCTATGTCGGAGAAAGCGCTTTCGTCACCAAGACGGGCATTCATGCGTCCGCCGTGCTGAAGGACCCGCAGACCTACGAACATGTTCGGCCCGCGACGGTCGGCAACCATCGCAAGGTGCTGGTTTCCGATCAGGCCGGCCGCTCGAATGTCATCGCCGAGCTCGATCGCGCCGGCATCGCCTACGACAAGAACGATCCGAAGCTGGCGCGTCTGGTCGAGGAATTGAAGGAGCGCGAGGCGGCGGGCTACGCTTATGAATCGGCCAACGCCTCGTTCGAGCTTCTGGCGCGGCGGACGCTCGGCCGCGTTCCCGACTATTTCCGTGTCGAGCAATTCGACGTCAATGTCGAGCAACGTTACAATGCCAATGGCCAGCGCGTTACGGTGGCGATGGCGGTGGTGAAGGTTGACGTCGACGGCGAAAAGCTGATTTCGGCAGCCGAAGGCAACGGCCCCGTCAACGCGCTCGACGTCGCGCTGCGCAAGGACCTCGGCAAGTACCAGAAATTCATCGAAGGCCTCAGGCTGATCGACTACCGGGTGCGCATCCTCAACGGTGGCACCGAGGCCGTAACGCGGGTGTTGATCGAAAGCGCCGACGAGAAGGGCGAAAAGTGGAGCACCATCGGGGTGTCACCGAATATCATCGACGCTTCGTTCCAGGCGCTGATGGATTCGGTTATTTACAAACTCGTGAAATCGGATGCGCCGACGTAGTCAGGGTTCGTCATTGCGAGGAGCAAAGCGACGAAGCAATCCAGTATTCTTACGATCTCTGGATTGCTTCGCTTCGCTCGCAATGACGGCCTTTTTGGAGGAGACTCATGATCGACCACATCTCTGTCGGCGTCAGCGACCTCGAACGCTCGGCGCGCTTTTATAAAACGGCATTGGCGCCGCTCGGCCTTGCCAGGGTTGTGACACGGCCCGCCACCGTCGGCTTCGGCAAAGCCTATCCGGAATTCTGGATCAACCTTCGTCCCGGCATGGCGCCGGTTGTTGCGGACAGCGGCAGCCACGTCTGTCTTCGTTCGAAATCGGCTGCCGAAGTTGACGCGTTCCATGAAGCGGCGCTGAAAGCCGGCGGCAGCTCGGACGGTGCGCCGGGTCCGCGTCCGCACGATCGCGTCAAATATTATGCCGCCTTCATCAGGGATCCCGACGGCAACCGGATCGAAGCCGTGACATTTCCCGCCGAGGAGGCGGGCGCACCACGGTAAAGCGGTATCTACAGACGCTGGGCGATTTCGGGCGTCATGGCAGCCGTGCCTTCAGGAACGCTTGCCGCCGCTGCCTGCAGCCGCGGCAAGATATCCTCAACCCGTTCGGCCTTGAGGATATCGATCGAGAGCGTCGGCCGAATGAATTGAGTGGCGCGCATGTGGGCGATTAGCGCCAGCAAGGGTTCCCAGAAGCCGTCAATATTGGCGAGCAGCACCGGTTTCGAATGGCGTCCCAGCTGCTGCCAGGTCAATTGCTCAACGAGTTCCTCGAGCGTACCGATGCCGCCGGGCAGCGCGACGAACGCGTCCGAATGTTCGAACATCAGCCGCTTGCGCACGTGCATGTCGGGCGTGACGATCATTTCCTGCACGCGCTTGAGCGCACTTTCCTTGCTGGTCAAAAAGTCCGGGATGATGCCCGTCACGGAGCCGCCGTGATCGAGCACCGCGCTCGCTACCGCGCCCATCATGCCGACGGAACCGCCGCCATAGACCAGGCGGATGCCGTTCTCCGCGAGCGCCTTGCCGAGCGCCCTGGCGGATTCGATGAAACGGGGATTGGTGCCGGCCCCGGAGCCGCAATAGACGCAGACGGTTTTAATCGTGCTCATATCAGTCATGTGGCATTGCAGCGTAAATCAGTCAAACCATAAAGGATTCGGCTATCGAATAAAATTCCAGTAAGGCCCGAACATGACGGAAGAATTTAGCCTCCACGAGGCTGTACGCGGCGCATAAACGCTCTATATGACTGCGGAATGCGAGAAAATCTGAAAAAGCGCGTGCCGAATCGGTACGCCATACCGCGCCGGGCCTGACGCGATGGCGCATCCAGCTTCGGCCGCGGGGGATCTGCCGGCACCAACTGCTGATACACCCTTCGGGCAGGCGACCCTGACCGGGACGCTAGCGCATCTGTGGCCTTATATCTGGCCGGGCGATCGCTTCGATCTGAAGATGCGCGTGGTCTGGTCGGTGGTGCTGCTGCTGGCGGCCAAGGTTGCAACGCTGGCCGTTCCCTTCACCTTCAAATGGGCAACCGATGCTCTGACCGGCGCGGACAGCGCGCCGGTACAAGCCTCCAACTGGGTGCTATGGGTCGTCGCCTCGCCGATCATCATGACGCTCGGCTACGGCGCGTTGCGCATCGTGATGGGGGCGTTGACCCAGTGGCGTGACGGCATTTTCGCACGCGTGGCGATGCATGCGGTTCGCAAGCTCGCTTATCTCACTTTCGTTCACATGCATGAGCTGTCGTTGCGCTTTCATCTGGAGCGCAAGACCGGTGGGTTGACTCGCGTTCTCGAGCGCGGTCGAAACGGCATCGAGACCATCGTGCGGATGGTGATCGTGCAACTCGTCCCGACCATCGTTGAGGTCGCGCTCTTGATGGCGGTGCTGCTGTGGAAGTTCGACTGGCGGTATGTCCTGGCGACCCTGATCACCGTCGTGATCTATATGTTTTACACCTACATCGCTACCGAGTGGCGGATCGGAATTCGTCGCAAGATGAACGATTCCGACACCGAGGCGAATACCAAGGCCATCGACTCGCTCCTGAACTACGAGACGGTGAAGTATTTCAACGCCGAGGAACGCGAGGCGGCGCGCTATGACCGTTCGATGGAGCGCTACGAGGAGGCCAGCGTCAAAGCCTATACCTCGTTGGCTGTCCTCAATGCTGGCCAGGCCGTGGTCTTCACCGCCGGCCTCACCGCAACCATGGTGATGTGCGCGTCCGGGGTGCGCAGCGGACACAACACGGTCGGCGATTTCGTGATGGTCAACGCGATGATGATCCAGCTTTACCAGCCGCTTAATTTCATGGGCATGGTGTATCGCGAGATCAAGCAGGGGATCATCGACATCGAGAAGATGTTCAGCGTGCTATCTCGCGAGCCCGAGATCAAGGATATCCCGCAAGCGGCGCGGCTGATCGTCACTTCAGGCCATGTGCGCTTCGAGAATGTGCAATTCGCCTACGAGCCGGATCGGCCGATCCTCAAAGGTCTTACGTTCGACGTGCCGGCCGGCAAGACGGTTGCGATCGTTGGACCGTCGGGCGCGGGCAAGTCGACGATTTCGCGCCTCCTGTTCCGTCTCTACGACGTCTCAAGCGGCCGGATCACAATCGATGGTCAGGATATCCGTAACGTCACGCAAGCCTCGCTGCGCGCCGCGATCGGCATGGTGCCGCAGGATACTGTGCTCTTCAACGACACCATCCGTTACAACATCCGCTATGGCCGCTGGGATGCCGACGATTCCGAAGTGGAGGAGGCAGCCCGGCTCGCGCAGATCGACGGCTTCATCCGGATGTCGCCGAAGGGCTATGAGACGCAGGTGGGCGAGCGCGGCCTGAAATTGTCGGGCGGCGAAAAGCAGCGCGTGGCGATCGCGCGCACGATTCTGAAGGCTCCGCCGATCCTGGTGCTCGACGAAGCGACATCGGCGCTCGACAGCCATACCGAGCGCGAAATTCAGGACGCGCTGGAGCGGGTGTCGCGCAACCGCACCTCACTCGTGATCGCCCACCGGCTCTCCACGATTGTCACGGCGGACGAAATCATCGTTCTCGATCAGGGTCGCATTGCCGAGCGCGGAACCCACGGCCAGCTTTTGGCAACTGGCGGGCTTTATGCCAGTATGTGGAACCGGCAGCGAGAGGCTCAGGAAGCTCGCGAAAAGCTGGCGCGGATTGCCGACGAGAACGAAGCGCCCAACCGTGTACCGCCGCCGGTCGACGATGCGTTGGTGACCCCGGCCGCCGCGGAATGACGTGACTACTTTCTCTCTTGCTAGGGCCTGGTGAGTTTTTATGTCGATTGCCAATTCTATCCGTGCGCAGATTCCGTCCATTCATCCCGAGGGGTATCCCTTCATCGGCGGCTTTGCGCTCGCCAGCCTGATCCTGTTCTGGCTGTGGGCGCCATTGGGGTGGATTGGTACGCTTCTGACCATCTGGTGCGCGTTGTTTTTCCGCGATCCCGTGCGGGTGACGCCGGTGCGGGAAGGCATCGTGGTGGCGCCGGCCGACGGACGGATCTCGATGATCACGAGCGTCTTGCCGCCCGCTGAACTTGGGCTTGGCGACAAGCCGTTGCCGCGTATCTCGATCTTCATGAGCGTGTTCAATTGCCATGTGAATCGTAGCCCGGTCGCTGGCCGAATCGACCGCATCGCCTACCGGCCGGGCAAGTTCATCAACGCCGAACTCGACAAGGCGAGCGAGGACAACGAGCGCAACTCGCTGGTGATCTTCACATCCAACGGCCGCATCGGCGTGACCCAGATCGCGGGGCTCGTGGCGCGGCGGATCGTCTCGTTCGTGCGGGAAGGGCAGACGATCGGGGCCGGCGAGCGTTTCGGGCTGATCCGCTTCGGCTCGCGTCTTGACGTTTATCTGCCCGAGGGGACGGGCCCGCTGGTGGCGGAAGGCCAGACCGCGATCGCCGGTGAGACCATTCTGGCCGATTTCCGGCTGAGCGATCAGGGCCGAACCTACCGGGGCGATTAACCAATTGGCCGTGGCAATGGCGAACTTGGCCGCCGCTTGCTATATATGATGGGCCATGGCGATCGACCCCAAATATGTGGAACTGCGCCGCCGCCGGTTTCGTCCGATTCCGGTGCGCATGCTGGTTCCCAATTTCATTACGCTGCTGGCGATTTGCGCTGGCCTCACCGCGATCCGCCTATCGACGGAAGGTCGGATGGAACTGGCGGTGGCGGCGATCGTGTTTGCCGCCGTGCTTGACGGCATCGACGGTCGCGTCGCGCGCATGATCAAGGGCCAGTCGAAGTTCGGAGCCGAACTCGACAGTCTCGCCGATTTCGTCAATTTCGGCGTGGCGCCGGGCTTGATCCTGTATTTCTGGCAATTGCGCGAACTCAACAATGGCGGCTGGATTGCCGCAATGGTCTTTGCGATCAGCGGCGGATTACGATTGGCGCGTTTCAATGCGACGATGGACGATCCCGATAAGCCGGCTTATGCGGCCAATTATTTCACCGGCGTTCCCGCGCCCCTTGGCGCGATCACGGTATTGCTGCCGATCTATCTGGCGTTTCTCGGCCTGCCGAAGCCTCCAGCCGCAGTGACCGCGGTTTATACCTTCGCGATCGGCTGCCTGATGGTTTCGCGGCTGCCGGTATTCTCGGGCAAGACGATACGCATGCGCGTGCCGCCGGAGATGGTGTTGCCGGTCTTCGTGTCGGTGGTCTTCTTCATTGCGCTTCTGATCGGTTATCCCTGGTACATTCTTTCCGCAGGCACCGTGATCTATCTCCTGAGCCTCCCCGTGGGGTGGAAATCCTACCGCGACCAACAGCGCAAGGCTGAGGCGGCGACGCCACCCGTTGCCGCGAGTGCTACCGCCGATCCGCAGGCGCCGTTTTTGTCGACGGCCGCCGATGACGACGATCGGCCGGTACGGCTGAACTGACCTGATCATTTCTCCAGATGAAAAGCAGGGCGGTCCTGCACTCAAGCCTTTTGCCGATCGCGCGACGGTCGGCTATATGCGTGCAAGACACTGTTACAAAAGCTGGAGAATGCCGTGACGAATTCCGCCCCCGCGCCGCTGCCCGCCGCCTTGCTTGAGGCGTTGGCGCGCTACGATACGCCGACGATCTGCAATGCGATGGAAGTCGTCGCGCCCGAGCGCCGCCTGATCGGCTATACCACCAAGCCGTTGGTCTGCCCGTTTCCCAACCTGCCGCCGATGGTTGGTTATGCGCGGACGGTGACGATCCGCTCGGTGCTCAAGTCGCAGCTTCCGGCCGACGAGCAGTCGCGGCGCCGCATCGCCTATTACGAATATATGGGCACCGGCATCGGACCGCGGATCACCGTTATTCAGGACATCGACGGTCCCGACGTCGGTTACGGCGCGTTCTGGGGCGAGGTGCAGAGCAATGTGCACAAGGCGCTGGGATGCCTCGGCGTCATTACCGACGGCTCGATCCGCGACATCCCGCAATGGGCGCCGGGCTTCCAAGCGCTCGCCGGCTCCATCGGTCCGTCGCATGCCTGGGTTCATGCCGAAAACTTCGGTGGTGAGGTTCGCGTTGCCGGAATGACGGTGCGCTCGGACGACCTCATTCACGCCGACCAGCACGGGGCGATTGTGATCCCACGCGACATTGCCCCGAAAATTCCCGACGCCGCCGAACTGTGCGGCCGCCGCGAGACGCCCATTCTGGAAATCGCGCGATCCAAGGATTTCAGTCTCGAAAAGCTGAAAGAAGCGCTGAAGCGGTCGGCCGAAATTCACTGACCCTCTCATCGCGCGTTAGCGCGACAGCGCGATCTCCTGGCCGGAACCGGTCTTGCCTTCAAAGCGGTTGGGACCGGCGGGCACCAGCTGCGCCAGCGCCTGCGCGTTGTGGTCGCGCAGCGTGAGACCAGCCTCGGTATAGCTCCACTTCCGGCTGGTGAAGAAATTGAACGGGCAGCCGCCGGCGGGGGCAATCGTGCCCTCGGTTGAGTCCGGGTTGTTGGCGCCGAACGTCATCCCGCAGGATGTCGAACCAGGGGCGGACAGGGTCCATCGGCCGGACATGCTCGCCGGCGGCGTCCTGGCCGCTGGACCCGCTGGAGCCGCATTCGCGGCGGGTGGGCTGTCCGATCCGCCGCCCAACGTCATGCGATCGCCGCCGCTACAGGCCGCAAGCAGCGACGCGCAGACGAGGACGGGCAGGGAGACGACACGGAAAGCCATGGCGAGCGACATGCAAATTTGCGAACGGTCATCATGGTTAGCAGAATGTTGTCACCGTGTCAGGGCGGCGCAGCGGCCTGTCTTGCAGAGGTGAATGGACCTGTCGGCCGTATCTTCACAGGTTGCCCCGGCGGCACTCGCAAAACAGCTTAACCTTTACGCGTCTTTAATGGCCGCGACGTAGGGTTGAAGTGCGTGGCTCGGAGGGGGCTGCGCGACCGTCCAGGATGGCCGGTCGTTCGCGTACGCGTTGGAGTCTCCCATGGACATTATGACGGGCGCCGGACTTTTGTTCGGCATGATTGTCATCGCCACGATGGTGTTCATGGGTGGTGATCTGCACATGTTCGTCTCTGAACATGCCGTCATCATCATTTTCGGCGGATCGATTGCCGCCACCATGATCCGCTTTCCCCTCGGCGTGATGATGCATGGTCTTCCGCTTGGAGCCAAGTTCGCTTTCACGATGAGCCGGTTGTCGGCGCGCGACCTCGTTGACGAGCTCGCCCGCATCGCCGAAATCGCCCGCAAGCAGGGACCGGTCGGCCTGGAAAAGGTCGAGACTGACGAGCCGTTCCTTGCCAAGGGGATTCGCTACATCGCCGACGGCTACGATATGGAATTCATCCGCGACAATCTCGAGCGCGACCGCGACAATTTCCTGATGCATCTCGACGAAGGCAGCAAGATCTACCGCGCCATCGGCGATTGCGCGCCCGCCTTCGGGATGATCGGCACGCTGATCGGCATGGTGCAGATGTTCGCCAACATGACCGACCCCTCCAAGCTCGGCCCCTTCATGGCGACCGCGCTGCTCGCTACGCTGTACGGTGCGTTGGTAGCGAACCTGTTCTGCCTGCCGATCGCCGACAAGCTGCACGGCAAACTGCTCGACGAGGAGACCAACCGCACCTTGATCATCGACGGCATTCTGATGATCCGGGATTCCAAGTCCCCGACGCTGGTCCGCGAAATGCTTCTGGCATATTTGCCGGAAAAGCATCGCCATACGGAGGGCGAAGAGGTCGCGGCCTAGTCTCGCGGACCTCGGGGCGGAAGATCGACCATGGCCAAGAAAAAACGCGGCGACGCACATGGCGGGGGGCACGGCTGGTTCGTGACCTTTGCCGACCTCATGGGTCTGATGATGAGCTTCTTCGTGATGCTCGTGGCGTTTTCCACCATGGACAACAACAAGCTCAAGATCGTCGCGGGCTCGATGCGCGACGCTTTCGGCGTGCAGACCGATGTTCGTTATTCCGGCATCATCGAATCCGACGGCCTGCCGACGCGCCCCAAGCTGAAGAACGTCGATCATATTTCGCCGGACGAGGCCTCCAATACACCGACCCCGGACGAGCAGGATCGCAACCAGACGGCGGGCGCCCGCATCAAGATCGATCGCGAATTCGCGCTCGCCTCGGCCTCGTTGCGGCAGGCGTTGCAGGACATGCCGGAGATGACCGAAATCTCCAAGCACATCATGTTCGAAGAAACCAAGGAGGGCCTCAACCTCGAGATCGTCGATCAGGACGGCCGGTCGATGTTCGCCGAAGGATCGAAAGTGCCCTATGAGCGGACGCGCCGGTTGATTCAGAAACTGGCGGCCCCGCTCAAGGCGACCCCTTTGAGGGTTGCAATCGCCGGTCACACCTCCGCCGGCTACATCCCAACCCGAAGTGACTACGGCGCCTTCGATCTCTCCGCCGATCGGGCCAATGCGGTGCGCCAGATCCTCGAGCGGGAAGGGCTTCCGCCCGCCCACATCTTCGCTGTTTCCGGCAAGGCCGATACCTTGCCGCTGTTTCCCGACGATCCCTCGCTGTCGGCCAACCGCCGGGTGACCATCACCTTGATGCGCGAAAATCCGCCGCTGCCGCCAGGATTGAAGCCTTGAACGGAACTACTATATTACCGCAGATGGAGCCGAGCCTAGGCTCATTTAGCAACTGCAAAATTTGCATGCCGTAAGCCTAAAATCGGGCTAGGGTCTGGTTCGGGCGCAAGGCTATAAGCCGCCTCGCTTTGCGATTGCGCAGTAGCAGTTTGAGGCTCCCACCCCATGACCAGTGATGTTGTAGCTCCCGCCTCGGAAACGACGGCGGCCAATGGGCATGGCGAAGCCCATTCGACAGCCGGCCTGAAGGCACTGCTGATCGGCAGCATCGGGGTCGTCTACGGGGATATCGGCACCAGCCCGCTTTACGCGCTGCGCGAAGCGGTGGTCGCGGCCAGCGGTCCCTCGGGCGTCGCTGAGCCGGCGGCGGTGCTCGGTGTGGTCTCGCTGATCCTTTGGGCGTTGATCATCGTGGTAACGATGAAATACGTCGTGATTCTGCTTCGCGCGGACAATCACGGCGAGGGCGGGACGCTGGCTTTGATGGCGCTTGCGCAGCGCGCCGTCAGTCGCGGCGCTGCTACGATTGTTCTGCTCGGGATCATCAGCGGCGCGCTGTTCTACGGCGATGCCGTGATCACCCCGGCGCTATCGGTGCTCTCGGCGATCGAAGGCATCAAGCTCGTTACCGCGGCGCTCGATCCCTATGTGGTGCCGTTGACCGTGGTCATTCTGCTGGTGCTGTTTGCTGCGCAATCGCGCGGTACCGCTCGCGTCGCGTTTTTTTTCGGGCCGATTATGTGCGTCTGGTTCGGTGTCATCGCGATCGGGGCGATTGTCCCGATCATGCAGCATCCGGAAGTATTTTTGGCCCTCAACCCCGTGCTGGCCGTCTCCTTCATGCTTCACCACGGCATGATCGGTTTTGTCACGCTGGGCGCCGTGTTTCTGGCGGTGACCGGCGCCGAGGCGCTGTATGCCGACCTCGGCCATTTCGGCAAGCGGCCGATCCAACTCGCATGGCTTTTCATCGTATTGCCGTCGCTGGCGCTGAATTATCTCGGGCAGGGTGCGCTCGTCATCGCCGATCCCAAGGCGATTGAAAATCCGTTCTTTTTGATGTTTCCGGACTGGGCGCTGATCCCGATGGTCGCGCTCGCCACCGTCGCGACCGTCATCGCCAGTCAGGCTGTGATCACCGGCGCCTATTCTCTGACGCAGCAGGCTATACAACTCGGCCTGTTGCCGCGATTTGAAATCAGACACACTTCCGAGTCGCAGTTCGGCCAGATTTATATTCCGCGCATTAACCTGCTGCTTTTGATTGCGGTTATGTTGCTGGTGCTGATGTTCCGCTCCTCCAGCGCGCTGGCCTCGGCCTACGGCATATCAGTGACCGGCACCATGGTGGTCACGGGCATGATGGGATTTGTCGTGATCTGGCGGGTATGGAAGTGGTCGCCGTTCGCGGCGGCGGCGTTGATCGCCCCGTTCCTGTTTCTCGATCTGACCTTCCTGGCTGCCAATCTTCTGAAAGTGCTGGAAGGCGGTTGGGTTCCGCTGGCGCTCGGTGCGATCGTGATGCTTCTAATGTATACGTGGCGGCGTGGCAGCCGGCTGTTGTTCGAGAAGTCACGCAAGCTTGAGTTTCCGCTGGCTGACCTGGTGGCGATGCTGGAGAAGCGGCCGCCGCAACGTGTTCCCGGCACCGCCGTTTTTCTTACCAGCGACCCCGTCAGCGCGCCGACAGCGTTGATGCATAGCTTGAAGCACTACAAAGTGCTGCACGAGAAGAACGTTATTCTCACCATCGAGACCGCCGCCACCCCTCGCGTCGATCTGTCGGAACGGGTGAGGCTGGAGCAGGTCGGCAATACCTTCACCAAAGTCACGTTGCGATTCGGGTTTATGGAGTCGCCGAACGTACCGAAGGCGCTGGCGATTGCGCGCAAGCTCGGCTGGCAATTCGACATCATGTCGACATCTTTCTTCCTGTCCCGCCGCGCGCTGAAGCCGGCTGCGCATTCGGGAATGCCGCGTTGGCAGGACCATCTCTTCATCGCGTTGAGCCGCACCGCGAACGATGCCACCGACTATTTCCAGATTCCGAGCGGCCGCGTGGTCGAGGTGGGAACACAAGTCACGGTTTGAGCCGGCGGTTGGCTGCCGGGGCGTGCTGGGCGCTTGATTTTCATCGCGCTGATGTGGTGGATTTGACATTCATAGCGGTATCGCCGCGGGACAAGCAGGCGTTCGACGGGAGGATGTGAGTGACGGATCAGGGGCATCGGGTTTACGATTTGGCGGCTGAAGAAGTATCCCGTGGCATGGCCGAGGGACGCTATCTGCTGGTCGACGTCCGCGAGCCCAACGAAGTGGTGGTCGATGCCTATCCCGGCGCGGTCGTGGTGCCGCTGTCGAGCTTCGATCCACAAGCTATCCCCGATCCAAAGGGCAAAGAGGTGGTGTTCGCCTGCCGGTCCGGCAAGCGGTCGGTGACGGCCTCGCTGGCGGCACAGGCAGCAGGGCTGCCCTATGACAAACATCTCGCGGGCGGGATGTTGGCCTGGAAAGGCGCAGGTTTGCCGACGATCTCGGGCGGCTGATCACTCCGATGATTTCCATCAACAAGGTATTTGGCGATCTGCCGGTCACCGTCTTTGAGGCGATGTCGCAAGCTGCCCGTGACAATAACGCCATCAATCTGGGCCAGGGCTTTCCGGACGACCCGGGACCGGAGGACATCCGCAACGCCGCGGCTGATGCCGTGCTCAACGGATACAACCAATACCCGTCGATGATGGGCATCCCGGAATTGCGGCAGGCGATATCAGCCCATTATCAGCGCTGGCACGCCCTGGTGCTCGATCCGATGACCGAAGTGATGGTGACTTCCGGCGGCACCGAAGCGCTGACCTCGGCCATCCTGGCTGTGGTCGAGCCTGGCGATGAGGTCGTCGTCTTTCAGCCGGTCTATGATTCCTACCTTCCGATCATTCGCCAGGCCGGCGGAATCCCGCGTCTGGTGCGGCTCGAACCGCCACATTGGCGGTTGACCGAGGAAGCGCTGCGCGGCGTCTTTACGCACAAGACCAAAGCGGTCCTTTTCAATAATCCGCTCAATCCGGCCGCGGTTGTGTACCCACGCGAGGACCTCGAATTGCTGGCGCGCTTCTGTCAGGAATTCGATGTGGTGGCGATCTGCGACGAGGTCTGGGAGCACGTCATCTTCGATGGTCGGGCGCACATTCCGCTGATCACCATTCCCGGCATGCGCGAGCGCACCATCAAGGTCGGCTCGGCGGGAAAGATATTTTCGCTCACGGGTTGGAAGATCGGCTTTGTCTGCGCCGCGCCGCCGCTATTGCGGGTTGCAGCGAAGGTGCATCAGTTTCTGACCTTCACCACCGCACCAAACCTTCAGGTCGCCGTCGCCTACGGCCTTGGCAAACCGGATGAATATTTTCACCAGATGCGCAAGGATCTCGCACGCAGCCGCGACCGCCTGACGAGCGGGCTGGAAAGCCTGGGGTTTCCGGTGCTGCGCTCGCAGGGTACGTATTTCCTCACTGTCGATCTGTCGCCGCTCGGTCTGAACGAAACCGATGAGGCTTTCTGCAAGCGCATCGTCACCGACTACAAGGTCGCAGCGATTCCAGTATCGGCCTTCTACGAGCAGGATCCCGTGACGACGGTGGTGCGCTTCTGTTTTGCCAAAAGAGATGTCACGCTCGATACCGCGCTGGAGCGTTTGTCCGATGCGGTGCGCCGGCGATAGCGGAGAATGAAGATGCTATCCCGCCAGTGCTTTATGCCGCACATCCGGTTTGCCATGATCGCTGCGGCGGCGCTGCTGGTGCTGCCGGCGTCCGCGGGGGCCGAAGAGCGAACGGTCAATTTTTACAACTGGTCGAGCTATATGGCGCCGGGGGTGTTGGAGGACTTCACCCGCGAGACCGGCATCAAGGTCGTGTACGACACCTTCGATGCCAACGAGACGCTCGAAACGCGGCTTTTGGCCGGCAAATCGGGTTATGATGTCGTGGTGCCGACGGCCTATTTCCTGCAACGCCAGATCAAGGCCGGCGTTTTTCAGAAATTCGACAAGTCAAAGCTGCCTAACCTTGCCAATGCCTGGCCAGTCGTGACAGCGCGTCTCGCCACCTACGATCCGGACAATCAATATGCTGCCAACTACATGTGGGGCACCACCGGCATCGGCTATAACGTCAAGATGGCGGAGAACGTCCTCGGTCCGAATGCGGCGATCGATAGCTGGGATATCGTCTTCAAGCCGGAGAACCTCGCTAAATTCAGGGATTGCGGCGTCCATATGCTGGACTCGCCCGACGATATCTTCCCGGCAGCGCTCAGCTATCTCGGGCTCGATCCGAACTCGACGAAACAGGCGGATCTGGAAAAGGCCGCCGATCTCGTCGGCAAAATCCGCCCCTTCGTTCGCAAGTTTCATTCTTCCGAATATCTGAGCGCACTCGCAACCGGCGAAATCTGTCTGGTGGTCGGCTGGTCGGGTGACATCCTGCAGGCGCGAAGCCGGGCCGCTGAAGCCAAGAGCGAAATCGCGGTCGGTTATGCGATCCCGAAGGAGGGCGCGCAGATGTTCTTTGACAATCTTGCGATCCCCACTGATGCCAGGAACGTCCAGGAAGCCTATGAACTGATCAACTTCCTCTACCGTCCCGATATCGCGGCGAGGAATTCCAACTTTCTGTCTTACGCTAACGGAAACGTGGCAAGCCAGAAATTGCTCGATCCGAAAATCCTGGGTGATAAAAATATTTATCCCGACGAGACGATGATCGCAAAGCTTTTTGTGATCACCGCACGCGATCCGGCGACGCAACGCGTCATCAACAGGCTCTGGACCAAGGTGAAGACCGGGCGTTAGTCCAATAGCGTCAAAGCCCTCATGGTGAGGAGGCGCGAATGCGTCGTCTCGAACCATGAGGCCCCGATCGGCCTCATCCTTCGAGACTCCGCTTGCGCGGCTCCTCAGGACGAGGAGAGGCAGGCCATCAATCGATAGGACTAGCCTCTTGCTCCCTACCGCCAGCGGCGGTGCAGCCAAAGCCACTGGTCCGGGTATTCGCGAATCCATCCCTCGACCACCGAAGTGATGGCCTGCATCGTCTGCTGGACGTCCACCTGCCCGGAAGAATCGCGCACGGGCGCGATCTCCTCGGAAAGTTCGGCACGGAAGCGATGATTGGGCAGGCGGATAATGCGCGTGCCATGAATCGGACAATCGATCTGCCGCAGCAAACGAGCCAGCGTCGGGTTCGCTTTGGTCTTGCGGCCGAAGAATGTCACCTCCACGCCGTTAGTGAAATATTGATCCACCAATATCGCCACGTGCTGTCCGTTGCGCAGAGCTTCGGCCATTTTCAACGGTGCGTCGCGGCCGGCGGGAATGAGCGTTCCCATTTTCACGGCGCGCGATTTCTCGATGATCTGGTTGGCGGAAGCGCTATTGGGCCGGCGAAACAGGATCGCCGCGTCCAGCCCATGCGCGACCGCCGCCACGGCCGGTAGTTCCCAATTGCCGAGATGGGCCGCGAAGATCAGCGCGGGCTTTTCGTCCAGGCGAAGTTTGGCAAACAGTTCATGCGTACGCGGCCCGATTTCGATCCGGCTCTTTTCGGGAAACGCAGGGTCGTGCTCCCAAACGCGATCGAGATGCGCAAACTCCGCACCCAGGCGGCCAAGATTGTCCCAGACGCCGGTGAGAATGGCATCGATCTCCTCCGGCGATTTCTCTGGGAAGGCTGCCGTGAGATTGGCACGGCCAATCCGCTGTTCGCGGGTCAAGGGACCGATCAGGCGTGTCACGCGGCCGAGAAAATCGGCGGTCTTGATCGGATCGAAGTAACGAGCCGTGCGCAGAAGGCTGATGGTCACCGCGCCGACCAACGCTTCCCCGACGGGCTTGATCGCGTCGCGAATTCGGGCTTTGGCGCGAAGCAGCAGGGGAGACATCAGCAACCAACGATCATGCCGGAGGTCTGCCAGCCTTCCGCGCGCCAGCTAAACCGGTTCACGGGTCAGAACCAGCGAAGCATTCTGGCCGCCGAAGCCGAACGAGTTCGACATCACGGTGGTAACGCGCGCGTCGCGGGCCTTGTTGGGGACCACATCGAAGGGAATAGCAGGGTCCGGAATCTCGTAGTTTATGGTCGGCGGAATTCTCTGGTGCTCGAGCGTCAGAAGCGAGAACACCGCTTCCACCGCGCCGGCCGCCGACAGTGTGTGCCCGACCATCGACTTGTTCGAGGACACTGGGATTTGTTTGGCGCGTTCGCCGAAAACGGTTGAGATGCCGAGATACTCCATCTTGTCGTTTTCGGGAGTCCCGGTGCCGTGCGCATTGATGTAATCGATCTGATCGGAAGAAATTCCTGCATCGGCCAATGCGTTGCGAACGCAACCGATGATCGGCTTGCCGTCGGGGCTGGATCGTGTGCGGTGGAAGGAGTCGGCCAACTCCCCGCAACCGGTAATGACGCCGAGAACCTTCGCGCCGCGCGCGGTCGCGGCCTCAAGGCTCTCCAGAACGAGAGCGCCGGCGCCTTCGGCCATTACGAAGCCGTCGCGATTCTTCGAGAATGGCCGTGCCGCGGCTTGCGGCGGGTCGTTATGGGTCGACAAAGCCGATAACAACGAAAAGCGTACCAGGGCTTCCGGATTGACCGAGCCGTCGGTCGCGACGCAAAGGGCGGTGTCAGCCTCGCCACGCCGGATCGCCTCGACGCCGAGCTGAATGGCCGTCGCGCCTGAGGCACAGGCGGTGGACAATGAGATCGGCGAGCCCTTGGTGCCAAAGACCTCGGCAAGATGATCGGCGACCGAACCGAAAAGAAACCGCCGGTGGTACGCTGTGTACCGTCCGCCGCCGCTGACCCGCAGCATGGCGTCGTAGTTGATTTCGGTCGAAGGTCCGATCGCGCGCCCGAGTTCCTGCCGTTGAGGCCACTCCACCTCCACAGGGGCGACTGCAAGGAACAGCGGCCCGGGAAAATCGCCCTTGGTGCCGATGCCGGCCTGGGCGACGGCTTCTTCGGCGGCTAGCTCACCGAGCCGTTCGGAAAGGTCGGTCGACGAAAACGGCTCGATCGGAATGAAATCGACTGCGCCGGCCATGGTCGTCTTCAATCCATCGGTCGGGAAACGGGTAATGGTGCGAATGCCGGACTCGCCCGCCGTGAGCTTCTTCCAGTTATCGGTCTTGCCCGCGCCGAGCGAGGTGACAACGCCCATGCCGGTTACGACGACAATCGACCTGCCGAACCTATCGCGCGTAGCTGTCATGTTTTCCCCCAAAGCTCATTTGATCGCTTCGACCAGCGCCATGCCTTCGCCGCGCCAATGGCCTGTCCCGATGACCACAATCTGGGACGGGCTTTGAGACATTTCAACCTCGAGAGGGGAGCGGCCGTCCGGCGGAAACAACCTGCCGCGCGACAGCGACAATGCAGCCAACGCCAATCCGAGTGGAAATTGCGCTTCCATGGTGTGGCCGAACACCGTTCCCGTTGCGCGCACTGGAAGTCCGGCATGCTCCTTGAGGAAGGCGAGCTCTTCGGAGGTGGCGGGTTCGACGCCGGTCGCGCCGGTGATGACAGCGGCCTTATCGCCGATCTTGCCGAGTTCGGCCCACAGCTTCTCCAGCGTCGAAGTCACGTCGCCGGGATGTTTGCGGCGCGCCATGTCGGCGACGACGTTGACCAGGCGCGCAAATGGCTTCGCGCCACGCGCTTCGGCATGGGCTTTCGACTCGATGACAAGAAACGCACCGCCGGATCCCAGGGCGAAGCCGCCGGTCTCGCCGCGCTCCCAGACGGACGCGAACTTGTTCTTCAGATTGAAGTCGCCGAATTCATAGAGAACCAGCAAATCCTTGCGTTCGCCATTTTGCGAACCGCCGATCAATGCGATGTCGCTTTGGCCTGCCGCGATACGGGCAAGCGCGATCCTCGTCGCATCGACGCCGGCCGCTTCCTCGCCCATGAAGGTGCGGGATGAACCGGTGACGCCGTGCACGATGGCGATATTGCCGGCCAACAGATTGGAGAGCTGCGCGAGGAAAAGCGTCGGGCGCAGATCGCTCATCAGCCGTTCGTTGAGAAAGCCCGGCGCCGAATTGCCCTTCGCTTCCAGGTTCAGGATATTGGAATCGACCGCAAGGTCGCGTTCGCCGCCGCCGGCGGCGACCACCATGTCCATGCGCGCCAGGATTTCGCTGTTGCCTTTGACGCCAGCGGATTCCAGCGCAAGTCCCGCGGCATAGGTGCCGATCCGCTGCCAGGCTTCCATCTGGCGCTGATCGCCCTTCTTCGGAATCTGGGCGTCGAGGTTGATCTGAGCCAGGGGGTGCACGATGCAAGGCGCAAAACCCTTCTCGTCAACATTGATGCGGTGCTGATTGAGCGCGTCCCAGTGGGCGTCCAGGCCTTCGCCGAGCGACGTCGCAAGACCTATGCCGGTGATCCAGACTTCGGTCGCAGGCTTCGTTTGAGTCATGGGGCAATGGCCTGATGCGGAAATCCGATGCGCTGGGCCATAGCGTCCATGTATCCGCGTATATCCGAATTGGGGAAGGGAATCAGCGTGAACGTCAGTGTTGAGTTTGCGCGCAGTTTGCCGCCAACCCGGATCTTCGCCTCGGTCATTGCGTAACCCGAGCCTTCATGGGCAAGACTTGCTTCGATGGTGATGAGATCGCCCGGGAAAACCGAGCCCCGCACTTTGGCTTCCTTCACGGCAGCAAGTATCGGCATGCGCTCGAATTTGAGCAGGCCGAGCAGGAGCCAGCCGGAGGCCTGCGCCATGGATTCGATCAGCAGCACGCCCGGCATCAGCGGGTAACCGGGAAAGTGTCCTTCGAAGATCGTGCTTTCCTTTGGAACCTGCGCTTCGACAACAATCTTCTTCTCGTCGATCTGGAGGTCGACGATGCGATCGATCAGATGGAAATATTCGAGCTGCATCGTCGCGCGATTAGGCGCTTGCGCCCTTGGCCGCGACCAATTCGTCGATCCGGGCACTCAGATTCTTGAGGACGAAATACTGTTCGGTGGTCGCCTTGCCGTCGTTGACCTCCTGGGTCCACTTTTCCAGGGGCAGCTTGATTCCGAACGCCTTGTCGATTGCAAAGGCGATGTCGAGGAAATCGAGGCTGTCGATCCCCAGATCGTCGATCGCGTGGCTTTCCGGCGTGATCGTGTCGCGCGGTATGTCGCAGGTTTCAGCGATGATCGTTGCCACCTGATCGAATGTAGAGGACATCACTAAGCCTTTGATATATTGAAGGTAAATTTCGAAGATGGAGAACGGGGGTCACCGGCCCCCGGACCGACCCTATCCACCACCCGGAGCCGAAAGCCCGTATATCGGAGCGCAGCCCTGAGTTCAATGGAGGTGGCAATGCCTGTGTAGGCGACCGCCGGGGGCAGAAGCGTCCTTTTGCTGAATATTGCTGACGGAAAGGACGTTAGCCGACCCAAGGGACCGCTAACAGGTCACCACTAATTATGCGGCACGATAATCTGGACGCAATCGTGGCGCCCCATCAGGACGCAATCCTGGGTTCGGCGCAGATGGGCAATGCTCACGGTCAGCCATATGCCGATCGCCAGCAAGGCGACGGTGAATGCAAAGGCGGCCACATTCGCCAGCATCCGCTGCCGATAATCGTCCGCTTCCTCGGGGATACGCTCGTAGCGCGACAAATCGTGGGCGACTTCAAGCCTATGCACAAATGGAGAATGATTTTCCCGCTGAGCGAGGGGGGATCCGGGGCGCGGCCGGAACTGGAGCACGCGGTGCTCGTCTTCCGGCGGGGCCGATACGATGGGTCGCTGGGGTCTCACAGATGCCAGCTCCGGGATAACTGCATCCCCTTTAGCACGCCGGCGTTGCTTCTCGAAGTAAAAATAAAAATACCAAAGTATGGGGAATTTATTCGTCCACTGTGTCGTGGAACTTGCCGTAGTCGATTCGAATCCGGCCATCGTCGAGGGTTTCGAGAATGTCGGCATAGCGTTGGCCAAACCGGATATCGGTATGATCGTAAGATTTGCGGGCATGGATGGTTTGCGCCGCAACAACATCATATCCAGACACGACGACGACGAGCGCAACGCCGGCCGCCTTCAGGTCATCGGCGCCGAGACTGAAGAGCTCGCTGCTTTCGTCGAGCACGTGATAAAGCGTCCAGCTCAGCGCCAGGGCCGGGTGCTCGTTCTTCAAGAGAGGGAGTTCGTAGAATCGCCGCACCGAATAACCTTCAACCGTGGTGATGTTCTTGAGCAGCCACAGCCGAGCGGTCGCATTGCCGATGATGTTGTGACGCTCGTTGGCAAGACGCAACTTCAGGGTCGGTTTTCCCTCATAATTTGAGACGACCGGATTGTTGACGAACAACAGGCGGGCGCTTGGCCGCGCAAACCTGGAAAAGACCAGCCCGGTCATGACCGACATCGAAAAGATACCCGTGAACAGCTCGACTGCGGAGACGAAATGACCGTAATGGGTTTGGGGGTGCATGTCGCCGTAACCGGCGGTCGAGAGCGTCTCGATGCTGAAATAGAGATAGTCGAGATAGTCACTGCGTGTGACGTTCGAAACCGGCTGGTCTCCGAACCAGTACAGGAGGCCGAAGGCCGCATTGAAAACCACGAAGATGAGCACCGCGCCCGCAATGAATGACGGCCAGGAGGCCGTCATGCAACGATGGCTGATATCGGCCCAAAAACTAAGTCGAAGACCCTCGGTGACGATTTCGCGGTTGCCAAACGCGATGACTCGCGACCTCGATAGCCGCTGCTTCAGCTTTTCCAGCATCTCTCATCATGCCATAATTGATGAACCAAGGCGGCATATTTCACAATCCGGCAGGGGGATGTCCAGTCATGTCGAACGTGCGCGAGCCGATGATCAAGCCGATTCCGATTCTGTCGCTTCGCCCGACCCAGATGACCGTCGGGATGAGGGAGGTGAAAGAAAAGCGCAAACGCTTTCGCGAACAGAAAAAGAAGAAGCAGGTCGAAACGCTCGGCAAACACATGATCCCGGTCGTCAAAGGGCCGGACAAGCGATACTACGTGGTCGATCACCATCATCTGGCACGCGCGCTTCATGAGGAAGGCATCACGGATATCCTCGTCACCGTGATCGGCGATCTCAGCATGGTCGAGAAGGACGCGTTCTGGGGCGTGATGGATAACAAGCGCTGGGTCTATCCCTACGACGCCAAGGGCGAACGCCGGCACTTCAAGGACATCCCGAAGTCGATCACCGAACTCAAGGACGATCCCTTCCGCAGCCTCGCCGGCGAATTGAGGCGCGCCGGGGGGTTTGCCAAGGACACGACGCCGTTCAGCGAATTTTTGTGGGCTGATTTCTTGCGCCGTAAAATGTCGGCCAAGGGCGTCGAGGAAAACTTCGCAAAGGCCATGGAAAAGAGCCTGGCGCTGGCGAAAAGCCCGGACGCGGTCTATTTGCCTGGCTGGTGCGGACCGGCCTCGGACAGTTAGCCGCGGCTGCCGTTGGCTTTATGCCTTCGGCAGTCGTCCCATCAGATAAAACTCGTCGTTGGGCCGCATCGCGGTGACGTTGGCCATCCGGTTCGACAGCGCGAAGAAGGCCGAAATCGCGGCGATGTCCCAAACGTCGTCCTCGTTGAATCCGTGCTCCGATAGCTCGGCGAAATCGGCATCCGAGACGAGCTGCGCCTCCTGGCTTATCTTCATCGCGAAATCCAGCATCGTGCGCTGGCGCGGGGTGATATCGGCTTTTCGGTAATTCACGGCGATCTGGTCGGCGATAAGCGGATTCTTCGCCCGAATTCGCAAGATCGCGCCATGGGCGATCACGCAATACTGGCACTGGTTGGCAGCCGAGGTCGCAACCACGATCATCTCGCGCTCGGCCTTGGAGAGGCCGCCCTCCTTTTCCATCAGCGCATCGTGGTAGGCAAAGAAAGCGCGAAATTCGTCCGGCCGAAATGCCAATGTCAGGAACACATTCGGAATGAAGCCGGACTTCTCCTGCACCGCGAGCAGGCGGTTGCGGATATCTTCGGGCATGGCGTCAAGCGAAGGTACCGGGAATCGTGAGACCATTGGTTGCGTCATGGCGACCTTCCGCTTCGGTGGAACAGCCGACAATAGTCGCCAGGCCGCAATCGCGCAAAGCCCGAAGGGCGACGTTGGCTCACAACGGTTCGGATATTTAGCGCAGCGGCTTCTTCAAGAGCGAGAAGCGGTCGGGATCGAGCCCCATCGAGGGTTGCAGCATCGGCGCTTCCACGGAACTGGCCGTTCGTGAGTTAGCATTGAAGGTGGGGTCATTGGGAACGTCGCGGTTGGAAGTCGCGCCGCGCCATCGTTCCAGAACCGCGCTCACGAAGTGCATGTCGTGGCCCGAAGTCGCCGACGGCACGGTTGAGATCGTGGCTTCGCCACGCGGCAGTTGATGAACCGGGACTTCCTTGAACCGCAAGCGGGTCGGCAACGCCACGCCTTCGCCGAATGCGAGCACTTCGCGCGTTCCGAGCGAGGGAACAAAGGATAGCAGGTTCGCGGCCGCGTCCGAGACCGCCGAGCGCAACAGCGCCTGGTCGCGTTCGTTGGCAAGGCGCATCGTGAACAGCGTATTGCACTGGGAGATGATGGTGGCATCGAGCTCGGCGGGGCGCTGCGTGATGAGGCCGAGATAGACGCCGTATTTGCGGCCTTCCTTGGCGATGCGCGACACTGCTTTGCGGGTCGGGCCAAAGCCAACGTTGCGGTCCGCGGAGGCGTATCGGTGCGCTTCTTCGCAGACAAACAGCATCGGCGACACACCGTCGCTCCAGAGTCCGAAATCGAACGCCATGCGGCACAGCACCGACACCACGGAATCGATGACTTCGGCCGGGAAGCCGGCGAGCTGCATCACAGTCATCGGCCGGCCTTGCGACGGCAGGCGGAACAGGTGGCTGATCACGTCGGCCATGGTATCGCCGCCGACATTGGCGTTGTCGAACATGAAGGCGTAGCGCGGATCGTTGCGCACGGTTTCGATGCGCGAGATCAGCTTGTGATATATGATGCGCGAGGACCGGTTCTCGAGCTTGCCCATGCGCTCGTCGATCAGCGAGATCAAATCGACCAGCCGGTAAGGCACCGGCGTATCGAGGGTGTAGCCGCCCGCCTTGGGATCCGCGCGCTTCAATCCTACGCGATCGGTGTTCTGATATTGCGTATAGATCGCCTTTGCGACCGGAATGACTTCGGCGAGAATGTCGAGCTCTTCGGGGACGCCGGGCCGGCCGGCGAACAGCACGTCGACGATCTCTTCAAAATTGAACAGCCAGAACGGGAGCTTCAGGTTGCGTGGATTTATCACGAGCGCACGGTCGCCAAAACACCGGCCGTACTCGTTGTGAACATCGAGCAGGAAAATCCGCAACGCCGGCCGTGATTTCAGAATCTCGTTCAGGAGCAGCGACACGCCGGTCGATTTGCCGACGCCGGTGGATCCCAGCACCGCGAAATGCTTGGACAGCATTTCCTCGATATCGACATAGGCAATGACCGACGGATCCTGCTGCAATGTGCCGATATTGATCTGATCCGAGCCGCTCGGCGCGTAGATAGTGCGCAATTCCTGGCTGTTGATCAGTTCGACCGCGTCCCCGATGGTCGGATAGTTGGTGACACCGCGCTGGAACTTCTGGCGCTCCGGGGTCCCGATAATCTCGCCAAGCAAATCGACGGAGGCGCTGGCGACGAAGTTGTCGGATGTCGGCAGGTCTTCGCACGAGACCTCGGTGATCATGGCAACGATGACGGAATTGGCGCAGCGGATGCTGACAAAACGGCCCACCGTTGCCCGTACCTCGGCAGGGCCCACCTTGCCGTTAGCCATCAGGCCAACCCGCGCCAGCGAGCCACGTACGAGAATCACACGTCCAAACGATGTCACGATGGCTAAACCCGGTCTTTGACGAATGGTCCCTCTAGGACGCCACTATGCCGTCTGTCGCTGGACAAACGGTTAAGCCATGTCAGCCAAAAAGGTGGCGTTTCGGTGTGAAGCAGCCTCTCGCCTTGTTCAGACCTGCGTACGCCGCATATTCTTTGGGCGAAAAGGAGAGTTTGCCGAACCTTCATCAGTCGAGTCCGGCACTGCATTCATATTTGATTTACCAATTCGCGAGGTGTCGCTCCGGAAACCTGAGTTCAAGGAAGCGGTTTGGGGAAGAAGCGCGGTGCGAGGGGAGCGGGTGGTATGTTGGAGTGTCGGCTGATTGTGCCGAGACAGGTGGATTTCGGCAGACGAGCTATCTGCTAACGGGGCGGCTAGGCGCCACAAATTCGTTGACTCGACCGAATTATTTGTACATTTGTACAAATCAAAATGGCCCGTCTACCCGATAGCGATGACGCCACGCCGCGCAAGCCGAACATGCGCGAAGCCATTCTGTTTGCCGCCGAGGATTTGTTTTCGACCAACGGCTTCAATGCCGTTTCGGTGCGTGACATTGCGCAGGCCGCCGACGCCAACCCGGGCAGCGTGACCTATCACTTCAAGACCAAGGACGGGCTGCTTCTCGAAATCTATCGCCGGCACTGCGGGCCGATGAATCTGAGGCGGTCGGAATTATTGGCGGCGGCGCGACGCGTGCGCGACCTTCAGGACAAGCTCGAGGCGATCGTGCGTGCCTATGTGCTGCCGGCATTCTCCTCGGGCACCGATCTTGCCGGGGGAGGCGCGCGCTTTACGCGGCTGCGCGCGGTGATGTCGGCGGAAGGCAACGCGGTCGCGGGCAAGATTATCGCGCAGACGTTCGATGAAACCAGCCATGCCTTTATCGATGCGATTTGCGAGAGCTTGCCGCAGATTCCGCGCACCGAGATCGTTTGGCGCAGCCACTTTTTGCTTGGAGCGCTGTACTACACGCTGGTCACGCCCGAACGTGTATCGCGATTGTCCCGGGGTGAGGCGGACGGCACCGACGCTGACAACGCCATCGAGCAACTCGTGCGCTCAACGGTGGCCTCGCTTCAGGCACCCGCGCTCGATCGGCCTCTGCCGATGCGGCGGAAGACAACGGCAAACGCCAGGAACTAGGAAAACAACGAAGAAGTAACGAGCTGCGCCAACGGACTTGGCCGGTGCGTCAGGAGGAAAAAGCGATGGCAAAAACAGGTTTGGTGGTTTCAGCGCATCCCGGCGACTTCGTCTGGCGGGCAGGCGGCGCGATCGCGCTTCACGCCAAAAAAGGCTACCGCGTCAAGATCGTTTGCCTGGCGTTCGGCGAGCGCGGGGAATCCCAGTTTGCCTGGAAGCAGCCAGGCATGACGCTGGAAAAGGTCAAAGCGGGCCGCAGGGACGAGGCTGAACGCGCGGCTGCGGCACTCGGCGCGGAGATCGAGTTTTTTGATGCTGGCGATTATCCGCTGCGCCTTAACGAGGGGCACATGGAGCGGCTGATCGATATCTATCGCGAGCTCAATCCGAGTTTCGTGCTGACGCACTCGCTGGAAGACCCTTACAATGTCGACCACCCGGCAGCGACGGCCTATGCTCAGGAGGCGCGCATCGTCGCCCAAGCCATGGGCCACAAGCCGCAGGCCGAGTACAGCTATGCCGCACCTCCCGTGTTCCTGTTCGAGCCGCACCAGCCGGAGATGTGCAACTTCAAGCCGCAGGTGATCCTCAACATCGACGAGGTCTGGGAGATCAAGCGCAAGACCTTTGAAATTCTAGCCGCTCAAAAGCATCTCTGGGCCTATTACGAGCGCGTCGCGTTGCAGCGGGGCATGCAGGGCGGACGCAATTCCGGCAAGGCCATGACCTATGGCGAGGCCTATCAGCGGCTGTTCCCGATGGCGTTGGAGGAATTGGTATGAAGACAGTTGTCGTTCGCAACATCAAACGTACCGATGCCGATGTCGTCAAACGGCTGGGTGCACTCGGCACCTCCACCGTGCATGAAGCTTACGGCCGGTTCGGCCTGATGAAGCCGTACATACGGCCGGTGTGGGCGGGCGGCGAGGCAGCCGGTTCCGCAGTCACGGTGCTGGCGCAGCCCGGCGACAACTGGATGCTTCATGTCGCGGTCGAGCAGTGCCGTCCCGGCGACATGCTGGTCGTGGGCTGCACCACGGACAATACCGACGGCATGTTCGGCGATCTGCTCGCGACCTCGCTGATGGCGCGCGGCGTGGTGGGCCTCATCATCGACGCCGGCTGCCGCGATGTGAAATCGCTGAAGGAGATGGGCTTTCCCGTGTGGTCGAAGGCGATCTCCGCCAAAGGCACCGTGAAGGCGACGCTGGGTGCGGTCAACGTTCCCGTGGTCTGCGCCGGGATGAATGTCCATCCGGGCGATGCGATCGTGGCCGACGACGATGGCGTGGTCGTAGTCCGTAAAAAGGACGCCGCTGAGGTCGCGATCAAGGGCGAGAAACGTCAGGCGGACGAGGAGGGCAAGCGCAAGATACTCGCTTCCGGCGTGCTCGGGCTCGATATGTACAAGATGCGCGAGCCGCTCGCCAAAGCCGGTCTCGTCTATATCGACGAGCCGGAGGCCGATTGAGATGGCAATCCGCCTGCGCACCTTGCTCGGTGACCACGCCTGCACGGCAGCGCTGAAGAACGGCTCGATTAAATCTGATCTGGTCGAATTCGACTTCGCCGACTATTCGCCAACCCATAAAGGCTTCAAACCGATGGTCCGAGAAGGCGCCTTTGACGTCTCGGAACTCGCGATCGTCACCTATCTGATGGCGAAAAACTTCGACAAGCCGATGGTGCTGCTGCCTGACGTGGTGATGGCCCGGTTTCAGCACGGTTATGCGTTCTACAATGCCAAACACCGGTCATTGAAGCCCGTTGATCTCAACGGCAAGCGCGTCGGTATCCGCTCTTTCACCACCACGACCGGGGCGTGGTTGCGAGGCATTCTTGCCAACGACTATGGCGTCGATCTCAACTCGATTGACTGGGTGACGTTCGAGGACGCCCACGTCGCCGAATTCGTGGATACCACGAAGCGGGCGCCCGCCGGAAAGCAGATCGTGCAAATGCTCGTTGATGGTGAACTGGATGCGATCCTGGGCGAGAAGTTGGAACATCCCGACCTCAAGCCGCTATTTGCGGACGTCGAAGCCGAAGAGGCGCGCTGGTTTGCCAAACACGCCGTGCGCCCGATCAATCACATGGTGGTTGTGAGCCAGGAATTGTCCGACCGTCGCCCCGAGATCGTGCGCGAAGTCCATCGCATGCTGTCAGAGGCGGCAAGCGCGGTAAATGCCAGCTTCCGAGCGGCCGAGATGCGGCGCTCGCTGGAATTCATCACCGAATATACGGCGCAACAGGGGCTGATCCGGCGTCAATTCGCGACCGACGAATTATTCGACGACGTAACGCGGGCGCTGATCGAGGAGGAGCGTTGAGATGACGCCTGAGCCTATTCTTGACCTCGCCCATCTCGGTCATCTCGAATTGCTGACGCCGAAGCCGGACGAGAGCCTGAAATTCTTCGTGGACGTGATGGGCATGACTATCAGCGGCCGCAAGGGCGAATCCGTCTATTTGCGCGGCTGGGACGATTACGAACGCTATTCGCTCAAGTTGACGGCCTCGAAGACCTCAGGCATGGAGCATATGGCGTTGCGGGCGCGCAGCCCGCAGGCACTCGAGCGCCGTGTCGCGGCGCTGAAGGGGTCGGGCTTCGATATCGGCTGGATCGATGGCGACCTCGGCCATGGTCCGGCGTTTCGCTGCCGCGATCCGGACGGCCATATCGTCGAACTCTATTATGAGACCGAGTGGTACCAGCCGCGGGCTGAATTGAAGCCGGCCCTGAAGAACCAGGCGCAACGCTTTCCGGCACGCGGCGTCAACGTCCGCCGCCTCGATCACCTGAATTGCCTCGCGGTCGATATCAGGGCTAACCGGATCTTCTTCGAACAATATCTGGGCTGCCGCTTGACCGAGCAGATCGTGCTCAATGACGGTACGGAAGCGGCGATGTGGATGACGGTCACGAACAAGAGCTACGATTTCGCCTATTCGCGGGATCATTCCGGCACCCCCGGTCGTTTTCACCACCTGACTTACGCGCTCGACAGCCGAGAGGACATTTTGCGCGCCGCCGATATCTTCTTGGAGAACGGCGTCTTCATCGAGACCGGCCCGCACAAGCACGCCATCCAGCAGACGTTTTTTCTCTATGTTTATGAACCCGGCGGCAACCGGGTCGAGGTTGCCAATGCCGGGGCACGACTCATCCTGGCGCCGGACTGGAAGCCGATCGTCTGGACCGAGGAGGAGCGCAAGAAGGGGCAGGCTTGGGGTCTCAAAACGATCGAGTCCTTCCACACCCACGGCACCCCGCCGGTTGAAGGGCATTGAGCGTTCACACCGTGTTGACCTGACGGACGTTGCCACATGGCGGCTGTTGCCTCGGGCTGGCTTCCCGGAAGATTTGTCTCCTGCTATCGTCGGAATGATCGAAAACGTACCGGCTCAGTCGGGCCGGCATCAAGAACAACATCAACGGGAGTAACTTCATGAAACGCCGGTCCGCCATTGCAATCCTTGCCGTCGGCTTCGCCGCTCTGTCCTGGTCGCCGCAGGCTTCGAGCGAAACAGGATGGGTCACGCTCTTCGATGGCAAGAGCATGGAGAACTTCACCAAGGTCGGTGACGCCAACTGGCGCATCGAGGACGGGATGATCGTGGCCGACAAGGGAAACGGATTCATCGTCACTAAGACCGACTATAAGGATTATGAGATCAGGGCCGAGTTCTGGGTCGATGCAGATGCCAACAGCGGCGTTTTCATCCGCTGTACCAACGCTCAGAAGATTGGCGCCGAGACCTGCTATGAGGTCAATGTCTGGGATACGCGGCCCGATCCAAGCTACGGCACCGGCGCCATCGTCAATGTCGCCAAGGTCGATCCGATGCCGCACGCTGGAGGCAAATGGAACACCTTTGAGATCACGGCGAAGGGTTCTTCGTTCACAGTTGTGCTCAACGGCCAGAAGACGGTTGATGCGGCGCAGGACGCAAAGCTCGCGAACGGAAAGGTCGCTCTCCAGCACGGTCTCGGCACCAAGGACGCCAACGGTGTGCCGAACGACAAGGGTGTCGTGAAATTCCGCAAGGTCGAGATCAAGCCGCTCTGAATTTTGATCTGATCTTTCAACGCCCTTAAAATTCCCCGCGCGTCGATCAGGATGCGCGGGGTTATTTTTTGGGAGCTACCGCGGTGCCGTCCCAACTCTCGGCCACCGGAGAAACAAGCGCCTGCTTGCAGCGCTCGATCATCACGGCCGAGGCCTGGTCCTGCCCGCGCAATTGCTGCGCCTTCTCGAATGCGCCAATGGCGCCGGCAAAATCGCGCGCGCGATAAGATGCAAGACCCATTTCATAAGATTTGACCCATTCCGGCGGTTCGGCTGAGGCTTCCGCCATATCGAGCAGTTCGTAAATTTGTAAGCCCCCCGCACGGCCGTAGACCGCCAGGCGGTCGAGTTCACGCACAATAATACGACCGCCTGCGAGGCGCCGGGTTTCCGGGCCTATGATGATGCGGGTGCCGTATTCCTTGTTGGTGCTCTCCAGACGGCTTGCAACGTTCACAGCGTCGCCGATGACGGTGTAGTTGAGCCGGACTTCGGAGCCGATATTGCCGACCAGCATATCGCCGGAATTGATGCCGATACGAATCTCGACGCGTTGCTGTTCGTCGTCGAGCAGATCCGGTTCGCGGATCGCTTTCAGGCACGCCAGCGCCGCCCGGCAGCAATCGAGCGCATGTTCGGGATTTGACGCCGGCGCACCCCAGAACGCCATCACGGCGTCGCCAATGAATTTGTCGATGGTGCCGCCATGGCCTTGAACCTCCACCGACACCGCCTCGAAGTAGCGCGAGAGCAGCGGGATGATGCGGTCGCCCGATCGTTCCGACATTCTGGTGAAACCGGCCATGTCGACGAACATCACGCTCATTGGCCGCACATCGCCGCCGAGCCGGGCGCCCCGGCCGTCGCTGATCAGGCGTTTGACCAGGTCGGCGGGAATGTATTTCCGAAAGGCGGCAAGCCCTAACGCCATATCGGCGATCGCGGAAGAGAGATTTTCGATCTCGGCCAGCCGCGACGAATGCCGTTCCACCCGGTCGAGATCGAAGCGTTCGACATGCCGCACCTCGTTGACAACCTTGATCAGAGGGGAGGCGATCAGCCGTTGACCGATCCACGCCGACAACAGTCCCGCGATGACAATGAGAAGCGCAAGGCCAAGCAGCAGGTTGCGGATTGTGCTCTGCACCGGTCCCAGGAATTCAGATTCTGGCACCACGGTCACCAGCGACCAGCCGGGAAAGGAGATCGGTGTCAGGACGACCTCATAACCCTTGCCGTCTCGCGACACCTGGGTATGGAAGGCTTCGCCCTTGTCGCTGTCATAGGCCGCGCCCGCCTGCCGGATCGCCGCGACCGCCACCGGAAACAGCGGATGGCTGGTTTTCAGTGCCGTCAGTTCGTCGGCATCCGCGTCGGGGGAAGCAACCGCGGTGCCATCCCGCTCGAGGATGAAGGCCCCGGCCGACTTTCCGACCGTGAGCTGGGAGAGGAAGTTCGATACACGCGTGAGTTCGATGATGATGGCGAGAACGCCAATACGTTTCTGATCGATGTCGATCGGCCCCGCCAGCGCGACCGCCGGGCGTTCGCCGCCCGGATGGGTCGTCAGCTTGAACCAGTCGTCATCGCTGGCCTGGATCGATTCACGGTACCATTGCTGATCGGCGACGGAATAGTCGGTGTTGGCGAAGTATTGTTCAGCGAATTTGACGTCCATGCCGGCGTAATCATAGCGCTCGCTGCGGAGCCTCTTTTCGGCGCCATTGATATCAAGCATTTCGATCGCGCTTTCGCCGAGCTTGTGGGCCCCCGAGAACGACCCATCCGGAAAGCCGAAGGCAACCCAGGAAATCGTCGGCTGCGCCTGTAACTGCGAGAGGAACATAAACTGCCGCTTGCCGGCGTCGCCGCTATCGATGACTTTTTCGATCAACAGCGTTCGCACGGCCGCAAAGGCGGACTTCGCCTCGCTGGTGATCGATTGCAGCTCGTCACCGACCGCGGAGACGATTTGGTCGTTGATCGTATTGGCAAGCTTCTCGCTGATCTGCTGCGCCGTGCGCCACCACAGCAAATGAACGCCGGCGGCGCTGACGACGATGGACGCCAGCACAAGCCCGGAAAGCGCGAAACGGATCCCAATGCGCATGAATGACCTGAATGAATAACCTGATCGCCAATGGACGGCATATCTATCGGATCACCATAGCATCGATCGATTCCAAGGGAATTCCGCAGCGCGGCACGCTCGTTTCGAAACGGGGGCGAAAAAGTGGCGATTACTCGAAACCTTTCCGCGACACGCTGCGTACAGGCAATGAAGACAGGCCGGGATCCGGCCGATGGCCGCAAGCTGAGGTTAACGCATGAACAACGTCCCCATCTCCGCGGCCCTGATCGCAGGTGTCCTTTCCTTTCTCTCGCCATGCGTGCTGCCGCTGGTGCCGCCCTACATGATCTACCTGACTGGCGCGACCATCGGGCAGGTTGCCCATGATGAGACGGCGGCTGCCTCCAAGCGCGCCGTGTTGATTTCGGCACTTTTGTTTGTGTTGGGCTTTTCCACCGTGTTTGTCGGTCTCGGTGCGACCGCCAGCTTCATCGGTGCGTTCATCCGAGCCTGGTCTGCTCAACTTTCCATTCTCGCCGGCATCGTCATCATGGTGATGGGTCTGCATTTCCTCGGGCTGACCCGGATCGGCTTTCTGATGCGTGAAGGCCGTGTGTCGATGTTCAAGCCCGTCGGTTTTTTGGGCGCCTATGTGATGGGGCTGGCCTTTGCCTTCGGCTGGACGCCCTGCATCGGCCCGATCCTGGCGGCGATCCTGTCGCTGGCGGCGGCGGAGTCGACCGTGGCGAAAGGTGCGGGCTTGCTCGCGGTCTATTCCGCCGGCCTCGGCATCCCGTTCCTTCTCGCAGCCTTCACGATCGAACGATTTTCGGCAGTATTCTCGCGAATGAAGCGGCACCTTGAGACCGTCGAACGCGCCATGGGCGTGCTTCTGGTCATCACCGGAATCTGCTTTCTCACCGGCAGTGTCTCGGCGGTCAGCATCTGGCTTTTGGAAACCTTCCCGTCCTTGCAAAATCTCGGTTAAGCCACCGTAACAACCGGCCCTGACGGAGCGAAGTCCGCTTAAGGACCGGTTATTGTTAAAGGGATCGGCCGCAAGCCACGACTTTTGCAACGATTGCAATATTCAAGGGAGGGCATCGTGAAGTTCATTGTCAGTCTCCTCATTCTGCTGCCGGCGTACATCGCGTCGATCTTTTCCTGGGTCGGGCCGCTGATCATGCGGCTGGTCGTCGGCTACGTTTTCATGCTGACGGGCTGGGCCAAGCTCAACAATCTCCCGCAAATGATCCAGAATTTCACGGAATGGGGCATTCCGTTTCCAACCGTTCTGACCCCCTTCGCCTCGGGTGTGGAATGCTTTGGGGGCGCGATGCTGATTCTGGGGCTCTTCACCCGAATTCCAGCGGCGATGCTGGTGGTGGTGATGATCGTCGCGATCAAGGTTGCGAAATGGGGCGATGTCGATTCGCTGGAGACGCTGCTGGGCTTCGAGGAAGTGACTTACCTCGCGGCCTTTCTCTGGTTGGCGATTGCAGGTCCGGGTGCCGCTTCCCTGGATCGGCTTCTTCTCAACGCCACCGGCAATTCCGACAAGACGCCCTGAGGTTGCCTCACGTTCGCGTGAGTATTGGAGGAGAATGAGCCCGGGCCGGGATCGCTACGTAGCTCTGTGAACCCACCACACACTTCCCGGGAGGCGTCATGAAGCTCGTTCGTACGATGGTGCTAGCCATCGCAAGCCTTAGCAGCTTCGTTATCTCACCTGCCTCCGCCGAGGCGATCAAATGGAGCGGGTGGGGCGATGAGGTTTTCAGTCGCGCCAAGGCCGAGCAACGCTTCGTTATTCTCGATCTCGAGGCGGTGTGGTGCCACTGGTGCCACGTGATGGAAAAGACGACCTACGCCGACCCGCAAGTCGCCGAGCTCATGCAGTCGAAATATCTGCCGGTGAAGGTTGACCAGGACGCGAACCCCGACCTTTCGAGCCGATACGGCGATTGGGGCTGGCCGGCGACCATCATCTTTGGGCCCGACGGCAGCGAGATCGCCAAGATCAGGGGTTACATCGAGCCCGAACGGATGCAGGCCTTGCTCAAGGCCGTCATCGACGACCCTTCGCCGGGACCATCCGTCACGGCCGCCTTCGAGGTCAAGCCATCTGCGTCAGCATTCCTGACCAAGGATCAGCGTGCCGAGCTGGTTAAAAACTATGACGAGTCTTACGAAGAGACACTGGGAGCCTGGGGCAGCACCCAGAAATATATCGATGCTGACAGCCTAGATTACGCGATGGCCCGCGCCGAAGCCGGCGATGCAACCGCAACCAAGCGCGCCCGGCAAACGCTCGACGCTGCGATCGCGCTGATCGACCCGGTGTGGGGTGGGGTGTTTCAATATTCCGAAGGCGGAAGCTGGACCCATCCGCATTTTGAAAAGATCATGTCGTTCCAGGCGCAATATATGCGTCAGTACAGTCAGGCCTACGCCCTCTGGAAGGACCCGAAATATCTTGAAGCTGCCCGCAAGATTGAGGGCTATCTAACGACTTTCCTGATCGATCCGAACGGCGCGTTTTATGTCAGTCAGGATGCCGATCTCGACCATGATACGGATGGTCACGTGTACTATGCGCTCGACGATGAAGCGCGCCGCAAACTCGGCCTGCCTCGTATCGACAAGAATATCTATGCGCGAGAAAACGGATGGGCAATCAGCGGCTTGGTTGCGTATTTTGATGTAACGAACGATCCGAAGGCGTTGGCCGCGGCCGAACGTGCTGCAAACTGGGTCAACGGCAACCGCTTGCTGGCCGACGGCGGATTCCGTCACGGCGACAATGATCGTGGCGGGCCGTTTTTGGGCGATAGCGTGGCGATGGGCCAGGCCTTCCTCGACCTTTATGCCGCAACCGGAAAGCGCGAGTGGCTGAATGCGGCCGCGAAAGCCGGGGACTTCATCGCGGCTTCGTTCCGCGACGAGGCCGGCGGCTTCTTTACCTCGAAGACCGCGGAGGCCAAGACGGGCGTGTTTGCCAAACCGGCCAAGCTGATCGACGACCAGACTCAGGTCGTCCGTTTCATGAATCTCCTCGACCGTTATTTCGGCGGCGACAAGGACCGGGTGCAGGCGACCCACGCCATGAAATACCTGAGCGGGGCGTCCAGCGAGATGATCCGCCCGCTACCCGGCGTGCTTCTCGCTGACGAGGAGAACGCGGTCGAACCGACCCACATGACCATTGTCGGACATAAGGACGATCCGCGTGCGCAGGCGCTGCATGCCTTCGCACGGGCATATCCTGCGCGTTACAAGCGCCTGGAATGGCTCGACTTGCGTGAGGGTGCGCTGCCGAATCCCGACGTGGAATACCCCGATCTTGGGGAGCCGGCCGCGTTCGCGTGCAGCAACCGCATCTGTTCGTATCCCTCGTTCAACGCTGCGGAACTACAGGCAACCATCAAGCAGATGGCCAAGCTGAGGCCGACGCGGGCCGCGCTCGACTGATGATCGCGAACATGAAGCGGAATTGTTTGCTAATGATCCTATGATCCCTAACATTCGTAACCGAGTGCGCTGCAGCGGGATTGCGAACGTTAGAATCGGACAGTTGAAGCGCGATGAGATCTGGCTGAGTTATCATCGCGCTTTAGTTCTTGATTAAGCATGATCTCCGCCCAACCGCGTTCCGCGGTTGAAGAAAGCTGCTTCACACCCCGCATCAAGTGCGGGCGGGCTTTTTCCGGATCGGGCTTTAGCCGGCTAGCATGCAATATAATTACAACCAACGGTGATAATTCCGCAGAGCGCAACGAAATACCCGTCTGGGTCCGGGGTTAGGGCATAAACGGGATGCCCGGCGGAAAAAATAAAAGATTCTTTTGCTGGGATGTAACCATTCGCCGGGTCGCCCGTATCTGTTGCTGGATGCGCGTTCATTTCGGGATGATCGAGGTCTTGCCGGCTTGATTTGCATCCAGGACTTCCGCGCGTTGTGCGCCTCCGTGATCGAATGATCCCGAATGCCCACAACGTCCATTCTGTTATCGAGGAATTATCGAGGAGATCGTCATGAAGTTGGATTCTAAGTCGGGTGCCACGCTCGCCGTCGCTGCTGCGACCTTGTTCCTGGCGGGTGCGACCGTGTCTACGACGTCGTACGCCGCTGGTGAAGGCCAGTGCGTCGGCGCGAACGCCTGCAAGGGCCAGAGCGCCTGCAAGGGCGGCAATCATGCCTGCAAGGGCCTGAACGCCTGCAAGGGCCAGGGCTTCGCTGAAATGACCAAGGGCGATTGCAGCGCCGCCAAGGGCAAGTTCAAGCCCGCCTAAGCTGCCTTCTAGGGGGAGGGACCCGGTGTAGGCCGGGTCCCGCTTCCATGATAAGCTTTCGACTTCCGCAAGCAGTGCGTACGGAAACTACCGCCATAGCGGGAGGCCAGCGGAGGCAGCATGAACGTAGCAAGTCAGATGCCCGTTTCAGCAGCGGCACGTTCCGTGCGTTCTGTTTCGGTTGAAAAACCTGAATTTCTCGGATTCGGTCTGGGGCTGCGGGCCCAGCACTACGATGAAATCCTCAACGGCAGTCCCGCGATCGACTGGTTCGAGGTCATCAGCGACAACTACATGATTCCGGGCGGGCAGCCATTGCGCATGCTTGACCGAATTTGTGCGCGCTATCCGGTGGTGATGCACGGCGTATCGCTGTCGATTGCCTCCACCGCACCGCCTGATTTCGAATATCTCGGTAACTTGCGCGAGCTTGCGCGGCGGGTTGAGCCGAAGTGGATCTCTGACCATTTGTGCTGGACCGGCGTTCACGGCAAGAACCTGCACGATCTCCTGCCGTTTCCCTACACACGAGAAGCGCTTGATCACGTCGTCAGCCGGGTGCAACTGGTTCAGGACTTTCTTGGCCGCGCGCTCGTGCTTGAGAATGTCTCGACCTACGTGCAATTCAGCAATTCGGAAATGACGGAATGGGAGTTCCTCTCCGAGTTGTCCCGCCGCTCCGGATGCTGGCTGCTGTTCGACATCAACAATGTCTACGTCAGCGCCTTCAACCATGGCTATGATCCGCTTACCTTCCTTGAAGGCATTCCATCGGACCGCGTGGTTCAATTCCACATGGCCGGCCACAGTCATATGGGCACCCACATCGTCGATACCCATGACCATCCGGTGTGCGAATACGTGTGGGAACTGTACGCCGCGGCCTTAAAGCGCTTCGGTTGGGTTTCGACCATCATCGAGCGTGACGATCACATTCCGCCGCTTGATGAAATCATGGTGGAGGTCGCGCGCACGCGCGAGATTGCGCATCGCCTCCTTCCGCCCCTGGTCCCCGCGGCCGGATGAGTGATCTCGCGCGCCAGCAAAGCGAGTTTCAGCGCGCCATCCTGACCGGCGACGACAGCATTCTCGCTGAAATTCCCGACAGTCCGACGGAAAAGCGCGAAACGCTGTTCGGCGTTTACCGCTACGCTTATGCCTCGCGCCTGGTCGAAGCCATGCGCAACGACCACAAGCTCCTGCATATCTATCTCGGCGATGAGATGTTCAACGAGATGGGGCACGCCTATGTCGCGGCCTATCCATCGCATCATCCTAACCTGCGCTGGTTTTCGGGCCATCTCCCCGACTTCCTGAAGTCTGCTGAGGCTTACGGCAAATACCCGGTTCTCTCCGACCTCGCTGCGCTGGAAAAAACGCTCAACGACGCTTTTGATGCGATCGATGCGCCGGCGGTCGGGGTCGCCGATATGGCGGCTTTTGCGCCGGAAGCATGGGCCGGTCTCACATTCGAACCGCATCCCAGCGCGCAGCGGCTCGACCTCTCCACGAACGCGACCGCGGTGTGGTTCGCGCTCAAAGCCGACGAGGATCCGCCCGAGCCGGTTTCGCTGGAGGAGCCCGATCGGCTCCTGGTCTGGCGGCAGGACGTGACGCCGGTCTTCCATCAGCTCAACGCAGAAGAAGCCATGATGTGGGACGAAGCCACGCGCGGGATTGCGTTCGGCGTGCTCTGCTCGATGCTCGCGACCTACGACGATCCCGATGGCGCGGCGGCACGTGGCGCTACCTATCTTCACGGATGGGTCACGGCAGGACTTCTGACCGGCGTTGCCAGCGGCGAGTGATCGGGTGGATGAAAGCAGCCATTTCGTTGAACGGATGAGCTGGGACGAGGTGGCCCGGCGTATCGAAAACGGAGCTGCGGCCATTCTGCCGATCGGGGCTGGTGCCAAGGAGCACGGTTTCCATTTGCCGATGAACACCGATCGCGTTCAGGCGGAGTGGCTGGCGGCGCAGATCGCGATGCACATCGACGCCCTGATTTGGCCGACCGTTTCCTATGGTTATTATCCGGCCTTCGTCGACTATGCCGGCAGCGCGAGCCTTTCGGCCCCGACCTTCGAGGCCGTGGTCAGTGAAATCGCCGTTGCCATTCTCAAATTCGGCTGCCGCGCGCTGTTCGTGCTCGATACCGGTATCAGCACACGCGCACCGGTCGACCGCGCGCTCGCAAGCTTCAAGTCCGAAAAAGTGCGGCACCTGCAAATCCACGAAGGACCGCGCTATCGTGAGGCGGCAGCCAGGCTTGCCGAACAAAGCCACGGCAGCCATGCCGACGAACTCGAGACGTCCGTGATGCTGGCGCTCGCGCCTGAACTCGTGCGGATGCCACGCGCGGAAGCAAGCCCATCTCCCGTGCCGGAAACGGCAGGGCCTCTGACACCTTCCGATTCTTCGTCTCCGAATTACAGCCGCTCCGGCAGCTACGGTGACCCGACGCTGGCCTCTCGCGCCAAAGGCGAGGTTTTGCTCGCGGCGATGGTCGAAGATCTCCGCGAACAAGCGACTTCCTTTCTCGCCGCGCGAGCGGTCGGGCCGACGCAACACAACGCCTCAGTGTGAGAAACATGAAAAAAATAATCGCGATCGGGGCAATACTGCTGCTGGCATGCGCTGGGGTTTCGACGATCGCGCAAACGACCTCCGAATTCATGCGCGGTGATCGCATGCCCTATGACGCCTTTGACAAACTCTCCAAGACCGATATCGACGTTCCGGGCGGCGAGATTCACGTCGGCTTCGCGCCCGGCGAGCTTGCCTTGCCGAAGGAAAAAATCCTGGATTGGGTCAGGACATCGGCCAAAGCCGTTTCGACCTATTACGGGCACTTTCCGGTCAAGTCGCTACGGCTGTTGCTTGTCCCGGTCGATGGTCCGCGTGTGCGCGGCGGTACCACGTGGGGCTATCGGGGCGCGGCCATTCGCGTGCTGATCGGGCGCGACTCTAATGAAGACGCGCTGCGCCGCGACTGGGTGCTCGTGCACGAGATGGTGCATACCGCTTTGCCGGACATGGAGGAACGTTATAACTGGCTGTCGGAGGGACTTGCCGTCTATGTCGAGCCGATCGCGCGGGCGCAGGCGGGCGATCTTTCCGCGCAGGAAATATGGCTTGCGATGATGCGCGATATGCCCAAGGGGCTGCCGCAGGCGGGCGACGAAGGCCTCGACATCACCGACACCTGGGGGCGCCGCTATTGGGGCGGAGCGATGTTTTGCCTGATGGCCGATGTCCAGATTCGCAAGGCCACCGGCAACCGGCTGGGCTTGCAGGATGCGATGCGCGGCGTGCAAGCGGCCGGTGGCAGCCACGAAGTCGATTGGTCGATCGAGCGGATTCTATCGACCGCGGACAAAGCCGTTGGCGTTGACGTTCTCACGCGCCTTCATGGCGAATGGGGACAAAAGCCGGTGACGCCCGATCTTAAGCAGCTCTGGCGCGATCTGGGTTTGCGTTATGCGGATGGAGGTCTCGAATTCGACGATAGCGCGCCGCTCGCTGCGATCAGAAAGGCGATCACCGAGCGGCGTGAGCCTTGAGGCGGGTCGCATGCCATCGCCTTTTGATCTTCAGCCGCCACCTCTCCGGCGCAGACTAGAAGCGTAATCCCGTTGACGTCGCCCATTCCTGCATGAATTGCTCGGTCTCGTGGCCGGCTTCGACAAGCCACGCGGCAAAATCTTCCATCGGCGAGTTTTTCTCGTTCTCGGCCTGCCAGAACGATCGATATTCGCGCTTGCGCAAGCCGAGATCGCCGAACGGCAGGCACAGCTGCCCGTTCATCAGTTCGTCAACGACCAGGAAAAGCGGGAACAGGCCGATGCCCATGCGTTCCTGTGTCGCCTGAAGCGCGAAGAACATCTGTTCAAATCGAAGCGTTTCCTGTGCGGCATCTATCGTGGCGGCGGCTTGCGAAAGCCATTGGCTCCAGGGGTAGGGCTCGGTGAGATAGGTGATCAGCGTGTGGCGCCGGAGATCTTCCGGTTTTTGCAGCGGCGATCCGGACAACAGGTCAACATGGCACACCGGGGCGATGATCTCCGTCATGAAATGCCGTGATCGCCAACCGGCCGGCGGCTCGCCCACATTCCCCCTGATCGCGATGTCGAAACTCGTGTCCTGGATATTGAGGGGCGCAATCGACGTCGTCAGCCGCGGTTCGACGTCCGGGCGGAGCCTCTGGAACGACGAGATGCGGCGGATCAGCCATCGCATGGTGAATGTCGGTGGCGCACTGATCCTTAGGACCGAAGTCGCACTGTGCTGCTTCAGGTTCATCGACGCCAGCGCCAACCTGTCCAGTACGGCGGTCACTTCGCGATAATAAATATGTCCCGCTGGCGTCAGCGTGAGCTGGGAAGGTGCGCGCCGAAACAGCTTGACGCCAAACCAGTCCTCCAACAGAGCAACCTGCCGGCTGATGGCTCCGTGCGTCACGCGAAGCTCATCGGCCGCCTTGGTGAAACTGATATGTCGCGCAGCGGCCTCGAATGCCCTCACCGCGTTGAGCGGCGGTAGTTTCCTCATACGGGCGAAGCCTCCTCAAGCCTTACGAGGATAGCTTGATGGCCTCGGGATTGTCGAGAGACCAGGCAAAGCGCTCTTGATCCAGTTCTCCCTCCCACTTCGCGACGACGACAGTTGCGACCGCCGTTCCGATGAAATTGGTCAGGGCGCGGGCTTCGGACATGAAACGATCGATGCCCAGCAAAAGCGCGATGCTCGCCACCGGCACGTGCCCGACCGATCCGATGGTCGCGGCCAGCACGATAAACCCGCTGCCCGTGATGGCGGCCGCGCCCTTCGAGGCGATGAGGCAGACAGCGAGCAGGACGATCTGCTCCGGGATCGATATCGGCGTATCGGTAGCCTGGGCCAGAAACACAGCCGCCATGGTCAGATAGATGCAGGTGCCGTCCAGATTGAAGGTGTAGCCGGTCGGTATCACGAGGCCGACGGTCGACTCCGAACATCCTGCCGCCGTCATTTTGGCCATGAAGCGGGGCATCACGGGCTCCGATCCCGAAAGGCCGAAGACGAGCAGCAATTCTTCCTTCAGATACCGGATCAATTTGAAGATGCTGAAGCCGGCGAGACGGCACACGAGACCGAGCCCGATGATGATGAAAGACAGGCAGGCCGCATAGAACGTCAGCATGAAGCCGGACAGCGTCAGGATCGCACCGACCCCATACTTGCCGACCGTAAACGACATCGCGCCGAATGCGCCGATCGGCGCGAGCCGCATGATCATTCCGATCACGATAAAAAGTATTTTCGACAGCGCCTCGACAAGCGCAAGCACCGGCTTGCCCTGCTGGCCAAACCGTTGCAAGCCGATGCCAAACAGCACGGCGATGAAGAGTACCTGTAATGTATCGCCGTTCGTGAACGCGCCGCCGAACGTCTGCGGGATGATATTCATCAGGAAGCCGACGACGGACTGATCGTGCGACTGCGTGACGTAGGATTCAACGAGCTTCGAATCGAGCGAAGCCGGTGAGATGTGCATTCCGACGCCCGGTTTCGCCAGATTGACAACGAGAAGTCCAAAAAGCAGGGCAATGCTGGTGCCGGCCTCAAAATAGATAATCGCTTTCAGGCCGATACGGCCAGCTTTTCCCATGTCGTCCAGGCTCGCAATGCCGTGCACGACCGTTAAAAACACGATGGGCCCGATCGCCATCTTGATCATCTTGATCAACGCATCGCCCAGCGGCTTCAGGCTCGCTCCGACGTCAGGCCAGAGATAGCCAACCAGCGCACCGAGCGCGATCCCGATCAGGACCTGGATATAGGACTGTTTGTACCAGGGCCTGGTTGCAGCTCGTTTCTGAATACTAGCGTCGTCCACAATTGACGTCATGCCGCGCCCTGTTCCCCAAGCCGTTTCGCGCTTCCCTGACCAGCTTAAAGCCGAACGCCATTTCTGACAGAATTGAATGCCCGGACTGCTGAAGCAAACGACTTAAGATCAGGCACTGTGAGCTGAGCTCACAGCGGCCGGACCGCTACTGTGAGAATTAATCACGGCGGGTTAGAATTAGTCGTTTGCGGCGCTGGCCTCGGTCATATGAAAATTGCCGCATAAGCGATAGTGCCTGACGAAAGCAGCGGGTGTTGGCCATGAAAAAAATTTCGGTAGCGGTCATTGGAGCAGGGATGGGAGGTCTTGCGGCCGCCGCCGGACTGACGCGCGCTGGGCTGAATGTGACAGTCTACGAGCAGGCCACGAAGTTTGCGCGCCTGGGCGCGGGCATCCAGATTGGTTGCAATGCCATGAAAGTCCTGCGGGCGTGGGATCTTGAGCCGATGCTCCGGCGCGCGGCGTTCTATCCGCGTTCATGGAACAACAGGGAGTGTGATACGGGCGACATCCGTTTTGACATGATTTTTGGCCCCGTGGCCGAAGAGAAATATGGAGCGCCATATCTTCTCGGGCATCGCGGCGACCTGCACGCGGCGCTGGTGAGCGCGGTACCACCCGAATTGATTCGTCTCGACCACAAGCTCATCGGCTTCGAGCAGCTTGCCGACGGGAGCGTCAAGCTTCGGTTTGCAAACGGTGCAAGCGCGATCGCTGACGCGCTCGTCGCCGCGGATGGTGTTCATTCCCTGGTGAAGGACGAACTGTTCGGCCGCCACGAGCCCAACTTCACGGGACGCATCGCCTATCGTACCGTGTTTCCTGCCTCACTTCTGAACGGTCACGCGATCGACGATTGCACCAAATGGTGGGGGCCCGACCGCCATATCGTCATTTATTATGTGAAGCCGGACCGTAGCGAGGTCTATTTCGTGACCAGTCAGCCCGAGCCGGGATTCACGGTCGAGTCGTGGTCGGCGATGGGAGATGTCGGCGAACTTCGTCGGGCCTTCGCTGATTTTCATCCCCAGGTACGTCATGTACTGGAGGCCTGCCCTTCGGTGCACAAATGGGCGCTGGTCGATCGCGACCCCTTGCCACGCTGGTCGGATGGTAACGTGACGTTGCTTGGCGACGCCTGTCATCCCATGACGCCCTATATGGCGCAGGGCGCGGCGATGGCGATCGAGGATGCAGCCATCCTGTCGCGCTGCCTCGAGGGCGTAGATCGCGACGGCGTAGCCAGCGCGTTGCGGCGTTTTGAGGCAACGCGCAGAGAACGGACATCGCACGTTCAGCTCAGTTCACGCACGAATACGTGGCTCAAGGGTCCCACCAATCCGGATTGGGTCTATAGCTACGATGCGTGGAAGGAGCCGCTTGCCAATTTAGAGCAAGCCAAATCGGCATAGCCTGGCGCCTGCTGCGGTCCCGAGAGCGAGCCGTGTGAGGGGGCGATGCTTGATCAAGATGTGAATCATGGTATCGTGAGTTAATCAGATACCGAGCCAGAAGAACGCAGGCTGAAATATCGTATAGGCAGTACGCGAGGTCAGGTAAGCTCGGCCGATAACAATTTGACCTGTGATCTTCGAGTGATTTTTCACCCGCTTCTCGAGACCGTCTCGGGGGTTCTGGCAGGACTATGTTCCAGTTATTTTTACGAGCGCGCGCGCGCAACTTTGCCCGAGACCATCTGGGAGGTGACGGATTCAAGGTCCGCTCTCCTCAACGGGATGAGGAAACCGATCATCAGCGCGTCGAAGGCGTCATGAACGCGATCGAAGCCGCTTTGCAGGCAGCCGAGAGGGAGCAAAAAGGCTTAAGCGAAAGGGTCGAGGAGGTTTTGGCACGAGCCGCCGTGACCGTTGGAAATGCGAGCGACGAGTACCTGGATCGGGAGCCGCTGGACACCCATCACCAAGGCTTGTTCAGCGCAGAAATTTCAAACGGCCAGAGGCGGCTGAAATCACTTGCCGATACCATAACCCATTTCAAGTTCCTGAGGGCGGCGGTCCTGAGCAGGTTTCCGGATTACAAGGTACCGTCCGCGTAACCTGACTGATTAAAATTTGTGACGCCCGAGGAGCGGAGCGAACTTGCTAGGGTAAGGCCGCCGGGGATTTTGCGTGGATAGCGCGGATGGCCAAGGCGAATCATTATTGGCTTGCGAACGCCCGACTAACCATTTTACGCGCGTAAGCCACTTTCTGCCGTTCGTCAATCGCTGGCGATTACTGTTGTTTGGGCTTCAAATGCCCCCGAATCTTGCGTCCGCACCCCGACTAGTGGCTGCGCAGGCGTTACTGGCCAAGGCTCGAGTTGGCGACCGTCTGTGGCGAGGACGCTAGTGTCTTGGACCGCGGCTTGTGCTCGGAAGCTACGAGGCGAGCGGCGCGCTCTTGGATTTGCCTGAGCTTTTCAGTGATGCCGGTCATGAGGTCTTGGCTTGCCTTAAGCTGGTCTGCGAGGTTGCAGTTGCCGCGAGCCATCTGAGCCTGCGTCGCCTTAAGATATTCGGTGGTCAGCGTCGTGACGAGCTATCCAGCGCTGCTTTGAGATGCTCAACTACCTCCACCGTGTCGCGGGCCATTTGAGACTGCTCAGTTTTGAGCTGATCGATTCCTTGCTCCACATTTGCGAATTCGCGCGCCATCGTCTGGATCTGCTGCGCCAGTTCAGGGGCCATCGGAGAAGCTGGTCTGCGCTGAAGCGGGGCTGCCCTAGGTTCCGCAGCTGCCGAGTTCGTCTTGACTGCCAGGTCAGAGTCATGTGGCGCGGGCCGGGCCGGCATTTCTTCCGATTTTTTTATTGACACCGATGAAGTTGAAATGAGTCCGGCGGAAACTTGGGCTTGACTGCGCGCAAGGACGGCAACTCCGATGCATGTCAACGCAAGTATAGGACAGCCGGGGCTGAGAACTGAGCCGCGAATGGGCTACGCGTGTTGTGGCGGCGCCGCCACGGAAGTTAAAATATACAACGCGTTCGCGCGCATAAAGCGCTCGCGCGGGGGCACTGGCCACCTGCGGCCAAGGAACGGCCCGTCGCGGTGTGGTCCGCGGAACACCAACCCGATATTCTGGGGGCAGATCCTGGCCGGCGCCCCCGAGATCGGTCAGGCGATCAGCGGCGAAGATGGACGACTCGAAAAGGAGAAGCTTGATCGGCAATTTGGCGTAACCACTTCAAAATGACCGAGGACGAGCAGCACGGAAAGCCGGAGAAGCCGCCCCGACAACGACCGGGAGCGACTACATCAACAAAATCAGTCCTACGAATCCAAGGGGCGGACGTGCGAATCGTTCCTGGCGCGCCATCTAAGCTCTTCGGGTTACAATCGGACCTAATCGATTCGCTCGGACCGCTTTTTTGCCTCCCTCTTGAGCGTGTCTCGAGCAAGAAATTCGACGGCCAGAATAATCGCCCGGACGGGGTACGGGGTATTCCCCGTGCGAAGGCTCGAAGGTGCGGATCCGACGAGTTGGCTTTCAGAATAAGCCGAAGGGCTGGGCTTCGATTCCCGGGCTTATTAGCTCACGTTCTATCGCAGCCCAGCGCTCGAATTAGATTCGGGCGGCAAAGATCGAGATTTCGAAGCCTCGTCGAGTGATAGATAGCCTCCAGCTGCGCGGTTGGGCCCAAGTGAGCCGGTCTGATCGTCCGGCGCCGGCGGCGTACACCCTCGGCAGATGACCAATTTTCTTTTTAATTCCTCGTCGGCGGCGCGGTTAATTGCATCAAGGGCAGCATGCCATTCTTTCGAGTATGGTCTCAGTTTGGAAAGCTCATCCTCGCCTGGAGAAATGTCTTCGGAAGTGGCTACCGCGTTGCTGGGACTTCGAGCCTTTGCCTGTTTCGCATAGTGTGATTTCGGAAGGACACCGAACTCTGCAACTGTATTCGAACGCGGAACGTAGTACCCGACTCCATCGTGGCAGCAGCCGCCGAGAGCTAACCCCGCCGCGATCACAAATCCTAGTCGTCTGCTCATGCCCAAGGCTTGCCTGTTGCCCACCAAGATGCGCGTGGACTGCTCAGACAACCTGCCGATCTATGGTTAATTCCCGCTTAAACATGTAACGCGTTGCGGGGGCTGAAGCGGTGAGTAACTTGAGATTAACTATCCGGGTCCATTGTTGTTTGCGACCTTTGGTGTTGAACGGAGCAGCCGCTCACCTCAACACAGCGGCGGCTTTTCTATAGAACGCTTGGGGGCCGGGCGCTCAACTGATACGCGGACGATCTTGGACTTTAACTCGATGAGGTCGATGAAGACATCGGCCTGGCGGCGCAATCCGTCGGCGATCATTGGCGGCGGAGTAGACATCGTCGAGATGAACGCGCACGCCGCGCCGCCGTACCGCCTCGATCACGGGGCGGAAGTAGCCGTCACCGGAGAACAGCACCGTCTGATCGATATATCCATCCAGCTCCATCGTATGATGTCATTCGGCCTGCAATAATGGCTCTGACTCACTTTTGATGCAGTTCGAGGGATGTCTGGCGCTTTGATTTGGGGGAGAATCAGCCGGCATGCAGCAAGCACTCCAGCGCTCCAGTCTGGTGCCGAGTGGGTTTGTTGTAGAGAGTGCGTACTACCAAGGTAATAAGGCCATTATTGCGGTCCGGGCGTCCGGAAGCGTTGGTCTGTGTCCATCATGCGGAACCGTTTCCCGGC
>JBEKZZ010000169.1:0-3664 GCA_049509335.1 Bradyrhizobium sp. | reverse complement strand
TGCCGTCAAGGATGCGCCATGATACCAGCCGCGCGGATGCTTCTGATGGCGATCGAAGGTGGCTTCATAGGGAACGGTGACGGGCTCAAGGCCAAAGCTTGAATTGTACTCGACGCAGATGACGCTCGGCTCGGTATCGATCAGCTCCTCCAAGAACCAATAATCGTTGCCGTCCACGTCGATCGACAGCACGCCGATCTTTGCGAAGGTCGATTTGATGAATTCGAGATTGTCGCGCGTCAAGAATGTCTCGACGGTCTTGATGCGATCGGAAAACAGCGACCGCGCATCCTCGACGTGGCGGGCATTGCCGTCAATCAAGAGGCCCCGCCATTCCGCGTCTCTCGCAAGCCCGGCGCAGTTGAACTCGATCGGATGGAAGCCGAACTCGACGAAAGTGCGCGGAGTATCCTTGGTTAGCTGAGAGATGATCAGGCTCTCGTCTGACTGTCCTTTCGCTCGCGCCATCCGCAGCCGGTAGTACAGCCTGCGAAGCGCAGTGTTTTCTTTGATCATCTTTCGCATGGTCGAGCATCCAAGCAACCTGACCGAGTAAATCAAGGTTGAATCTCGGTTCGGAAACAACCGGTAACGGATTATTCCCTTTTTCGAGGTATCTCATGACCGAAACCGCATGAAAGGCGCGCTGAGGCGCCCCGAAAGGGGATGGATTTTTACGTCGACTGTGGTGAGCGGATCATGCCGGCGAGATGTTTGGTTTCCAGCCGGAACCCCCGGCCGGCGTTGCTGCCCTGACAGGCGCTTTCCTGCTCCGGCTGAAAAGGGCGGACGGTGGAAGCTATCCAACCAAGTGCACAACGACTGCTTCTATTATCGCACCCCTGGCGCCAAATCATTCCGCGAGTGCGTGGACAAGGAGTTGTCCGCCATGACAGCGGATCAGGCAGACAGGATAGTCGGGTATTGGTGACCGGGGCCGGAAGTCGGAATCCGGCCGCGGCCTTATTCGTTCGGAGAGATCGGCCGGCACATCGCAGTCCGCAGCTCCCGGACTCACCGGCGGGCTTCCTGGAGTCATGCAGGGGCTATCAGATGTCAGGCCTGTGCCGACAGCGTTAGCCGACGGTCGATGCCCACGTGCCCGCGCTAGCCAGGACCAGCACTAATCCGATGAAGATCGCAGCCTCGATCGTTGATAAAGTCCAAGGAGTGCGCATGTGGATAACTCCGCATTCCAGCCAGAATTACCCAAAAGCTTGAAGGATTTATAAAAGGCCGATTTTAGGCTGGGCCTGTGAATAAGGCCGGTTCCGATCGGCCATGAAGCAGATGGTTCAGAAGTGTTGCAGCCGCGCTATATCCTGCCGGGCCACATTGTTGCCATGATTGGTTCAGCCGGTTGGGGGCTTGACCAGCGCGCCACTCGGCTAGGCTCGGCACATCTTCGGCGGCAGTGTGCCGAGCCGCCCATCGGTTTTCAGCAAGGCCGCCGAGCGCGCTGTTATCCTCTGCGATCCAAAAACGCGACGTTTCGGTGCGTTGCGGCTATGTCGGCGGCCGTTCAGGGTGCCGATCATGGAAAAGATCACGCCCCCAATGCCCGCCAAGCGGGCGCTCGCCGCCCTCGACCAGCCCGCGCCGGCCGATATCGACCGATCGAAGCGGATATCCAAAAGGGTTCGCGCCGCGATCGCAGTCATTCGGCCACCGCGCTGCTCGACCAACCTGAGTGCGTCCATCGGTCATGCGATGCTTCTGGCCGGCCGCGGTCGGCGCTGACAGCCCCTCCCCGACTCCAGGAAGCCCGCCGGCGAGTCCGCGAGTGAGTTCGCACAGTTCTAATGTCACAAAGTGCACAGACCGGCCGGTCGCTTTAGCCTCTTCTTGCCGCAGTTCACAAGGTCGTGCTGTGTCACTGAGGCGTTGAACCAATTCGCTATATTGGATGCCCAATAATGCGTGTGGTTCGACGGGAGGAGTGTGCCATGAACAGCCTCGCGGAAGTTATGGCCATGGAGGCAGCGGTCGTCAGGAAAGCCACATTACGGGAGCGGTCTTTCAGGATCTGCTATTTGACCGCAACTGCCGTCGCGATGGTCGGCTGGCTGTCCGCGTTCGGTTGGGTCACGGTCACTGTTACGAAGTGGCTGTTGGCCTAGTTCAGATGCCCGACGAACGGAGCAACCTCTGATATCGCACAGCCGATCATGACCCAGAGAGCAACGTTTATTTCCAACACGAGTGCCATCGCACATCTGCTCTTTTTTTCGAGAACTTCAGCAACTAACGCCCTGCAGGAAACAAAGGTTCCAACGGACGATTGAGGCCAATTCGGGTTGTGCGCTGCATCACGCCCGCGCGATCATTTGTTGAACCTTTATCGGCATCCATCGACCTACTCATGAAGCGCGAGGTCCCCCGCCCCGCTTCTCCATGAGAAAGCCCCGTTTCCCCCAGGCGGGGCTTTCGCCTGTTGTGGACGCCGGCCACGTCCCCCGAGGCGGGCTCGGCGCCGGCAAAGTCCGAGTCGCATCACCTGACGGCCGCAAATGGACGGAAGACGCCTAGCCAACGGACCGCCCCTTGGCAGCGTAAGCGCAAACCGCGAACGCCATCTCAGCCGATGTAAAAATCCACCCCTTTCGGAACTCGGCGCCGGGCGCCTGGTTTTTAACGGCCCGCGGCCTTCCGCGAAAGACGGATTGCCCTCGTCCGCAAGGCCTGCGACCACCCGGTACTGAGGTTACCGACGTGAAGAAAGGCCGCTTGGCCGAGTGCGCGCACCCTGGGGTAGGTGAAAGCTGCCGCGCCCGGCTATGCACGCCACGGCGGCGAGCCTCGACGAAGCCATTCGGGCACTCGACGAAGCCACTTTTGGCGGGAGACGCAGTCACCCGGAAACGAATTGCCAGGCAGCATGGCCCCGTTGATCAAACGGGAGGGTTCGGTCATGTGGGCAATTATCTGTTCGATGTATCGGGCATATTGCTATGAACGCCTGTTGGAAATGCGAAGGAATCACCACCACGCAAGCCACGCATGAGACAACGTCGCGGACCTCATATGCCAACAGGAGGAGCTGGAATCGCGTTGGTTTGCATTTTTGGGTGCGCTGATCGTAGGCCTTGAGTTGTTCGGAGCGCCTATCGCCAACGCGGCGCCGGCGAACGGGAGTGCTATCGTGAAGGCCGGTTCGTCGAGAGATATAGTTCAGGTCGGAGGAGGTTGCGGCAAGTATCGGGACCGCGATGCTAAGGGGAATTGCTACGACGAATAATGCAGCCTCCACTGCCAGCCGATCGTGGCACAGCCGTTGCGAGCCTGGCTGATGGGTCTTTCGCGCCGGGATATGTCACCTGTGGCCGTTGTGATTTGACGAACGACGGCGCCGGCGCGGGCCGCCACCGTGATCAGGACGGATCGGGTTTCAGGATTGAATGTGTTTCCCGCTGCGGCACTCAGACAGCGGCGGTCATTTGCACGGCCATTCCTCTCGGAACGCCGTCATCAGCGTGACCAACAGGTCGTCCCCGTCTGGATTCAGCACCTCCGGATGGGCTTTGACATACCTGTTCACGACACCAACACCAACGATAGGAGTCGCCTCGCCCGGGCAAAATTTCATGTCGTTAGTCAAGAACGGACCCACAGCGATCATTGTCTTGATGACCCCGAGGCATCGGCCCTCCGATTGACCCGTGGC
>JBEKZZ010000168.1:0-3724 GCA_049509335.1 Bradyrhizobium sp. | reverse complement strand
CCGTATTGCCATTGACGACCGTCTCCGACAACGTCGTAGTCGCACTGTTGAAGCCCGTAATTGCCGTAATGTCGATCTTGTCGGTGGAGGTGAAACCCGAGGCTATGGCCAGGTCTCCGTCGACAGAGCTGGTGGGAAGCACACTGACTTCCAGCGTGCCGCCGGTTCCTGCGAACGTCAGCGAACCGCTGATGACCGCCTTTGGCGAATCGAGATTGAGCGTGCCGCCGCTCAGCACCGTGTTGTTGGCTTGGTTGTCGGCGCCGCTGACGACGAGCAGTCCGCCGCTCAGCACCGTAGTGCCGACGGCGGAATTGCCGTTCTGCAATAGGAACGTGCCGCCGTTCTCGACGGTCTCGCTGGTGAAAACACCGCTGACCTTGCTGACCGTATCCAGCGTTCCGAAGATGAGATCACTCGTCGCCGATCCGGAAACCGTCTCGGTGCCGCCGGACAAAATCGTCGTCGCCGATTGAACACCGCCGCTGACGACGATAACGGAGCCGCCACTTTCGACGGTCGCCGATACAATTTCCCCCCCCGAATCGACGGTGAGGGTCTCGCCGGAGCTTACGGTCAGCCCGGAAGAAGTTACGCCGCCTGGGATCGTCGATGTCGTGCCGCTCATTTTCAAGTCCCCAAAACAGGAAATAGCTGAATTCTCAGCGATAGGATTTTCATGTCGCCGCGTCGTGCGCACCAAAGCCCGGAATGGTCTCGATCACCCGCATCACCTGCGCCGAGGTGATCAGCCGCGTGCACTCGAACTGCCGCGGCGTATTGGCGTGCCGCGGACACCACAGGAAGTCCTTATGGTCGAAGCTGAACTTCGGATCGTTCCAGCACGAGTTGCAGGTGTGCCAATTGATCACCCGAAAGGGTGTGGTGAATTCCGTCGTCGGATGGCTGAAGCCCGAGATCATCACCACCGGGCAGCCCGCCGCCCAGGCGAGCCAGGACAGCCCGCTCGCCAGGCCGACGAACAGCGAGGCGTGCTTGAGCCAGCGGGCCCGCTCGGCCAGCGGCTTGTCGCCGGTCTCGTCCTCGACGCCATGCGGGATATGGGTCCACATGATCCCAGTGCCGTGCACGGCTTTCTGATCGATGCAGATGACCCGGTAGCCGCGCGCCTTCAGGAAGGCAACGATCTCCCGCCAGCCGTTCGGATTGTTCCAGTATTTGGCGCCGCTGGTGGCTTGCACGGCGATGATGGCATAGGGTTCTTCGATCGGCCGGCTGTCGTCGGGCAGAGCCAGGCGCGGCGGCTTTTCCTCAAGGTCGACACCCAGAATGTAGCCGGCGGTACGGTGCAAGCCGACGAAACGAAAATCGGTCGGCTGATATTCACAAGCAACGTCGCCGAAGAACAGGCCAAGCGAATAGGTGGCGTAGGCAGTCTCGGCAATTTTTTGCGTCGCCACCTCTTCAGGGGTGACGAAGCGAATGTCCGGATAGGCGTCGCGCACCAACGCGACGATCAGGGGTGACATCGAGCAGGAGACGCGGCAGCCCGGATGGCGCTCGCCGAAGCGGGCTGCATAAGAGAACCACGCGATGGAGTCGCCGAGCGTACCGACGGGAAATTGGATCAGCACGTCGTGGCCGGAAGCGTCATATTCATGATGCAGCACGAGGCGCGGCTCGGCGTTGCCCTCTTCGATCGACCAGACGTCGATGGAAAAGCGCACATACCAGCGCTTCGAGGATCGGATCAGCGCGCCTTTGTTCTCGCTCTCGAACAAGATATTGCCAGTGTCGAGATCGCGCAGCCGGGCGCGCCAGGACCCATGCTCTCGCTGCGGCAGAAGCACGCGGCAGCCATGGTTGAAGTCGAAGAATATTCCCTCGGGGCCCGCCTGGGTCGGCCTGTCCGCGGGCGGCGGGTAGGCCGGCTTGACCTGCGACGCCGACACGGACCCTAACGATGAGGCACCAGCTGGCTGCGTCCGAAAATCCGACGAGGCTGAATCAGCATCAGGCGCCAGCTGGGCAGGCGTCGGGGATTGGCGCTGGGGGACGATGGCCAAGAGTGACTTGGGCGCTTCCGGGAAACTGCAGCCAGTTAACGGGATATTCATACAAGACGTTCCACGCCGCTTGGTTTATCGATATTTCTTGAATTTCCAAGCGTCCGCCCGGGAGCCATTGAATCAGCGCCGATGCCTCCGCCGGCATCGGTACTCACTTTGCGCGGTTTTGTTGAGTGAGATTGTGCCCGCGCAAAAAAACGCGGGATATGCCGAAGCCCATCACGTCCCTTCCCTTAAGGTCATCGGAAGATACGGCATCGTTAATGACACTTTAATGACCGCGCTGGATTTAGGCTGTGAATAGACAGACGTCCCGAGCGCGTATCGGTTAAATCTATGCGAGCGGACCTGCTACAGTGTATGTCGTCCCTGGAGCTTCCGAATGCCGTTGATTGAGCGTGACGGTTTCGTCTGACCAGCTAATCCGATTTTGCAAGAAAGCCCGGCGTGAGCTGGAGTCCGGTTTCTTGCGGTTTTGGATTGCCGTGGCGATGCGGTCCACCCAGGATCGGACGGCACAGAATGTGTCCCGCCGCCTCGACGGGTCGTGATATCGGCGCGTCCTTGTTCAACGATAAGTGAGTGCGCGTGCCCTTATAGTAGTCCATGTAGGTCAGGAGCATCGCAATATTGGTTCTGGCTGTTATATTAGTGCCGCTTAAAATATTGCACGTCGCGCTCGTGCTTTTCGGCCGCCGCGCGAGATTTGAACGTACCGAGATTCCGGCGCTTGCCGGTTTTTGGATCGGCCTTGCGGGAGTAAAGCCGGTATTCACCCGATCGCAATTTGCGGATCATAGGATTTGCCTCGTGCCGCGATGACGAAAGAATAATTGCGACGGCCGCGCTCTTGCTCCAACCCCAGCAAGAGATCCAACCGTCTTCTCAATCCCATTTTAGGCGGGCCAGTCAAAAACTGATCCTTCCGGTTTCCAGTTGCACAGGACGCAGATATCGGACGACGACCATTCCGCTGCTTACCGCGGCGTCTAGCCTTCTCGCCGTTCACTATTTGGCGTATTGGCCCATTTTCTCCGCACAATTCGCGCCGGCGGAAATGCGCAACCCAATTTCCTCGCGCGTGCGCGAACAGTTTCATTTCTTCGCTTTAGAGCAGCGGCGGCGCGGACGAGCGATGCGCCTTGGGCCGCGAGTGCCTTCAGATGTTGATCGTCTTCAGTTGTCCATAGCTCGTGAAGTCGTCGCATGGTCAATGGCCAAAAATCATTGCGGCAATCGTGAAGACGGCCGCGCCTACCCAGATCCAAAAGGCGGCCTTTTTCTCTGAAATGAAGGGCGTAGGTTTCATAACGAGATAACGGCAGTGTGATCCTTCAGTTCCCGATCACCACCGTTGTTGGCTTTCCACAGCCGGTTCACGACAAATTCGATATTGTAAGATCGGGGGCCTCGCACCAACTTTCGGCCTCGGTCGAGATAACTTTCGGATAGAGCTCAAAGCACTCCCGAGCCACTTCGCGACTGCATGACGGTTGGCGCGTTGGTCAGCCTCAAAACTCGAATGGAGCAACTGAAACCGATATCTTGCCATCCGACGATTGTTGGACGGTGAAATCAACGTCTTTTGAGGCCTTCGTGTCGCCCAATGCAACCGAGAGGGCGCCGCTGCATTTCAGCGTTCGCTTGTCCTCACTCGTTGACATCGTGACTATCTTTTCGCCCAGAACATATAG
>JBEKZZ010000167.1:0-3757 GCA_049509335.1 Bradyrhizobium sp. | reverse complement strand
TCAGCCTGTTTGTCGCATTCTTCGTGTTGGCGCCCATGGGCCACGCCCTGTTCAAGGCCGCCAACATGCCTCATCGGCTGATGCCCGCGGCCATCGCGCTCGGCACCTCGACCTTCACGATGTCGGCGATGCCCGGCACGCCCGCGATACAGAACGCGATACCGATGCCTTTTTTCGGAACCAATCCGTTCGCTGCTCCCGGCCTCGGCCTGACGGCTTCGGCGATTATGCTCGGATTCGGCCTGTGGTGGTTGGCGCGGGCGGAAGCTAGCGCGCGGCGCGCAGGTGAAGCCTATAACTACGCCGAAACGACCGGTCCCGCTGCCGCAGCAGCGGACGGGATCATTCGCGAGCGCGCCACCACGGCGCGCGAATTCGATCCCGAGGAGATTGCCCGTGGCGCTCGCGCCGCCGCGCCGCCACCGGTTGTGCTGGCCGCGCTTCCCCTCGTCACCGTCGTATTGGTCAATCTGATCATGTCTTTCGGGGTTCTCCCGAATATCGACACGTCCTTCCTTCAGCAGGAGCGGTGGGGCGCGACCTCGCTCGGCGCGGTCGCGGGCATCTGGTCTGTCATTATCGCGCTGGCCGTGGCGATCGTGGTATTAACCGCGACCAATTTCAACCGCTTGCCCACCCTGCGGGCGACGATGGACGCTGGAGCGAACGCCGCGGTGCTGCCGATCATCAGTGTGGCAAGCCTGGTCGGCTTCGGCGCGGTGGTGGCATCGTTGCCAGCCTTCGAAGCAGTGAAGGCATGGGTGCTCGGCATCGAGGGCGGCCCGCTGGTCTCGCTTGCGGTGGCGACCAATATTCTTGCCGCCCTCACGGGCTCGGCATCGGGTGGCCTGACCATTGCCCTCGACGCGCTCGGTCCGACCTATATGCAGACCGGCCTCGATCCCGGCCTGATGCATCGCGTGGCCGTGATCGGCGCGGGCACACTTGACAGCCTGCCGCACAACGGCGCCGTAGTCACGCTGCTTGCTGTTTGTGGATCGAAGCATCGCGAAAGCTATCGGGATATCGTCATGACCGCGATTGTCGGCCCAATCGTAGCGCTCGTCGCCGTTATCGGGCTGGGGTCAGGGCTCGGCTCGTTTTGATCTATGCCGAAAGGCCGCATGGCGGCGCCGCTGAAACCAGATCCGCATTCCCCGGAGCGTGGCCTGGAGAGCGCATTACGGCACCGATGTCTGGAGCTTCTTTTAGCCGTCTCCATTCCTCGGCTTCGGCCAGCCAGTATTCCATTTCTTTTCTGGCCGCCGCCGCTTTCACTCGCGACATGAGTTCCAAGGCGGCAAATTGGCTTTTCGAAGTCATGACGCTTTCCCGCTATGATTCGATAGGAGTCTAACGCGAGCGTCGCGACGACCAACTTACGTTTTTGTAACCGGTTGACCGCTTTGTGACTATGTTTCCGAATATAGAGGCTCCGGTTGTCATCACTTCTTCAATAGCTTCGATTGCATGTCCAAGTGCCTTGACGATTAATATAAGTCCGCCGGATGGGATCGGCAGCAGGAATGCAATCCCACCGCGCCTCGGGCTGTCGCAGCTGGGTCAAAGGGCGACGTTCTGTTGACCATGAGAGCGCGGCCATTGAAGAAAGGCATCTAGGCATCGGAGACTGCCATGGAGATGAAAAAATATGCCGCCGCGCCCGCTGCAGCTCTCGCTCTCGGACTTTTCCTCACGCCGACGGTTTCTACCGCGATCGATGCTGTTATCAACGCGGTCGCATCGCTCGTCTTCCCTGCCGTCGCCCATCTCGGCTTCATGTGCCCTGCGATGGGCCAACCGGTCGAACTTTCGAAAAAACAATCGGAGGCGCTCGGTGTGTACAATAATGCAGCAAACGATTTTGAGTCGATCCTGAAGCGGCGGCGAGCGCAGGTCAATTCGAACCAACGGTTGCCGAACTTGCCGGGGCAGGCACTGTACCTTGCGCGCGTCAACATGATGAGCACATATAAAGACCTCACCGACGCCCTTCCCTCCAAAATCGGTGGACCCAATAAATTCGGGATTCCTCCGGCATATTTTGACGCCCAAAAAGAACCACTGGTCGACGAATACCGGGTTCTATTCGACCTCATGGAGGCGCCGCCCGCCAACGCTCAAAAATCAGCCACGCCATTCGAGGACGTTGTCGATCTGGCGGTTGCCATTGCGCGGGCCAAGGGACTCGATGCGGCGAACGCTGAAGCCGCAGGTCGTATCAGCCTGGGGCTGTTCTTCGCCGAGGCGAATGGCCATCAAAATGTGGGTAATGGGCGTTCGAATACATACAAGGGAAGTTTCCAAACCGGACCGTCCGAAGATCAAAATGGTCGAAAAAAATGGGCGTCGATAAAGCCGCTGATAGCGGCCTTTGATCCAGCCTTGAGCGCACGCGACGACACGGAAGAGGCTCGGGCCGGCAGTCTGGATCATCGGTTCAATCACTGGACCGCCGTGCGAGATGCGCTGATGGGCGAGCACGCAGATATTTTTCCTCAAGTGAGAGCGATCGTCAAAACACTGCCAAATCCCATCGATCAAATGAAGCTCTTTGAACTCATCCAGATCATTCCCAGTCCGATCAAGTCCGCACTCAAGTCAGGCGACCTGGTCAACTATCGAATTTCCGACCCGACCATCATGGGATATCTGCGGAACAACAGCATTTTTGCCTTTGGAGAGGCCGACAGGGCGAGAACATCCGCGACCGTTCGGGAAATTCTGGACGCGATGTGGCTCTTTAATAGCAAATTTGAACAAGCGCTTTCGAAGTTCGACGAAATCAAGGCGCGGTAAAGCGGCTGACTAGGCAGGCAACCGGACTAAGCTTTTGATTACATCACCCAAGTTCAACTGGCAGTACATTTCCAGTAACTCGTGATTCCGAATCCCTGCTAATATTGCCCTGTTACCCATGAAGCGCCAACAGAAAATCACTCTTAGGAAACCAGGGATTGCTGTCGCCGGGAACGAAATTCGTCGGATCAGGCTTTGCCGCTTGGGGCCGCCGCCCTACCCTCATCGCCGCGATGGCCGCGTTGGCGCTTCTGCCGATCGAGGTCAGCGATGCCGGCCGGCTGTCGAACATCTTCACAGGTTCGTCAAAGCACCACAAATTGCCAAAGCTAGCTAAGAAGCATACCGCCTCGCCGAAGGACAGCAGCGTAAAGCTCGCCGCCCTGGGGCCGTCAGCCTTGAAGTCTTCTTTGCCGGTCGCAACAATGTGCGATCGCTCGAAATTCCGGATCGTTCTGGATGTGGGACATACCGCCATATCGGAAGGCGCGACCAGCGCCCGCAACGTCGCCGAGTTCGTCTTCAATTTACGCCTTGCGCGGCGAATCGAAAAGAAGTTGAAGTCCGAAGGCTTTCCTGAAACCAGGTTGCTCTTGACCGAGGGCAAGGCCAGACCCAGCCTTGTCAAGCGCGTCGCCGCCGCCAACGATCTGAACGCCAATCTCTTCCTGTCAATTCACCACGATTCCGTGCCCAACTCATTGCTTGAGAATTGGGAATTCGAGGGCAAGAAAAGCCATTTCAGCGATCGCTTCAGCGGCTATTCCGTCTTCGTCTCCCGCAACAATCCGGACTTCAAGACCAGCTTCGCATTCGCCGAACTCCTCGGCAAGGAAATGAAAGCGCAAGGTCTGCAATACGCCCAGCAATATACGCAAGCCATCATGGGCCGGTACCGGCACCCGCTGCTGAACGAGGAAACCGGTGTCTATGGCTACGATGAACTCGTCGTGCTGAA
>JBEKZZ010000166.1:0-3761 GCA_049509335.1 Bradyrhizobium sp. | reverse complement strand
CAGCAGAAGCAGCAGGCGAGCCAGTCGTTTCTCGCTCGAATTAAATAGCTGGTCAATCAGATCTTCTTCAATCCGGCTGTTTCGGGTCAGGAGATACGCCATAAACAATTCGGAAAACTTCGGTTCGTCATGGAGAGCGGTAATCATCGCCGCTTTCGTAATTACGGTGATCAGGCAATCTTCCATCGCGGTCGTGGTTGCGATGCGCTTTGAATGACCATTCATGCAACCTTCGCCAAAAAATTGGCCCGGCTCCAAAATCGCGACGACCGCTTCCTTGCCTTGTTCGGAGATGACGGTCAGCTTGAGCTTTCCATCCTGAATGTAAAACACGGTGTCCGCAACGTCGCCTTGCGAAAACACCTTTTGGTTCTTTTGAAATTCGACAACTGTCTTGCCCACGCCCACCTTGGCGAGGAAGTCTTTGGGATCAAACACGTCGGTTGCCTGATTTCGGGGTCATCTCAGCACAGTTTGCCTGCACCATTCGATTTTAGCATCGGATTTGGCGGTTGCAATATGGCCGGAACCGTCCTGGTACGAGATTAGCCTTTGCGGTTTACGGAATCGTGTCGGATGGAATGCGGCTATCTCCCGGTCGTCGAACTATTGTCGCTTGCCTTCAAATTTTGCAATCCTGCGGGCGTGCTCCCAAAGCTCAACGTCGTGACCGGCAACCATTCGCTCGGCACATTTCTTTGCGGCGTCGTCATCGTCGCAAATGAGATCGACGGCCTTAATGAAATTACTGTCGCGGCCAACCAAGTATGCTCGATAGTGCGCCATGGGCGGTCTCCCTCAGTAAGCCCGTAACCTGCACCCTTGGTGGCGCGCGACTCTGGTCAATATTGCTCACTCTCGGGGATTTGATTAACTTGGGCGCGGACCCCTAGCGCATTTCCTTTCAAGGCAATGAAAACCCGCCCGATAGGCGACCCGGAACGATTGCAGCTTTCGCGATTTGGTCAATCGTGTCGGATCGATCCCCCTCAGTCCGGCACACGGAAGCTCAAACTCAGACGGCCTCGGCGCTATCCCCCAGCGCCGAGGCCGTCCTTTATCCGCCGATCTCAAAACGCCCTGCACCGGGACGGGCAGGGGTCCCGGTACCAATGGAGGCATGCCTAAAATCTAGCGGTGTTGCGTCAGGCCGTCTGGTCAAAACAGCTCACTCGCTGTTCACGGATGGGCAGGCGTGGCAATGTGGAACGCCCGGAAGGAACGGGGAACCATAATGTTTAAGTCCATCGCAAATCGTTGGCAGGTCGCGCGCGGGACCGAGCTGTTCAAGCAGGTGGACGAAATCGCTCGAACCATGCCGACCCTTCAAGAGCAGGCCGGGGCGCGATGCATGGCGACGATCCTTAGCGAGATGCCCGCGCTTCGTGAGCGAACAGGCAATTTCGCGAACGTCTCGAATGACGGCAGGAAGCAGATTGCAAAATCACTAATTGCCGAGGCACGAAAATCTTTCGACCTTGATGTTGGCCGCGGGACTGCCTTGGCGCTGATATCAATCTACGCGGAGTCCAGCGCCCTTCCAGGTGCCGATGCTGCTCTCGCGCATTCGATAGCAGCGCAGATGATCGCCGGAATCGAACAGGTATATGCCGAGTCCAACGAATAGCACGCCCGACTCCGCTGACGTGCTGGTTGCGATTGGAACCCGACATCGTCGTCCATCAGATAACGCGCAGGTAGCGGAATCTCCACCTCGAACGCACCGTAGTCGACAACCGCAACCCAATGCGGCGGCTCCATATCGCTTATGGTCATAGATGCTTGGACTCGTTTCACTTCGATCTTCGGCATAGGTGTAGGCTCCAACCGCAGCGCGCGCCGTGGTACCTCCCGAATTTGGCAGGTCAATGTCCCGCGTCCAGAACGCTGAACGCACTGACGTGGCGCGCGCGTAAGCGCGAAACGTCATCCTCTCTGCTGGGCGGCGGGTGTCATTGAGGGAATTTGAAATATACAGACATCCCGAAGTTCCTGTCCCCCGGCATTGTTGATGACGGCGATGTGAACGCCGCCGTGGCTACTGTCAGTATTTGAGCCCACAGTGTCCGAATTTTTATTTTTTGTTTGCTTGCGAAGCGGCTCGTAATTGCAAATCCTGCGTAAGGACCAGCAAGCACAAGGTTGTTTCATGACCGGTCGTCGCCGCTTCAACCATCAAATCACTCTTCAAGATCGGATTGTCGCGTGGGCTAAAGAGGTACGGAAGCAAGCCGCAATGTTCCCACCTGGCCCGGAGCGAGATATGCTGCTCAAGAAAGTCGAGCAAGCCGAAACGGCAATGCATTTAGATAAGGGGGCCAACTCGCTAGAATTGCAGCCGCCGAAGTAGGCCGCCTCAGTTGGCGGCCTCTTTCACCCGCGTCCAGCACGCCAACGCACTGACGGGGCGCGAGTAAGCGAAGCGTGATCCTCTCTGTTGGGCGGCGGGTGTCATTGAGGGGATTTGAAAATATACAGACAATCCTAGATTTCCTGTCCCGGCATCGTTGATGACGGCGATGTGACGCGTGCGGTCTACGTGGGCTAAAGTTTAATATTCGAAGGTTCAATATTCGAAGTGGCGTGTTTGACGTAGCCTGCCGCAATGCCGTTCCCGGTCAAATCAAATGTTGCCGACGAGTTGATCGCCGCCGACATGTTCGAATCATGGTCCATCGAAGAACTCAGGCGGTCGATCGAGGAAATCGACGCTGAGCTACGTCAGCGCCAAGCGCCGCCTCGTGGTGCCCTTCGATCGCGCCGGTCTAATGCCTCGCGTCGACCGCGCCGACGCACGGACGGTGCGCGCTGCTGATCGTGGGGCGCGGCAAACGGAAGTTTGACAGCGGCGATCACGGTGACGATATGAAACTTGATGGCAGCGCGACCGGATGTACGTCGGGCGCCGTATAGAATCGGGCCTCGGGAAACCGGGGCCTGATTTTTTTGACCGAGGCAAATCGGGCTCAGTAGAAGCTGGATTTCAAGAGATGTTGCGCCTTAATTTGGCGGTCTAATCCGAGTCTTTACGCGCATTCCTGATCGCGGTGCGGCGCTGATCGGCTCTAAATCTAAGTTGTCCGGCCTTCTTGAGCGCGTCAATTCGTTCGTTACCTCCGGGCATTCGTTGCGCGGCAGCGAGGGCCGCCTCGGCTTCGGCCCAGCCATCGACTTCCGGCTCTGGCTTTTCAATTATCATGGTTGCCTCGCCGAGATTTTCGCAGGATGACCTTGTACACCTTTGGGGTTTTACGGCGGGACTTCGTTGCCAGATACGTTCGTTCCGGGCGGCAAGCTCACCTTGCGGTGAGTCCGATCAATTGCGGCCCATACTTTAAGTACAGCAGCGCCCTTGCTCAGGGTATGGCCTGATTTGATCTTTTCAGGATTCCCCAACGACACGGTCCATTGCCAGTCGCCTCGCTCGTCTCGGACGACGGTATACTCGACGCCTCGGTATTCCATGGACCGACCTATTGGTAAGGCAAACCTCCATCAGGAACCCCGCCGCAGCGGTCAATATTGCTCGCTCTCAGAAAGTTGAACCGGCAGAGACCAACGACGCGGGAATGACCGACCGGCACGGGATGTCGTCAAAGTAGACGTGCCAGTATTGATGCCGGTGATCTGCGGAGCGGCGGCTAAGCTCGGGCATGCTGGTATTGAAGCGCGAGCCGGGGAACTAGGCAAGCGTGCCTTCCGATTGAGCTTGATCCTGTGAGCCGTGGGCGCATATTCGCAGAATGGAAAAATCAATCGAC
>JBEKZZ010000165.1:0-3797 GCA_049509335.1 Bradyrhizobium sp. | reverse complement strand
AACCAGCGGAGGAAACGTGGCAAGCTGCGCCTCGACATCGGCCAATGCCTTGGCATCGGGATAATCGGGGATTTGCTTGACCGGCCTGGCGCGCCAGCCGTCGGGTGTCCACCGCTCGGACATAACGTTAACTCCTGAGCAAAAACCGCCACTTATCTGATATAGCGAAGGGCCGGGTTATACACAGGCTGTCAGCGGACCGCCAGTTGCATTTGCTTCATGACAAGCCCCTGCGACTTGGCGGCTTTTCCGTTCGATCACCAACACCTCGGAATGCTGGATCGCCTGATGGAGCCTGTCATCGGGCGCGCGTTCGCGCGAGCCGGTGGCGGGCGACGACGGCCGGGAGCCGTCCCGCGACGCAGCGCGCCCGAGTTGTGCCTGAAACTTCCGCCCGAGAGGGCGTGGCGCTACCCTGAGAAGGGAGCGGCGCTACCCTAAGGAGGGAGCGGCGCTACCCCAAGAAGGGAGCGGGGAATGCCGGGTGCCCGTTGCACCCGCAGCCGCGTGCGCGAAGTGTAGTAAGCACACGCGTTAGTCACCACGAGTTCACCGGGATCACCCGGCATTCCCGCACGCGATGGTGTTAACGGCTTACTTCGTGCTCTCCCAGGTGATCGGGCTTGTTTGTCACCTTCATCGGCGGAATTTCTTTCGCCAACTTGACGCCAACCATTGAGGCGTCAGGACCACACGACTTCGTCGTCCGCAAGAGTGCGCTCTCGTCAGCAGCGCAACTCGCGTCCATCGCATCCCGACCCTACGTTCGTGACGATCGCGAAACGCCCCTTTGTGTTGGGCCGGGATGGCGAGAGATGTAGAAGTGATTTGGGTCAAAAGTGAACCGGAATATTTTTACTCGAGGGACTGGACGACCCAAATCAATTTGAAACCAAAGGGAAATTTTTTCCGGCCGTGATTCCGGACCTGCGCCTGGCGCCGCACCCTCAAGTTGCGCAGTTGCGCATCGGGCAATATTGGAATAACGAGCCGACGCGCCCGGAGGAATGCATGAACTGGATTGAAGCTGCCGGCTATCTGGCTTCCGCGCTCGTGCTGGCTACATTCTGCATGAAGACGATGATACCTTTGCGGTGCGCGGCCGTTTGCAGCAATGTCGCTTTCATCACCTACGGCTTCTACGACAACCTTTATCCCGTGCTCGTTCTGCACGGGATATTGCTGCCCCTGAATGTCTGGCGCGCCGTTCAGATGCTGCGGTTGATACGCCGGGTCGAGGCCGCTTCCAAAGGTGATCTCTCCACGGACTGGCTAAGGCCGTTCATGAAAGAAGTACAATTGAAGGCCGGCGAAGTGATCTTCAGCCGAGGCGACCATGCCGATCGCCTCTACATGATCATCACCGGCGACGTCCATCTTGAGCAGATTGACCATACCATAGGCGCGGGTGACCTGTTCGGAGAGATCGGCTTGTTTTCCGCGGACCACAAGCGAACCCAGACGGCCCGCGCGCGGACCGATGTCGATCTGCTCTGGATCAGCGAAGGCGAACTGGCGCAAATCTGCTATCAAAATCCCGGAATAGCGTTCTACTTCCTGAAACTCACGACCAATCGCCTGCTTTCCAATGCTTCGCGTGCCTTGATCGGGTCGGAAGCCGCGGTGCGGGCATCTTCTTCAGGATAAGCCTGCTTTCATCGGCCGGCAGCGAGGCGCGACAGCGCTGCGTTCAGCTCGTGGATCTGGTAGGGCTTGCGAAGGATCGGAAACTCGGCTGCCGCGTTTTGCGCCGCTTCGCTGTAGCCGGTGGCCAGCAGGATGGGCAGTCCAGGGTGTCTTTGCTTCAGCACGCGCGCCAGCGCAAGCCCGTCCATCTTGCCCGGCATCACGATGTCGCTGAGAACCAGATCGATGCCATTGGCAGCGATTTCGCTGAGGGCGGTGTCGACGTCGGAGGCCCAGCGGACCGCGTAGCCGAGTTCTTCCAGCAGACCCGTGGAAGCGTTCGCCACGTCCGGATTGTCCTCGACCAGCAGGACAGTGCCGGTGCCGCGGTGGCCCGTTGCCTTCGGCCGCCGGTTCAATGTCGCCGTCCCCCGCGGCAGGCAGATCGTGAACGATGTGCCTTTGCCCAGTTCGCTGTCGACCGCGACCGTGCCGCCCGCCTGATGCGCGAAACCATGGACCTGCGAAAGCCCAAGACCTGTCCCCTTGCCGATGGGCTTGGTCGTAAAAAACGGATCGAATATCTTCGCCAACACGTCATCGGGAATGCCGGTCCCGGTGTCCTTGACCTCGATGGCCACAAAATCGCCCCTGGTGACGCCGTCGTCCACGAAAACATTGGAGGCATGAACGGTCACATTGCCGCCCTGCGGCATGGCATCGCGCGCGTTGATGACCAGGTTGACCAGCGCGGTTTCGAATTCGGCGGCATCCGCCTGGATCGGCCATATCCCCTCGTCTACCTCGATCCGCAGTTCGACGCCGCTGCCGAGCCCGGTGTCAAGAACATCGCGCATCGAATAGATGCGTTCGCGCACGTCGATGGTCTGCGGATTGACGCTCTGCCGGCGAGCGAACGTCAGAAGCTGGCTGGTCAGCGCGGCGCCGCGTTGAGAGGCCGCATCAATGGCCTGGACCGCGCGCAACGCTTTCGGATTTCCCTCCGCCACCTTCTTCAACGCGCTGAGGCTGCCGGTAATGACCATGAGAAGATTGTTGAAGTCATGCGCCACACCACCGGTAAGCTGTCCCAGCGCGTCAAGTTTTTGCGACTGCGCCAGCTTGAGCTGGAGTTTTTCCATCTCCTGCTGGGCCCTGCGACGCTCGGTGATGTCACGCGTGATCTTGGCGAAGCCGATCGGCCTGTTCTCGTCATCGCGTATCGGATCGATGACGACGCTGGCCCAAAAGAAGGTGCCATCCTTGCGAACGCGCCAGCCTTCTTCTTCGTAGCGGCCGTTTTCCAGTGCAAGCCGAAGAGCACGCGCGGGCCGGCCGGCGGCCTGATCGGCATTGGTGTAGAAGCGGGAGAAGTGCTGCCCGATGATTTCTTCCGGCCGGTAGCCTTTGATGCGCTGACCACCGGCGTTCCAGTTGGTGACCACGCCGGTGGGATCGAGCATGTAGAGCGCGTAATCAGTGACGCCATTCACCAGCAGACGAAAATGCCTCTCGCTCTCCCTGAGGGCGTCGGCGGCCTTGCTTCGCTCGGTGATGTCGCGGGTAATCTTGGCAAAGCCGATGAGCTGATTGTCCTCGTAGAGCGCGTCGATGACCACGGACGCGAGGAACTTCGAGCCATCCTTGCGCACCCGCCAACCCTCGGCCTCGAACTTTCCGTTTTCCCGAGCCGTTTCGAGGGAACGGGCCGGCAATCCTGCCTCACGATCCTCCGGGCAATAGAACATCCCGAAGTGCCGCCCGACGACTTCGTCGGCCTCGTATCCCTTGATACGTTTGGCGCCGGCATTCCAGTTACTGATGATGCCGTCGGTGTCGAGCATATAGATCGCGTAGTCGACGACCCCCTCGACCAGCAGGCGCAACTTGCGCTCGCTTTCAAGCAGCCCGCGCCTCCGACCGGCCTTTTGCCCCGTCTGATTTTTACCCGCCATGGTGTGGACAAACTATCTGGAACGGGTCTGGTTCCACGGAATGACCAGCCTTGGCTGATTGGCTCATAGGGCTACGGGGGCCGCAAATCGCAACGTTCATGCGACTTCCAGCGTCGGAATGTCTTTGATCATCTCGCCAAGCTCGCACTCTGCCTGATGCAGATCGTATCGCTTTTGCAGATTGAGCCAGAGATCGGGGCCATTTCCACATAGCTT
>JBEKZZ010000164.1:0-3827 GCA_049509335.1 Bradyrhizobium sp. | reverse complement strand
CCGACAACTCCGCGACGAGATTTTTGGCGGCGGCTTGCAACGCGCCGATCTTGTTGTAGTCAGTCATCGAACCCGTATTGTCGAGCACGAGGGCTACCCGGAGGAGACCGGCTCCAAACGTGGTGGTCGTACTGGCGTTGAACCCGAGCGCGGGGAAACCGATCACATTCAAAAAGTCCGTCTTGATCGACCCGGAACCGGCGACCTGGACAGTTGGTGGACTGGTTCCGCTCTGCGCGGTGTAACTCGCGGTTACAGAGATCACTTGTGAATCCGTATTCGTATAGAGTCCATTGAAGTAGGAGTTCGCCGCGGTGCCAACCTGTGATGACGAGATTACGCCTGAAGAGATATCCTTCAAAAGCATGAGGGCGGTCGAATCCAAGGCAGCTTGCATCGATGTCCGCGCCGCGGATGCACGGCTGTAATCGACGGCCGCGCCCACGAAGCCCAATATCGGGATTAGCGCGATGACAAATATAATCGCAATGTTTCCATCGTTGGCTTTTGCAAATTTACCGAGCACGTTTCTTATCCAACAATCTCCTGGCGTCGTGGTCCACCAGAGACGGTCGGCGCGCGCCCGATACCAGTCCAAACGTGCCCTGATGGCCGAAAATCCCATTCGCCGGCCCTGCTGGACCTTCGACAGACCAATCGAGAATGTCATACGCGCCTCACGTCCTGACGAAGTCAGTCAATCGCTGATGCGCGATTGGCAAGCAGCCGACTGTCCTCCGGGCCTTGCAGGGGGAATAGAAGCGAAGCGAGTTATCGGTCTGCTAAATCGCGCGTGAAAACGTTGCGTTCCACATGGAAATGATGTTCTACAAACTGATTTTTATGTAGAACGCGACCGACGGCACGCAGACGATTAGCGTAGCGCTCGCGAATATTTTTCGAACACGGAATATACGAAGAGCATTGGGTCGTAGACTCGTGAGCGTGAAGCCACCGCCTGATTGACACGACTTGAACGACTGCGAAGGCAGGTTAGCGAGCTGGTTTCAGCGCGTTGCGATACGAAGGCGCATTCGACGAGATTGCGAGCGCGGTAAGGATACGGACTGAACCGGATTGGCTTGTTGAAGTTGCTTTCACCGGGTATTGGCCCACGCCGCTTCCTGATCGTGAATTCTCTGATCCAGTCGCGGAGGCTGCCGTCGGGATTGAATGGCCTCGACGACTGCGGGAACCTTCGAGGAAGGTTGCGATCGCGCTGCCGATCGTCGCATGCACACGCCGCGTCAATCAGGCATCGCGACGACATGGCTTGCCGACATCGCGAAAAAAATACCGCGATAAGCATTTCGCCTATCGCGGTGTACACTGCCTTTTGTACATGTCAGTTTGGATAGCCCGTCGTCTCAATATATCATCACGTGGGCGTTGCGAAGACAAAGCGCTATCGCGTGGTCCATCGCCAAAAAGCGTGGAACGCTAGGAGCGCAATGCGTATTGGCAAGCGTTTGGCTTTGCGGATCGGCAAGTCTGGATCGATAACCTCGGTTGGGGTTCCGCAGGATGCACACTGCACCAGGCTCAGCCTCGACGCCGAGCCCGTCTGCTGTGTCAGGGCGATCTCGAATTTCTGGCCACCGCATTTGATGCAGGTCGAAATGGCCGTCCTTCGAGACCGGGCGTTCACCGCAATTTTCGTGTTACCTTGATTCATGGTTTGATACTCATCACGTCGACCCACGGCAGATCGTTTCAGAAACGAACTATCCCATCATCAGGTTCGCTCAGCGCCGCATAAATTTCTCTTTAATATCGCGAGCCAAATCGTCCGTCTCAGTCTGGCGCGGATCAAACGTTTGAAGCGCGCCAGCTCAGTCGACGCCTCCGCGTCGTCGGCTGACGGGTCGCTCCGCCGGGCACTGACGGCGCTCCCGGCGCAAGATCGCGGCGCGGCTTGCTACTGTGCATGGGCTCGCACACATACCGCAACGAGCGGACTATCCGCGTTACTTGGCGTCAGCCCGCATGAGGCCGAATTCTCGCTGAGGAAGGCCGCGGCGTGACGGCTCGGGCCGCAATAGGCGGTTACCATCACCTCGCTCATTTCGCACGCGACCTGGCAGGTTTCCGTGGAGCAGTTGACCCGCAAAATCCGCGTCTCCGAAGCAGGCCCCCGCGAGCCCGCCGGCCCCTGCGACCCGGCAGGTCCCTGCGGGCCGGCTGGCCCTTGTGGACCCGCCTCGCCACGGGCGCCGGGCGGTCCCGGCGGTCCGTTATCGCCCTTGGGTCCGGCACCATCCTGGCCGCACCCGCCAACGCTCAGGGTAAGCAACATGAGAGCCAATATATGAAAGTATCGGTTAAAGCGCATTGCATCTCCTTTTGACGGGTCGCTGTCCGGTGAAATGTCCTGAAATCCCGGCGCTCACTCGCCGGGTACCAGCGGTGCGTCCGGATCACTCCGCAAGCCGTGAGCCGGACGAAGCCAGAGGCTGAATCGGTCGAGATAGAGGTAAATCACCGGCGTGGTGTACAGCGTCAGAACCTGGCTGACGCACAAGCCGCCCACGATCGCAATGCCGAGCGGCTGTCGCAGTTCGCCGCCGTCGCCGAGGCCGAGCGCCAAGGGGACCGCGCCCAACAGCGCCGCCATGGTGGTCATCATGATCGGCCGAAAGCGCAGCAGGCAGGCTTCGTGGATGGCCTGCCGCGAGGACAAACCTCGCGTGCGCTCCGCATCGAGCGCAAAGTCGATCATCATGATCGCATTCTTTTTGACGATGCCGATGAGCAGGATCACGCCGATGAGTGCCATGATGCTGAATTCAATACCGAACAGCATCAACGCCAGCACCGCGCCTATTCCGGCGGAAGGCAAGGTCGACAAAATGGTCAGAGGATGGATGTAACTTTCATAGAGCATGCCAAGCACAATATAGACGGCGACCACCGCCGCCAGTATCAGATAAGGCTCGTTGGCGATCGATTGTTCGAACGCGCGCGCAGTACCCTGAAAGCCGCCGCGCACACTTGTCGGCACATGCAGCCGCAACAAGGCGGCATTAATCTCGCGCACCGCGTCGCTTAGCGCAGCCCCAGGCGCCAGATTGAAGGAAATGGTCGCCGATACGGCGAGTCCCTGGTGATTGACGGCCAGCGGCACGTTGCCCGGCCCGACATGGGCGAATACGCTGAGCGGAATCATGGTTTCGGCGGCGGTGCTGACCGCCGAGCCGCTGGAGGCGGTGCTGTTGCCGGTGTTGCCGATCGAGTTCTGCGCCTGATTGCGCGCCGCGCTTGAGGAAAGTGCGGCGGTTGAGGTGGTCGATGCCGACGACGTCGCGCAGACGCCACTGGAGGGCGAGGCCGTAATCCCCGCGGAGGCCGCCGACGTCGGCGTCGACGATGTGATGGGAGTGAAGGTCGATGATGAACTCGACGTCGATGTCGAGGAAGAGTTAGCGGTAGAGGACGACGCGGTGGTCGAGGTGGTCGACGAGGCAGCCGTGACGCCCGCGGCGGTGGTCGATCCAGACGAAATCGAGGATGCCGCCGTTGTGGCAGTTGTTGCGGCCGACGAAGACGAGATGGCGGACGATGTCGTGGTCTGCCCGACAGCGGTCGATGCCGCAGCCGATGCCGGCGAGCATGCCGTTGTCGTTGTGCCGCCCGCTGCCGGCGCCCCCGAAACCGTGCCGGCGCTGGCGTTTGTGGTCTGGGTTCCGGTCGCGGAGCTGCCAGAGGTGCTGATATAGACTGATTTCAGGATGTCGGGGTTCTGCCAGTATTTTGGCGCCGCCTCCATGACGACGTGGTACTGGTTCAGCGGGTTGTAGATGGTCGAGACCTGCCGCTGGCCGAAGGCG
>JBEKZZ010000163.1:0-3853 GCA_049509335.1 Bradyrhizobium sp. | reverse complement strand
AGTCCCTGAACCCCCCGGCTGGGTCGCCGAGTCTTCTACGCGAGCCGACAATGTTTCGTCCCCCGGGCGGGAACGACACAAAACTCCGGCGGGACGAAACCGTTTTCCGCACCGGCGAAGACATCCGGAAACCGGCGCTGGATACCAATCGGGCGTCAATGAAGGGTCGCAAAGGCCCGTGACAGGGGACCGTCATGATCAAAGCTTTATCAGCAGTGGCCCTTGGCGCGTTTGTCGCCGCTGGCATCACCGTTCTGCTCGGCTTCGCGCCGAAGGTCGAAGCTGGTGTTACGGCGCCGCTGGGCAAAAGTGATCGGCTCGAAATTCAGGAAGTCGGCGGCGACTGTTCGGATGACCGGATTTGGCCCAATCCCTGCCTACGCGAGGTTGGCTACGAGATTTTGAAATATCAGCTGGTTGCCGCCGAACGCGCCCGACAGGGAAGACTGGGGTAATCCCGGCCCAGTTCTGCTAAAGCCGCGCGGACGGGCGGCGGGCTCCAACTTGTCCCACCGGCCTTTTCAATAGCACCAGCAGCCGCGGTCAGTACAAACCCAAGAAGCTCCCGCGGGGCGGTTCGGTGAAGTCCATCCTGCCTGCTCGACACGGACGCTCATGACTGCCGCAAGGGTGCGGAGGCTCATTGCGAGGCCATCGATGCACAGCACAAAGCCGAACGCCACCATGGCGGTCTGGAGATAGAGCCGGATCATAGAGCCGGCCCCTGGCAACGGAACAGGAACAAGTGTGACTGAAATTGTGCCTGTCGCGACCGTTGTTCTCCGCCGTTTGCGCCGACTTCGCCGCGGTGTTGGAAGTGCGAAAAGCCCAACAAATATGGGGGGTTTTGCTGGTGCCGGTTGAGAGGATTGAACTCCCGACCTTCGGTTTACAAAACCGCTGCTCTACCGCTGAGCTAAACCGGCGTTTGACGGAGTTTTCGACGGGCTGTCGTTATCAACCGGCGAACGTTTTGGCAACCTTGGCGCTTGAGCCTGCTCCCGTCGCGCCCGGCGGCTTTCCGGTCGCGCGATCGGCGCTCAGGGCTTGACCGGAACATACAGTGGCTTGCCCTTGTCGACGATATGGACGGTGAGAAGCTTGAGCGTTTTGTCGCCGGTAACCGTGAACGCTCCGTGCGGAACGTCGCGGACGTTGATCTTGGCGGTGCCCGCTTCGAACACGATCGGCTTGCCGTCAGGCGTGACGGCGGTTGCCCCGCTGAGGACGTAGACGGCCTCTTCGCCGGCATGGGTGTGCAGGATCGCGGACGTGCCTGGAGCCGCTTCAATGGTTCCGACCACGACTTCCATGTTCGTTCCGGTCAGATCACCCTTGGCAAGTTCGGTTCGCTTGGTGGTCTGCGCTTGCGCGGTGGCCGAAAACGTCAATCCCAGCGCCATGAGCGCCATCAAACTTGCGTGCTTCATCGTCTTTCCTCCCTGATGTTTTCAGACCGATCAGAGCGTTTTTGCGCGAAAGCCTGCCCCGACTTGATGCGGGGTGGAGACCGGTTCACGTGTAGAAAACGCGTCAAACGAAAAACTGGAGCCTCGGTTCTGATTCCATCAGAACCGATCGCTCCAGCCAACTGAACCACGAAGCGATTTCGGCCGTCAACGCGCGCCGGTGGCTGTTCGCATGCCGACACGCATGACGACCCAATACTGCCAACATTACGGAACTGCGGGTGTCGTGCGTTGTCCCGCAAACAAAAACCGCCGACCCTTGCGAGTCACCGAATTCACTTCAATTCAGTTATTCGGAAAACAGCGGTGCTTATTGTCGCTTGACCTCTATCTTGCTGTCCTTGGCGGGTAGCCCCGATTTGTCATTCATCCATTGGTCACCGCTTTGGTCATCCCATTTCAAGATGAATTCTTTGGAATCGGAACATTTAATCAGCTGTCTTGGAAAGTCGAGCTTACATTCGAACATCGGCGACATCCCGGCGACGTTGCTGTAGGCGGGTTCCTTCGCGAAAGGAGTGCCATACAAAGCGGTTTCAAACGATTTGCCGGCGAAGGGTTTGCTAAATTCCCAGTACTGAATGTTTTTTTGCGATTGTGCGCTCGGCTGCGCTGCTGTTATCGTTGCGTACTGATTTTGAAGCGATGCGGTTTTTGCGGTCAAATCGGCGATGGTCCGATGCAACTCCGCAATCTCTGCCTGCAAAGCGCGGTTGTTCTCGATCAATTCGTTCCGGATTTCCTCGGCCGAATTCCTCTGCGCTTCGGCCGATGCCACGACTTGGGCACCAAGCGCAATGTTGTTGACGGGTTCAATAGGAAGCGGTGTAACGTGTTTGGTTGGAGACGACGAGGGCTCACTTTTTGTGGCCTTGTCACTAAACATAAAAATTTGCACGCCAGATAGGCCTTGGAATGCCAACAAGCTCAAGCCCAGCACGATGGCCGCCGGATAGGCTACGGCCATAAGTCTGATCTCCGAGGTCAGCGTTGACCGGAACGATATCGTATCGCTCATCTTCCCGATCTCCATTTCGTCCAGACACTATATAAGAACTGGCCGAACATGTGCCACATTTGGCTAACCATGGAACAAACGATGAAACAGAACAAAACAAAGCTTTCGGCCACCAGCGCGATCTGGTGAATTTCCCATCCTAACATCTTCAGATCGTGGCTTAAGATTGCCTCCATAAATCTTATGCCGCCCACTATCGCGGCTGCGCCACACAGCTCCAAACCCACGCTGGCGACGAAATTAACCGATTTCCAAAACTTAAGGACAATCGCCTTTTTTTCTTTGCCTACCTCGTCTTGGCTGTCCGACATCTTGAAAATTCATCGCTCAATATGGCTGTACTTTAGTTCAATCACAGATCAAGCGTGTTCAGAGAAGCTGCCGCGCCAGTGGCACCAATAGGCCCGGATAAGACCACCCCTAAGTTATCTCGTCGTGAGCGCGGAGGGACTCGAAGCCTCGAAGACTACACGGAAACCAGCGAACGCGAGTTGAATGTCTTGTGCCACGATTTTGCTACACGACTGGCTAACGGGACTGGGTGAACAGCATCGGCTGGCTTCGCGATAGGGGCTGGCGGGGCGCGGCGTTCGCGAACGCTGTGTTGCACCGCTTTCGCCGACCAATCGTTTCAGAACGCGTGTTCATGGCCGCCGGAGGGCCTGCGTCAACGTGCAGCGATCGCTGTTCCGGCGCGGAATTGTTTTCAAGATGTGCCCAAAAGAAAACGGCCCCGGCGCGTGCGCCGGGGCCGTCGGGTTGCCCCGATCAGGGCCTCAAGGCACCCTGCGTGCTGGTGTAGCACGCATAGACCGAGGTGCTCGCGCACATGTACAGCCGGTTGCGCAGCAGTCCGCCGAAGGTCAGGTTGGCGCAGGTTTCCGGCAGATGGATCTTGCCGAGCAGGTCGCCGCTGGGATGATAGCAGCGCACGCCATCTTCCTTCGGGTCGGCCCAACCCATGCTGCACCAGACGCTGCCGTCGATGTCGCAGCGCATGCCGTCGGTCAGTCCGGGAGCAAAACCCTCGGCGAAGACTTTGCTGTTGGTGGCCTTGCCGGTAGCGATATCGATGTCGAAGGAGCGGATGTGGGCGGGACCGCCATGGGTGATGCCGCTGTCGATGATGTAGAGTTTCTTTTCGTCGGGTGAGAAGCACAGACCGTTCGGCTGCGTGAAATCGTCGACCACCATGGTGACGGTCCCGCTCTGCGGATCGACGCGATAGACACCGTGCTTGTCCTGTTCGGGCTGGGCCTTCAGCCCTTCATAGTCTCCGCCGCTGCCATAGGTCGGATCGGTGAACCAGATCGATCCGTTGGAAGCGACCACGACGTCGTTGGGCGAATTGATGCGCTTGCCGTTG
>JBEKZZ010000162.1:0-3920 GCA_049509335.1 Bradyrhizobium sp. | reverse complement strand
CGTGGTGATCCGGGATCACCACGACCTTCAATCCGTTGCCGAGGCTGAAGCTGGCGGGAGGCTCGGAGGTTACCGTGGTCTGGGCGCGAACGCTGTTGGCGGAGATCGCGAGCGTCGAGAGCAGCACGGCAAACAAGGGGACGGCGAAACGGTGTGGGGACATTATGACCTGTCTGGCGCCTGTTCCGCAAAAGCAGCTTTGCGAAACGATAGGCGAAAATTCTCGAATAGGAGCGGCCGAACCGAAATGTTCGCGATCAAGCCGTGGGACTGTAACACCGCGCATTTGCCGTCAAGCGTCACGAAACCGAGAGACAGGATTAACTAATCGCCATATCCGCCGGCAACCGCATTTATTGCTTGTTGGAAGACTCTTTACTGTCCTTGTTGCTGCTGTCCTTGTTGTCGGCGTCCTTGTCCTTGTGCGGTCCCTTCAGCCCGATGCCGTAGGCGTAATTCGGCGACGGAATCTGGTAGCCCGGGGGAGGCTGGGTCAGGGTTTCACGCGCCGGCTCACCCTTGAATTGTCCGACCTCGGGTTTGGTGCCGCCTAAATAATTGTTCACCTTCTCGGAAAAACTCTGTTGCGGCAGAGGCTGCTGGCTCGCGGCAACCGACGCCCTGGCGGCTTCCTCTTCAGCCGGCGTGAGGTCGTGGGTGGTATTCGTCACGCTTTTCTTCCTGGCCGCGAGCGCTGCCTTGCGTCGTTTTTCATCGGGATCTTTCGGCCAGTTCGGGGCACTCGCTTCGCTGCCGGCGGCCGGCGGCGGCAGGTCGAGCTGTGGCGGCACGACCAGCGGAGATCGCTCGCGATAGTCGATCCCCTTGCTGTCCATATTGGTGATGGTAAATCCCGACTTGACGCCGTCGACGAATTTTTGGCTGAAGGACCTGGTGTCCTCCTCATCGTCGCCCGCGCGCGCGGCACTGACGGTCATCACGAGACCAATGCCCAGGGCGATCGCGGCGAGCCGCGGGGCGCGCGCCGGCGGAGTCGAAAAATTCTGCATCATCAGCTTCCGCACCAACAGGCCGGTGGCTCTGGTCTCGCGCATCGCGCTCATCCTGTTCAAAGTTTTACGGCACCCGCCGATCGGAGCGCCGTTCGGCTCCCGTCATCATGGCTCGGCCCAACACGACCGTATTAGCCGGGATCAGGGCGCTTTTGCGGCGGGTGACCCCAGCAAGGAGTCATACAGCAGGGCCGCTACCCCGGCAACAATCGCGGCGTCGGCAAGGTTGAACACGTACCAATTGTAGGTTTTCTCGCCGAAATGGACGTGGAACAAGGCGAAATCGACCACCGCGCCGTAAGCGAGGCGGTCGATGGCGTTGCCGACCGCGCCGCCGATGATCAGGCCGAGCGCGACCGTGGCGATCAGGGTCCGCGACCACGCCATCCAGATGCTCAGCACAATCACCGCCGCCGCCTTGATCACCATCAGGCCGATCTGGGCGATCGGGCTTTCGTTCTGTAACCAGCCGAAGCTGATCCCGACATTCCATGCCAGCACCAGATCGAAGAACGGCGTGAGCTTCACCGCGCCGCGACGGGCGATGTCGAACACGTTGAGCAGCCAGAGCTTCGATGCCTGATCGAGCGCCAGCACGACAATGGCCGCGATGACGCCAGAGCGGAGGTGAGGGCTCAAACCGTCACTCCCAGCGCCTTCCATTCACGCAGCGCCTGCGCGTCGCGCGGCGACACGTCGGGGTATTCCGCGTCTTCACCCACGGTGGGGAGGATTTTCCACGACCGCGCGCATTTGGTGCCCTGCGCTTTCTCGACCATCACCGCGACCCCGGGCACCTCGTTCGACCGGAAGGCATCGGCCGGCGCGTCCTCGTTGGTCGCCATCGCGTTCGAGGTGATGCAGACCTCGGCCAGATCGACATCGAACAGCGTTTCGAAAATTGTCTTGTCGGAGACATACACCAGCGGCGAGGCTTCCAGCGACGAGCCGATATTTTTCGCGGCGCGTTCGACTTCCAGCGCGCCGGTCACGACGCGGCGGACATCGCGGATGATTTCCCACTTGGCCGCCAGCGCATCATCGCGCAATCTTTCGAGCCCTTCGGGAAACAGCGTCAGATGCACCGACGGCTCGGCGTCGGGCCGGTAGAGCCGCCACGCCTCTTCCGAGGTGAACGACAACACCGGCGCCAGCCATTTCAGGATGGCGTCGCAGATCATGTCGATGGCGGTGAGCGCGGCCTTGCGCGTCGCTGACGATGGCGGGTCGCAATACAGCGTGTCTTTCCGGATATCGAAATAGAACGCCGACAGTTCGGTATTCATGAACGCCGACAGGCTGGCGACCACGGTCTTGTAGTCGAACTCCGCATAGGCCTTGCGCACGATGGCGGCCTGCTCGGCGAGCTGGTGCAGCATCAGCCGCTCCAGTTCGGGCATCTCATCCGGAGCGATGGCGTCGCTCGGCTTGAAGTGGTGCAGGGTGCCGAGCATCCAGCGGATCGAGTTGCGCAGCTTGCGGTAGGTCTCGATGGTGTTTTTGAGGATTTCCGGGCCGATGCGCTGGTCGTCGGCATAGTCGGTGGCGCAAACCCACAGTCTCAGGATATCGGCGCCGGATTGCGCGATGACCTCTTGCGGCTCGACGGTATTGCCGACCGATTTCGACATCTTGCGGCCGTTCTCGTCGAGCGTGAAGCCATGGGTGAGCACCACGTCGAACGGGGCGCGGCCGCGGGTGCCGCAGCTTTCCAGCAGCGATGACTGGAACCAGCCGCGGTGCTGGTCCGAGCCCTCCAGATACATCACGGTGTCGTTGCCGCCGTCGACCTTGCGCCTGATGCCGGCCAGCCCCGGAAAATGCACTGGGTCTTCCAGTACGAAGGCGTGGGTCGAACCGGAATCGAACCAGACGTCGCAGATGTCGTCGACCTTCTTCCAGGGTTCGTTGGCGAGCGACCCCAGGAAGCGCTCGCGGGCACCGTCCATGTACCAGGCGTCGGCGCCTTCCTGCTCGAAGGCGTCGGCAATGCGCTGGTTGACGGCTTCGTCCTCAAGTATTTCGGCCGAGCCGTCGCCTTTCTCGCGCACGAACACCGCGATCGGCACGCCCCAGGCGCGCTGCCGCGAGATCACCCAGTCCGGCTTGCTCCTGATCATGCCGTTGATGCGATTTTCGCCCGACTGTGGCACCCATTGCGTCACCGAGATCGCATGCAGTGCGCGGGCGCGCAGGGTGTCGCCGGACTTTGCGTTGCCGTCATTCGCGATATCCTTGTCCATCGCGATGAACCATTGCGGCGTATTGCGGAAGATCACCGGCTTTTTGGAGCGCCAGGAATGCGGGTATTGGTGCTTGAGGCGGCCGCGCGCCAGCAGCATGCCGGACGCGATCAGCGCCTTGATCACCGCCTCGTTGGCGTCGCCCTTTTCGCCCTTGTCGTTGATGACGCGCTTTGCCGTGAAGCCCGGCGCCTGATCGGTCAATGCGCCATTCTCATCGACGGTATAGGGGATCATGCTGTTGATGCCGCGCGCTTCCAGTTCGCGCGCATTCGCCGTCCAGACTTCGAAGTCCTCGCGGCCGTGACCGGGCGCGGTGTGGACGAAGCCGGTGCCGGCATCGTCGGTGACGTGATCGCCCTCCAGCAGCGGAACCCGGAAATCATAGCCGCCGGCGACGCCCCTTAGCGGATGCGCGCATTCCATGGCGGCGAGCGCGGTCGCCGGCACGGTATCCACCCTCTCATAAGCGGTCACGCGCGCCTGCTTGAACACGGATTCGGCGAGCGCGTCGGCGAGAATCAGGAGGTCGCCGGACTTCGCCCAGTTGTCCGCGGGCGATTCGGTGACGCGATAAAGACCGTAGGCAATCCTCGGCGAAAAGCTGATGGCGCGGTTGCCCGGCAGCGTCCAGGGCGTGGTGGTCCAGATCACGATGCTGGCA
>JBEKZZ010000161.1:0-3945 GCA_049509335.1 Bradyrhizobium sp. | reverse complement strand
CGCACCAAGCCCTCAAGCTCGCTGCGCTCCGCACTCGTCAAGATAATCGATGTCGCTTCCGGGATGCCGCTCATGCCCCCTTGAATCACGACTCATTCTTCACCGATAGTGGGTACTAGTATGTCGAGTTAAATGGAGCGCGTAACATGAAGACAAAGGAAAAAAAGACCGCAAAGGAGCTTGAGAAGCTCGTCCTTGAGATCGTTCGTCGTATGCAGGGATGCGATCACGTAGCGGCAGTAACAGTGTCGTCCGATCCTGATAAGGGATGGTGCATCAGCGCGTGCACCCCCGGTCATGCAACCAACACCGATGTGCGTCGAGCTTTGTTGATCGCGGAAGCGGATCTCGCCGATCGCTTCGATCTTGCTTAGCGGTCCGAAATCCTTCTGCAATCGGGGCCCGGATTCGCAACAGCGAGTTAGAGGGCGGCAACTTCCGCTAGCGCCTCATGTGCTGCGCGCACCACCGCGTCCGCATTGATGTCGAATTTCTTGTAAACGTCGGCGATTTTGCCGGAGGCGCCGAAGCTGTGCATGCCAACGAAGCGGCCTTCGATGCCGATGTAGCGCTCCCAGCCTAGTTCGACTGCGGCCTCGACCGCGACACGCGCACGGCTCCTTCCGAGAACCGCCTTCTTGTAGGCGGGGTCCTGCTGCTCGAAGAGCAGGCGGCACGGTATAGAGACGACCGCCGTCGGGATGCCTTGCTTCTGAAGAATGTCCCGCGCCTGGACCGCGAGATGCAGTTCCGAACCAGTGCTCAGGATCGTTAGCTTGCGCTCGCCCTCGGCCTCCTGAAAAACGTAGCCGCCCCTGGCCGACTTGTTCTCGTTGCCGGCTTCGCGGCGGAGCAGTGGCACCGGTTGGCGGGAGAGGGCGATGAGGGCTGCCTGGCGCGGCGCGTCCAGAATCAACTCCCAGCACTCGGCGGTTTCGACCGGATCACCCGGGCGATAGACCGCGAGGTGCGGGATTGCCCGTAGGCTGGCGAGCTGCTCGACCGGCTGATGGGTTGGACCGTCCTCGCCGAGGCCGATGGAATCATGCGTCATGACGAAGATCGTCCGGATTTGCATGAGGGCCGCGAGGCGAATGGACGGACGGCAGTAATCTGAGAAGCACAGGAAAGTGCCACCATAGGGAATCAAGCCACCGTGCAACGCGATGCCATTCATGGCCGCGGCCATTGCATGCTCGCGCACGCCGTAATGCATGTAGGTGCCGTTGTATTCGCCAGCCTTAATCTCGATCATGCCCTTTGCTTTGGTATTGTTCGAGGGCGTCAGGTCGGCTGAGCCTCCCAGCAGTTCTGGGATGGCGGCGGCGAGATGATCGAGCACCGCGCCGCTGGCAGAGCGGGTCGCCATTTCCTTGCCGCTTGCGATGAACTCGGCTCGGGCCGCCGCGATCGCCTTCTTCCAGTCGGTCGGCAACTTTCCATCGTTGCGGCGCTCGAACTCGGAGCGCAGTTCGGCCGGCGCCGCCTTGACTCGGTCGGCCCAGGCCATGCGGGCCTGACGGCCCTTGGCGCCGATCTCGCGCCACTCGCGCAGCAAGGGCTCGGGAATCACGAACGGCGGCGAATCCCAGCCGAGGGTTTTCCGCGCGCCGGCGATTTCCTCTTCGCCGGGTGCATCGCTATGGGCCTTCTGGGTACCAGCCTTGGTTGGGAAGCCAAAGCCGATGATGGTCTTACAGGCGATCATCGACGGCTTATCGGTCACGGCGCGGGCGGCGGTGATGGCGTCGCGTATCGCGTCGGTGTTGTGGCCGTCAATTTCCTGGACATGCCAGCCGGAGGCGCGAAAGCGCTCGAGCTCGGTATCGGATACCGCAAGGCTGGTCGGGCCATCGATCGTGATCGAATTGTTGTCCCAGAAGGCGATAAGGTGGCCGAGCTTGTAGTGTCCCGCCATGGAGATCGCTTCCTCGCTGATACCCTCCATCAGACAGCCATCGCCCATGAAGACGTAGATCCAATGCTTGCAGAGGTCGTCACCGAACTTGGCATTCATAATGCGCTCGGCGAGGGCAAAGCCCACCGCGTTCGCGACGCCTTGACCGAGCGGACCGGTCGTCGTCTCGATACCGTCGGCGTGCTTGTACTCGGGGTGGCCGGCAGTCTTGCTGTCGATCTGGCGGAATCGCTTCAACTGGTCCAGGGTCATATCCTTGAAGCCTGTTAGATAAAGCAGGCTGTAGAGCAGCATCGAGGCGTGGCCGTTCGACAGCACGAACCGATCACGGTCAAACCAATGCGGATCGGCCGCGTCGAACTGCATGAAATCCCTGAAAAGAACGGTCGCGATGTCGGCCATGCCGAGGGGAGCGCCGGGATGGCCGCTCTTGGCTTGCTGCACGGCGTCCATCGACAGAAAACGGATGCAGTCGGCCATATCCCGCAGGTGCTGGTTGCGGGCCTTGGGAACCGTCTTCACGGCTGGAGTCGGCGTGGGGTCAGCCATGACTGCATGTTCCTGTTCATTGAATCGACGGAGATAAAGGGAAACTTCGCGGTTGCGAAACCGAGATTCAAGCTACGGGACTCGGATTCGTTCCGATGCGACCTACATATCCGCCAGGTCGTTATTTGTTGGAGTTGGCGGTATGTCTTATCGACCGCGGGACCTTGCCGACCGTATGGCGCGGCAAGTACGCAGCGCGCCGGACGGCTTCGAGCGTGAGACGTTCTGTCTTCCGCGCGAGGAAGCTCGTGCGAGGGCCGCGGCCTTTCTGAAATCCTACCCGAAGGCCGCCTACATGAGCGAAGTCGAGCGCTGGCGCGAATTGCCGGGCGGCGTGATCGAATTTACCATGCGCCGGCTCAGGAGCGCCGATTGACAGCATCCGAGGAAGACAAGCCGGAAACTTAGCCGTCCGCCCTGCACATCGAACGTACGGATCCCATGCGGCGCATCGCCGTCCGCCAGTGCTTATTGCGTTTGGCCTAGCTTTCGCAAGTTACGGCGCGTATAGGTGCGGCGTCGCAAGACGATGGCGCTGAAACTTAGAGTGGACCGCGGGCAGACCCGGGGGCAGTACCCGGCGCCTCCACCTTAGCAGCTTGAGCTTAAAGGTCTCATTTCGGTGAGATTGATTTTGTCGGAAGGCAAAATTCCAAAGCTGTTAAGGCGGGGGCGAAACAGGATCGATGGTCGCGAAGAAACTCTGAATTGTGCTCGGCATGATACCGCCGTTATCGGGTCAAAAACACAAATGCAAACGATAACGTTGCATTGAACGAAGTGCGCCTCGCGGCGTAACCGGTTCGGGGTAGGTACACCTAGCAACAGAACGGCCATCGCCGCGTCAGCCTTCGGGTTGGCGCGGCTTTTTCTTGCCGTGCTGCCCGTAACCGATCTAAAGTTCCCCGGTTTCAAAACGGGGAGTGCGGACGTGGCGACTGGCACAGTGAAGTGGTTCAATTCGACAAAGGGTTACGGGTTCGTCCAGCCTGACGGCGGTGGCAAGGACGTGTTTGTTCATATCTCGGCCGTTGAGAAGGCTGGCCTGAAGGAGTTGCGCGAGGGCGACAAGGTGACGTTCGACGTTGTCCCGAACAAAGGCAAAGAGAGCGCGGAAAATCTGAAGGTGAAGTGAGCGAGATGCCTCCGGCGTCATCGCCTCAGATGTTTTCGCATTTCGGCAAACATCTTCTTCACATCGGAAAGGCTGAACGGTTTTTCCCGCGGCCCCTGTAGCTCCTTGAGCGCGTGCAGCTGCTTCACTGCGATGACGCCGCGTTTGATCTGGTCCGGCTCATCGAAATAGGCGAGCGCATCGGCGACGAGAGCGTGAGCGACGGCGGCGGGAAGGTTTAGCAGGCTGTTGAAGAAGTCTATGCTCGACACGCGATGAATGGGATGTCGTCTCCGTTGAGGAGGCAGATTTCACCTTCGAGTATGCCGTTATTCTGTAGTTCAGCCCAGCCATTGCCGTTTGC
>JBEKZZ010000160.1:0-3946 GCA_049509335.1 Bradyrhizobium sp. | reverse complement strand
AATCGCCCGATGGTGGTGACGGCTTTCGGCAATATCCGCCACATCGCGACGGCGAAGGCGCGCCCCATCTGTGGGTCAACCGCAACAAGGCGAGCATCGTACTCGACCTGAAGACGCAAGCGGGCCGCGATGTCGCACTGGCGCTGACGGAGAAAGCCGATGTCGTTGTCGAAAATTTCTCGACCGGCGTCATGCAGAGGCTTGGGCTCGACTACGAGACGGTCAAGGCGCGCAATCCTCGCGTGGTCTATTGCTCGATCTCCGCCTATGGCCGCAGCGGACCCCATGCCGACCGTGTCGGCTTCGATCCGATTGCGCAGGCCGAAAGCGGTTTCATCTCGATGAACGGCCGTCCGGACGGCGAAGGCATGCGCGCCGGCCCGTCGATCATGGACATGGCGACGGCAATGCTGGCCTGCAATGCCATTCTCGCGGCGCTGCACGCCCGTGCACGCACGGGAAAGGGGCAGTTGATCGAAACCAATCTGTTGGGTATGGCGGTCAACATGCTGGGCAATTTTCACATGGCCTATCTCTTGTCGGGCGTGAATCCGACGCGCTTCGGTAACTGGCAGGTGACCGCGGTGCCGGTCGGCGCGTTCGACACAAAGACCGGGCCGATATACATCGCCTGTGCCAACGATGGCACGTTCAGGCGAATGATGACGGATGTGCTGAACAGGCCGGAGCTTTCCGATGATCCTCGGTTCCTGAGTAATGCTGACCGGCGCGCCAACAACGAGGCGCTGAAGGTGATTGTCGGCGATGCTCTCGCGCGAGGAGCGCGCGAGGACTGGCTTCGGGCCATGCACAAGGCAGGCGTGCCCGGCGCCGCTCTGCGCAGCGTCGGCGAAGCGATGCAATCGGACGAAGTGCGCTCGCTCGGCATCATCGGCGAGGCGCAGCACGAAAAGCTCGGCACCGTCCCTAATGTCGCATTGCCGTTGACCTTCTCAGAAACGCCGTTGCGCAAGCCGCGGGGCGCGCCGCTTCTCGGCGCTCAAAGCCAGGAAGTACTTCGCCGGGTGTTGGGCTGCGACGGGGAGCATCTCGTACAGCTTGCGCAAGCAGGCGCCTTCGGCGACAGGGACGACGGCGAACGCACGTAACCGCCGCAATCTCAATCAACGGTGCAAGAACCCGGAAAGGGCACGAAATGTCGAAACTCGAGGCTCGGTCTGAAGTCAGCGGGTTTGTATGGAAGGTGGAAGTCGCGGCAGGTCAACAAATCGCCAAAGGCGACACACTCGTTTTGATCGAATCGATGAAGATGGAAATCCCGATCATCGCGGAAGCTCAAGGCGTGGTTGTGGCTATCACGGTAGAAGAGGGCGAGGCGGTGAACGAGGGAAGCACGGTTGCGATTTTGGAAATTTGATTGGCCGCACTGCGTCCCGCCGTGGCACGATTTCTGATGCAAGCCGGCAACACAGTCGAGGTCGCGTCGAACGCGAAAGCAGCGCACGAACTTCTGGAGCCGCGGACGCTTGACGCCGCGATCGTGTCGGAGCTGCGTGGCGTCGAGGGGCAGCGCATCTAGCGAGTTGGGGCCAAGACGGTCATTTCTGGAGCCTGTCGACGAGCGCCTTTGCCTTGACAAGATCCGCATGATGCGAACCTTCGCTAAAAGAGTCGTGGATGGGACCCAACAGTCTTCGGGCGCGCTTCGTCTTTCCGTTCCGCATCAGCAGTTCGGCGAGACCGGTTGCGGCGCGCAGCTCCAGCAATTTGGCCTGTTGGCGGTTGGCAATCGTCATGCCCTTGACGAAGCAGGCTTCGGTCTCGCGTGCCGTAGCCTCGGCGCGCATCAGCAACCGGCCTTTAAGCCGGTAAATTTCAGCTTCCCAAATGCGCTCGCCCGACTTTTCGATGCCCTTCAGCGCCTCCGCAATTGCCTCCTGCGCGGGTCCGATCTCGCCTGCCCGTTCGTAGCAATCGGCGAGGAGTGCAAAATATCGCGGAAACCAGCAATTCGCTCCGATCGATCGGAGTTGCTCCATCCCATTGAGATAGAGCTCTGTTCCACGTACGACTTCGCCGCCTTGCACCAATGCCCATCCCACATGGATCGTGCTGGTGCCAATGAAGTAGGGGTAACCATTGTCTTGTGAAAGCTGCAACAAGGCGGAGCCGACCGCCATGGCTTTTTGGACATCGCCTCCGAAGACGTGCATGCGCAATAGGTGATTCTGGGCCAGCGCACGGGAATAAGATTGGCTCGGGATTCGCGCTTCCGTCTCCTGCGCGGCCGCTTCCGCCTGTGCTGCGACAACTCCCGCCTGGTCCGGTAGTCCGAGCAGCAGCAAACAATTGTGTAAATAAGTTAGCGACGAAACTCGTCCGTCCCTGTCGGAGAACAGGAAGGGAGGGCGGCTGGGGAGCGCAAATTCGTTGATCTTCAGTCCCTGTTCGAGATGGCGGCGGGCGCCCAACGGATCGCCGAGAACCGTGAGCGACATGCCGAACGCCAAATGCGCGACCGCCATTGCCGCCCCATCCTTGTTGCGTTCGCCCCAGGAGTACAAATCCCGGGCTTCCTTCAGCGCCGTTTGATGATCGGCGGCGCTCCATGCGCCAAGCCACTGCCCAAGGATGATCATCGGCAACCACGTCTGATTGCCCAGCGCTTCGCATCGCGCGCGGGCCCGGCTGTAAGCCTCCCGTGTCTCCGGCGCCGTATAGCTGCGCCGCGCCGTGAATACCCGGCCGAGAATGATATCGAGTTTGAGCTCAAGCTGCGATCGTTCATTTTCTTGGGGCAACGTGGTGACCAACTCCCGCGCCTGTGTCAGGTGCGTGAGCGTTTCGGGCAAAGCCGAGCGCAACAGCGCGCGCTCGGCCGCTAAGAGCAAATACGCAACGGCCCTGGCCGCATTCCGTGCTTCGCCATGATGGTAAGCGAGCAATTCCGGTTGCGTCTCAACCGTGTCGGGAAAGTGCGCCTCGAAGGACTGCGCGATACTTGCGTGGAGCGTTTGCCGCTGAGCGCGCAACAGCATGCCATACGCGGCGTCTCGTACCAGAGCATGCTTAAATACAAAGGTGGCTTGGGGATGCGAGCCGCGGCGGAACACCAGGCCGGAGGCCACAAGCCGGTCGAGCGCGGAAACGAGCGTCTGTTCGTCACTGTCCGCTACTGTCCGCAGGAGTTCATAGGAGAATTCACGTCCGATGGCGGCGCCCACTTGCGCGATCCGTTTGCCGTGGTCGAGCCGATCGAGCCGGGCCAGCAGCGAAGCATGCAATGTCGTTGGTATCAGTTGCGCGACGTTCGACTTGATTGGCCCGCCTCCGCCACCCTCGCACACGGCGAAGCTCTCGATCACGGCGGCTGTCAGCTCTTCGACAAAAAGCGGCACCCCATCGGTTCGAGACAGGATCAACTCCTTGGTGCGCAGGGGCAGCGCTACCGTGCCCGCAATCTGATCCACCAGTGCCGCGGCAGCCGCCCGGCCCACACGCGACAGTGTGAGTGCCGTGACATGGGAATGATCAGGCCAAGGCGGAGCGAATTCGGGGCGGCCGATCACCACGACCAAGATGGGCAATGCGGTCGCTCGCTCGACGACATCTGTCAATAGCTCCAGCGATGTTGGATCAATCCAATGAGCGTCCTCCACCACTATCAACAAAGGCTGGCGAGCTGCCATTGCCTGGATTCGCGCCAGTAGCGTTTCGAATATCCGCTCCTTGCGCTTTCGCGGAGCGAGTTGAGCGGTCCTGGACCCGTTCTCGACGGGTAGATCCAACAGTTCGGTCAGAAGCATCATCGCTTCGATCGCGGCGGGACCGACTTCATCGAACAATGTCCGCAGCTTCACCGATTTCTGCGGGGCGGTGTCGTCCTCTGCGAACCCGGCAGATACCTGCAATTCCGCACGCAATGCCGACAAGGGCACGTCGGCTTTGTAGGGCGAGCCGGCATATCTCAGCGTCCGATGCGGAT
>JBEKZZ010000016.1:0-84938 GCA_049509335.1 Bradyrhizobium sp. | reverse complement strand
GCGGCAAGACGCCGGCGGGATTGGCTGCCGATATCTCCGCCAGACTGCGCAACGGCTATATCCGCGAGCCTTCCGTCGCGGTGGAAGTCGAATCCTACCGGCCGTTTTTCATCCTCGGTGAGGTCGCCGCCCCCGGCCAATATCCTTACGTGCCCAATATGAGCGTCGAAAGCGCGGTCGCGATTGCCGGCGGCTTCTCGCCGCGCGCCAAGCGCGACAGCGTCACGCTGACCCATAACGCCAGCCGCGCCATCGTCCCGCTCGGCACCCAGCTTAGCCCCGGCGACACCGTCCTCGTCGGCGAGCGATGGTTCTAGCGCATGTCCGAGATTCCAGACCGGCCTCTTCGCATTGTCCACGCGGTTCGCGCGCCCGTCGGCGGCATCTTCCGCCACATTCTCGACCTCGCCAATGGACAGGTCGACGCAGGCCATGATGTCGGCATCATCGCTGACAGCCTGACCGGTGGTGACCGCGCCAGCGCGGCGCTTGCCGAGATAGCGCCGCGATTGAAGCTCGGCGTTCGGCGCCTGGCGATCCACCGCGAACCTCATCCTGCCGATCTCCTGGTGTGGGCGCGCTTTATGTATCTGATCGCGCGCCTCAAGCCCGATGTGGTGCATGGCCACGGCGCCAAGGCCGGCGCCTTTATTCGCATGAGAGGCCGGTCCAAGCGTTTCATTCGCGTTTACACACCTCATGGCGGCTCGCTGCATTATCCGCTTCATACGTGGAGAGGCGCATTCTACAGCCGCCTTGAGCGTGCGCTGATGAACAACACCGAGCTCTTTTTGTTTGAAAGCGCGTTCGCCCGCGACACCTATCAACGCACCATCGGTACGCCGACCGCAGGCCTGGTGTGTTGCGTGTTCAACGGCGTCACCGCCGCCGAGTTCGATCCCGTGACTTTGGCGTCCGACGCCACCGATATCGCCTATGTCGGCGAATTCCGCCACATCAAGGGCGCGGACATTCTCATCGACGCGGTGGCGCGGCTGCGCGCCGACGGCAAGCCCGTGACGCTGACCCTTGCCGGTGACGGCGAAGAACTCGGCTCCCTGAAAACCCAAATCGAAAAGCACAGCTTGACCGACGCAATCCGTTTCATCGGCCATGTCAAGGCGCGCTTCGGCTTCTCGAAAGGCAAGCTGCTCGTCGTTCCCTCACGCGGAGATTCGATGCCTTACGTCGTGATCGAAGCCGCCGCCGCCGGAATTCCGATGGTTGCCGCTAACGTCGGCGGTATCCCCGAGATTTTCGGGTCGCATCAAGACGCGCTATTTGCGCCCAACTCCGCCGGCGCCATGGCCGACGCTATCGAGGCCGTGCTTGACGATCCGGCGACAGCGACGATGCGTGCCAGGGAGCTCCGCGAAAGAATCTTCATGCACTTTTCGCAAAAAGCCATGGTCGAAGGTGTGCTGGCGAGCTATCGCGGGGCCTTTGCCAGGCGTTAACCATTCCTTACTCCGATAACTGTTTCTTCCGATTTGTCATCTAAGCCGAAGGGCAGCGATTTAGGCGCGCCATGCGCCTGCCTGTGTGCCTTGCGCAAAGACGGGATCGGACGACAGTGGAACCGCTTAATGCACGCTCGATATTGGATGCCGCCGCGGCCTCCGCGACCGCGGGAGCCGCGCCGGTCGAACGACGCCGCAGGCTTTCGCAAGCCGCCCTCGTCGTCGCCGGCCAGAAGGTCGGGCGGGCCTATTCACCGGTCGTGATCGCTGGCATCGTTCGCATCGCCGACTTTGCGATGCTGAGCTGCATCGGGATCGTGCTTTATCTCGGCTATGTGGCACCGCTTGCCGGCTTCCGCTGGGAATATATCGCCGCCATCCTGATGATGACGCTGGCGGCCGTGGTTTGCTTCCAGGCCGCCGATATCTACGACGTCCAGATCTTCCGCGGCCAGCTTCGCCAGATGACGCGCATGATTTCCTCATGGGCGTTCGTTTTTCTGTTGTTCATCGGCGTATCCTTCTTCGCGAAGCTCGGCAATGAAATATCCCGGCTTTGGCTCTCCGCCTTCTTCTTCATCGGTCTGGTGACGCTGATTTCCGCACGGCTGTTACTGCGCACGCTGGTCCGGCACTGGGCCCGTCAGGGCCGGCTTGACCGCCGCACCGTCGTGGTCGGCGCCGACGAGAATGGCGAGCAATTGATCGAGGCCCTGAAGGCGCAGACAGATTCCGATATCGATATCCTCGGGGTGTTCGACGACCGCGGCGACAATCGCGCACTTGAGACGTGCGCCGGCAAATCAAAGCTCGGCAAGGTCGACGACATCGTCGAATTCGCACGGCGCACCCGCATCGATCTGGTGCTGTTCGCCCTGCCCATTTCGGCGGAAACGCGGATTCTCGAAATGCTGAAAAAGCTGTGGGTGCTGCCGGTGGATATCCGCCTTTCGGCGCACACCAACAAGCTCCGCTTCCGCCCCCGCTCCTATTCCTATCTCGGCAAGGTGCCGACGCTTGATGTTTTCGAGGCGCCCATCACCGACTGGGATCTGGTGATGAAATGGCTGTTCGACCATCTCGTCGGCGCTATCGTCCTGCTGCTCGCAGCCCCCGTGATGGCGCTGGTGGCGCTCGCGGTCAAACTCGACAGCCCGGGTCCAGTGCTGTTTCGTCAGAAACGCTTCGGCTTCAACAATGAACGCATCGACGTCTTCAAGTTCCGCTCGCTGTATCATGATCAGGCGGACCCCACGGCCGCCAAGGTCGTGACCAAGAACGACAGCCGCGTCACCCGCGTCGGCCGCTTCATTCGCAAGACCAGCCTCGACGAATTACCGCAACTGTTCAACGTCGTGTTCAAGAACAATCTTTCGCTCGTCGGCCCCCGTCCGCATGCGGTGCAGGGCAAGCTGCAAAGCCGGCTGTTCGACGAGGCGGTCGACGGCTATTTCGCACGTCACCGCGTCAAGCCCGGCATCACCGGTTGGGCGCAGATCAATGGCTGGCGCGGCGAAATCGACAACGAGGAAAAAATCCAGAAGCGCGTGGAGTTCGATCTCTATTACATCGAGAACTGGTCGGTGCTTTTCGACCTCTACATTCTTCTCAAGACACCTGCGGCGTTGATGACGAAGAACGAGAACGCCTATTGATAACGGGCATCGAGCGCGCCCGGGCGTATGTCGCGTGAGTTTGAGTATTTGATATGTCGATGGCGTACACGGCGATCGCCGGACCTGCTCCGGCCATAACGGCTTCGCCGCGCCTTCTGACATTCCAGCGCGCGCTGGTGTGGCTGGTCGCGGCCAGCGGCGCCATCGTGTTCATCGAACCGAGCCCCTACGAGATCATGATAACAGGCGCGGCGGTGATTTTTTGCGCCACCGGCTTGCGCATGCGGCTTGTGCTGGTGCCACTGTTTCTGCTGCTCGTCCTGATCAACATCGGCTACAGCATCGGCGCCATTCCGTTCTACGACAAGCCGGAGGTCGCCAACTGGATTGCCACGTCATGGTACATGGCGCTCACCGTGATGTTCTTCGCCATGGTGATGTCGGAGGATGCCGCGGCGCGACTGGACATGCTTCGCCGCGGATTGATTGTGGGCGCGCTGATTGCGGCAACGTCAGCCATTGCTGGCTATCTCAATCTGGTGCCTGGCGGGCACGACATGCTCACGCTTTATGAGCGGGCGCGCGGCACGTTCAAGGATCCGAACGTGCTCGGCGCCTTCCTGATTCTGCCGGCTCTGTTTGCCCTGCAAAGCGTCGTCTCCGACCATTTTGCAAAAGCGTGTCGCAATGGCGTTGCGTTCGGCATCATGGCGCTCGCCATCCTGCTCGCCTTCTCGCGCGCCGCCTGGGGCGGACTTGCGATCACCGCGGCCTTCATGCTGGCGCTGATGATGTTGACCAGCCGGACGCCCACGCAACGCACGCGGATCGTGATCATTTCAGTCTTGGCTCTAGTCCTGCTGGTGCTGCTGATTGCGGCCCTGCTGTCAGTCGATTCCATCGCCGAGATGTTCAAGCAGCGTGCGAGCTTCGACCAGAGCTACGACGAGGGCCGCTTCGGCCGGTTTGGCCGTCACATTCTCGGGGCCGACATGGCGCTCGATCTCCCGTTCGGCATCGGTCCGCTGCAATTCCACAACTACTTCCCCGAAGACACCCACAACTCCTATCTGAATGCCTTCATGTCAGGCGGCTGGCTGGCCGGCATTTGCTATCCGACACTGATCGCGGTGACGGTCATCACCGGATTCAGGCACGTGTTCACGCCCGTTCCCTGGCAACGCATCTATCTGGCGGTCTTCGCGGCGTTTCTCGGAACTGTCGGTGAGGCCTTCATCATCGACACCGACCACTGGCGTCACTTCTGGATGATGCTCGGAACGATGTGGGGCATGTTTGCCGCGGCGCAGGCTTACAACAAGGCGCAGTCAAATTCTACCATGAGTGATCACGCCTCGACCTGAAACGTCAGGCCGGCATGATCGACAAGCCGCTTGATGAGCTTGTGCTGCATGGCCGCGCCCGGCGTCCAGATTCCCGCTGGGACGTCGGGTGTGTCGCGCAGCAGGCAGATCGCGCATTCGGCGATCATCTTTGACGTCGATCCGTAGCCTGGATCGCGATCGCCCTTGACCGATGCGCGGACCTGACGGCCATCGGGAGCGGTCGCGACATAAAGGAGGTCGTAGCGGCCGTTCTCGCGTTCCTCCTTCGACGGCCCCTCGCCCGGCTTCGGCGCGCTGGGCCCGGTCTTTTCGGAATTGGCGGCCATCACGCGCTTGGCGTTGGCTTCGCCCTTTTCGCCGGCGCCAGTGAGCACCATTTCGTCGTAAATGAAATCTCTTCCATAGGGAAAGCCCATCAACATATTGGAGCGATGGACGTTACGCGTGTTGATCAACGCCATCATGAACGGCGCGGCCCAGGATTGCAGGTCTTCCTCGTAGAGAGGTTTATTGCCCCGCGGTTGCTTCGGCCCTTCAAATCCCGGCGTCAAAGCGAAGGGGTTATTGAGAATGGCGACAAGGCTCAGATCTTTCGAAACAGCATCAAAGGTCGCCTTGGCGCTCGCGGCTGTACCGCCCGAAAGCGTTCCGCGCATGTCGCGCACCCGACCTTTGACGCGGGTGGCCGGCGCACCGAACGCCCGTTTGGCTTCTTCCTGTACGAAAAATGCACCGAGTTCGAAGGGTACCGAATCGAATCCGCAGGAAAATACAATTCGCGCACCCGACGCTTTCGCCGATGCCTCATGCGCCTCGATCATCTGCCGCATCCATATCGGCTCACCGCAGAGATCGAGGTAATCGGTGCCCGAGGCCGCGCAGGCCGCCATGAGATCCGATCCGTAGAGCTGATATGGGCCGACCGTCGAGATCACCGACCTGGTTTGATCGAGCATCGCCTTGAGCGACACCGGATCGCCTGCATCGGCAACAATCAACGGCGTGTCGGCGGCAGCGCCGATCGCATCACGCACCGATTTCAGCTTGTCCAGGCTGCGTCCGGCCATCGCCCATTTCAACGATGCGTCGTCCTTGTAATGCGCAGCCAGATATTCGGCCACAAGCTGACCGGTGAATCCGGTCGCGCCATAAACGACGATGTCGAATTTCGACGAAGATTTCATGTGCATTCCCTGGAGATGATGGAGCGACTTACTTCTTGGCGTACGACACACCCATGCCGGCCCGCACGTCGCTCTGGATACCATAAGGCGCGATCGGATAACGCAAGCCATTCTTGGCGAGTTGTTTCATGCCGATGATGGCTTTGGCGAGATCGGATGGCTTGAGCGCCATCAGCATCTCCTCATCCGGCACGCCGCCATAGCGCCGCTCGGCAAAACACGGCAACGAAAGCGACGGCTCGCCGGTCTTCAACGCCCTGCCCCAGGAGTCCGCGCACGCGGTTTCGCCGACCACGCCCCATTCGAACTTCTTGTATCCGGTATATTGCAGCCCGTTGATCAGAATGATCATCTGGCCTGGCGTCGCATAGACGAGGCAGATATCCGGCGGGCTGAGCCGGCCGCTGGCGAGCGGTGAAACCGCCATCGCCTGATACTGACCGAAGGGAACAACGTCGAGCGCTTCCTGCCGCTTGCGCGCATCCTCGGCCGTGCCATGCCACACCCCGACATAATTCGCCCCGGCGAGCCATTTCTCGTCTTGCGGACCTAATCCAATCACCGCGCGACATTGCGCACCGACGAGATCGTCCGCCGTGATACCCACAGTCCAGCCGAGCCGCGACGCCATACTGACAATCTGGTCGGTGGTGTGGATCGCAGTCGGCCGCCTGATCCTGGGAATCGCCGTCATTTCTCCGACGGTTGCAAACATCTTGAGGCCGATCACCGTGGTTTTGAGGCGAAGCAGGCTGTTCAGATCGTCGGCCATACCGGCCAGATCGAATGGCTCCGGTGGTGTTTGCTGCTGCATGGCGTTTGCTCCGGGATCGGCGTTCTTGATTGTATCAATTCTAACCCGATCGCCTGGTTGTTGCGACCACTGCTTTTGCCGCTATTTCTGATGCGGTCCCGGAAAAAAGTGATCGATCTTGCCGGTTAGCCAGTAAGCCGCGAGGCCAATCCATTCGCGCATCGCGACATCCGTGCGTTCCACGCCATTCACGGCAACCGAGGAAAACGAAAAAGCGTGCGATTTGCTGGCGCGCCAATCGACCGGATAGGCCTCGACCTTAAATCCCGCCTTGCGGAACAGCCCCATCGAACGCGGCATGTGAAAGGCTGATGTCACCAACAGCCAGTGCTCGCCTTCCTTAGGGCTGGCGACCGCTTTAGCGAATTCCGCATTTTCGACCGTATTGCGCGAAAGCCGGTCGGCAGCCAGTCGCGCTTTGGCGACACCAAGGTCCTCGAACATGGACAACGCGTAGTCGGCCTCTTTTGCGGAATCATCCGTAACCAGATTGGCGTTTCCGCCGGAATAGACGATACGGGCATTCGGATACTGACGGGCAAGCTCTACCGCCGCGATGATGCGATCTCCCGAACGGTCAAGGACCGGTCTGCCACGCGCCGCCGATAAATCAGGATCGATCGCACCGCCCAGCACGACAATGCCATCCGGCGCGCCGCGCGAAGGGTCCCACGCTGGAAACCGTTGCTCAAGCGGCAGGATCAGCAGCTTTCCGAGCGGCGAAAATCCACACAACGCTAAAAGCACGGCTGAGGCGACCAGCAGTTTGCGACCGAGCGCCGCCCACCGCGTCGGCAAGAGGATTGCGCCCAGCACGCCGGCAACGATCAGGAAGTTAGCCGGTAACAACATCGTGCCAAGCGTCTTCGAGAGCAAAAAAAACACGAGAGACCCCCGGATTGTCTGATACAGCGTCATACGCGACACTCCCTCAATGCAGAAGCCCCGTCATGAAGCATCACCACTTGCATTCCAGTCCCGAAACCTGCCATTGGGGCTTCTTCGAAGCCAAGCTGAAACCCGTCCTGTCAGTTGAAAGTGGCGACGAAGTCACCGTCGACACCATCAGCGGCGGGCCCGAAGTGGTGCCGGACCGGAGCCGTTTTCACGTTCCGCCCGAATTGGCCGAGGTCCACGCAAAAAGTGCACGCATGGTGCCGGGTCACATTCTGACCGGGCCGATCGCGGTGGCGGACGCCGAGCCTGGCGACGTGCTCGAAGTCGAAATCCTCGATATCCAGCTGCGCCAGGACTGGGGGTACAATCTCATCCGGCCTCTTGCCGGCACCTTGCCGGACGATTTTCACGAACCGAGGTTGATGAACATTCCGCTCGACCGAGCGCGGATGGTAGGTCGTCTGCCGTGGGGGCTCGAACTGCCACTGGCGCCGTTTTTCGGCGTCATGGGCGTCGCGCCGCCGCCGGCCTGGGGCCGCATCACCTCCCTGATCCCGCGCGCGATGGGCGGCAACCTGGACAACAAGGAACTGACGCCGGGTGCCAAGCTCTATTTGCCGGTGTTCGTGCCGGGTGCCCTGTTTTCGTGCGGCGACGGCCACGGCGTCCAGGGCGACGGCGAGGTCTGCGTTACCGCCATCGAGACCGCGTTACAGGGGCGCTTCAAATTGACGCTGCGGAAGGATTTGCAGTTTACCTATCCACGCGCGGAAACCCCCACACACTACATGACAATGGCCATGGACCCCGATCTCGACCAATGCGTGGTACGGGCGCTGCGTGACATGATTGTCCTGCTTGGCGAAAAGCGGAACTTGTCGCGGGAAGATGCCTATACGCTGTGCAGCCTGGCGGCTGATCTGCGGGTGACGCAGACGGTTAACGGCTCCAAGGGCATCCACTGCATGATCGCAAAAACGATTGTTCACGGGTGAACACTCGCGGCGTCAACTTCGTGCTTTAATCCATTGGATTCACATCACTGAGCGCGTATTTTGACGCCTGCCGGATCGCGATCAAAGGAGATGCGCTGAGGATGGAGAGACGCCTGGCTGCTATCGTGTGCGCTGACGTCGCCGGTTACTCCCGCATGATGGGGGCCGACGAAGAAGGCACGCATGCGACTTTCAAGGCCCATCGCAGCGCGATCTATCCGATCATCCTCAACCACGGCGGCCGCCTGGTGAAAAACACTGGCGACGGTTTCCTTCTGGAATATCCCAGCGTCGTCGGCGCGCTCCAGTCCTCCATTGAGATCCAGACGCTGATGGTCGAACGCAACGGCCAGTTGCCCGCCGACCGGCTCATGCAATTTCGTCTCGGCGTCCATATGGGCGATGTGATCGCCGACGAGGACGAGGTTTTCGGCGACGGCGTTAACATTGCCGTTCGTCTTGAATCGGTCGCCACGCCTGGCGGCGTCGCCGTTTCCGGCAAGGCCTATCGGGAAGCGAGCAAACATATCCGCGTTCCCCTGATGGATGCCGGAAGCCGCCGTTTCAAAAACATCGACGAAGCGATCAGCGTGTGGACCTGGGATCCCAGCGGCTCGGAAGGCCGCGACCTCGCCCTTCACGACAAATCGAATCTTCCCGCCCAATATCGCACCGCCATTGTGGGCGTGCTTCCGTTCGTCAATCTCAGCGACCGCGCGGAAGAGTATTTTTCCGACGGCCTGACCGAAGACCTTATCCTCGCTTTGTCGTTACAGTCGTTTTTCCGGGTTCTCAGCCGGAACGCTACGTTCTCGTTCAAGGGCAAGAACCTTTCCACACGCCTCATCGCGCGGGAAATCGACGCCACCTATCTGATCCAGGGCTCGGTGCGGCGCGCCGGCAACAAGATCCGGGTTACCGCCGAACTGATTGCGCCTGAAAGCGGCGAGCAATTATGGGCCAACCGATACGACAGCGATATCGGCGACCTCTTTGCGATGCAGGACGAACTGACCACCAGCCTGTCGGCCGCGATCGCACCGGAAATTTTCCGCGCCGAGGCGTCGGCGCCGGCCCGGCCATCGGCCGATCCGACCGCCTGGGACCGCTTCCTGAAGGGGCTCTCTCATTATTACAGGCATACGAAGACCGATTTTGAAGCTGCGATCGATTTGTTCCGGCAAGCAATTGTGCTCGACCCCGCGCTTTCGATTGCACGCGCCTATCTGGCCACGATCATGGTGCAGGGCATCCAATACGGGTGGATCAGGAGCACCAGAGAATTGTGGACCGAGGCGATGAGCCTTGCGGAAAGCAGCGTCCAGCTTGATCCCCGCTCCTCCTTTGCGTTTGGCCTCCTGTCTTACATGCACGCGATGGAAGGAAATCATGACGTCGCCATGGAGGCAGCCAAGAAATCGGTCGAGCTAAACCCCTACGATATGGGTATGCGCGGCGTCCTTGGACTGGCCCACTTCGCCAGCGGCAATCACCCGCAGGCGATCGAGCTGTTTTCGATGGCGGCACAACGCGGCAACAGCGATCCCCGGTTCAAGTGGGACGCGTTGCTCGCCTTTGCCCATTATATGTTGGGACAATATGACGCCGCCTTGTCCTGGGCGCGCGAAGCCATGTATCTCAATCCCAACCATCTCCAGGTGCTCGCAATCCGGGCGGCAACGCTCGCAGAAATGGGGCAGGCTGACGAAGCGGCAAAAGCAACCAAGGTTCTGTTGAACGGCTTCCCCACCCTGACGGTGGAGCGGCACTTGCGAAATTTCAGATGGAAAAACCCGGCCGACATCGCCCACTATCGTGAGGGGCTTTTGAAGGCGGGCGTTCCCTTGCGTGAACTCAGTCTCGCCAAGCCTGCATCCAAACGCTCGGCCTAGATGAAATTGCGCACGGCGATTTGCGTGCGTAGAGTTGACACCGCATCGGATTCTGCCAAAGCTCCGCTACACCTAGAGGTAGAGCAATGCCGGTTGTGGTCTTGATTTCTCGGTCGGGCTTCGATTCGAAAACAAGCCCTTTTTAACGACGCCGAATTTTGAGAGTTGAAGGCCATGTCAGACCCGCACGCTGATTCATCCGCAGGCCCCGGGCAGCCAATTTCCGTGTCGCCCAACAATCCCTGCCCCTTTTTGCGCGGGCTCGTCGCGGGGGGATATGTCGGCGGTCATGTCGTTGCGTTGTCGAAACTGACCGGAAAAATCGAATCTGCCAGCGGCACAACGGGCCTGAAAGAAAAATTCGTCGGAATGGAAACCTATGGGGTCGCGCTGATCGCCAACGGGTTGAGCCCTTTGCGCCTGTTCAAGAGCTGGTGGTCAGGCGCCGTCCTTGACGAATTGCGCAACGGCCCGCTCGACAAGCACGGCGCCGGCTCGCGAATCTTGGAAGTCGATGGTCAGGTGGACGAAACCGAAATCGCGCGCCTTGCCGAATTCGGCTCGGATTACGCGGATCCCGGTAGCGGCGGCACCGAACGCGGGCTGAACGCCCAGCAAATCACGACCTACATGAACGCCAATTTCGCGCGCGCCAAGGGGCATCGGCGCGCCATCGACCGCCTGCTGATGAACGGCGAATGGCCGGTCCTGCTCAACATCCTGGGCAAGGGCGAAGGCAATGATCGCTACCTCAGCGTCACTGAGGTCAGGACGCTGTTCGTGGAACGGAAATTTCCCGCCCGGATCGTGGCGCGGCTGTTGCGGCCCATGCCGGTGCCAACCTGCTGTGCCACGATCGCCAAAGCAGTTTTCGGCGCGCTTGCAGCCCTGATTCTGTTCCTCTTGCTCGCTGTTTGGCAATTTCCGGAGCATCTTCAGATCGCTCTGACGAAAGTGCCTGGGAAGTTACCTCAACTGGCAGCGCAACTGCTGCCTCCTCCGCTACCGGACATGCCAGCCGTGAAGACGGCGCGCTGGCTCGATCAGAACTGGTCGACCGACGACCGGCACTGGTTTCACCACGCCAGCCAAGGCACCAAGACGTTTCCCGTCCCTTACGCATGGTTCCTGGCGCTGGAGCAGCCGCGGCTTCATCTGATTTCCAATCCGGGCCTGCTGAGCGACACCGACTATCTTGAGCGTTTCGGCTTCATCCCGGGTACGAAAACGATCCAGACCGACAAGGCGACCCTGCTCAACTATGGCTATACGGATTCCGCCGCTACACCGGCATCGACGCCGTCGCTTTACAGCAAATGGCCCGTCCAAAACACAGATGGCCTCCCGGTCGGCTTTGCGCGTCTGTCAGGTGCGACCGATCCCGCGACCGGCGTTGCCCAACCTGACCTGATCGGATTGACCTGTGCGGCCTGTCACACCGGCAGTATTCGCTACAAGGGCACCAGCATCCGCTATGACGGCGGTCCGGCGATGGTGAATCTGTTGAAGCTTGAAGAGGTCACGGGCCTCTCGATTGCCTATACGCTGCTGCCCTGCGTTCCACTATTTTCCTGTCGGTTCGACCGCTTTGCAGAGCGCGTGCTGGGTCCCAACGCGACCACCGATCAGCGCGCCGAATTGAAAAAGGGCCTGACGGCTGCAGGAGCCTTTGTGCTGGCGCAGAAGAATGCGCTCGATAATCTGGATAAGCGCACGGGTCAGCAGGACACCGAAGAGGGTTACGGCCGTCTCGATGCGCTGAACCGGATCGGTAATCAGGTTTTTGCGACCGATCCCGGGCTGAGCGGAGTTGCGGGATTCGAAGAGAACCTGCATGTGCGGGATGCGCCGGTCAGTTTCCCGCCGATCTGGACCGTGTCGTGGTTCTGGTGGGCGCAATATGACGCTTCGATCTCGCAGCCGGTGATTCGCAACGCCGGCGAGGCGCTTGGCGTCGCTGCGCTCCTCAACCTATCGCCCGACTATTCGCCGGACACGCTCTTTCGTTCTTCCGTGGACATCGAAAATCTCGCCGCCATCGAGAAGTTGCTGAAGGGACCGAACCCCTTTGAACAAACGCCCAAAGGTTTTGCAGGATTAAGGTCCCCGCAATGGCCGGGGCAAATGTTCCCCGACGACGACGCCTGGAAGATCAAGCCTGCGCGGGTCGAGAATGGCCGAAAGATCTACGCCGAAATTTGCGTGGAATGTCATCTCGGGCCGGTCAACGATCCCGTGTTCGACAAAGATTATCCGGACAAGAGTTTCTGGTCGTCGAACGAGAGCCATTGGAAACAGGACGAGGATGGACCGGTGCTGGACGAAGTCCAGAAGGGCGTGGGCGGAATGGGCACGGACCCCGCCCAGGCCCATGTCCTGACGTTGCGCACGGTCAAGGTACCGGCCTTTCTGGACCTCAATCCTGCGCGTGATCTTTCGAAAAACTGGGGATGCGCCGGTATCCCCGCTTCGTCCACCGCCGATATGTCGTTTGCGCTCGCCTTGATGGACGTCGTCGACCAAACCATCCGAAGATCGATGGACGACAAAAAGCTTTCGGACGAACAACGTCTGGCGCTCTGGGGTTCTCGGAAAAATTGCCCCAATCCCGGTAACGCTCAGGAAGCTCACTATCGCGTGCGTCCCTTGAACGGCGTTTGGGCCACGGCACCCTACCTTCACAACGGTTCGGTGCCCTCGCTTTACTGGATGCTCAAGCCGGCTGCCGAGCGGCCAACACAGTTCTGTATGGGCACGCGCGACTTCGATCCGCAGCAGGTCGGTTTCCACATCGAACCGGGGGAAAAACCCTCGTGCCGCCACGGCGAGACGCTGTTCTCGGCGGTCGACTCGAAGGGAGCGCCGATTCCCGGCAACAGCAATCTCGGCCATTCACTCGAAGGCACGCCGGGACCCGGCAAACCCGGCGTCATCGGCCGTCTGCTGACGGAAGACGAGCGTTACGATCTGATCGAATATCTGAAGACGCTATAAGCGGCTTCACGAATCGAACAGGCGACCAAGGCTTCTGCTTCGGTCGCCTGAATATTCAGACGGGTTAGTTGGCGCTGCTGCCGCTGGTCTTGGTGCGTTTGGCCGGGACGGTCGTCGTGGTCGTCCCCTCAGTCGCGCGCGCCCCGCCCCACGGATCAGCCGGAGGCTTGTCGGGAATGTTGCCCAATGACCTCTTATAGGCGCTGTCGTTCGCCTTTTCGGCCTGAATCTCGCTGGGCGACTTCGGCGGATCTTGCGGCGGCGGCGGCTTGGCCTGTTGCGCAAGAACCGGACCGGTGAGCAACACGGTCAACAAGGCGGCGGCTCGAAGAACTCTCATCCGTTAAGCTCCTTTTGATGCCTTCATATCACTGCGCCCGAAGCGTCGCCAACTGAACCCTCGTCCCAATTTCCGGGAAAATTTGGGCCAAACGGAGCGCCATTTGCCGCACCCGATCAAACCGTCGGAAAGCCGTCGCGAGCCCGATCGCTCGTTCCAGCGCCTAGTGGCCCTTGGTATTATAGTAGCGACAACGTTTCGCCGACGCCGTCGAATATCCAGAAACAATGTTATTTTAAGCATACACTTGTACTGTTGTGCGAATTTTGGGGGATTTGCATGACGTTCCAATCGAAGTCAGGCCGCTTCTCGTTCCTGCGGCTGAACCTTGGACCCAAAGCCGCCCTGAGCGCGGCGCTGCTGATCACGATCAACGCAGTACTCCTGGTCGGCGCCGGCTACTGGTCGCTGACACGCGAATTCAACTCTCGTGCCGAGCGCGATATCGACCTTAGCCTTCGTACCCTGACGCTGGCATTTGGCGAGGTCTTCCCGGACACCAAGATCAGCATTCGCGACGGAATCGTCGACCGCGTCGACGTTCCACGGATGCCGGAGTTCACCGATCATCGCATTGTCGATCGCTCCACGTCGTACGTCGGCGGCAACGCCACGCTCTTTGTCTATGATGAAGCCTCGGACAAATTCGTCCGCCGGTCGACCAATGTGAAGAAGGAAAATGGCGAGCGGGCGGTCGGCACACAGCTCGCGGCCGATCATCCCGCACAAACCGCGATTCGCCGCGGCCAGGCCTACAAGGGCCCAGCGATGCTGTTCGGAAACCGGTTCTACACCGCCTACCAGCCGGTCTTTAATTCCGCCGGCAAAGTCATTGGCATTCTTTATGTCGGCATTGCAATGGCGGAGTTAGACGCCATGCTGGTACAAGCGGTTGTGGCCATGGCCGTTGCCGCCGGCATCGCCGCGCTGATCATCCTGCTTGCGACCATATTGCTGGTGCGTCAGGTCACCAAGCCACTCAAGGCCGTCGCAAAAACCCTCACCGTTCTTGCCGAAGGCAGGACGGACCTCGAGGTGCATTATGCCGATCGTGCGGACGAAATCGGCGTGATCGCCCGGACCATCGACATCTTCAGGACCAATCGTATCGAACGCCGGCAGCTTGAAGCCGAACGGCTAAACGCGGAGAAGGCGGCGACAGAACAGCGCAAGGCGGAACTCAGTCAGTTCGTGGAAGCTTTCCGCACCAAGATCGGAGGAATCATCGAGCAGGTCATGAATTCTTCCCATCGTTTCGAGAAGGACGCCCAGCAGCTTTCGGTGACGGCACATTCGACGGCAGAGATGTCCGGGCAATCCGCCGACGCTTCCAGGCAGGCTTCCGAGCACGTTCGCAGTGCCGCGACCGCATCCGACGAACTCACCCACTCGATCACCGAGATCAGCCACAGGGTTCAGGATTCCAACAGTGTCGCGGCCGACGCCGTCAAACAAGCCAGCGCCACCGATGAGCGAATGGCGGAATTGTCGGCTGCCGGCGACCGGATCGGCGACGTCGTGAAATTGATCACGTCGATCGCGGAACAGACCAATTTGCTCGCGCTCAACGCAACGATCGAGGCCGCACGTGCCGGCGATGCAGGCCGCGGCTTTGCGGTGGTGGCGCAGGAGGTGAAGAATCTCGCAGGTCAGACCGCAAAGGCCACCGACGAGATCAGCTCGCACATCGTTAACATGCAGCGCGCGACCGGGGAGTCAGTCGAGGCAATCAAGGCCATCGGGCAAACGATCGAGCGCATCAGCGAAATCACCACGTCGATCTCCGCTGCGGTGGAAGAACAAGGCGCCGCCACCCAGAGCATCGCTCACGGCGTGCAGGCGGCTGCTGGAGGCACACTTGAGGTCGCCGAAAACATCGAACGCGTAGCCCGCGACGCCGGAGCAACGGAGACGACCTCAGGCCAAATGCTGCAATCGGCCAAGGCGCTTTCCGAGGTGAGCATCCACTTGAGGGATGCAGTTGAAGAGTTCCTCGACAGCGTTCGCGCCGCCTGAGGAGAGCCTTCCGTAACCGCGGGTATTGAGGCGTGCCGATTGGCGCAAGACGGCCCGACACCCCTCGGCCGCGTCTCCTGACGTTTGCACCAGCGAGAAGCACCCAAGTCCGCCGGAAACATGCTAGACTAGCGGCGGGCGGGATCTCTATCAGGCGCGGGACGGAACGCTGGCCGCATGGGAAATACCGGGTTCAAGGCCATCGGAGTGCTGCTGGCCCTCATGCGTCGCTCGAAACGGCGTACCAATTGGACGCTCTCGATCGCGATTTTCTCGACGCTCGTCACCATCGGCCTCTTTGCCATCTATCTTATGCAAGGGACGCCGGAATTCCCTTGAGATCGCCGGGCGGGATGCGATCAGTTCACAACCCCCGCCGCGGGTGCAATCGCGTCAGCGGCATCTTTCCTGGCAGACCCCCGCTTCGGTCTGCCGACAGGCGCTCTTGGCACATCGTTAGACGCCTCAGCGATGTCGTTCATGGCAGTCACCATCTCGTCGAGAACAGCTTTGTATTCGCCCACGGCCTCAGGTCGTAATTCCGTTTTTTCGGAGCAGGCTTCTTGCGTCGGTGCGGATACAATCGCGTTGTAATCGAATCGCGCCCGTTCAAGTTTGTTGCCGACAAACCAGGCGCACAATACGCCCGTGACCTTGTCGTCGTCGAAGATATCGGTGTTGATCGTATCGACCGTCATCACGGGGCCGCCGGATTTCAGGACGACGAGATCGCCCGGCTTTAGAACGGTCATCAGCGAAAAACCCTTTGGCCGGTGCGAAGAATCGTGTGGCGCCTGCGCAACAACGACATCAAATCACCGCAACTTCATCATCGCCGCGAGCAAACGCGATGACCACTAAATCTCATCTCGCTTTCAGTGGTACGTTTTCAACGACCCGTTCGACGTCCCGTAAACAAACGGACTAACCGACACGACCGACGTATCGTAAAATTTTCACATACACTATCACCATCAACTGATTCGCGGCACGAACATTGCTTTAAACGAACTGGCTGAAAAAACTCAGGAGTGCGGCATGAGACGCCTCGTCCTTTGTACAGCGTTCGGTTTCCTGATGAGCGTAGCGAGCGCCCGTGATTTCGGGCAGTGGGAAGGAACAAACCCGGACATTCGCCAGTGGTACCAGGCGTTGATGCAACCGGATAATCCGGCTGTTTCATGTTGTGGCGAAGCGGATGCCTATTGGGCAGATTCTTTCGAAGTCGACGGCGACAAGTATGTTGCCATCATCACCGACTCCCGGCCCGATGAGCCATTGCGCCGCAAGCACGTGGATGTCGGGACCAAGATTGTAGTTCCCAATCACAAACTGAAATACGATCAATCGAACCCCACCGGTCACGGCATCATCTTCTTGAGCAGAGGTGATTACGTCTATTGCTACGTCGCACCGGGCGGCGTCTGATTCTTGCGCAGGGTTTGCCGCTGCATGCAGCAGCAGCGGCACGGGTTCCGGCCCCAAGTGTATCGAAGGGGTCGAATTCAAAACGCATTCGCCCTCGTCGGTGATCGCGTGGTCCCCGCCAGTCTCGCCGTTGCAGCAAAATCCGGCGACGCCTGTTGCCGAAGACATCTTTGGCAACATAGCGCGCGGTTCCCTCGCGGACCTTTCCTAAACTTCATTTTCATTTTTGATGGATCGAGCGTTGTCTTGCGTCGCGGGCGATCGGTACAGCCCGCGATTGTCTCGAAGCAGGAGAACGCGAATGAAGCGCACGATCCTCACGGTGATCATCATCCTTGGTTCCACGATCGCGCACGCCCAAACTACCATGCAGCCGAACGTCGAAACGACGAGCAGCCCCCCTGGATCCGATCCTCTCGCTGTGTCGACGTCGTCGTCGCCATCCGCCTCTCCGTCTTCGTCGGCAACATCGTCCACCGCGACAGGCGGTTCGGCAACGACGACCACAAGCGGCTCATCGGTCAGCGGATCACCGACGCCAGCCGGCGGCAGCACCAGCGGAATCAGTGCCTCCTCATCGCCCAGTGCCCAGGCCCCTCTGGAGTTGCCCGGAGAAGGGCTGGACACCTCAACGCAGTCGGCCAGTGCGACGGCGGCGGCTTCATCGAGCACCTCCTCGACCATGTGCCCCCCTCCGATTCCCTCGACGGACGGCGGGTCGGCCAACATCACGGAGATCGATGGTTTTTCGGTGGGCGGATGCTGACCGGGATGGGCAGGGCTGGAGCCCGGCGCACGCCCCGGCAGTACATCGCGCGCCTTGCGCGCCAGTCTGATCGAAGCTAAGGGAACGGCATCGGAGCGTGGCGCAGCCCGGTTAGCGCACTAGTCTGGGAGACTAGGGGTCGGAGGTTCAAATCCTCTCGCTCCGACCATCATTACCCTGAATTTTGATCCGGACGGGTAGGATTCGCTTGGCGACCGGGCCCTTGGCCGATCAATCAGTTACTTTAGCCGATGAGTCTGGGCCCTACCGGAGGCTTTAGCCGTCCTTGAGCGCGGCATCCAGCAATCGCCGGCAGGCGACCAGATTCTCCAGCACCCCCCTCAAGCGCGCCAGATCAACCACGGGAGATAGCTCCGCGACGCCCGGGATCGCCTCCTCGTCGAAACTTTCGACTTCTCGTCGGCGGCCGCGCTCGGCAAAGCGGGGGATTCCGCTTTCCTCGGCACTGTCAAAATCGTCGTCATCGAGGTCAAGCGGCGGAGCGACGCCGTCGTCCTCCTCCAAGATGCTTTGGCCGACCACCTCCTCGATGGCGCCGAAGGAAGCAACGGCGGAGGCATCCGCAAGCCGCTGCACCGATCCGATCCCGTGCTCCTTCAAAATGCGCTGCACGCCACGGATGGTGTAGCCTTCGCCGTAGAGCAGACGGCGGATTCCCTTCAGCAAGTCGACATCGTCAGGACGGTAGTATCGGCGCCCCCCGCTCCGCTTCATCGGCTTGATCTGGGAGAATCGTGTCTCCCAGAACCGCAAGACATGTTGCGGGATGTCGAGATCGTCCGCGACCTCGCTTATGGTTCGGAAGGCATCCGGCGCCTTGTCCAAATGCTCGCTCCTCTATCCTCGCCCTGGTGGAAAGACCGCTGGTCTATTCGGCCTTGCCGTTGTTTCCGGCGTGGCCGTTGATGCGCTGCTTGAGAATCGCCGATGGCTTGAACACCATGACACGGCGCGGCGAAATCGGCACCTCGGTCCCGGTCTTCGGATTACGGCCGATCCGCTGACCCTTCTTGCGGACCATGAACGAGCCGAACGAAGACAACTTCACCGTCTCGCCCTTCTCAAGGCAATCGGTAATCTCTTTCAATACCAGTTCGACAAACGCGGATGATTCCGTGCGCGATAGCCCCACCTTCTGGTAGACGGCCTCGCACAGATCAACACGCGTGACGGTCTTTCCGCTTCCGGTCATCGCCTGCCCCACTCCCGGCGAACAAATATTCGCTTCTGAAATTATGAGCTTAAGTACCGACGGTCAACAGCCGTCCTGCCCTCATAGCATGAAAGAAACGCGCAAAACATCGGGTTTTATTTACCCGCTGCTTACCAACGGACCAGCACCGACCCCCAGGTAAACCCTCCGCCCATGGCCTCCAGCAGCACCAAATCGCCCTTCTTGATGCGGCCGTCGGCAACAGCCACCGCCAGCGCCAGCGGAATTGACGCCGCTGACGTGTTGCCGTGCCGGTCAACGGTGAGCACGACCTTCTGCGGCGCAATATGCAATTTGTGCGCAGAAGCATCGATGATTCGTTTGTTGGCCTGGTGCGGAACAAACCAATTGATGTCATCGGCGGTCAGACCGGTCGCCTCAAAGGCATCGACGATCACGTCGGTGATCATGCCCACGGCATGCTTGAAGACCTCCCTCCCCTCCATTCGGAGGTGACCCACAGTCCGGGTCGAGGACGGGCCGCCATCGACATATAGTTTCGACTTGTGCCGCCCATCCGATCGCAGATGGGTCGTCAAAATACCGCGGTCGGAGCTGAGCCCGGGCTGCGGCTGGGCTTCCAGCACCACCGCTCCGGCGCCGTCGCCAAACAGCACGCAGGTGCCGCGATCGTTCCAGTCGAGGATCCGCGAGAATGTCTCCGCGCCGATCACAAGCGCACGCTTGAACGCCCCGCTGCGCAGAAAATTGTCGGCTGTCGCGAGCGCGAACACGAAGCCCGAGCATACCGCCTGCAAATCGAAGGCTGCACCGTGGTAAATGCCAAGCCCGTTCTGGACCGCAACCGCCGTGGCGGGAAAGGTGTTGTCAGGCGTCGAGGTTGCGAGCACGATCAGGTCGATTGATTGCGCGTCGACGCCGGCATGGGCCAAGGCCGACTGCGCGGCCTTGATCGCCAGATGTGACGTGAACTCGCCGTCGGCCGCGATATGACGCTGACGGATACCCGTGCGCTGGACGATCCATTCATCCGATGTGTCGATCCGTGCCGCCAGTTCGGCGTTGGTCAAAACTCGCTCCGGCAGATACGAGCCGCAGCCGAGCACGACCGAGCGTATTGCAGTCAAGAGACAGGCTCCTGCGTGGTCGGCGATGGAGCCAGGGCGCCGCCATCGAGTTTAAGCATTTGATTGATCTTGTTGAGGAGATCGTAGTGGGCCATCTCATAGCCAACATCGACGGCATAGGCAAAGCCATCGGCGTCGGTTCCACCATGGCTCTTGACGACGATTCCGTTCAGTCCGAGCACCACACTGCCATTGGATTTCGAGGGGTCAAGCTTGTCGCGCAGCGCCTTGAAGGCATTTTTGGCGAATAGATAACCAATCTTCGAGCGCCAAGTCTGTGACAGCGCCGCGCGCAAGAATTCGGTGATCTGGCGCGCTGTGCCTTCGGCGGCTTTCAGGGCAATATTGCCGCTGAAACCTTCTGCAACGATGACGTCAGCCGCACCGCGCCCGATGCCGTCGCCCTCGACAAAGCCGACATATTCGAGCTGGGGGAGGTTCATCGCGCGCAGCAGTTCGGCCGCTTCGCGAATTTCCTCGCGGCCCTTGATCTCTTCGACGCCGATATTAAGCAGGCCGACGGTCGGCCTCGCCAGATCGAACAACACGCTCGCCATGGCGCTACCCATCACCGCCAGCGCTACCAGATGATGCGCATCGCCACCGATCGTGGCGCCGAGGTCAAGCACGACGGAATCGCCGCGTGCCGTCGGCCATATCGCCGCCAGCGCCGGTCGGTCGATCCCTGGCAGCATACGAAGGCAAAACCGCGCCATCGCCGCCAGCGCCCCGGTATTGCCGGCGGATACCGCGACATCGGCCTCGCCCTTTTTGACGGCTTCGATCGCCAGCCACATCGAGGAGTTCTTGCGGCCGCGGCGCAAAGCCTGACTCGGTTTGTCGTGCATGCTGACGGCAACGTCCGTATGGATGACGGAAGAGACCGCCTTCAAAGCCGGATGTTTTGCGAGTTGCGCGTCGATGGCGCCTCGATCGCCGAACAGGAGAAATTCAGTGCCGGGATGTCGAGTTAACGAAATCGCCGCGCCGGGAATAACGACTGAGGCGCCGACGTCACCTCCCATGGCGTCAAGCGCTATTCGAACCTTTTGAGGCATGAACGTCCCGGAAACCCGATCTCTTTCGGACTAGTGTCCCGATTCTGAAGTTCGCATGATATCGCGGCAATCTCTTTGCGAACTTCGGAATCGAAGGAGCTCTAGCAAGTTATTGAGTTGAGTAGCGGCCTCTAATTTGGAGTTCCTACCACGAACTTGCGGGAACACTGATAGGAACTCCGAATTCGCCGCACTTGAAATGCCAGTTGCGGAAGTCGCCGCGATTACGGCTATCGGCAAGACGCGATACCTTGCCAAGCCGGGCCGCGACAATAGCGTTTCCCTGTACCGACACAACCTCTTGACCGCCACCTTTTGCGGCGCAAGCGACGGAACGGCAGAACGGCCCCGTAGACATAAGATAAATTATTTCAAATACTTAAATCCATCTTTGGAAGTTGGCATTACGCCAGAATCACTTGCAGTACCTCATCGGCCCTTGCCATCCCCGGGAATCTTGGGATCCTTCTTGGCGGAGGTGGACGTGCCACCTGTTTGCAGCGCCTTCAGCGCCGCAAACGGGTGATCCGCGGGGTCGACGATTTCCAGCGGCGGCTCAAACACCGCATCGCGCCTGCGCGGATAAGGATCGATCGCCAGGAACAAGACATCAGTGGCAAGCCGGCCAAGATCGATCACGCCGTCGATGATCGGTTCCGGCGGATCGGGGACTTCTTCATCTTCGCTTTGGGCAGCTTCATCGACCAAAGCGGAGAGGCTGCGAATTTGCTCCGCGGGCGCAAACGTCAGGTCGACCGTCTCCTCGATCTCATTCTCGATAGGATCAAGCGTCACGATACAGGTCTGCCCGACCCGACCACGCACCTCGCCCGTGACATGAACGCGCCCGCCGCTTTTAAGCTTCAGATCGAACGAGGCGCTCGCCGACATGATTTCACGCAAACCGGCAAGATTAGCCATTGCCGCGCGGGTTGCCTCACCGGCTTCGAACGCGCGATACAATCCGGTATCGGGTATTTGCGCCACGATAACGGGGACACGCCAGGGGTCAGCGGGGTTCATTGGCCATTACCCTTCAGGAATCGGACTCGCCTGCTTCGGCCGGGGCAGGAAAAGTCCATGCGGCAGCCACAAGTACGGAATCTTCGAGGCCATCAAGACGGGCCAGGACGATTTTCGCATAGGTAGCAAGCCGTCGTGCTTTTTCCATGCCTTCCCCGTTCAGAACGTTCTTGCAAATGGCCTGGGCCAGCGCCTCCTCACCAGTGGCAAAAGCCGCGTCGTAGGCCGCTGCACGGCCGTAAAACGCTTCCCCAAATGCCTGCATCCGCTTGGGAACGGTGAGATCGCCCACACCCATTTCCCTCAAATTGGCGTCCATGTCCTCGCAGAAACGATCAAAAAGAGCCTGCGAGACACTGGCAGTTCCTTCCCCAGATCGAAATCGCCGCAAAACGATCCACAAATGCAGCACCAGTAGGTCAAAACGGCCATTAACCGTATCGGCCACCCCAAGTTGTCGGTAGAACGACGGTTCTCGCGCCTGCGTCACGATCATGCCATAGATGGCCTCAATGGTGCCGCGCGGGGGCGTCCGGGACTTACTGAAGTGATTGAATGGCCAAAGCATTGAGGGTTCCGATAGTGTCCACACTAGCGAGCCCGATGGACCCGCATTTGTTGCAAACAAGCATCTTGCCGGGTACGTCAAGCCCTCACGCGATGCAAGGGGATGGGACGCCTTCCGAATGATCAAGCCCAGTCTGACAGGCTTTGCACGCAGCCTACGTTGGCGCGGTCTGCGAACCGTGGCCGCAGTCGCGTTGCTGTGCGCCGTCGGCGGCTGCGGCGAGCAGTTCCAGAAGGGCTATATCCTGCCCCCCGGCGCGCTCGAACAAATCCCGATCGGCGCCAGTCAGGATCAGGTGCTGATCGTAATGGGAACCCCCTCCACCGTCGCCACGCTCAACGGTGAGGTCTTCTACTATATTTCCCAGCGCGCCGAACGACCGATCGCCTTCATGAACGATCGGATCGTCGACCAGCGTGTGATCGCGGTCTATTTCGACAAGAACCGCCAGGTGCGGCGCCTTGCCAACTATGGACTGAAAGACGGCATGATCTTCGACTTCATCAGCCGCACCACACCGACCTCGGGCCAGGAAATCAATTACGTCGCACCGCTGTTCAAGGCGCTCAACATCGGTCAGGGCAGCAACAATTAATCTATCGCCGGGCATATCGCCCGGATCGGCCCCCATCGTCGTCTGAATCAAAACCCCCGCGGGTCGCAACCCGCGGGGGTTTATGTTTAGTCGCGCGTCTTAATGCGCGAGGATCGCCAGCAACAACAGCGCCACGATGTTCGTGATCTTGATCATCGGGTTGACCGCGGGGCCCGCCGTGTCCTTGTAGGGATCGCCGACGGTATCGCCGGTCACCGCGGCCTTGTGGGCGTCCGAGCCCTTGCCGCCATAGTGGCCGTCTTCAATGTACTTCTTGGCGTTATCCCAGGCGCCGCCGCCCGAAGTCATCGAGATCGCGACGAACAGGCCGGTGACGATCACACCTAACAGCATCGCGCCGACGGCAGAGAACGCCGCCGACTTGCCGGCCACGCCGCCGCCCGCAATCGCGTAGATTACGAAGTAGACTACGATCGGCGACAACACCGGCAGCAGCGAAGGAATGATCATTTCCTTGATCGCTGCCTTGGTCAGGAGGTCGACCGCCTTGCCATAGTCCGGCTTGTCGGTGCCTTGCATGATGCCGGGCTTTTCGCGGAATTGGCGACGCACCTCTTCCACGATCGCGCCGGCCGCACGTCCCACCGCGGTCATGCCCATTGCGCCGAACAGATAGGGCAACAGACCGCCGAACAGGAGACCTACGACCACATAGGGGTTGACCAGCGAAAAGTCCGGGATGACGTCCTTGAAGTAGGGATGATGGGCCGAGTCCGCGATGAAGAACTTCAGGTCCTGGTTATAGGCCGCGAACAGCACCAGCGCGCCGAGGCCGGCCGAGCCGATCGCATAGCCCTTGGTGACGGCCTTGGTGGTGTTGCCGACCGCGTCGAGCGCGTCGGTCGACTTGCGCACTTCCTTCGGAAGGCCGGCCATTTCCGCGATGCCGCCCGCATTGTCCGTAACCGGACCGAAGGCGTCGAGCGCGACGATCATGCCGGCCAGCGACAGCATTGTGGTGGTAGCAATCGCAATGCCGAACAGGCCGGCGAGGCTGTAGGTGATGAGGATGCCGGCGATGATGACGAGGGCGGGCAGCGCAGTCGACTCCATCGAGATCGCAAGGCCCTGGATCACGTTGGTGCCGTGGCCCGTGACCGAGGCCGCCGCGATCGACTTCACGGGACGGAAGTCGGTGCCGGTGTAGTACTCGGTGATCCAGATGATCAGACCTGTGACAGCAAGACCGACGATACCGCATTCGAACAACGCCATGCCGGTGAAATCAACGCCGGCGAGTTTGTCGAAGCCAATCAGAGTGTGGATCACGCCCGCAACGCCCACCAGCGACAGGATGCCCGTGGCGATCAGACCCTTGTACAGAGCACCCATGATCGACTGGCTCGCGCCGAGCTTGACGAAAAAGGTACCGATGATGGAGGTGATGATGCAGATACCGCCGATAGCGAGCGGCAGCGTCATCATGTTGGCGAGGATCGGCGTCTTCGCGAAGAAGATCGCCGCCAGCACCATGGTGGCAACCGCCGTCACCGCATAGGTCTCAAACAGGTCAGCCGCCATGCCGGCGCAGTCGCCGACGTTGTCACCGACGTTGTCGGCGATGGTGGCGGGGTTACGTGGATCGTCTTCGGGAATGCCGGCCTCGACCTTGCCGACGAGGTCACCGCCGACGTCAGCGCCCTTGGTGAAGATACCGCCGCCGAGACGCGCAAAGATCGAGATCAGCGACGCGCCGAAGCCGAGCGCCACCATCGCATCGATGACGGTGCGGTCGTCGACAGGAAGATGCAGCGAGAACGTCAGGAAGCCGAAATAAAGGGTGACGCCGAGCAGGGCCAGACCCGCGACCAGCATGCCGGTGATGGCGCCGGCCTTGAAGGCGAGTTCGAGGCCGCCGGCGAGCGAGGTGGTGGCAGCCTGCGCGGTGCGCACGTTGGCGCGAACCGACACGTTCATACCGATGAAGCCGGCGGCGCCCGAAAGGATCGCGCCGATCGCAAAACCAACAGCAACAAGAATGCCCAGGAAATAGGCCAGCAGTGCGAAGATCACGACCCCGACGATACCGATCGTCGTGTACTGGCGCCGCAGATAGGCTTGCGCGCCTTCACGTACCGCGGCCGCAATTTCCTGCATGCGCGGATTGCCGGCGTCGGCTTTCATAACCGACATGGTCGCCCAGATAGCGTAGACGATAGAAAGCGCGCCGCAGAGCACGATCAACCATAATGCTGTCATTGAACTTGCCTCAGATGTCTAGGAATGTCCCCACGCCATGGCCGCGATCGCGGCCGGCGCTCAAAAAGCAGGCCCGCCCTGCCCAAAAGGGTGGCCTGAAATCGGCCGGGACCATGCCAAAATCGCACCCCCGGCGCAACGCTGCGGCACGCAAAAACGGTCGATTTCGATAGGTATTTGTAAGGAAACCGGCCATTTCCCCCAAAATCCTAGAAATGGCTGTAGGACGTTCGCGTTAACGCCAGTTCCTTACCCATTGCATCCAGAAACTTGGGAGCAGCTACGCCAGCAACAATGGTCCCGATCGGGCTTGCCGCGATCCCCGCCGTTCGAGCCTCCCGCATGAACTCTTCGAGTGCGCTCGGGCGAACCGTGCACAGAATCTCGTAGTCATCGCCACCGGAAATTAGGTTTTCAATGCCGGCAGCTGAGGCGGCAAGCACAACTTTGGCGGCGGCCGACACCGGGACGGACGGAACGTCGATCACAGCCGACACACCGGAGGCCGCACAGAGCTTGGCGAGGTCGCCTGCCAACCCATCGGATACATCCATGGCGGCATCGGCATGCGCTCGGATGACTGAGGCGAGCGCGTTCCGGGGCTCGGGCACGCGATAACGACCAATCAGCATGTCACGTGACGGGGCATCATCGACAAGCGCAGCCATCGCCCTTCCCTTTCGGAGAATGTCGAGACCAAGTGCGGCGTCGCCGATCGTGCCCGTCACCACGACATGGTCGCCAGGCTTTGCGCCGCTTCGATGGACCATTTTGCCGTGCGGGACGCGGCCAAATGCCGTCACCGAGATCATCAGGGGACCGGGCGTGGAAACCGTATCGCCGCCCAGCAGTGGGCAATTGAACGCGCTCGTGTCCTCTCCCAATCCGCGGGCGAAGGCCGCAAGCCAGGTTTCGTCCACCGCGCGGAGCGCCAGGGTCAGGACGAAACCCGCCGGCGTCGCCCCCTTGGCCGCGAGATCGGACAGATTCACGCGCAAGGCTTTCTTTGCGATGGTGTGCGGTGGATCGTCGGACAGGAAATGGACGCCCTCGACGATGGCGTCCGTCGTGACGACGATGTCTTCGCCACGCGCCTTCAGAACAGCCGCATCGTCCGTCAGGCCGAACGCGCCGGGATCGGTCGCCAGCGGCTTGAAGTAGCGCGCGATCAGGGAATCCTCGCCGGATGCTGGCGCACCGGGAGCCATCATCTCAGCCACCGGCCCGCACGAATTCGCTGGCGCGGAACTGGCGCGCAATCTGGTCGAGTACCGCATTCACCATGCCGGTCTCCTCCGCCTCGACAAAGGCGTGCGCGACATCGACATATTCCGACACCACAACACGGCCGGGAACGTCCTTGCGATGTTCCAGCTCATAGGCGCCGGCGCGCAACACCGCGCGCAGGATGGCATCGATCCGCTTCAGCGGCCAGCCTTTCGCCAGCGCATCGTCGATCAGGGGATCGAGCTTTGCCTGATCGCGTACCACACCCGAGACCACGTCTCGGAAAAACGCGGCTTCCGCCGGCAGGTACCTGTCACCCTCGACTTCGCCGCCAAGCCAGTGGCTTTCGAACTCCGCGAAAATGTCGTTGATGCCGGCGCCGGCAATGTCCATTTGATAGAGCGCCTGAACCGCGGCCAGCCTTGCCGCCCCGCGCCGGTTGGCTTTTTTGTCTGCACCCTTCACAAGCTTTTTCTTGTCGCCGCTCATGATCGCGGTCCGGTCAGCCGCCGCTTGATCCGCAGCATTGCGAGCGCCGCGCGCGCGGCATCGCCGCCCTTGTTGAGTTCGGAGGCGCGCGCCCGCGCCCAGGCTTGCGCCTCGGTGTTGACGGTGATGATGCCGTTGCCAAGCGGAAACCGTTTCGCCACCGCTAAATCCATCAGCGCGCGCGAGGACTCCTGCGAAACGATCTCGAAATGGATGGTGTCGCCGCGGATCACGCAACCGAGCGCAATCGCGGCATCGTAGGGCTTGCCGGCCTTTTCCGCAGCATCAATCGCAATCGCGATCGCGGCCGGAATTTCCAGCGCGCCGGGAACAGTCAAGAGGTCGTGGCCGACGCCGGCCGCCTTGAGTTCGGTGACGGCGCCTTCGAGCAGCGCATCCTGAATGTCGTCATAAAAACGCGCCTCGACAATCAGCGCCCGCGCGCCGGAAATATCGGTCTGGTCTTTCAAAGGTGCGCGCCGCGCATCTGCCATTCTTCAATCCATCTGTTTTCGTTGGCAATTAACGATAGCGTTAAATGTCAACGTTTTCGCGCCTTGTAGTCGCCGTTTATAATTATCGCAACGCATCATTTCATTTCGGAAAGTCGCGCCGCGTATCGGGCCATCAGGTCTACTTCGACATTGACCTCGCTGCCCGCGCGCCAGGACGACAAGGTCGTGACTTGAAGCGTGTGGGGAATGATCAGCACGGAAAAAGCCGTGTCCTTGACCGTGTTGACAGTGAGCGAGACGCCGTCGAGCGTGATCGAGCCCTTGGGCGCGATAAAGCGCGCCAGTTCCCGCGCGGTGTTGAGTTCGAACCGCGCCATGTCGGGGAGATCCTCGCGCGAGAGGACGGTGGCCACGCCGTCCGCATGCCCCGCGACGATATGGCCGCCGAGTTCGTCGCCAATCTTGAGCGCCCGTTCGAGGTTGAGCTTGCTGCCAACAGCCCAGTGCTTCGCCGTCGTCATCCCGAGCGTTTCAGCGGCGGCGTCCACATCGAACCAGGTCTTGCCCCGATCGACACCCGAAGCGACCACCGTCAGACAGACGCCATTGCAGGCAATCGAGGCGCCGTCGGCAATCGTCGCACGATCGTAGCGGCAGACGATGCGCAGCCGGTGCAACTGGCCTTTCACCACAGCCGTGAGGCTTTCGATCTCCCCGATGTCGGTGACGATGCCGGTGAACATTAGGCGCGCTCGTAGACGGTAAGAGTGTCGGTACCGAGGCTTTCGCTAGCATGAACGCGAAAGGCCGGCGACTGGGTGATTGCGGAAAGCGGCAATGCATCCAGCGCCGCCACGCCATCGGCTCCAATCGCGTCCGGACCGCGGATCAGCCAGAATTCATCGACAAGATTTGCAGAGACGAAAGACGACGCCACGCGCGCCCCGCCCTCGACCAGAAGCCGGGTGATACCGCGTTCCGCCAAAGCGTGCAGCACCGCCGGCAGGTCCAATCCGGTCGGCGTCGATGCGACACGGATCACCTGCGCCCCCGTGGCGCCCAGCATCGCCGCCGCGGGCGCTTCGGCGAGGTTAGAGCTCACCACCCAGAGAGGCGTGCTGCGTGCCGAATGAACCAGGCGGCTTGTGGCCGGTATCCGCAACGCGCGATCGAGCACGACGCGCACCGGCGAGCGCGCCTCCATGCCCGGCAACCGGCAGGTCAATAGCGGATCGTCCGACAGCGCCGTGCCGATCCCGACCAGAATGGCGTCGCACTGGGCCCTCAGGAGATGCGTGCGCGCGCGGGCCACCTCCCCCGAGATCGCGACAGGCTTGTGACCCGCGGTTCCGATCTTGTCGTCGGTGGTAACAGCGAGTTTCAGGATCACGTGCGGGCGCCTATCGCGGATGCGCCGGAAATGTCCGGCATGGGCGTACGCTGCTTCCGCGGCGCCAAGCCCGACATCGACCGCGATTCCGGCCGCCCGCAACCTCGCATGGCCCTGCCCTGCCACTTCCGGATTGGGGTCCTCGATCGCCGACACCACACGTTTGATGCCGGCAGCGATCACCACATCGGCACAAGGCGGCGACTTGCCGGTATGCGAACAGGGCTCGAGTGTCACATAGAGCGTGGCGCCGCGCGCCGCCTCACCCGCTTGCGCTAGCGCAACGGGTTCGGCATGTGGCCGGCCGCCAGGTTGGGTCCAGCCCCGGCCGACAATGACACCGTTTTTGACGACCAAGGCGCCCACGGCGGGATTGGGATGCGTGCGTCCCAGGCCGCGCCGGCCAAGAGCCAGCGCCAGCGCCATGAAGCGCTGATCGGACACATCAGCCAGGCTCGTATTCTCTGTGACTTGCTCTTCCGCGCCGGGGAAGATCATTTTCGCAACAAGGCGATCCGGGCGTCGTCGTCGCCGGAGAGCTCGCCGAGCACAGCCTCAAAGTCCTTGGCCTCACGGAAATTGCGGTAGACCGACGCAAAGCGCACATAGGCGACGTCGTCGAGCTGGCGCAGATGCTCCATCACGATCTCGCCGATCGCCTCGGAGGATATTTCCGCCTCGCCACCGCTCTCGAGTTCGCGCACGATGGCGGAGACCATCTTCTCGACCCGCTCCGAATCCACCGGACGCTTGCGCAAGGAGATCGCCACCGAGCGCACCAGCTTGTCGCGGTCGAACGGCACCCTGCGGCCGTTGCGCTTGATGACCGTCAATTCGCGAAGCTGCACGCGTTCGAACGTGGTGAAACGGAAGTTGCAGGCCACGCATACGCGCCTGCGCCGGATCACGGCGGACTCTTCCGTCGGACGGGAGTCCTTCACCTGCGTATCGAGACTGTTGCAGCTTGGGCAACGCATGCGGATCAGACCTTACTGATAAATGGGAAAGCGGTCGGTGAGCGCCTTGACCCGTTCCTTCATGGCCGATTCCACCAAGGGCGCGGCGCCATCCTTTGACTGCGCCACCGCGTTCAGCACCTCGGCGATCATGCCGCCGACCTGCTTGAATTCGGCAACCCCGAACCCGCGCGTGGTCGCGGCCGGCGTGCCCAGACGCAGGCCCGAGGTGACGAATGGTTTTTCCGGATCGTAGGGAATGCCGTTCTTGTTGCAGGTGATGGCCGCGCGCACCAGCGCCTTTTCCGAGACGTTGCCCTTCAATCCCTTCGGGCGGAGATCGACCAGCATCAGGTGGTTGTCGGTGCCGCCGGAAACAATATCGAGGCCTTCGGCGCGCAGGCTCTCGGCCAGCGCCTTGGCGTTTTCGACGACGTTCTTGGCGTAGATCTTGAAGTCCGGCCGCAAGGCTTCGGCAAAAGCCACCGCCTTGGCCGCAATCACATGCATCAAGGGACCGCCTTGCAGCCCCGGGAAAATCGCCGAATTGAGTTTTTTGGCCAGCGCCTCATCGTTGCAGAGGATCAGGCCACCGCGCGGGCCACGCAGCGACTTGTGCGTCGTGGTGGTCGTGACATGCGCATGCGGAACGGGCGACGCATGAACGCCGCCCGCCACGAGGCCGGCGAAATGCGCCATATCGACCAGGAGATAAGCGCCGACGTGGTCGGCAATCTCGCGGAAGCGTTTGAAATCCCACGGACGCGAATAGGCCGAGCCGCCGGCGATGATCAGCTTGGGCCGCACTTGCTCGGCCTGCTTGGCGACCTCGTCCATGTCGATGATCTGGTCTTCGCGGCGCACGGTGTAATGCGAGGCCTTGAACCACTTGCCGGACATGTTGACCGGCGATCCATGCGTGAGGTGTCCGCCGGCGGCGAGATCGAGCCCCATGAAGGTGTCGCCGGGCTGAAGCAGCGCCAAAAACACCGCCTGATTCATCTGGCTGCCGGAATTGGGCTGCACGTTGGCGAAGCTGGCGCCGAACAGTTTCTTGGCGCGCTCGATCGCGAGCGTTTCCACCACGTCCACCCATTCGCAGCCGCCGTAGTAGCGATTACCGGGATAGCCTTCGGCGTATTTGTTGGTCAGCACCGAGCCCTGCGCTTCCAGTACCGCACGGCTAACGATGTTTTCAGACGCGATCAGCTCGATCTCGTGGCGCTGGCGGCCGAGCTCGCCGCGGATGGCGGCGGCAATGTCGGGATCGGCCTCGCTTAAGGTAGCGGTGAAGAACGAGTCGGGCGCGAAAGTGGTCTTGGCCGAAGAGCTCATGGGCAAATATCTCCACCGCCGCAACCAATTACGGGTATCGCGGTCGGTCCGTTATGGCGGTCGAAAGGGTCTCGCGGGATACCACATTGCCCGGCCATGGCCAAGGGCTTGCGGTACAGGCCTGATATTTATGCAAGATATGGTGGGGTTAGCGAATTTCCATGGAACTCGCCAAAGCCACGGCGCTGCCTCTCCGCGACCCCAATCAGGGCCCGGATCGTTGGGATGGGTCGCCCCCCGAGAACCGAGGGCGCAGGGAAAGCCGGGCGCCCAATGCACCCGCAGCCTCGTATGCGAAAGTAAAAAGCATACGAGTAAGTCACTACAGGTTCACCGGATCAATCCGGCCTTCCCTGCGCGATGGCTTTACGGCTTATTCCATGTTCTCCCCGGAGACCGGCTTGGTTGTCTCCGTCATCCCTGAGAAGCGTTAGCTTCTTAAGAACTTGGCGCCAGCATCGGGGCGTCAGGACCGCATGGCTTCACCGTACGCGACAGGCATCGCTCGTCTTGCGATACCGCCGCGTCCATCGCATCCCGCACCCAACGTTCGTGACGACCGCGAAGCGCCCTCTTGGAAGAGCACGGGACGGCGAGAAGAAGTGGATTTGATTTGCCCGTCGGCACAAGCGAAAACGCCTGCGACACGTTGGCCACGACGGGCAAATCGCGTGGCTTTCGCAAATTGATGTCAAGTGAAGAGCAAATGCTTTCGTGTCCCGGACGCGGTGCAGCACGCAGTGCTGCGCCGCTGAGCCGGGACCTATTTGAGAGACGATGAGCGATATGGACCCCGGATCAGCAGCGCACCGCTGAAGCGCTGCGCTGCGTCCGGGGCACAGGACGCCTCACCACTGATAGCGCACGACACCTTTCCCGGCGTAGCTCGATGTGACGTTGGAGAACTCGCCCTCGAACGTGGCTGCGACCGATCAGTTGTTCTTCGACTGATTCCGCGAAACGACCGCCCCGCCGTTCCTGCTTTCGGCAATGCGGCTTTATGCCGGTTGGTCGGTTTTTCCGGCGTTGACGCCGGCGGATGAGGGTTGCGGGGTCAGCGGCTTTTTGACGCCGGCTTAACTCACGCCGTCGCGGTTGTAGATGTCGTCGCGGAACTGCACGACACCATCGGGCGTGGCCCAGGCTGTGATGTAGACCCAATAGAGCGGCACCGGCTTGGCAACCTTGGCGTCCTTGCGTTCGCCGGACTGGATCACATCGTCGATCTCGGCCTTCGACCAGCCCGGCGTTTCCATCAAAATCCAGTAGACAAGCTCGCGCACATTCTGCACGCGCATGCACCCCGAAGAGGCAAAACGAAAATCCTCGCCGAACAGGTTCTTCGACGGCGTGTCGTGCATGTAGACGCCATCCGGACTTGGGAAGTTGATCTTCATCGACCCGAGCGAATTGAAATTGCCGGCGTCCTGTTTGAATTTGTAATTGACCGCTTCGGTCGAATACCAGTCGATCTGCGACGGCTGTAGCTCGTTGTTCTTCGGATCGAAGATGCGGATGTGGTTCCTGGAGAGATAGTCCGGCTCCGCCTGCATCTTTGGAATCAAATCCTTGCGGATGATCGATACCGGCACGGTCCAGAACGGGTTGAAGTTGATCTGGGTGATCTTGGTTTTAAGATCCGGCGACGGCCGGTCCGGCTTGCCGGCAACCGCCGTGTGACGCGTGATCGCTACGCCGTTCTCGATTGCCTCGATCTGGGCAGCCGGAATATTCGCAACCACGATACGGTTGCCGAGATTGCCGGAGAGCGTTTTCAACCGCACGGCGTTGGTCTTGAGTTGCGCGAGCCGCTGCTCCGCCGGAACGTTGAGCGCGTGCAGGGTCGGCTCATGCAAGATGCCGTCGGCATGCAAGCCGTGGCGCACTTGAAAACGCCGCACCGCCGCATCGACATAGGAATCGAAGACCTGCGGGTCACCGGAATTCAATTCGAGATCACCGACGCTCGACAGCCGCTGGCGCAAGGACGACACCGCAGGGGTCCTGGCACCGACGCTCAAGCCATTGGCGGAAGCCGGTACGTTCGGCCAACCGCCTTTGGCGACGATGGTCTCGTACTGGCCGATTGAAGTCTGTGTGGTTTCCGCGGTCGAGGGCGATAACGTCGGCAACGACTTCTTTGGCAGGCGGACATTGCGCGAGGCGTTATCGAAACCGCTTCCGACGCCGTTTTCCTGATTTTCCCGCATCAGCTCGTCGAGCATCTGATCGGGAGTCTGCTCACCATCGGCAGCGACGACGCGCTGCGCCGCCGCACTGGCGGCAAGGCCGGCGGCTGAAGCGAGGAACGATCGGCGGGTGGTGGCACTCATCGGTGGGGGGATCGCTATCCAGCTCTAACCAAACGGCATTTCATAGCAAAGCTTCGCGCGGCGCATAAGGCCGCAAATCCTGCCAGTCGCAAATACGTGAAGGGACGCCCAAACGTTTCCCCTCATCCCGAGGCGCCGCGCAAGCGGCGTCTCGAAGGATGAAGCCGATATCCGGACCTCATGGTTCTCCCGGCGACGCAATGCGTCGTCCGGAGACGGCGTAAACGCCTCCTCACCATGAGGGTTTGGCACAGCACGGCCTTAACCGGCCTGCCCACCGCAACTGCGAACGTCGTTCGCCAGGCTCCAGCTTTCCTTGGTCCTCAGATTAGTGGTCCGGTAGACGCGGCCGTGGATGTCGGTGGGGCAGTCTTCGGGGACCTCGACCAGGCACATGCTGACCTTGTCGAACACCTGGGAGTGGGCAACGGAGTTCTCACGGCGCATCGAAACCTGAACGCCGGAATTGGAGAAGCGGACGATCGTGCCGGGATCGGTCCCCTTCCTGACGCGAGGCGGCAAGTCCTCGCCGTAGCGGTCGGTAATCGAGGTGATGGTCGTCTCGGCACAATCGCCTACTTTACCCGGCAACTGCGAGATGCGCTCGGTGTTCGGGAAATCGGTATCCTCGACCGGATCGGCCGCCGGCGACCACCTGTCAGGCGGCGCCGTTCCGGGATTTAGCCGCTCGACGGGCGCGGCCGTATTTCGCTCGGCAAACGAGGTCAGGAAGCTCGGCTGTGAGCAGGCGGCAACGGCAAGCAGAGGCAACAGGCCCAACAGACGAAAGCTACTCATCGTTTCCGGCTTCGGCATTACTTCGCAAAACGGTAGGCGCCGCCCTTCTCGACCGAGCGCCGAAAGGCCGGCCGCGCATGCATTCGCTTGAGCCAGGCGGCAAGATTTGGGAACGGCCCGAGCCGGTCGTACACGTCGGCCATCTCGCCGACGAAGCTCATCTGGATGTCAGCGCCCGTCAGCGATTGGCCGACGAAGAACTCCCTGCCCTTCAACGCGCCGTCGACATAGCCGAGATGATTGGCGATCTCGCTGTCGATACGCGGATGCAACGGGCTGCCTGCTTCCTTCAACCTGGACACATACAGGTTGAGCATCAGCGGCAACATGGCGGAGCCTTCGGCATAATGCAGCCATTCACTGTAGGCCTCAAAGTCCGGGCTACCCATCGCAGGCATCATCTTGCCCTTGCCATAGGTTCGAACGAGATAATCGACGATAGCGCCGGATTCGGCGATTTTAAGATCGCCATCTGATATCACAGGCGATTTGCCGAGCGGGTGGATGGCCAACAGCTCCGGCGGCGCCAGCCGCGTCTTGGCGTCGCGCTGGTAGTGCTTCATCTCATAAGGCGCGCCAAGCTCCTCCAGCAGCCACGCAATCCGCTGCGACCGGGAGTCGTTGAGATGATGAAGGGTGAGCATGGGTTTGGCCCTCTGAAGCGTCTGCACCAGCCGCAGAGCTTTACCAGAGGTGCTTATCAGAGGTGTTGGAAAAAAGGCAGTCAGCTATGGCGACAATTTCGCCCAGGGCTCATTCGCAAAGGCCTCGTGCGATCAATGGATTGACCGCCTCCGCCAAGCCGATCCTACAGCCCGGTATAGCCGGCCTTGACCGGATTGCTCGAGCCATCGAGCTCGCGCAGGTACGTGAGCCCGCACACGGTCAGCCGGTGCATGTCCTTTTCGCCGGCCTCGAACAGGGTCGTGACATATTCGGTCACCTTGGTGCGCGCTTCGGCGCTGGCGGCCGCCGAGCGGTTCAACAGCAGATCGTAGGTCATCATGATACGGTCGATGGCGGCTTCCATGGCTTTCCTCGCGTTCTGATGGGCTTGATCCGTCAAGATTCGACATTCGCCAAGCGAACTTGCGGCCTGGCCGGTAGCGACACGTCAAACCCACTCTACTAGCGCTTCGAACCTGGCGATCGCCTTGTTGGCGAGCCTGATCCTGTTGAACTCGCCGCGCTCGAACAGCTGCACGATGATCGAGAGCAGTTGCTCGTTGGTCGCAAAATTGTCGGCGGTGGCGCCGGTCCGGTACAGGTAGTCGGCGGCGATCGCGTAAGCGTCGCTGATCACCCCGACATTTATCACCTGTAATCCGCGCTCGACCAGCATCGCCGCTCTCCGATACCAACCGATAAGTCCGGTCGAGCGGAAAAGTTCCATTTTCTTTCTGCCGGTCATTTTGGAGCAGCGAAAAGACAAAGCGCACCGGCTTCGGAAAAATCCGAACCAGTGCGCTGATGGGGAAGTGTCTTTTAGATCGTTACGGCTGCCGGTCTTTTAAGGTGCCGGCTTGGCCGAAACGTAAACTCAGAGCCGATAGAGGATCTGGTCGGTCCAGAAGCGCTCGAGGCGATGCAGCGACTTGTTGAGCGTCGCGAATTCCTCGTTCGAGATGCCGCCGACCTGTTCCACGGTCTTGACGTGCTTCTGATAGAGCGCATCGACGATACGGCGGATTTCCTGGCCCTGCGGGGTCAGGCGAATACGAACCGAACGGCGATCGACGCGCGAACGCTGGTGATCGAGGAAGCCGAGTTCAACCAGCTTCTTCAGATTGTAGGAAACGTTGGAGCCGAGATAGTAGCCGCGTGTGCGCAGCTCGCCCGCGGTCAGCTCCTTGTCGCCGATGTTATAGAGCAATAGCGCCTGCACCGAATTGATATCGGCGCGGCCGCGACGATCGAATTCATCCTTGATGACATCGAGCAGGCGGCGATGCAGCCGCTCCACCAAGGTCAAGGCTTCGAGATAGAGCGGCTGAACCGGAGCTTGCCCCGGAGCACGCTCGACGGCTTCCGCCGTTGCAACGGCTTTCATCATGACACTTCCCCTGTTGTCGTTTTATCGACTTATTCGACGAAACTTTTGTCCCGCCTGATAGCTGCAACTTAAGGGGTGCGTTTGAAGATCAGCTTAAATAAGAGAATAAAGAGATCATGAATTTAAGACAGTGAATCGCGGATTAAGCCCGCAATACAAGGGCTTTTCGCAACCTTTCATTGACGGTGAAAGTGCGCTGTTCACGCTTCGTCTGCACGCCCTGTCACATATGGAAACAGCGCGGATGAAAACGGAAACGGTTGCGTAACAGGTGTGACGGGAGGCGTCACGGTGAGCGAATGGTTAAGCCGATTTCGGACTATGGCGGCCGCTCGCGAGCCGCCATCCACGCCAGCGCGAGATAGGCCGTCAGCATCAACGCCTCCGCGACGACAATCGCGAGGCTGCCGCCATAGATGGCCGGAAACATCAGTTCGATCACCGTCATCGAGACGACGGTGATCAGCCACACCACCGCACCCCACGGCGTCGCCAGCCAAAGCCCGACGGCGGCGACGAGTTCGATCACGGCGAAATAGACGGTCGAGGCCTGCCATGCGAGCGACTGGTTTTCAAAAGCCTCCTCTTCGCCGCCGACAAAACCCGTGACCTGCGCCCAGTGAAAGAGACCCTTGGCAACGGAGACGACGGCCATGACACGCAGGAAAAGCACCAGCCGGCGCGTCCACACATTATCGGCGGAATCGATTCGTTCCGACGATATCGCATCGACCGATATCGCGTGGTCCCGGGAGGTATCGCGTGTGGTGGAGGTATCTGACATCAGATGCGTGGCTTATCACCATTGGCGAAGATTTGAGGTCACTCATGGCCTCTTGGGGGAATAAAATCAATTGGGCCGGCTAAGGTTGGCATCTTGCGAAAAGCAGCCACCCACCTCACCTCGGTGACGCGGCCGGCGTGGAATGCTATATTCCGCACCAACCGTACGAATTTCGGGATTGGGACACTAGGGAAAGAACATCAAATGGCGATCAAATTCGGGCGTCCGATCGAAATGCGCGACACGCCGCGCCGCGAGGCCACGCTGGCCGCCCCGACCCTTGATCTCGCGATCCGGCCCCGCCGCAACCGCAAGGCGGAATGGGCGCGCCGCATGGTGCGTGAGAATGTCCTGACGTCAGACGATCTGATCTGGCCACTGTTTGTCTCTGGCGGCAACAACCAGCGCACCGCTGTGGCCTCGATGCCCGGCGTCGACCGGCTGTCCGTCGATCAGGCGGTGCGTGAAGCCGAACGCGCGATGAAACTCGATATCCCCTGTATCGCGCTGTTTCCCTATACCGACCCGCACCTGCGTGACGACCAGGGCTCGGAGGCCGTCAACCCCGACAATCTCGTGTGCCAGTCGGTTCGCGCGATCAAGAAGGAATTTCCCGAGCTCGGCGTGCTCTGCGACGTCGCGCTCGATCCCTTTACCAGCCATGGTCACGACGGGTTGCTGGAGGACGGCAAGATCCTCAACGACGCCACCGTGGCGGTGCTGGTGCGGCAGGCGCTGGTGCAGGCGGAAGCCGGCTGCGACATCATCGCACCGTCGGACATGATGGACGGCCGCGTCGGCGCCATTCGCGAAGGGCTGGATGCCGCAGGATTTCTCGACGTGCAGATCATGGCCTATGCGGCGAAATATGCTTCCGCCTTCTACGGTCCGTTCCGTGACGCGGTGGGTTCAGCCAAGACGCTCTCCGGCGACAAGCGCACCTACCAGATGGACAGCGGTAATTCGAACGAAGCGCTGCGCGAGGTCGAACTCGATATCGCCGAGGGCGCCGACATGGTGATGGTCAAGCCCGGCATGCCCTATCTCGATATTCTCAGGCGGGTCAAAGACGCCTTCGGCATGCCGACCTTCGCCTATCAGGTCTCCGGCGAATACGCGATGATCATGGCGGCGCACAACAACGGCTGGATCGACGGCGAACGGGCGATGATGGAAAGCCTCACCGCGTTCAAGCGCGCCGGCGCCGACGGCGTTCTCACCTATTTCGCCCCGCGCGTGGCCGAGAAGTTAAAGAAGGGCCAGGTGGCGTAGCGAATATCAAATTCACTCCACCAGCAGCGCCGACGGGTGCGGCTAACGCGACTTAACAGGCAATGTCAGGGCTCATCCCATGCGGGCTCTCGTCCTCTCAGGCTATGGCGGACCTGAATGCACGGCACTCACCCAGATGCCGCAACCGGCGCCACGGGCCAATGAACTGCTGGTCCGCGTCCATGCCGCCGGTCTCAATCCTGTCGACTACAAGACGCGCGACGGCGCACTGAAGATCATCCACAAATATCCGCTGCCGATCGTGATGGGCAACGAATTTGCCGGCGTCGTCGAAGCCGCAGGCGGCGGGGTGACGCGCTTTGTCAAAGGCGACCGCGTGTTTGCGCGCGTGGACAAGAAGAACATGGGCGCTTTCGCCGACTACGCCGCGGTTCACGAAGATCACGCTGCGCTGATGCCGGCCTCGCTCGACTTCACGTCGGCGGCGGCTGTGCCGCTCGCGGCGCTCACGGCGTTGCAGGCGCTGCGGGATGAATTGCACTTGGGTGCCGGCGATCGCATCTTCATCCCGGGCGGCGCGGGTGGCGTCGGCACATTCGCGATCCAGCTTGCCAAGCACTTCGGTGCTGACGTCGCGACGACAGCGTCGCCGCGCGGCGAGACCCTCGTCAAGCGGCTCGGCGCCGATGTGATCATCGACTATCAGAGCGAGCGTTTCGAAGAGAAATTGTCGGGCTACGACTGCGCCTTCGATCTCGTCGGCGGCGACACCCTGGCGCGCCTGTGGCCGGTGCTAAAGCGCGGCGGCCACGTCGTCTCGATCGCCGGCATGCCCGAGCCCATGACGGCGCTGAAGGATCTCAAAGCCGGCAACGGCCTCGCCGCCTTGTTCTGGATCGCGAGCCTCACCACGCGCTGGCGCGCCGCCCGTCACGGCATCAGCTATCGCTATCTGTTCATGCATCCGAGCGGCGCGGACCTCGCTTTTCTGGCGTCACTCATCGACAACAAGAAGCTCGACGTCATCATCGACCGCGTCTTTCCATTCAACGAAGCCAAGGAGGCGATGGCCTATCTGGAAACCGGTCGCGCCAAGGGCAAAGTTATCCTGGCGATGGACTGATCAAGCTCGCCGCATCAGGTTTTTGCCGTCGGATGCGACCCGCACAGCGGCCGGAGCGCATCGCGCTCCTCGCGCGCGAGCACGTCAAACGGATAGATCGTGGCGCTAACGTCACGTTTGAAGAACGGGTGCGGCCAGACTTGGTGTTCATCGGCGGGGCGGCGAACGATAATCATTCGCAAGCCACAATATTGGGGTTCCGTCCTCGGTGAGGGCTTGCAACCGCCTTGCCGGTTCCCATGTCCTTGCCAGTTTCCCGAAAGGACGGATCATGTCGTATAGCGGTTCTGGAAATACCGGCGGCGGTTATGGTACTGGCGGCGCTGACAATGCTGGCGGCGCCTGGCGTAACGACGGCGGCGCTCCACCCCATGCCTTCGATCCCGACCTGGAGCCTGAACTGTTTCGCGGCGTGCTGACGCGGCGGGTGTTCGCGTTTCTGATCGACCTTATCGTGCTGTCGGTGCCCGTTATCCTCGGCTACATCTTCATCGCGGTGTTCGGGCTGATCACGCTCGGGCTTGGCTGGGTGCTGTTCTGGCTGGCATGGCCGGCCTCGGTGGTCTGGGCCATCGTCTACTACGGCGCCTCGCTCGGCGGTCCGCACTCGGCCACAGTCGGCATGCGGGTGATGGATCTGGAGTTGCGAACCTTTTATGGCGCCCCCGGTTATTTCGTTCTGGGTGCCATGCACGCCGTGTTGTTCTGGGTTTCGGTCTCGTTTCTGACGCCGTTCGTGGTTCTGGTCGGGCTTTTCAATGGCCGGCGGCGCCTGTTGCACGATATTGTGCTGGGAACCGTGGTCATCAACACCTCGGTTAGGGCCCCCGTAGGCCAGCCGGCGCGGACTTTTTGATCATCCACCCGGAAATCCGCGGACACAGACGGCACGGGCAAACGGTTTGCAAACCAATTGACCGTTAGGCTTGGCAGCGCGATGCTGCGTTCGGCTCTCGTATGCCTCGCCTTTAGGACCGACGACATCCCGTGACCCAGCATTCGCGTGACACCCCGCAATTCTATCTGACGGCGCCCTCGCCCTGCCCCTATTTGCCGGGACGGCACGAGCGCAAGGTGTTCACCCATCTGGTGGGCGACAAGGCCGGCGACCTCAACGACCTCCTGACCCATGGCGGCTTCCGGCGCAGCCAGTCGATTGCCTACCGGCCCGCCTGCGACCAGTGCCGGGCCTGCGTCTCCGTCCGCGTGGTCGCCAACGAATTCCGCCCTTCGCGCAATTTCCGCAAAATCATGGCCCGCAACGCCGACATTGTCGGGGAGCAGCGCAGCGCGGTGCCGACCTCAGAGCAATATTCGATCTTCCGCGCCTATCTGGACCAGCGGCACCGCCATGGCGGTATGGCCGACATGACGGTGCTGGACTACGCCATGATGGTGGAAGACAGCCACGTCGAAACCCGCATCATCGAATACCGCCGCCGCAGCGTTGACACCGCCGTCAACGGGCGCGGCAACGATCTGGTCGCAGTCGCCCTAACCGACGTGCTCTCGGACGGGCTGTCGATGGTCTATTCCTTTTTCGAGCCCTCTGAAGAGAGCCGCTCGCTCGGCACCTTCATGATCCTCGACCACATCAACCGCGCGCGCCGGCAGGGCCTGCCTTACGTCTATCTCGGCTACTGGATCGAAGGCTCGAAGAAGATGGACTACAAGGGCCGCTTCCTGCCGCAGCAGCGGCTCGCGCCCTCAGGCTGGATACGCATTGAGGCCTCCGGCGAGACGCTGACCGAGCCGCAGGAATAGGCGAATGGTGAGTGGCGAATAGCGAATAGAGTTGTTCTTCCTATTTGCTACTCCCTATTCGCCATTCCCCCGTTACCATCAAGCTTCGACCGTCACCGCCTTCAGCATTCCCGTACCCGGATGACAGTCCAGGTATTCAAAGAACTGATCGGCTGCGCGAGCTACCGTGACCTCGTGATAGAGCCGGAGCTTTGCAGCCGGACCGAGCGTCGACAGGTATTTCATTGCCGCACCGAAAATGCGCACGTGAGTGGGGTGTGACTCGGCCCAACGTTCGAGGGTGGCGAGGCTCTTCCACCAGCTCATGCCGTAGCTCTTCTCGGTTGGCCGGCCGTCGCCGTCGAGAACCGTCATGTAGCGGTTGGCGAAGCAGCCGATAGCAAGCCCCTCGTCGCGCAGGAACTCCATTCCCTCGCGTAACACCGGTTCGACATCCTCCAGATACATCTTGCGCTCGGAGGAATCCGTATCGCTCCAGTCCTGGCCGGATCGAATCAAACAAATGTTGTCATGCGGCTTCACCCGCAGACGCCGGCCTTCGCGCACGACAGCAGGTACGCCCACTGGGGCCATCTCATTGGTTTGGGAAAGCGGAATGCGATCGCGCATGCCACCCCAATAGGCATGCTCCAAAACCTCGCCGCTCATGTCGTCGGCGATGACCGCGACGCCTTCGGGACGGCCGAGCGACGAGAACAGCGTCTCGTAATCATTCACCGAAGGGCTCAGAACTTCGATGAACTTGCCGAAGCCAGCGGCCTCGACACCGGTCCAGGCCGCGCGCGCCCCCGGAAACCAGACGTCGAATGCGGCGCGATCATCCCAATAGGCGACCGAGACCGTGTTGCTGTAACCGGCTTCATCGACATACCCAGCGCGGTCCCAATGACGCGGCCCGTTGGCTGACGCGAATGCGGCCTCGAGCGACTTCAGCACCGCGGGCAAACCCTTGGGGGCGCCACCAGAATACTGAACACCGAAATAGGCCATCACCACGCTGCCGACTTCGGGACGGTGCCGCGCGACAAAGGATGGATACGGCGGCTGGTAGTCGTCAGGCACCCGGCGGTGGCGGCTGCGCGAGACTTGAAGATGGGAAGGAATGGCAGATTCCATGACGCTACTCCGCAGCCTGCGGCGTCTGAAGTGCCACCACTTTGGGAGATGCACCGGGAGCCTTCGGCGCGCTATCGGCTTCGGCTTCCTGATCGACCGGCAGAGCCAGCTTCTCGACGCGATTTGCCGGACGATTGTTGAACAGCAAGCGGGTCACATCCGGACGCGCATAATGCCCAGCGGGATCGGCGGCAGCCTTGGCGACTGAAATCATGCCGAGATCGATGTCGGCATAGAGAATCCCCTCCTGGTCCGGCGGCAAAGGTTTGGCCAACGGTGAGCCGTCGGGACCGTAAATCACGGCGAAGCCGCCGCCGACATGAAGGAATTGATGCTTTTCGGGACTGTCGCAAAGCTCATCGATCATCGCCTGCGAAACCGTCGCGCACGGCGCGACGACAAAGCACGATCCCTCGACCGCATAGATCTTGCTCGCGGCATTGTTGACCTCTGCGCCGAGTGCGTGCGCAAACGGGTCGTACAACGAGAAGCTCGGCCACGCGGCGACGTGAATTTGCTCGTTCTGGGCGTACATCGCATACTTCGATAGCGGTTGCAGATGTTCCCAGCAGCAAAGCGCGCCCAACCGTCCGATATCGAGATCATGCACGGCGAGATGTGAACCGTCGCCCTCGCCGAACACTGTGCGCTCGGCGTGCGTCGGCTTGAGCTTGCGGCGCTGCGCGACCGTTTCGCCGTCCGGCCCTATGATCCATTGCGCGATATACAGGCTGCCGCCGTCCCGCTCCGACAGGCCAAGCGCGACATAAATCTTGTTGCGCCTGGCGGCGTCTCGCAGCCGCTCGGCTTCCGGACTCCCATATTGCAGCGAGTTGTCGAAATACCGCGAGACGAAGCCGCGCATGATTGCCCAGGCCGGAGCGCCAAGCCAAATCCACCACGGATAGCCGGGAAGCCAGGTTTCCGGAAACGCGATGAGCTTCGCTCCCGCGCTACCTGCCTCATCGATGTAGTGTATCGTCTTTTCGATCGACGCATCGAGATCGAGAAACGCTGGAGCGGCCTGCACAGCAGCGACCTTCAATTTTGGATGGACCTGACTCATCATCGGCTCCTGAAAGGTTTGGCTTTTCCGAAACGGGACTACGAGGGCGCGCACCACCGGAGGGAACGCGCACTGTCAGCAACCAACCTAGCGGACCGAGCCGCCGCGTTCTTGGCTGCATCCGCAGAAAAAATGGGCTACCGGCGCAGAGCCCCACTAAGCACCGTTGCCCGCTGGCGAGGCCGTGCTAGTATCGATCTCGTCGAGACGGCCCGAAAAGGGTGCGTGTTATGAAAACCGTGGTGTCAACCAGCGACGTCGCCGAGCGAAAGCGCTTTCTGTTCTGGCAGGACGCGGTCTGCGACACGTTCGTCGATCTCGATTGCAAGGCCTACGCGGATCGGCCCTTCTTCGGCGAATTGGCGACCGCTCGCTGCAACGACCTTCACTTTTCCTCCGTTCGCGCCGATGGCCAGATCGTCAAGCGCACGCCGGCGCGCATCCGGCACGCGCGCGAAGAGGTCGTGCTCATCAGCTTGCAGGTACGTGGCGCCGGCTCGATCGCACAGGACGGACGCGAGGCGCGGCTCGAGCCTGGCGATTTTGCCTGTTACGACAGCACCCGCCCTTACACCCTGACGTTCGCTGCCGATTTCGAACAGATCGTTCTCCACATGCCGCGCGAAGCCATGGTCCGGAGGATCGGCCGAACTGAAACCTGGACGGCGCGCCGTATCGAGGCGACCAGCCCGGTCGCTTCGCTGGTACTGCCGTTCGTACGGCAGACCGCATCCATCGTGTCGAACATCACGCCTGCCACGGCAAATCAGCTATCGGAAACTTGTCTCTCGCTGGTGACGGCGGCCCTGGCCGAGCATCAGGGCGGCGAGTTGAATAGCGGTACGGCGGCGCGCGCTGCTTTGACTTTCCGTGCGAAGGCGCTCATCGAGAGCCTCTTGCACGACCACACGATTAACACCGACAAGATTGCGGGCCTTGTCGGCATTTCCTCCCGCTACCTTCAGGATCTGTTCCACGCGGAGCAAAGCACGGTCAGCGAGTGGATCTGGAAGCGGCGGCTGGAAAAGAGCAGGCGATACCTGGCCGATCCATTGCACGCAGGTGACAGCATCGCGCAGATCGCACTCTCTTGCGGATTCGCCGACTTCGGCCATTTCAGCCGGCGTTACAAGGAAGCCTTTGGAGTGTCCCCTCGCGAAGATCGTGCGGCGCTTCGGGCAGCGAGGCCCCTGCCAATCTAACGTCATTTGTACCGGGCGACGCTCCGGATGCAGCTTTGCCACGCCTGGCCGGGCGGCATACGCTTATTTCTTCACCGGCGCGTAGAAGGTCCCTTCGACTTCACAGATATCGTCGCCGTTGAGCCGATGCACCTCGATGATGGTGCGCGGCGGATAGGGCCCCTTCCCCCAAAACTCTTCCTGGATCTTGTTCACGATCGGCCGGAAGCGGTACATGTCCGTCACGTAGACCACGAGGCGCGTGGCATCGCGCAACGTCGCGCCTTCGGATTCGGCGATCAACTTCATATTAGCAAAAGCCTGACGTATGCGCGGCTCGTCGCCCGCCACTTGCAGATCGGTTTTCGGGTCGATGCCGCGCATGCCGGCGATGTAGACGAAATCGCCCGCGTGCGTGCCCAGACTCCACGGGCCCGTTGGCTTGATCGCACCCTCCGGCGCCAGCGTCTTCACGCCCGACGGCGACAGCGGAAGCGGCTCGGCGGCGACGAGGTGAACCCACGACAGCGAAATCATCAACAGCATGATCTTCTTCAAGGCGGGTCTCCGTGGTTTTACAGAAGCATGATATGCTGGAACGGCGTCCAGGCAAGTGCGGGCGGAAACGATGTGGAAGGCGCTCTGGAAGACATGGACGATCGACAAGCCGGCGCTTCTCGGCGACTGGCTATGGGACGTCTTTGTCGTGCAATTGGCAGTTCTTCTGGACCGGCTGACGTTGCGGCGGATTATCGCGTTCATCCCCGTCGTCATTCTCGTCCTGGCTTACTATCACCGAATTCCGATTCCGCCTGAATTGATGCTCGTGGGCGATTTTCTCGCCTATATCGACATCTTCGCGGTGGTGTTCCTGGTTGGAGTTCTAAGCCGCGCCGCAACGGTCCTGTTCATCATCGGCCATGTAACCGCCCGGGTCGCAAGAACAGCCAGCGGCCTCCTGACGGCGATACGTGGGGTGGATTTCCGGCATCGGCGCCAGCGCAACACGAAGAGCCGCAAACGGCTGGTGCGCGGGCGGCAAAACGATGATGACGCGCCTGCGCTCATCGGTGGCTTTGCATGGGCCTAGTGGAGTGAGGAGGCGTGCTTAAAAACCTCCGGCCCAAAAATCCCAGACCAGTTTGGCATTGAGCGCGATGATGAGCGCCGTTGTCATCATCGCCAATCCGCTCAGCCAGCGCGGCGCGACGAACGGACCCATCTTGCGGCGGCTCGAGGTAAACATCACCAGCGGCACCACGGCAAAGGGCAATTGCAGGCTGAGCACCACCTGGCTCAGGATCAAAAGGCGGCCGGTCGCCTTTTCACCGGCGAGAAGCGTCACCAAAACCGCCGGCACAATGGCGATCAACCGCGTCACCAGACGCCGCAGCCATGGTGCGATGCGGAGGTTCAGAAAGCCCTCCATCACGATCTGACCCGACAAGGTCGCGGTGATGGTCGAGTTCAATCCGCAGCACAAGAGCGCAATCGCAAACAGCGTCGGCGCCAGTGTCGAGCCGAGCAGGGGCGCGAGAAAGGCGTGCGCCTGATCGAGTTCGGCGACGTCGATCCGCCCTGCCCGATTAAATGTCGCGGCCGCCAGAATCAGAATCGAGGCGTTGATGATCAATGCCAGGCACAACGCGATCGAAGTATCGATGTTAGCAAGCCTGATGGCCTGGCGTTTCTCTTGTCTGCCTTCGCCGATGAAGCGGGTCTGCACCAGCCCCGAATGCAAGTAGAGATTATGCGGCATGACGGTCGCGCCCAAAATGCCGAGCGCGAGATACAGCATCTCGTGGTTGGCAATGATTTCGCCCGTCGGCACAAAGCCCCGCATGACCGCGCCCCAATCGGGATCGGCCAGCGCGATCTGCACCGCAAAGCAGGCCGCGATCACGCCCAGCATCGCCACCACAAAGGCTTCGATCCAGCGAAAGCCGAAAGCCTGCAGCGCCAGGATCAACAACACATCCGCCGCGGTGAGGATGACGCCGATTCCGAGCGGAATGTGAAACAGCAGATTGAGGCCGATCGCAGTCCCAATGACTTCGGCCAGATCAGTGGCCGTGATTGCGAGTTCCGCCGACAACCACAGCGGCCACGATACCCAGCGCGGAAATGAATCGCGGCAGGCCTGCGCGAGGTCGCGGCCGGCGCCCACCCCGAGCCGCGTACACAGCGATTGCAGGACGATCGCCATGGCATTGGACAACAGCGCAACGCTCAGCAGCGCGTAGCCGAATTTGGAGCCGCCCGCGAGCGAAGTCGCCCAGTTGCCGGGGTCCATGTAGCCCACGGCGACGAGATAGCCGGGGCCAAGGAACGCCAAAAGCTTGCGCCAGAACGGACCTTTTGGGGCAGTTCGAACAGAGGCAAAGACTTCCGCGAGCGAGGGTGGACCGCGTTCGCCACGCCATCCTGTCCCGGCCATCACGCCTGGGGCGGATTTTGCCGGGGAAGCCGAGGGCAAATCGGGGCTTTTCGCATCCATCCAGCCAAAATGGAGCAAATCCAATCTTATTGCAACTAATTTGCAACTGCATCTGATGATCACGGAAATAATATAGAGACCCCATTGTAAAGTACCGGAGAAGTGCTTTGGTATTAGTCATGATCAAACTACCTGTGGAAACGCCGACCGCTACGCTCCGTTACGCGCTGGTCCCTGACGAGGCGGCCATCGCCGCGATCGAGGCGACCTTCGCCGCCTACGACCGCATGATGGCGATACTCGCTGAAGTAGCGCCCGTCGGCGCAAACCTCGTCTCGCTCCACGCGCAAGCCTACGAGAAGATTCGCGTGGAGACCGGGCTGCCCGCGCGGCTGGTCACGCTCGGCCTACGCGACCGCGCCGGCTATATCGCCGGCAATCCGGCGCGCCGAATTCCGCTCGACGACAAATTGTTCGCAATCAAGGGACCCACTTCACTCACCATTAGCACTGTCAAGGGACGCGTCTTGGTGCCGTTCAACGTGCCGGGTTATGTTGCCGGCTGGGATAGCCCTTTCCCCGCCCACCTGGTCTCGGACGGACGAGCTTACGAAATCCACATCGCCGTCAAATCCAAAACAACTCCACCGGAGGAGAAGACCATGCTTCACGAGGGCATCCTTGCGCGTATGGGCCGGCTTCTTGCCGCCATCGCCAGCCAAACCATCGACAACGCCGAGAACCACAACAAGGTCGCCCTGGTCAAACAGGCGATCCGCGAAATCGACGCCGGCGCGGATGAAGCGCGTTATGCGCTCGGCAAGTCGCGGGCCGAAGAATTCCGTCTCAAGCGGCGGCGCGAGCAACTCGATGCGGAGGTTAACGGGTTAACGGAAAAGATCCGTCTCGCAATTGCGGAAAATCGCGAAGACCTCGCGCGTGCCGGTGTCGCACGGCAAATTGATCTGGAATCGCAGGGGCTGGCTCTCGAGCGCGCGACCGATTTCATCGAACTGGAAATCGATGAGCAGACCAAGGCCTTACAGGCAATGCTTGGTGCGCGGCGTGAAGCCGAGGCTCGCCTTGCCGATCTCGAAACAAGCCTGATGCAGCAGATGCCGCTTGAACCCGGCGAGATGCTCCCCACGACTAAAACCATGAGTGCCGACCGAGCCATGGCAGCGATCGCACGCGTTACCGGCGTTCCCGCAGCACACGTGCTCGGCGACAAGGCACTTGATGAACTCGACCGGCTGCACCGCGAAAGGGAAATCGCGGCGCGGCTTGAAAGGATCAAATCGCAGCAATGAGTGCCGTCACCGACATCTTGCTGGCGCCTGATGTACGTCCCTTCGCGATTGCGGCCGCGATCATGACCACGCTCGGCGGCATTGAACTGCTGACCATGATCGTCGGTTTCTCGATCAGCGAACTCATCGGCTCGGATTTCGCACTTGAGGTCGAACACCACGACAGCGCCATCGGCGGCCTGTTTCTCTGGATCAATGCAGGCCGCCTTCCCCTTCTCGTCCTGATCATCCTGGCGCTGGGCGTGTTTTCGATCGAAGGGTTTTTCCTGCAAGGGTTCGCGCACATCGCCGGCACAGCCATTCCGGTCGGCCTTGCCGCGGTCGTGGTTGCGGCGCTGAGCCTGCCGGTGATCAGGGTCACCAGCCGCGGCATCGCGCGGATCATCCCGCGCGATGAGACCTATGCCGTGAACGATGCCGATTTCGTCGGCAAGGTCGCCGAAGTATCGATCGGACCGCTGGATCAGGGATTGCCCGGCCGTGTCCGTCTCAAGGATGTCTTCGGCAACTGGCACAGTGTGCCGGCGCGCGCCAGCTCCGATTCGACCCCGCTTCCCGTTGGCGCCAGCGTTCTGTTGGTCGACCGTGACAGCAAAAGCTTCATTGCCATTTCCGCACCCGAAGACCTCGCACCACAACAACAACCATCACGCAGGGCATAAACATGTGGGAACTTGCAGTACCCGTTGCGATAGGCGTTCTTGTCGTTCTCGTTATCGGCCTGTTGCTTGCGAAACTCTACCGGCGCTCGACCCGTGACGAAGCCTATGTCCGCACCGGCCTTGGCGGCCAGAAAGTCGTGCTCGACGGCGGCTCCCTCGTTCTTCCGGTTTTCCATTCCACGGCCGCGGTCAACCTGAAAACCCTGCGGCTCGAGGTCGCCCGCGGCGGCCCGGATTCGCTGATCACCAAGGACCGCATGCGCGTCGATATCGGCGCGGAATTCTACCTGCGCGTCAAACCCGATACGTCATCGATCGCGCTCGCCGCGCAGACGCTCGGCAGCCGCACCAACGACGCGGCCGAACTGCGCGAACTGGTCGAAGCGAAATTCGTCGACGGCCTGCGTTCGGTCGCCGCCACCATGAACCTCGAGGAGTTGCAGGAGCAGCGCGCCACCTTCGTCAAGGCGGTGCAGGATGCCGTCGGCGCCGACATCCAGAATAACGGCCTCGAACTCGAATCGGTATCGCTGACGCGTCTCGACCAGAGCGACATCAAGCATTTCAACCCGAGCAACTTCTTCGACGCGCACGGCCTCACGACCCTGACCAAGATCACCAAGGAACGCGAACAGGAGCGTAACCAGATCGTCCGCACCACCGAGGTGAACATCGCGCAACAGGATTTGGTCGCGCGCCAGACGACGCTTACGATCGAGAGTACCAAGCGCGAGGCCGAGCTCGCCCAGCAGCGCGACATCGCCAACAAGACGGCGGCCATGCGGGCGCAGACCGCCCAGGTCGAACAGACCGCGTTGCAGAACGAAGCCGAATATCGCATCCAGCAGGAACTGGCCGTCGCCAACAAACAGACCGAGGCCAATCAGTTGCGCGACAGCCGAAAGATCGAGGCCGATCTCGCGGTCAAGCGCAAGAACACCGAAATGGAACGTGACCTCCAGATCGTCGCCCAGGAGAGCGCGATTACGGTGGCGACAAAGAGCAAGGAACAATCCGAAGCGCAAACCATCGCCGAGACCGCCCGCGCGCTCGCAATCGCCGCCGAAGAAAAGGTCACGACCGCACGCGCAACCGAAATCGCCGAGCGCGACAAGATCATCAACGTGATCGCCGCGCGCAAGGCCGCCGAAACCAATGCGATGCCGATTACCGTGACGGCGGAAGCCGAAAGGCAAGCCGCCGCCAACAAGGCGGAAGCCACCAATGTGCTGGCAAAGGCGGATGCGAATGCGGCCACGACAAGAGCGGCCGGCGTCAAGGCGCTGGGACAAGCCGAAGCCGAGGTCGCCACGATGAAGGCGGAGGCCCGCAACAAACTCAGCTCGGCGATGATCGACTACGATCTCAACCTCGCCCGTATCAACATCATCCCGAACGCGCTTGCGGAAGCCGTCAAGCCGATCGAGAAGATTTCCGACATCCGGATCTTCGATACCGGGAGCCTGCTCGGCCGGGGCGGCGCCGCCAACGGCGGGATGAACGGCCACGGCCTTGGATCCGGGCTTGGGCTTGGCGATGGCCTCGCCGCGCAATTGCTGTCGGTATCGGCATTCAGGCCGATCATCGACAAGATCCTGACCGAGGCTGGTTTTGCTGCTGGTCCCGACGCACTGACCAGCCTGACCGCGGCGCTCGCCGCTCAACAACTGGCAACTCCCGCTGAAGCGGCGGCGACAACTGCCGACGCGCCCGCGGCGCCGCCTTCGAGCCTGTCAGGAACGGGCCATGCGACGCTTGGTCCTAAATCGTAATGGCTAAGCCGGATCAGACAAAAATCTGATTGCCGTTTAAACCAACACTTGAACCAACATAAAGCCTGCCGCGCTTCTCGCGGCAGGCTTTTTCATGTGCCTTGTCTTCTTGGGCCTTATCGGGAAACGGGTGGGTTTGGCGCCGTCGGCGACCGACATTGTCGATCAATCGAGATCGAAGGATCAATCATGCCGACCGAACACACGCCCCGCCTGCCAGCCACTTTCAACCGGCTCGCCTGGTCCAACCTCGCCGCACAATCGGCTGAACAAATTGCGCTGGCCGCAGCCCCGATTGTCGCCGTGCTCATGCTTGGTGTCGGCGAAGGCGAGACCGGCCTGCTACAGACGGCGCTGACGTTACCGTTTGTGGTGATCGCGATTCCGGCAGGCCTTCTCGCCGACCGCATCTCACGGCGGCGGCTGATGGCAGGCGCCGAAGCCGTGCGTGCGGTGGCGCTGCTCGCGATCCTGCTTCTGATCGGACTCAACTGGCTGACGCTGCCGCTGCTTGCGCTCTCCGGCTTCATCGCGGTTTGCGGCACGGTCGTGTACAGCGTGGCGGCCCCTGCCCTTGTCCCCTCGCTGGTGCCGGCGCAAGCATTGCCCGCGGCCAATGCGCGGATCGAATTGGCGCGTACCATTGCCTTCGCCAGCGGACCGGCACTCGGCGGCGTCCTCGTCGGATGGCTTGGGGCCGCGCCCGCCTTTGCGTTTGCCGCCGCACTATCCGTGGTCGCGGTGGCGTTGTTGTCCGGCATTTACGAACCGCAGCGCCCGGCCGCTCGCCCGCGTCGTCCGCTGCGTGACATCAGGGAGGGTGCGGCTTTTGTGATGCGGCATCCGCTGCTGCGGCCGGTCTTCATCACGCAGTTCATTTTCAACACCGGCTCGTTTCTGCTGCTCGCCGTCTTCGTCCCTTACGCGGTGCGTCATCTCGCACTGTCGGCGACCGGCGTCGGCTTCACGCTGGCGATGTATGGCGTCGGCATGGTGGTCGGCGCGCTGCTGGCAACGCGAGTGATGCGCCGTATACCGTTCGGCACCGTGATTGGACTTGGCCCCGTGACCGGCTTCATCGCTTCCGCCATCATGGCGCTGACCACCTTCATTCCATCGGCTCCGCTTGCGGGCTTGGGTTTCTTTCTTCTGGGCGTTGGTCCGATCCTCTGGGTCATCTCCACCACCACCTTGCGGCAATCGGTGACGCCGCCAAGCCTGCTGGGCCGGGTATCGGCCATCAACATCCTGAGCTATGGCGCGCGTCCGCTCGGCTCGGCGTTGGGCGCCGTGATCGGCGGGCTCTATGGCGCGGAAGCATGCCTGTACCTCGCAGCGCTGATCTTTGCCACGCAGGCAGTGGTCATCCTGATGTCGCCGGCAGTCGGGCTGACGCGACAGCCGGACATGGTTGGAGAGTGTGCTTAACCCCTGAGATAAAGTTCGTAGCGCCCGGCCAGGGCTTCATCGGTCGAAATCGCCGGTTCGAGCGTGTAGAGATCCTGCGCGCGCCCGATACCGCGCAGCGCAAAGCGGCCGGTGGAGACGAGATAACGTTGCCCGGCGGCATCGAGACCGTCGCGAAAGGCCGCCGAAACCAATAATTCGCGATCGACCGAACGGCACATCGAGGAGATGCGGCTGACCTCGTTCACCGCCGGTCCCACCACGGTGAAATCCAGTCGGTCGTCATGGCCTATATTGCCATAAAACACCTCACCGACATGCAGGCCGACATAGGCCGAGGTGACCGCCCTTCCCTCAGCGCCCCGTTTTGCGTTGAGCGCAATCATGTTGAGGCGAAAGCGATGCTCGGCCCGCAGTGCCGCCCGCTTGGAATGAGCCAGGTTTTCACCCGTGAACATCGCGAGCACGCCGTCGCCGATCAGTTTGAGTACGTCGCCGCCGGAATCGTGGATGGCGTCGATGGCGGCTTGCGCGTAGTCGTTGAGGAACGGGATGATCTCGTCGGGAGAAATGCTTTCGGTGATGGAGGTCGACCCGCGCAGATCGGAAAACCACAAGACAGCGTTGATCTGCTCGGTGACGCCGCGCGAAATCTTCCCGTGCAAGACCCGCTCGGAAGCATCGCGCCCGAGATAAACCCGCCCCAGGGTTCGCACGATATCGACCTGCTGGGCCGACTTGATGACCAGCCCCAGCACCGGGACCAGATCGCGCAAGGCCGCGAGTTCGTTGTCATTGAATCCTTCGGCGCGCCGGGTCAGCCAATAGGAATAGAAACAGTCCATCTGCCCGAGCGCGCCACTCTCGCCGAAACGATGGACAAAGCCCAGCATATGCCGGTGGCCTTTTTCCATGAGTTCGGAGACCCTTGAAAATTTGACCGCGGCTTGATCGGTCAGCTCGAGCCGTAGCTCGTCATGTCCATGCTCAAGCATGTGGAAGAAAACCGAACGGCGCCAGGTGTCATCATTGTCGCCGGTCGGCCCATATTCGAAGGAATCGGCCTCGTTGGTCTCGGAATCGTTCCAGCGAAATCCGCGTCCCTCGAAGATCGGGTGCAGCGTGTCGATAAAGATCAGGCTGCACGACAGATCGAGGCCTGCGGCGCAGCAGCGCTCGCAAAAGCCGCGGACCAGATCGTTTTCGGACAGGCCGGTGAGGCCCTGGCTTGCCAGCCAGTTCGTCATCTCCAGGCGGGTGGTAAGTTCCATGAGGGGATTATGCCGCGCGATCGCGACGGCGGAAAGACCTGCGGCTCGCCCTATGTCCGGGTAACCTTGTCGCCGTCTTCCTTGAAGAAAGACGTCACGGGCCGGTCCAGAAGATCCAGCACCGCTTCCGAGGGCCGGCATAGTTTTGTGCCTTTCGCGGTCACCACGATCGGCCGGTTGATCAGGATCGGATGCGCCAGCATGAAATCGATCAGTTCGTCGTCGCTCCATTTGGAATCGGCCAGCCCAAGCTCGGCATAGGGCGTGCCTTTCTCGCGCAGCAACGCACGGACGGAAATGCCCATCGCCTGGATCAACGCGGTCAGCCGCGCGCGGTCCGGCGGCGTTTTCAGATATTCGATGACTTCCGGCTCCTCCCCGCTCTGGCGGATCATCGCCAACGTATTTCGCGAGATACCGCAGGAGGGGTTGTGATAGATCGTGACGCTCATGCGCGAAACTCCTTGGGCAGCTCAATTTTCTCGCCGCCGGGCCGCAGCAACCAATTCATCAGCCAGAGCGCTGCGAGCGCGCCAGCAAGTTCGGCGGCAATGAATCCGGGAAGATCGGCCGGCCGAATGCCGGAGAACGTGTTCGTCAACGACCTTGCGATGGCAACAGCGGGATTTGCGAACGACGTGGAGGATGTGAACCAGTAGGCCGCGGTGATGTAGAGACCGACCAGCCAGGCGATGGCCGGCCGGTTGAACTTCAGCCCCGCCAGAATGGTCACGACAAGGCCAAAGGCGGCGACGCCTTCTGCCAGCCACTGCGGCCCGCCGGTCCGCGCCTTCAGCGAAGCGTCCCACAGCGGCAATGCAAACATCGCATGCGCCATCAGCGTCCCGGCGATGCCACCTGCGATCTGCGCCAGAACATAACCCAGTGCCTCGGCTGGCAAGAGTTCGCGCTTGAGTGCGAAGACCATGGTGACCGCCGGGTTGAAATGCGCGCCCGATATCGGCCCCAGAATGGTGATCAACACGACCAGAATCGCGCCGGTCGGAAGCGTGTTGCCGAGCAGCGCCAACGCGACATCCTTCGTCAAGCTTTCGGCCATGATGCCGGAACCAACGACGGTCGCTACCAGAAATGCAGTGCCGAGCGCCTCCGCGGCCAGACGGCGGGTCAGGTCAAAGTTTTGCATGAGCGCGCTTCTTGGGGGCCGGTGGACAACAGGGCATCAGCTCTTCGATCAAGGGCGCGCAGATTTCGGGCCGGCCGTCACAGCAATCCCTCAGCATGAACAGGATCACGGCACGGAACTGCGAAAGTTCGGCCCGGTAAATGATCGAACGGCTGAAACGCCGCGCCGAAATCAAGCCGGCTCGCGACAGCACGGCCAGATGCGACGACATCGTGTTTTGCGGCACGGCCAATTCGCGGGCGATCTCGCCGGCGGCGAGCCCCTTCGGCTCATGACGGACAAGAAGACGAAAGGCTTCGAGCCGGGTCGGCTGCGCCAGGGCGGCCAGCGCCATAACTGTTTTCTCTATTTCCATATATCCGGAACTATCGATATATAACGGCGAAGTCAATTGCCTGGAATCAATGTCCGTGCGATTCGATTCTGAACTTAAAAGGGGGAAGCCGTCAGATGGAGTGGACTTTTGCCAACCTGATCATCCAGACCGTGGCTGGGCTGATTGGATCGCATATCGCTGCCGCTGCAGCCCATGAGCACCGGTTCGGGTTCTGGGGACATAGCCTTGTTGGACTGGTAAGCGGCGCCGTTGGCGGGCTCGCTTTGCAGACCTACGCCGCAACCATGGTCACCGGAAGCGGAACCCTGAACGCACCCACTCATGTCCAGGTATTCGCGTCCGAAGCGCTGACGGGCGCGGTGATCGGCGCGATCGCGATGATGACGATTGGCTTGATCATCAAGGAACGCGCTAAAGGCGATTGAGGCGCGCAACGGCCCATGTTCGCTCAGCGCATGCGTCCGCCATGGACAGGTGTTGACGCCTGCGCGACCAACGCCAAAAATGCGTTTCTGAAAATAACAGGGGGCTAACGCCTTTCAGGAAATTTGATGGCGTCTGATCAAGCCACCCGCCGATTCCCGATCATTCTGGGGCTCGGCACCACGCAGACGCTGGCATGGGCTTCGAGCTACTACCTGCCTGCGATCCTCGCCGATCCGATCGGGCGCGACCTCGGCATGTCCGCCAACTGGATCTTCGCCGCCTTCTCGGCGGCGCTGGTGATCTCGGCCCTGCTTGGCCCCCGCATCGGCCGGCAGATCGACCTGTTTGGCGGACGGCCGGTGTTGTGCACCTCCAACCTTTCGATCGCGGCGGGTCTGGTGTTGCTCGGCGTCTCGGGCTCGATTCCCTTGCTTGTCGTGGCCTGGATTCTGCTCGGCGTCGGCATGGGCTATGGCCTGTATGATGCGGCCTTCGCGGCACTGGGACGCATCTATGGCGACGCCGCGCGCGGGCCCATCACCGGCATCACGCTGATGGCCGGCTTTGCTTCCACCGTCGGATGGCCGCTGACCGCGTTCGGCCTCGATCACATCGGCTGGCGCAACACCTGTTTTGCCTGGGCGGCGGCGCATATCCTGATCGGCCTGCCGATCAATTTTTTCATGTTGCCGAAGGTTGCGGGCGCGAAGGTAGCCGCCGCCAACGCGATCAAGCCTCATATTCCCATCGATCGCACCATGATCCTGCTGGCGTTTACTTTTGCGGCGGGGTGGACCGTGACCGGCGCGATGGCCGCGCACATGCCGCGCATTCTCGAGGCCGGGGGCGCGACCGCCGTGCAGGCGGTGGCGGCCGGCGCTTTGTTCGGTCCGGCGCAGGTACTCGCGCGCATCCTCGAAGCGACGTTTCTCAAACGCTACCATCCGCTGGTCTCGACGCGGCTCGCCTGCCTCACCCATCCGATTGGCGCGGCAACCCTCGCGGTATTTGGCGGAACAGCCGCCAGCGCGTTTGCGGTCTTTTTTGGAATGGGCAACGGCATCCTGACGATCGCACGCGGCACCCTCCCCTTGGCGATCTTCGGCCCCAAGGATTACGGTTATCGCCTCGGCCTGATCGGCGCGCCGGCGCGAATGGCGCAAGCCGCCGCACCGCTGGCATTCGGCTTGTTGATCGACCTGATCGGAATCAAGGTCCTGATCGTCTCCGCCGCACTCAGTCTTTCGGCGTTGGCGGCGCTTTTCCTGTTAAGGCCGGCCTCGGGACAACCAGTGCCTGACCCCACAAATCCATGAGGCCTTATTGCGGAAGCTTGCCGATCCAGGCACGGATCGCATTGACGACCGCATCCGGCTGCTCCGGCAGCAGGGCATGGCTGGCGTTTGGTATCACCACGACCGAGACGCGCTCGCCGAACTCCTCACGCATCTCGTTTGCCGTGGCGCGAGGCTTGAAAGGATCAAGTTCACCTTGAAGATCGAGCAACGGTACAGTGCCGCCCGACCACCATTCGGATTGTTTGGTGGCACGGCCGGCGACCGACTGCACTTCGTCCGCGGCCGGATGCCAACCCTGAAGCCAAACCTTTGCGTCGCTGTTCGGGGCGAAGAAAGCCCGTCGCAGATATTCCAGCCGCTCGCTATCCGTCAGCGTGAAATCGCCGGATTTTCGCACCGCTTCCGACAATTCCTTCGCGCCGTCGAACCCGGCCGGATAGGTCTTGGCTGCTGCGGCGGCCATCACCACGCCACGCACAAGGTCGGGATGATCGATGGCTGTCATGCGCGCGACCCAGCTGCCAAAAGCATGGCCCACGATAATTGCGGGACCGCCATCGCCCGCGTTGCGGATGACGGCGGCGACATCGCGGGCCAAATCGTGAAGCGTTAGATTTTGCATCGGCCCGAGGCTTAATGCAGCGCCCCGTGGCTGCGGCCTCAACACGCGAAAACCGGCTTTGACCAGTTCTCCCGCAACTTCATCGAAATCCCCCGCGCCGCGACCGCGCGAAGGCAACATGACGATGAGCGGCCCGCGGCCCTCCACGGCGACTTCAATGCGGATGTCGTCATAAAAGGCGATTTTCCACTCAGGTTCGGCTCGCGCAGAAGCGGTGACAATCATCATCGATGCGGCAACGAGCGCTGCCGCAATATGGCGCCCCCGACGGCGCTGTTGGTCGAGAGGTGAAATTACCTTACTCATAAAACTCCGGCGACATCTTCAACGTGTCGCGCTGGGCCTTGTCGTGATTGATCCAGAGCTGCGCCTTGTCCTGGGCAAGCCGGTCCGCGATCTTCTGCATCGACGCCAGCGTCTGTTCCTTGCTGAAATTGTTGACGGGCACGCCCCGGTTTTCCCAATTGCTCGTGAAATGCACCGCATCTCCGGAAAGAACGACCTCGCCGGTCTTCGGCAGCTTCACAAGCAGCGACTGATGTCCCGGCGTATGGCCGGGCGTTGAGAGAATGACGAGGCTGCCGTCGCCAAAAATGTCGCGATCGCCTTCCAGCTTGGTGACAGGGTGCTCCGGCTTGAAGCGCGGCGCGTTGTTAGCGCCCGGCCACTCATATTCGACCTTCTGCACATACAGCATCGTGTCCGGGAACATCTCGACATTGCCGATATGGTCGGGATGGGTATGCGAGATTGCCATCGCCTTGATGTCGGACGGCTTGACGCCCAACTGCTCCAATTGGGAAGCCAGCGTCTTCGGCCGATGCCAGGTGACCGCTTTCGGATCAGCGGGAGCAAGCCCGTTCGGCATCGCTGCGACCGCGTCGGTAATGCCGGTGTCCCACAGGAACCAGCCCTGGCTGTGCTTGATCAGATAGCAGTTGTCGACGAAGTCCATCGACTTGCCTTCATTGACGCCGGGCGACCAGCGCGAGATGTCGCCGGCAACGCCCTCGCCGCAATTGAGAACGTAGAGCCTCTCGACGCCCGCCTGGGCGGACTGGGCCGAGGTGAGATCGGCCGCCACGAAGCACAGGGCCGCTGCCACAAAACCAACTGTTCGCTTCACGCTGTCTCTCCCCGATTTTTTGGTTGCTGGGCTTTGGACCTTATAACCCCTCCACACCACCCTAGCGTGACAGGCGCCGCGTAAACAATGGTGATTTTCGCCATCACGCGGTATCGGGAAATCAGGGTTAGTCCACCGCCTTGCCGAACTTGTTCGACTTCGGCAGGCCGTGCGCGAGACGGCCGGCATCGGCGCGGTTGCCGTTCCAGTCGGTCAACTCTTTTGACGTCATGCTTTGTTCGCGGCCGGCGGAATCCTTCCAGGTCAAACCGACCTTGGAATCGAAGACAGTGACATCCGACAACGTGGCGCTGGTGTATTTCTGCAGGCGCACGCCGCGGCCGCGCGCCATCTCCGGCACCTGATCGATCGGGAAGATCACCATCTTGTGGTTGGTGCCGATGACCGCGACCCTGTCGCCTACGACGGTAGCGATCGCGCACGCCTCGTTCGGCATCTCGACATTAAGCACCTGCTTGCCCTTTCGGGTGTTGCCGACGCAATCCTCCTCGTTGACGATGAAGCCTTGGCCTTCCCCGCTTGCGATCAGGAATTTGCGGCCGCCTTTGTTGACGAACAGCGACACGATCGCAGCATCCTGATCGAGATCGATGAACATGCGGATCGGTTCGCCGTGGCCGCGGCCGCCCGGCAGTTTCGCTACGTCGAGCGAGTAGAATTTGCCGTTGGTGCCGAATAGCAGCAGTTTCGAGGTGGTCTCGGCGAAGAACGCATGGTCTAGCTTGTCGTCGGTCTTGAAGGTGAGGCCTGCGAGATCGGCGCTGTGACCCTTGAGCGTACGCACCCAGCCCTTCTCGGAAATCACGATCGTGACCGGCTCGCGTTCGACAAAGGCTTCTTCGATCGCGGCGAGATCGTGCTCGGGCGCATCGGCAAATTGCGTGCGGCGTTTGCCGAGCGGCGTTTTCGGCCCGAACATGTCGCGGACTTTCCGCACCTGTTCGCCGATCTTCGTCCATTGCTCGGCCTCCGAGCCGAGCAGCCCCTTGATGCCCTTCAATTCGGCGCGAAGGTCCTTGTCTTCACCCCGGATTTCCATTTCCTCGAGCTTGCGCAAGTTTCGCAGGCGCATGTTGAGGATAGCCTCGGCCTGGATTTCGGTAAGCTTGAACGCCTTGATCAACACCGGCTTCGGCTCGTCCTCGGTGCGGATGATCTTGATCACCTTGTCGATGTTGAGATAGGCGATCAGGTACCCGCCAAGGATTTCCAGCCGGTGCTCGATCTGGCCCTTGCGGTAGTTGGAGCGACGGATCAGCACATCGCGCAGATGGTCCAGCCATTCCCGTAAGGTTTCGGCTAATCCGACGACCTTCGGAATGCGGCCCTTGATCAGCACGTTGAGGTTCAGCGGAATCCGGCTTTCCAGCTCGGTCAACCGGAACAGCGACTCCATCAGCAGTTCAGGATCGACCGCGCGCGACTTTGGCTCGATGACGAGGCGAATGTCTTCGGCGGACTCGTCGCGAACGTCGCCGACCAGCGGCAGTTTCTTCTCGTTCAGGAGTTCGGCGATCTTCTCGACCAGGCGCGATTTCTGCACCAGCCACGGAATCTCGGTGATCACGATCACCCAGGTGCCCCGCGCACCCTCTTCCTGACTCCATTTCGAGCGCACGCGGAACGAGCCCCGCCCGGTGACATAGGCTTCGGTTATGGATTCTTTCGAATCGACGACAATACCGCCGGTCGGAAAGTCCGGGCCCTTGACCCATTTCAGAAGCGACTTGGATTTCGCGTCCGGCTTGTCGATCAGGTGCAGCGCGGCTTCGCAGAGTTCCGCTGCGTTGTGCGGCGGGATCGAGGTCGCCATGCCGACCGCAATACCCTGCGAGCCGTTGGCGAGCAGGTTCGGAAAGCCGCCCGGGAGAACCGAGGGTTCCTTGCCGCTGTTGTCATAGGTCGGCTTGAGCTCGACCGCGTCTTCGTCGATGCCTTCAAGCAGGAGGCGAGCGACATCGGTGAGCCGCGCCTCGGTGTAGCGCATCGCGGCCGGATTATCGCCGTCGATATTGCCGAAATTGCCTTGGCCGTCGACCAGCGGGTAACGCGAGGCGAAATCCTGCGCCAGCCGCACCATGGCGTCGTAGATCGCCTGGTCGCCATGGGGATGGTACGAGCCCATCACTTCGCCGACGATCTTGGCCGACTTCTTCGGAACTGAACCGGGGTTAAGGCTGAGCGACCGCATGCCGTACAGGATGCGCCGATGCACCGGCTTCAGCCCGTCGCGGGCATCCGGCAGCGCGCGGCCCGTGATGGTCGAAAGCGCATAAGCGAGATAGCGCTCTTCGAGCGCGTCGCGCAGCATGACCTCGTGAATTTCGGCTGGCTCAGGCGGAGGTGTTCGTTTTCCCATGGGAAGGCGTTATCCGGATTCTAGTCGGTAAGAAATGGGCTTTTTGCGAATCAGCAGTCCAATTTAGGCTGTGGCGTGGCGCTACGAAACCGCAAGCTTCGCGCGAGGCCTTGTGACCGCGTTGATAAAACCGTCGCGGGCGTCGGAATGCCCCTGCCCGCGAGGCTCCAGCACGTGGCGCATCAAAAAAAGCCCGGTCAGCGCAAATCCATCGCGTAAATCCTCTTCCGACCAGCCGGTTGCGCCCCTTTCGCTTTGACGCAAAAAGGCCGGCAGCCGCAGCAGCCGGTCGTGGAACGGCGCGCCGGCGCTGCGCGATACCGCGCCGCCGGATTTGGGCGACACGTAGACCAGATCAGCGGTCGCACCCGTTGCCGCACAAGTTTCGAGATCGAGCCCGAAGCCGAGTTCGGCGAGCATCGCGAGTTCAAACCGGATCAGATGCGCGGCCGCCCCGCTCGCATCGTCGAAATCATCCAGCATGTGATCGAGCATCTCGTAGATGTCCTCATGCGGGTCGCGCTCAGGCAGCAGCCGCGCCAATGATGCGAGATGCGTCACACCATAGACCGCGTGCGAGAAGGCAAACAGATTCGCCGCACGCAGCCGCGTGCCTTCAATCAAATAATATCCGAGGTGCTCGTCCAGCCGCGCCCGCCACACCGCCGAGACACTGTTGCCGGGCTGTAACAAAGGACGCATCCGTTTTCCTGCGCCGCCGCGCACCAAGCCAAGATGCCTGCCATGGCTGCGCGTCAGGAGTTCGACAATGGCGGAAGATTCGCCATGCCGCCGCACCCCGAGCACGATGCCTTCGTCAGTCCATTCCATGCGACAAGCTTACCGGATTCTGGCGGAAGGTGCAGCTATGCTAAATGTCATTCCGGGGCGCGAGCATGGCGAGCGAACTACGATGTGCAATTGCACATCGGAGAATCTCGAGATTCCGGGTCTGGCTAGCGCACCATCCCGGAATGACGCCGGGAAATTCTCACGCGTTAAACCAACCATGGGCATCGCCGGTATACGAGCAATACAGGCCGATCGCCGTCAGGATGCAGGATACGACCTTGATGCCGCTGTCGATCTCAAGGCCGTCTTCGGCCAATACCGGCAGCAGGGAAAATATTGAAAGCACCAGCAGCGCCGTCAGCACCCAGCGCGGCCAATTCTTGCGTTTCCGGGCTGCGAGGTGAACGAAATAGACCAGCAGCAGGATCAAGCCCGCTTCCAGGATCATCGGGCCGAGCGGGTCGCCCTCGAGGGTCGACCGGTCGGCAAACGCAACTGACAGTGCATCGAACGTCAGCGACAGGTACAAGAGCACTTCAAACCAGACCACGTTGTTTGGAACTTTCATCGACGGCGCCAACAATCTCTCATTTGATCCGGATTATTCCGCCGATCATTCGGTCGGGAACTCAAGCCCCATCTCGCGATAGCGGTCGGGATCTTCGCCCCAGTTCTCGCGCACCTTCACAAACAGGAACAGATGCACCGGCTGCTCGATGATCTCGGCGATTTCCTTGCGCGCATCTGCCCCGATCGACTTGATGGTGGCGCCTCCCTTGCCGAGCACGATCTTGCGCTGGCTTTCGCGCTCGACAAAGATCGTTTGCTCGATGCGAACCGATTTGTCCTTGCGTTCGGTCCAGCTGTCGGTCTCGACCGTGGAGCGATACGGCAACTCCTGATGAAGCTTTTGAAAGATTTTCTCCCGCGTGATTTCGGCCGCCAGTTGCCGGATCGGCGCGTCCGACATCTGGTCTTCCGGATAGTGAAACGGCCCAGGCGGCACCATCGCGGCGAGCGTACGGCGCAAATCGTCAACGCCATTGCCCGAGAGCGCAGAGACCATGAAGGTGTGCGTGAATGCGAGGCGATCGTTGGCGGCCATGGCCAACGCGAGCAATTTTTCGCGCAGGATCAGATCGATCTTGTTGATGACCAGAATCTTCTCGTGCGCGACATCCGCCAGTCTGGCGAAGATCGCTTCGGCTTCCTCATCCAGCCCTTCGCGGGCATCGAGCAGCACGCAGACGAGATCGGCGTCATGCGCCCCGCTCCAGGCGGTGGAGACCATCGCCCGGTCCAGCCGCCGCTTGGGGGCGAAGATGCCGGGGGTATCAACCAGAATGATTTGCGCGTTGTTCTCGACCACGATGCCGCGGATCAGCGCCCGCGTCGTCTGCACCTTGCGCGAGACGATCGTGACCTTGGAACCGACGAGCGCATTGACCAGCGTCGATTTGCCGACGTTCGGCGCACCAATCAGCGCGACAAAGCCGCAACGCGGTGCGGGTGGCGAGGTTTCCTCTGGCAATTCGTCAGTCATTGCTGCCGCCGCCGACGCCCTCGCGCGCGATCATGGCGGAGGCCGCAGCCTTCTCAGCGGCGCGCTTGCTTCCACCGACGCCTTCGGCTGAGGCCAGACCAGGCAACTCGACCGCAATCCGGAATTGCGGATCGTGATGCGGCCCGGTGCGTTCAATTTCGCGATAGACCGGCGTCGGCAGCCCCTTTCCTTGCGCCCACTCCTGCAACGTGGTCTTGGGATCGCGCAGTGGCCGCCGCAGCTTGTGCATCCGCTCGGTCCAGTTTCGCTCGACGAATTGCGAAGCCGCCTGGTAGCCGCCGTCGAGAAATACCGCGCCGATCACCGCCTCGCAGATGTCGCCGAGCACGGATTTACGCAGGCGCGCGCCGGCCCCCGCGCCGACCGCCCCCAACTTGATGTCGTCGACGAGCCCCAACGATTTGGCGACGTCGGCACAGCTCTCCTTGCGCACAAGATCGGCCAGCCTCTTGGACAACTCGCCCTCATCGGCGTTCGGAAATGCCCGGTAGAGCATATCCGAGACGATCAATCCGAGCACGTGATCGCCGAGGAATTCCAGCCGCTGATAGCTGTCGCCTCGCTTGCGCGAAGGCTTTAGCGCGGAGACGTGGGTCAGGGCCATTGCGAGCAAGGCGCTATCGGCGAATTGATGCCCGATCCGCGCCTCAAGCGCGGCGGTAGCAGCCTTCGAGCCTGATTTTGCTCTCGGCCGTTTCTTTTTCTTTGCCGCAGGCTCGCTACCGGCTTCAATCTGCGGACTTGCTTTGCCGGTTGCCGGGGTAATGATTTCTGATGCGTCGTCGCTCATCGCACAAGTTTGAATATGCGATTCCAGCGAACCGACCATGGCCAGCGCCAGAACATCCAGCCGTTTTCTCCCTCATAGACGGAGAAGAAAATTATCTGAGCCCGGCCGACCAGATTTTCGAACGGCACATAGCGCCACGCGCGGCTATCCTCGGAGTCATCGCGGTTGTCACCCATCATGAAGAAGGTACCCTGCGGCACCTCGTAGACTTCGGTGTTGTCGTAGCGAGCGTTCTCAAAGCAATCGAGAGATTCGTAACTGACGCCGTTTGGCAGAGTTTCCTTCCAGCGTTTCACCGGCCTGGCTGGCCCCAGCCTGCAAGGATCCTCGCCGACGAAATCGCTCAAGCGTTCGCGCTTGACCGGGGTGTCGTTGATATAGAGCAGGCCGTCCTTCATCTGGATGCGGTCGCCGGGCAGCCCGATCAAGCGCTTGATGAAATCGGTCGAAGGATCGTGAGGCGGGCGGAACACGATGACGTCGCCGCGCGTAGGCTCGGCGCCCAGGATACGGCCCGAAAACAGCGGTGGCGAAAACGGAAACGAATAGTGGCTGTAACCGTAGGAATATTTCGAGACGAAAAGATAATCGCCGACGAGAAGCGTCGCCTTCATTGATCCCGACGGAATGTTGAAGGGCTGGAACAGGAAGGTGCGGATGACGAGCGCGATCAGGAGAGCATGAACGATGACGCGGACGGTCTCGCCCATGCCGCCTTCGGATTTGGTACTGGATGTCACGCTCATGGCTTCCTTAACTTCCTGCTTCTTGTTGCCCGCCGCCCCTGGCGGCAGAGAACGGTCCCCACGCGACCAGCATTCGCTTCGCGTCAAGGAAATGGACTAGAGCTCCGATTCCGATGTTCGCATGTCGTTGGGGGGCCTCTGATGCGAACTTCGGAATCATAGGAGCTCTAGCAAAAAATGATTTCTAGTGCGGCCTTTGAATCTGAAGTTCCCGAAACGAACGCGCGGCAAAACTGATGGGAACGTCAAATTCGCCGCACTAGTGGAGTGGATTTGGCATTCGCTCCCCGCCCGTAAAGCGAATGCCAAATCCCAAGCGGGACTCGGTCCGAACGCCCTCCGCGTTTTAGACGGTTGTTGTGGAGCGCGCAATCAACGGCTTATTCAATATTTCATAAGCCACTGATAAATATAACATTTTAGTTTTGTTACGGCCTGCGATCGCCCGCTTCATGCGTTACGGATGTCATCGGCCGAAATGATGACGAAGGCCTGGGCCAAGGGCCAATCGTCGGTAATGCTGAGGTCGATTTTGGCCTCAAAGCCCACCGGGGTGAGTGCTTCCAGCCGGGCCAGCGCCCCACCGGTCAGATGCATGGTTGGCCGGCCACCGGGCAGGTTGACGACCCCCATGTCACGCCACCAGACACCCTGCCGGATACCGGTTCCGAGCGCCTTGGAACAGGCTTCCTTGGCTGCAAATCGCTTGGCGTAGGTTGCCACGACCATGTTCGGGTTCTTGGCGCGGCGTTCAGCCCTGGCGCGCTCGGCGCCGGTGAAGATCCGATCAAGAAAACGATCGCCATGACGCTCGATCACCTTGGCGACCCGGCGGATATCGATCAGGTCGGAGCCGATGCCGATGATCATGCCTTACCCGCCTGCCTTCCGGCCGCGATCCATCGCGGCACGCATCGCGCGAACCGTTTCCGCAAGGCCGACAAACAGGGCCTCGCCCATCATGAAGTAGCCGATATTGAGCTCGGCGATTTCGCCCAAGGAGGCGATTTTTTCCGCGGTCGCGTAGTCGAGACCGTGGCCGGCATGCACTTCCAGGCCGACCGAGCGGGCCAACGCAGCACCGGCAACGATGCGCTTCCATTCCGATTCGGCCTTGTCGAGATGGCCGTCGACCACCGCATCGCACCAGGCGCCCGTATGAATTTCGATCACGGGTGCGCGCAATGTGGCGGCCATTTCGATCTGCGCCGGGTCGGCTGCGATGAACAGCGACACCCGCACCCCCGAATCGTTCAACCGGGCGATATAGGGCGCGAGCGCATTGTGCTGGCCAACCACATCCAGACCGCCCTCGGTCGTCAGTTCTTCCCGCCGCTCCGGCACCAGACACACCGCATGAGGTTTGGTCGCCAGCGCGATCTTGAGCATGTCGGCGGTGGCCGCCATCTCGAAATTCAGCGGTTTCGAAATTTCGGCCTTGAGCCGCGCCATGTCTTCGTCGCGGATATGGCGGCGATCCTCCCGCAAATGCGCGGTAATGCCGTCGGCGCCAGCCGCAATCGCCGCCAGCGCCGCGCGCACCGGATCGGGCCGCGCGCCGCCCCGCGCGTTGCGGAGTGTGGCGACGTGGTCGACGTTTACTCCGAGGCGTAGGGAGGAAGTCTTTGACATTGAGAATATTCTCAAGGAACAAGCTGATTATCCTCATCCTGAGGAGCGGCGTCTTCGCCGCGTCTCGAAGGATGAAGCCTCATTGTGGCCCCATGGTTCGAGACGACGCAAGTGCGTCTCCTCACCATGAGGATTGCGGACTTACCCGTTGACGCGCTCGACCCGTGCGACCACGGCCTTGGCGCGCAACTGGGCGATAATAGCGCTGAGATGCTTGAGGTCATAGACCTCAAGATCGATGGTCAATTCGGTAAAATCGGGCGAGCGGCGGGACATGCTGATGTTGTCGATATTGCCGTCGTGCTCGGCGATGACGGTAGCGACCTGGGCCAGGCTTCCCGGCTCATTGACGTTGTCGATCATGATTCGCGCCGGGAAACGCTGCGGCGTCGTCTCATCCACATCCCAGCGCACGTCGAGCCAGCGCTCGGGCTGTTCCTCGAAATCCTTCAAGGCCGGCGACTGGATCGGATAGATCGTGATGCCCTCGCCCGGAGAGATGATCCCGACGATGCGGTCCCCCGGCACGGCGCCGCCATTGGGCGCGAACTTGACCGGCAAATCCGAATTGATGCCGCGAATCGGAATAGCCGACAGGCTCCGCCCTGCCCCATCCGGCGATTTCAGCTTCAGCTTGTCGGCGAGGCCCTTCTTGCCGCCATACCGCGCAACCCTCTCCTCCTTGTAGTCGGGATACATCGCGCGAGCGACGTTGGAGGCCTTCATTTCGCCACGCCCCACAGCCGCCATCACATCGTCGATCGAGGCCCGCGCCAGCCGCGGCAGCGCCCCCTTCAACTTGTCGTCGGCATATTCGATCTTGGCGCGGGCAAACAGCCGCTCGACGAGACGGCGGCCAAGGCCGGCATATTGATCACGCACGGCGGTGCGTGTGGCCCTTCGGATCGCCGCGCGCGCCTTGCCGGTGCGCGCGAGCGATTCCCAGGCCGTTGGCGGCGAGGACTGGGCGTCCGAGGTCAAGACCTCGACTTCGTCGCCATTCTGCAATTCCGACGACAGCGGCGCGAACTTGCCGTTGATCTTGCAGCCGACCGCGCTGTTGCCGACGTCGGTATGCACGGCATAGGCAAAGTCGATCACATTGGCCTGCCGCGGCAGCGCGATCAGCTTGCCCTTGGGTGTGAAGCAGAACACCTGGTCGTGGAACAGTTCGAGCTTGGTGTGTTCGAGAAACTCTTCCGGATTGGCGCTATCCGACAGAATCGCGATGGTGTGCCGGAGCCAGGCGAAAGCTGAGGATTCGCGTTTCAGGCGTTCGGTCGGTGATCCCACGCCATCCTTGTAGAAGGCGTGCGCCGCGATGCCGAACTCGGCGATCTGGTCCATATCCTCGGTGCGGATTTGCAGTTCGACGCGCTGCTTTCCCGGACCGATCACGGTGGTGTGGATCGAGCGGTAGTCGTTCTGCTTCGGCGTCGAGATGTAATCCTTGAAGCGGCCCGGCACCACGGGCCAGGTGGTGTGCACGACGCCGAGCGCGCGGTAGCAGCACTCGACATCCCCAAGCACGACGCGGAAACCGAAAATGTCGGACAATTGTTCGAAGCCGACCGACTTGCGCTGCATTTTGGTCCAGATCGAAAACGGCTGCTTGCGGCGGCCGTAGACATGCGCCTTCAAGCCGTTCTTCTGGAGATTCTTGGACAACTGGCTTTCGATCTCGCCGATCAAATTGCGGTTTTGCTCGGCCAGCGAATCGAGCCGCTGCCGGACCACCGAATAGGCATCCGGATCGAGGGTGCGGAACGACAGGTCTTCAAGCTCCTCCCGCATCTCCTGCATGCCCATGCGCCCGGCGAGCGGCCCATAGATATCGAGCGTCTCCTCGGCGATGCGATGGCGTGCCGCCGGCGGAACGAATTCGAGCGTGCGCATGTTGTGCAGACGGTCGGCGAGCTTGATCAGCAGCACACGCACGTCATCGGAAATCGCCAACAAGAGCTTGCGCAGGTTCTCCGCCTGTTTGGCTTCCCGCGATACCAGTTCGAGCCGCTTCAGTTTGGTGAGACCCTCCACCAGCGCCCCGATCTCCTGTCCGAACACGGAATCGATTTCGCCGCGGGTGGCTTCTGTATCCTCGATGGTGTCGTGCAGCAGCGCTGCGACGATGGTGGCATCGTCGAGCTTGAGATCGGTGAGGATGGCCGCGACCTCGAGCGGATGAGAGAAATACGGATCGCCGGAAGCACGGGTCTGCGAACCATGCGCCTTCATCGCGTAAACGTAGGCGCGGTTCAGAAGGTCTTCGTTGGTGTCGGGATTGTAGGAACGGACGCGCTCGACCAGATCATATTGCCGCATCATGCGGGCGCGGGACTTGGCCGGCTTCGGCTCCAGGCCCGGCGCAGCCGAGGAAGAGACCGGCGCTGCCGAGGAGGATACCGGTGCAGCCGAGGAGGATACCGGTGCAGCCGAGGAGGATACCGGTGCAGCCGGCGGCTGCGCCACCGAGATCGAACTCGCGGCTTGCATCTGCTCCGGGCTCTGGCGCCGATACGCCATCGGGTCAACACCTCCGCAAGTGAACCCGAACCGGATTCGCTTCGTACATGATCTGGCAATGTAGTGGGTTCCCCGGCCGGGCGTCACCCTCCTGATGTAGAAGGCGCGCCAGGCCCTGGGGAACACCGAGGTAGTGTAACGAGAAACCAGCGCCCGTCAGCTTAAATAGGAGACAGTTTCCAATGGATTCGCCGGACGGCCGCGGCCGGTAACCATAAAGTGGGCGTACCAAAAGCAAAGGCCCGGAGCTTTGTCCGGGCCTTGGCGAATAGGGGCTTTAGCCCGCGATACGTAACGTAAATACTTACTCGTCTTCTTCGGGCTGCTCTTCAGGCGGCGCAAGCCCCTCGAGACCCTTCAGGAGTTCTTCCTCAGTCATGCGCTCAATAGCGACTTCGGTGTCATCCGCATCAACGCTCGCGCCAGCCGATCCGATCAATGGAACCGTATCGGGCTCGGGCTCGTCCACTTCGACGAATTTCTGGAGGGAATGGACGAGTTCTTCGCGCAAATCCTCAGGTGAAATCGCCGAATCGGCGATTTCACGCAGCGATACAACCGGATTCTTGTCGTTGTCGCGGTCGACCGTGAGTTGCGACCCGGACGAGATCATTCGGGCGCGATGCGCGGCCAAAAGAACCAGATCGAACCGGTTGTCGACCTTATCAATGCAATCTTCTACGGTGACGCGAGCCATCGAATGTCGCTCCGCTAATGGGGACGGAATATGTTGATTATGTTGGGGTAGTTATAGGGGCAAAGGTCGTTTCGCAAGACTAATTTGTGATTTGGCCTACCTAATTTGCTCTGATAACCCAAACCGGAGGCTGGCAGTGCGGCGTTTCGAGCTGTCACAACTTTGGCGCGGACAAGAAAACGCTTCATTGCGTTGTCAAAATCCATTTCCGGTTGTTTCGGCCTACCCTTTTTCCGGTAGCCTCTAGACATCCGCAGGGCTTCGGCAGCACGGTCTCCAAATACGCGGGGAGCTGCGGCCGTGCCAAGAAGTATACCGGAAATATCCTTAAGAACTCTGTGAGAATTCTGAATGTCACCCGCTTCCAATAAGATCGCGCTCTTTATCGATGGCGCCAACCTCTATGCCACCGCCAAGACACTAGGCTTCGACATCGACTACAAGCGCCTTCTGAAGGAGTTCCAGAGCCGGGGAACATTGGTTCGCGCCTTCTACTACACCGCCATCATCGAGGATCAGGAATACTCCTCGATCCGCCCATTGATCGATTGGCTCGATTACAACGGCTACACCGTCGTTACCAAGGCGACGAAGGAATTCATCGATGCGAGCGGGCGGCGCAAGGTGAAGGGCAATATGGACATCGAACTCGCGGTCGACGCGATGGAGTTGGCCGAGCACGTCGATCAGATCGTGTTGTTCTCGGGCGACGGCGACTTCCGCTCGCTGGTTGAAGCTGTGCAGCGCCGTGGCGTACGCGTGACCGTGATCTCGACGATTTCGAGTCAGCCGCCGATGATCGCCGACGAATTGCGCCGCCAGGCCGACGTTTTTACCGATCTGGTCGAGCTGCAATCCAAGCTCGGGCGCGACCCTTCGGAACGCCCAGCTCCCCGCGAGCCGCGCCACCACGCTCCGCAGTTCTTGCAACGGGCGACCACGCTGGCGTCGAGGGGCGATGGCGACGATTTCGACGACTGAAAGCAAAGCGGTAAAACAGGTCTCTCTGCCGCCCGGAACCGCGCCTGATCACGATTGCGCCTTTTGCCCGAGGCTTGCTGCTTTCCGCGCGACCAACCGTGCTCAAAAACCGCAGTGGTTCAACGCACCGGTCCCCGCCTTCGGAGATCGAAACGCAAAGCTCGCGATCGTCGGGCTTGCACCGGGCTTGCAGGGCGCCAATCGCACCGGGCGCCCGTTCACCGGCGACTACGCGGGCGACCTGCTTTACGCCACCTTGATCAAATTCGGTTTCGCCAAAGGCGTCTATCAGGCCCGCCCCGACGACGGCCTGACGCTGGTGGATTGCCGCATTGTCAACGCGGTGAGTTGCGTGCCGCCCCAGAACAAGCCTCTGCCGGCGGAAATCGCCAACTGCCGGCCCTTTCTCCTGGCCGCCATCGAGGGCATGCCACGTCTCAGCGCCATCGTCGCGCTCGGACGCATCGCCCACGAATCGACCGTCAAAGCACTGGGACTTCGCGCTGTGTCCGCCCCCTTTGGGCATGGCGCCGTTCACCAAGCCGGTCGGCTGAAGCTTTATGACAGCTATCACTGCTCGCGTTACAACACGAACACAGGCGTCCTGACGCCTGAAATGTTTCACAGCGTATTCGCGAGAGTGCGAGCTGATCTCGTCTAAACGCGATTTTCCTTCAACCATTCCAGCACGTCGCCGGCATTCCGATCGGGCGGAAAGACCGGGTAGAAGACGTGGGTAATGCGCGCATCGTCAATGATCAGCGCCAGCCGCTTGATCAGGACCAGATCTGCGACCTCCATCGTCGGCAGGTTCAACGCCTTCGTCAGAGCAAGCTTCTCGTCCGAGAGGACCGGAAATGGCAAGTGCAACCGGGAGGCCATCTCGGTCTGATAGGCATTGCTCTGCGTGGACAGGCCGAACACATGCTGCGCGCCGGCCGCCTTCAGCTCTGCGAAGAGGTCGCGAAACGAGCAGGTTTGCGGTGTGCAGCCGCGTGCGCCCGGAATCATGTCCCAATCATCGACCAGCGAGATCCTGCCGGGTTCGCCGGTTCGGGGATAGGCGAACACCACGCTGCGACCCGACAGCGCAGACAGGGTGATCGTCGTGTCGTCGGTGGCCACGAGGCTGATCGGCGGGATCGTTTGGCCCTTGAGGTGATCGGCAGCTCCATCATCCGCGGGCGCCGGAATCTGGCTCCAGTCGACTTCAAGCAGGTTCTTCTGATTCATTGCCGCGTTCCTCAAAGAGGCGAGTAGCGAATAGAGGCGAAGATAGTGGAGAATTTCCCTATTCGCTATTCCCCATTCGCCGCGTTATCCCCGCGCGCGCATCAGGCGGCCCTTTTCCCTGCCCCAATCGCGCTTCTTCTCGCTCTCGCGCTTGTCGTGCAGCTTCTTGCCCTTGGCTACTGCCAGCAACACCTTGGCACGGCCGCGTTCGTTGAAGTAGAGCTTGAGCGGAATGAGCGTCATGCCGTCGCGATCGACCGCACCCAACAGGCGGTTGATCTGCTTTCGGTGCAGCAGCAGTTTGCGCGGCCGCTTTGGCTCGTGGTTGAAACGGTTGGCCTGCAAATATTCGGGAATATTGGCGTTGATCAGCCAGATCTCGCCGTTCTTGGAATCGGCGTAGGATTCAGCGATCGTCGACTTGCCGCCGCGCAGCGACTTGACCTCGGTGCCTGTCAGCGCAATCCCGGCTTCGACGGTGTCATCGACGGCGTAGTTGAAACGGGCCTTGCGGTTTTCCGCAATCACCTTGATGGGGCGTTCTTTCTTCTCGGCCACGTCTGTTATCTCGATCTCAAATTGACGGCTCTACCGCTCAAGCCTTTTTCAGGAGGTCGCGGATTTCCGTAAGGAGTTCTTCTTCGCGCGTTGGCTTCGGCGGCGCAGATGGCGCGGCTTCTTCATTGCGCTTGAGCTTGTTCATCAGACGGATGACGATGAAGAGCACGAAGGCGACGATGAGGAAGTTCAGCGTCAATGTCAGGAAACTGCCATAGGCCAGGACCGCGCCCTGCTTCTTGGCGTCGACCAGGTTGCTTTCGGTGATCTTATGCGAAAGCCCAATAAAATAGTTGGAAAAATCCAGGCCGCCGCCGCCCGTGATCAATCCCGTGATCGCGCCGATGATCGGCATGATGATGTCGCCAACAAGCGAAGAGACGATGCTGCCGAAAGCCGCACCGATGATCACGCCGACCGCAAGGTCGACGACGTTGCCCTTCATTGCAAAGTCGCGAAATTCCTTAAGCATGGTGCAGGCCCCTCTTCAATTTCGTGAACAGGAAGACTTTTTAGCCGCGCTAAAATCAGTTGATCAACCCCGCATGCACCATCGCGTTGCGAACCGCGACACGCGTCGGTTCGGACACCGGCACCATCGGCAATCGAAGCCTCTCTTCCATCTTGCCGAGCAATGACAGTGCATACTTGATCGGCGCTGGGTTGGACTCGATGAAAAGGTTGGTATGCAACGGCATCAGCTTGTCGTGCAGTTTGAGTGCCGTGGCGTGGTCGCCCTTCTGCCAGGCCTGATGAAACTCCGAACACAGGCGTGGCGCCACGTTGGAGGTGACGGAAATACAGCCGTGACCGCCATGGGCCATATAACCGATGACGGTGGCGTCTTCGCCCGAGAGCTGGTTGAAATCCTCGCCGAGCTGCGCGCGCTGCTGGGATACGCGCACCATGCTGGCGGTGGCGTCCTTGACGCCCGCGATGTTCTTGAGCTCGAACAGACGCGCCATGGTGTCCACGCTCATGTCGACCACCGAACGCGGCGGAATATTGTAGATGATGATCGGAATTCCGATCGCATCGTTGATCGCCTTGAAATGCTGGTACATGCCCTCCTGGGTGGGCTTGTTGTAGTAGGGCGTCACCACCAGAACCGCATCGGCGCCGGCCTTTTCTGCATGCTCAGCGAGCTCAATCGCCTCCCGGGTCGAATTCGAGCCGGCGCCCGCGATCACGGGAACGCGGCCGTCCGCCTCATCGATGCACCATTCGACGATGCGCTTGTGCTCGTCATGGCTGACGGTCGGACTTTCTCCCGTGGTTCCCACCGGCACGAGACCATGGGTTCCCTCCGATATTTGCCAGTCCACGAGCCCGCGGAAGGCCGCCTCGTCCAGCGAGCCGTTCTTGAAGGGTGTGACCAGGGCGGTGAAGGATCCTCGGAATTTTGTCTTCGCTGCCATGGACTTCTCCCTACACGGACCAGGCTGGCCGCTCCTTAAGTACCGATGAATTCAGCCATTCATACCGGGTATGACGGTTCGGCGAAAGTAAAACCCGGCTCATGGCGAGGCATGGCTGGCCGCGATTTTGCCTCGGTGATGACGCAAACAGCCCCTTCCCCGCGTATCGGGTGTTTTTCCGTTAAGTCTAGGGATGTTGGTCTTTCGTGATTCGCCGAAAGAGGAATGCCGTGACTTGCTCCGCTCGCACCAAAGCTTTGCGTTCCACGGCGATAGTGACCACGCTTGCGCTGATTCTTGGATCGCATGCCTTCGCGAACGAAACCGCGGCCAAACCGAAGATTCCATTGCCGAGGCCGCGTCCGATCGCCCGTAATGCCGTGCCCAAAACCGCGGACAAGCCAGCGGAGAAGACGGCAACCAAGCCGGCCGCCACGGTAACGCCGGCAGCGCCCGCAATCGCTCCAGCCACGCGCCAGCATGCGGCGTTGCCGCCTGCAATCGCCCGTAAGCCGCCCACGCCGGCGGCGATAGCGACCACATCCTCGACCTCCAGCGATGACAAGGAAGCGCTGGAGAGCGTCATTGAGCTCGTGCGCAAGCACAAACCAGCCGATGCGACCCAGGCCGAGGCCGCGATCTCCGATCCGCTGGCAAGGAAGCTTGCCGAATGGATCGTCCTGCGCAGCGATGACAACGGCGCTTCGGTCGAACGCTACCGCGCCTTTATCACCGCCAACCCAAGCTGGCCGTCGCAGACCTTCCTGCGGCGAAGGCTCGAAGCGGCGCTGTGGGACGATCACCGCGACGACGCGACCGTCTGGTCCTGGTTCGAAACCGAATCGCCGATTTCGGCCAAAGGCAAATTCTCGCTGGCGCGCGCCATGATCGGACGCGGCGACAAGGCGAATGCCGAGCGGCTGGTGCGGGATGCCTGGCGCAACGACACCATGTCGGAAGACACTGAAAACGCCTCGCTCGATCTGTTCGGGGCACTGATCACGCCCGGCGATCAAAAAGCGCGGATGGACCTCTTCCTGTATGGCAGTGAGCACGAGATGGCGCTGCGCGCGGCGAAGAGACTCGGCAGTGGCGAAGTGGCGCTGGCGAAAGCCCGTATCGCGTCCTACCACAAGGCGCCCAATACCCGCGCGCTCCTGGAAGCCGTACCGTCCGAATTGCACAACGATCCCGGCTATCTCTTCAGCCGGATTCAGCTCCTGCGCCGGGAAGAGAAATTCGCCGAGGCCGCCCAGTTGATGATGAGCGCGCCCAAGGATCCCAACCGCCTCTACAATCTGGATGAGTGGTGGGTCGAGCGGCGATTGCTGGCGCGCAAGATGATCGACGTCGGCGAACACCGTACCGCCTACCTGATCGCGCGCGACGCGGCGCTGCCTTCGCGCGACATCTACAAGACCGAGCAGGAATTTACCGCGGGCTGGATCGCGCTGCGATTCCTAGACGACCCTGCGACGGCAACGCAGCATTTTGCCCGCATCGGCGCCGGCAGCGCCAACCCCACGACACTCGCGCGCGCCGGCTATTGGCAGGGTCGCGCGGCGGAGGCCGCCGGGCATTCGCAGGAGGCGCACACCGCCTTTGCCGCAGCCGCGGAACAATCGACCAGTTATTATGGCCAGCTGGCACGCGCCAAGCTCGGTCTGCCCCAGATCGAGCTGAACGGGGCGCCGGCCGCGCGCGGCCGCGGCGTCGAGCGGCTGGAGATCGTGCGCGCGGTACAGTTGCTGTACGAACTCGGTGAAGGCGAAATCGCCGTGCCGATTTTTGCCGACGCGGGTGAAAACGGCGACACTGACGCGCTGGTCGGGCTCGGCGAACTGGCGGCCCACCAGGGCGATGCCCGCGGCATGCTGCTGATGGGCAAATCTGCGCTCAATCGCGGGCTGCCGTTCGATTTCTACGCCTATCCGGTGATGGGAATTCCGCCGTTCAAATCGATCGGCCCCGACGTCGAGCCAAGCATCATCTACGCCATCGCACGGCAGGAGAGCGCCTTCAATCCGGCCGTTGTCTCGCCCGCCCAGGCCTACGGGTTGATGCAGGTAACGCCGGAAGCCGGCAAATATGTCTGCAAGAAATACGGTGCGAATTTCGATCTCGCCCGGCTCAAGACCGATCCCGTCTACAACGCAGCACTCGGCGCGGCTGAGCTCGGCGGCCTGATCGATGACTATCGCGGCTCCTACATCATGACGTTTGCGGCCTACAATGCCGGCCGCGGCAGCGTCAAAAAATGGATCGATCGCTACGGCGACCCCCGCGATCCCAAGGTCGATGCCGTCGACTGGGTCGAACTCATCCCGTTCGCCGAAACCCGGAACTACGTGCAGCGGATCATGGAGAACTTGCAGGTCTATCGCGCGCGCTTCGGGGGCGGCACGCGGCTGCAAATCGAGGCGGACCTGCATCGCGGCAGCGTCGAATAGCACTGCGCCCGCGGCTTCTCCTTTTCACAAAGGCCGGCTTTCACGACGGCCCGTGCCCCCTCATGCCAAAGCACAAGAAAAGTCCCCCTTCCGATCTCTCGGAAGGGGGACTTTTTAGATTGGGTGGTTAAACCAGTGATCCTTACTTGTGGATCATCGGGGTCGCAGGCGCCTCAGGAGCCCAGAGGCGGTAGCTGAGGGTCGCGAAGACCGTCGCGCCCTGGGTGATCGTCGACACGTCAGCTGCTGGCGGAACCGCTGCGTTCTTGGCGTTCGCAAGGACTTCCTGCGTCGCCCAGACCGACAAGCTCGCCGGGCCGAAGTTATACTCGACGAGACCACCAACTGCGAAGATGTTGAACCTTTGGGCATTGCCCAACGTGCCACCTGCGACCGTACAGGTAAAAGCCGGGCACGAGTCGTTGCTAACCTGTCCAGCGTAGTAGGCGACAGGACCAAACGTCCACTTGCCGATCGTCTTGGTGAACGTGAAGTCCGCGTGGAAGATGTCACCCGTCGTGTACCCATCGACCGAGTTCTTCGTATTGAACTCTGCGTACATGGCGGCAGTCAGGTTCCAACCATCCTTCAGATAGGAGACGATCAACTCAGGCTGGAAGGTCCACCAGGGATTGCCAACGTTTCCGAGACCAGTCGGTCCCTGAATGGTGCCATCCGGCGTATAGATACCGAGGCCGGTCTTGACCACAAAGCCGCTGGTTCCAAGCTTCCAGCTCAATTCGACCGGCGCGATGTAGGTGTTGTGTGCGCCAGCAGCAGCAGCAGCGAGCGGCGAGGAAATATCGAACATAATGAACGGCTGCACGACGACCGCGTCATAGGTCGCACCCAAGAAGGTCCAGCCGGGCACGAACAGGAAGCCCTGCACATCGACTGCCGCTGCCACGCCCACATGATTGCCGATAGCGTTCGTCAAAGGCCCAGTGAGGTTGGTCTGGTAGGTGAAGACCTGGTTGAACATGTAGATGCCCGGCGGCGGAACGCCGGCGCTGGCCCCGATCAGCACGCCTGGCTTGCTGGCCCAACCCGGATACCCCGCTTCATAGGCATTGGCTGGCGTAAACGCGAAAGCGGCCAGACCCGCTGCCGCCAAGAGTGCTTTGGTGTTCGATTTCATGTGTCCCCTCGTCGTGTTAAACTCTAAACCACCCCAGGCCGCCGGTTTTTACTTCTCGTTTCGTCATCGGAACTTTCCGAACGCGACGAATCCGACATGCCTATTTCTTGTTCCGAAGAGTTGCTGCTCACGGGCAAAAAGGCAATTTAAACTTGGCTTATGACTCTTTGTCACAGGCCTTTTTCTGCAGGGTGTTGCAAAATATGCACACACAGGCCCTCGACATCAAAACCAACAAGCTTCTGTTTTTGCATGAAATTTTCGTCTGTTTGACGGTCGGGCCCGCTAGCCTCAAAATTCCTTGAGACGAAATTCGTGACGTAACGTTGAGCGTGGGGTGACGTCCGAATGTCGAATTTTGCGCGCACTTCTTGACGGCAGCACGAGCCCACGAAGCGCGCAGCAGCGTGATTCACGCTCAAGAATCCTTGCAGGATGGCCATCCGCCAACGTAGGTAATCCCGCGGCATCAAGCGGTGGTTGCGCGCGAAAAACGACGGAGGAAAAATGCGATTTCGAATGCTTCTGGCTGCGTCAGCAGCGTCGTTGATGTTCGTCGGCATGAATGCAGCCGACGCTCAAGGCGACCTTGATCAATGCAAGTTCGTCGGACAAATCGACAAGGCCGATGACGGCATCGCCGCCTGTGATCGCATCATCAAGGAATCAAAAACATCCGCGCAAGACCGCGCCAGTGCGCTGAGCAGCCGCTGCGGATGGTGGTGGGCCAAAAAAGATTCCGATCGGGCTTTGGCGGACTGCAACGAATCGATTCGCGCCAACCGCAATGATGCAGCCGCCTATCTCAACCGCGGCAACGTCTACTTGAGCAAATCCGATTTTGAACACGCCCTCTCGGATTTCAACGAAGCGCTTCGACTTGATCCGAAAAATGCCTGGGCTTATGCCGAGCGTGGCAATCTCTACAAGAACAAGGGCGACATCGACCGCGCGCTTGCAGACCTCGACGAGTCGATCAAACTCGATCCCGCTTACGCGCTCGCGCATTTCTCGCGAGGCGAGTTGTACAGGAGCAGGGGCGATATCGCGCATGCCATGGCCGACATGAACGATACGATCCGGCTCGATCCCAACTATGCGCTCGCCTACTTCATCCGCGGCCGGCTCTCCTACATGCTCGGCAACGGTCCGGCGGCGCTCGAGGACTTCGGCAAGGCCATCAAGTTCGACCCTGACGATCCCACCGCCTATTTCAGCCGGGGCGTCGCCTATTACGTCATCGGCGGCCGCATTCCGGACGCGATCGCAGATTTCAAGAAAGTTTCCGAACTCAACCCGAAGGACGCCTATGCCGCGCTGTGGCGCGACCTCGCCGAGCGCCGCATCAATGCACCAAGCCACCTCGCGGAGGCTGCCAAAAAGCTCGACATGACGGCTTGGCCCGCGCCCTTGATCCGCGAGTCGCTCGGCGAGTTCACCGCCGAACAAACCTTTGGCGCCGCCTTCGATGCCGATCCGCAGACAAAGGCGTCGCAAACCTGCGAGGCCAATTTCTACAGCGGCGAGCTGGCTCTTCTGAAGAAGAACAAGAAGGAGGCGCAACGGCTGCTCAAGGTGGCCGCCGACACTTGTCCGCCAAGCTTCATCGAATCGACGGCAGCGCTGGCCGAGTACATTACGCTCAAATGAAACAGCAAACGGCGCCGCCGCATTTGCCGCGGCGCTGCATCTGTCTGCTAAATGATGAGTGGATGTTCAGCTTGGCGCCTAAGCGCCAAAAAAGCTGAGCAGGTTCCCCATACCCCCCAAGATATGTCCCCCGGGAACGCTGCTCAGCTTCTTAGCGCCCTCGCCTCTCCCGCGTGAGCGGGAATTCCTGCGAACCGCCGAGACGACCTCGGGTGCCCCCCTCCGTCGCGGGCGGAGAATTACCGAAGGCTTCTGCACACGCAATGAAAAGACGGCGCGCGGACAGCTCTCGGATCGATGTTTCCTGAAGATGTTGCACAAAAAGCACGCAAACCGCACTCGAACTGCAAAACCGGGTCCGCAATTCGCCGGTGAACCCTGCGGTTTGCAATCTGCAGCTTGCGGCTCGCCGCGCGCTCGGGCATATCCGCCCTCAACGGAGCTGTGGCCGAGTGGCTGAAGGCGGCGGTTTGCTAAACCGTTATAGGCTTGTAAAGGCCTATCGAGGGTTCGAATCCCTCCGGCTCCGCCATATCAACGTAGATCATGATTCGCGATGCGAGCCGCCGCGGCGTTGGCCTTGTCTTCCAAGAGGAAGGCTCACGCCCCGCGCCGAACCGGGAACTGAATCTCCAGCAGAGCACCAGCGAGGCTCGCCGCGCTGGTCACCGGCTCCAAAAACACTTCGCGGCAGGGTCCGGCGATTTCGTAAGCGTTGGCTTCGATCCAGGTTCCGATCGCCGTGAAAGGCGCGTGGCTTTCGGCGTTCGCGCCCTGGCGAACGATCGTCGCCATGGTTTCCACGGCCGGCAGCTCGCCGGCGCGAAGCACGAGGTCGCCGTCGATCTGAAAGGTCGCATTCGACGGCCGCGTCAGCGAAAACCCGATCTCAAGGTCGAGTGTGTCGGTTTCGGAAGCCGCACGCGAGACCACAATCAACTTGTCCCGCAGAGCTGGACGGATCTGCCTGGCTCCATCTTCAGCCACCAGGGCCACCATGCGCAGCGCTTCGTCCATGTTCTGGCAAGAGCAGCGCAGCGAGACGAACGGCATCGGCTCGACCGATTTGGTCACCACGTCATAGCCGTCGATGCCGCCCTCATTATCGATCTGGGCGATGCGCGATTCGATATGACGCAACCGCGCCGCCTCCTCGTGCAGCGCCTGCTCGACCTGGGCTCGCTTCATGGTCAGCATGCCGCGCAGCTCGGCGGTCGAGATCGCATCCTTCAGGAGCGGGGCGATCTGCTCCAGCGACAGGCCGAGTTCTTTAAGCGCCAGAATGCTGTTCAGTCGCGGCAACTGCCGGATGCTGTAATAGCGATAGCCGGTCTGCGCGTCGGCGCGCACCGGCTGCAACAGCCCCAACTGATCATAGAACCGCAGCTGCCGGGTCGAGACCTGCGCAATCTGGGCGAATTCACCAATTCGGAACATTGAAAGAACTCCGCTGCGATCCTTGAAGTATCTAAGCTACGCCGGTCTCGCGTTAAGGTTTGACCCGGCACTTTGAAGGTATGAGGTTTGACGCAGCGTCAAGGTCAAGCCGGAAATCACGGGCTTTCCGCCGGCGCCGATGACGCAAAGGCACCGGCGACCGGGTGTTGACGTCAGCCTGTCATTTTCGGGCAGCAGCGCAGGCCTGCGCCTTGAGGCGGTCGTCGATAGACGTTCCCGCCAAATTTCCGAGAGTAGCGGCCATGGTCGAAATACCGATGCCGTAAATCACCTCAAGAACTTGAATCTCGGAATATCCGGCCGAGGTAAAAGTCTCGACCTCCGCATCCGTCACGTGACCACGTTTTTCGATCAATGCCCTGGCGAGGGCGGCAAGTGCCGCGTATTTCGGATCTTTCGGCAAGCGGCCACGATGAATGGCGTCGACATCGTTGCCAGAAACACCCTCCTGCAGCGCCATGGTGGAATGGAGCGCCACGGTCCAGGGCGACCTGAGCATGACGGCGCCCGTCAGGAGCAGAACCTGCTTTTCGCCTTCACTGAAACTGCCGCCATCAAAGCTCGAAAACCCGCCGACAAAGGCATTTATCGGCACGGGACTTTCGGCCATCGTCGCCGTCAGGTCCGGAATGAACCCGAACTTGTTCTCAAGGCCTTGTGGGCACGGCCTGGATTTTTCCGATGCCGACTCGATCGTTTGAATGTGAAGCCGCTTCATTTTCAAGACTCCCAACAGGGTTGAGACCGGATTTGCCAGCCTTGCGCCGCCGCGTCCGAACGGTTTGCGGCCTTGACGCGGCATCAAGGTCAAGCGCTTTGATTGCCGCAAGCGCGGCGTTCACGCCTCTGACCGCCGGGTTCGCCGCGGCTGGTTACGTTTGCTGCCGCGGCGATCCGTAAAGCCTTCAACTCTCGAAGTCCTTTCAGCTCTCGAAGCCCTGCAATTCTCCGAGATCGGCAAGCAATCCGCGTTCCCTGGGCTGCCATTGCAAGCGTTTGCGCGTCAGTTCACTGGAGGCCGGGACATCGCGGCCGGCAAAGGCCGCGAGCCAGCCGAAATGAGCCGCAGCCTCCTGCGGCGCAATCGACACAACCGGCAGCTTCAGGCGTTTGCCGAGGGCTTCGGCGATATCGCGGAGCGGCACGCCCTCTTCCGCCACTGCGTGGTATCTGGCGCCGCGTTCCCCTCTCTCAAGCGCCAACCGGTAAAGACGAGCGGTGTCGATCACGTGCGCCGCAGGCCAGCGATTGCGGCCATCGCCCAGATAGGCAGACACACCTTTTTCACGCGCCACCACGATCGCATAAGTGATGAGGCCTTGCCGGGTGGTGTCGTGCACCTGCGGAAGCCGCACCACGGACACGTTAACTCCCTTTGCGGCAACCGAAGCCGCCGCTTCTTCCGACGCCGCGCGCGGCGATACGGCGGAGCTTTCGGTTGCATCCTCTTCCGTCCCGGGAAGGCCTTTCCCGTTGCTCACCAATCCAGTGCCGGACGTCACGATCAACGGCCGGTCGGAGCCGTCAAGCGCCGAGCCGAGAGCCATGACGACGCGGCGATCGTCTTCGCAATTCGCTGCGAATTTGGAGAAGTCGTGATTGAACGCCAGGTGGATGACGCCGTCCGATTCCGCGGCCGCGCGCTTCACGCCGTCCAGGTCATCCAGCGATCCAAAGACGGCTTGCGCCCCTGTCGCAGCCAAAGCTGCCGCTTTCTCCTTTGAGCGCACGAGGCCCGACACCTGATGGCCGGCCGAGGTCAATTCCCTGACGACGGCAGAGCCGATGAATCCGGTCGCGCCGGTGACAAACACACGCATGAGCAAGTCTCCTTGAGTTTACTGGAGACTGATGATGGCCTTTCATATATCCTAGTAAAGTAGTGAGCTTATCGTGGTATAATGGCTAACAGGATGAACGAGCGCCTCGCAAACGACGCCCAGCTCGGGACCTATCTCAGGAATCGCAGGGCCAAGCTCGATCCCGAGGCCTTCGGCTTTTCGCCGGAACGCCGCCGCACGGCCGGGCTTCGTCGCGAGGAAGTGGCGCAACGGGCCAATATCAGCCCGACCTGGTACACGTGGCTCGAACAGGGACGCGGCGGATCGCCATCGGCCGATGTGCTCGACCGCATTGCGCGTGCGCTGATGTTGACCGATCTCGAACGTGAGCATCTCTTCCTGCTCGGCCTCGGCCACCCTCCCGAGGCGCATTACAAAAAAGATGACGGCGTCACACCCCGGCTACAGCGCGTGCTCGATGCGCTGGAGCCGAGCCCAGCCCTGATCAGGACCGCCATATGGGATGTCGTCGCCTGGAATCGCGCCGTCGCGGTAATGCTGACCGACTACGGCGCGCTGCCGCCGGAGCAACGCAATATCCTGCGCGCCATCTTTCTCGATCCGCGCGCCCGCGCCTTGCAGTATAATTGGGAAAGCGTGGCGAGGTTCGTTTTGGGCGCGTTCCGGATCGACGCCGCACGCGCGGGAGCGGCAGCGGAGGTCGAACCTCTTGTCGATGAACTGTGCCGGTTGAGCCCCGAATTCGCTGCGATGTGGCGCGACAACGACGTCCGCACCCGTAACGAGGGCGTCAAACAGATACGACACCCCGTCCTTGGCCCGATCTCGTTCGAATATTCAGCCTTCGCCGTCGACGGCCGGCCGGATCTCAGCATGGTGGTTTACAATCCCACCACGCCGGCCGACACCGACAGGATCCGCATCCTCATCGACAAGCCGACGGCCACACCGAGGTGACCAACTGCGGCACAACAGGCAAGAAGACCAGGCTTCTGCCGTCAAACGATCAGTGCGTCTTTATCCAGTCGCGGGCTTCGCGCTGAGCGGTTGCAATTTCCACGTCCGTCATCAGTTCGGCCACCTCGCGGCGCATCTGAATGGCATCGCTGCGGCCTTTCACGGCGGCAAGATTGAACCATTTATGCGCGGCGACCAGATTGACGACGCCGGAACGGCCGCTCGCCCAATAGAGCCCGCGCTCGAACAGCACGTCCGGAATGGCTGACGCCTGCACCGGTGTTGCCGTATCCAGATCAAAAGAACCCTGAAACATATTAGTCTCCCCGTTTATTGTCGGCCCGCGCTGTTGCCCGCGCGCGGCCCCTGTCCAGTTTGCAAAACGCCCCGTTTCCCCATGCGCACTCGTGAAGTGGAGATGCGCTTGCCGTTGACCGGCTGTTGAAGCGATCATGGCCGGTAAAATTTGAAGGACAGTTTAAATATCGGGATGAATCGGCCGTAAACGCGGGTTTCCGCAAGCCATCGGCAAAATGCGAGATGTGCCGATTTTATCGGGGTTTTCCGGTCATTTAAGAAATTGGTTTACCGTGGCATTTCGCCAACCGATAACCATTGCCGCAACGGGCCAAGCCACGAGGGCGACAAATGCTGCGCGCGCATCGACAAACGGATGCAACAGCGAGAGAGCAAATAGATTTTCGGGAAAAAAGGACGCCGGGCTTTTAAGCGCACCGGCTTGGAACGAGGGCGTCGGCGAACACGTCAGGACCAGATTTCACAATGGACCCTCAGGCAACCAGGCCGTCGGACCGGTGAAATTGCGAACCACTTGCGATCCGCACCGAACGAAGAAAACCAGTTTCTTCTGCCGGACCGGCCTTTGGCGGAGCAAGCTCCCTCAAAATGACGATCCAGCCGTTTGACCTGATGTCTCGCCGACACCCTCTTTCGTCGACAAGAGCCTGTCTTCAAACTTGCTTCCGTTCGGGAAGCAAACCGTCGAAAGGCTCGCGTGACGTGCCGGCATAGATCGCCGGCATCTTCGTAAGGCGAGCTTACTTCTTCTTCTTCGCGACCTTGCGGGTCTTCTTCGCAGTCTTCTTCACTGCGCTCTTCGCCTTCTTTGCCTTCTTAGCTTTCTTCGCCATGTTGCCCTCCAATGTGAGATGGCTTAATCGCTGCGTGCATTCGAGAATCGAAATGCACTGCATCCCGAATACACCAACACACTGAAAAAAACATCTTCCCGCTTAAGGAAGTATTGACGCCTCAAGCCGAGCTCGCGCGACGCAAGGCAATTGCAACGACGCGAAATCGCTTGCACGTTGATGCGGAAAATCTGCTGAAGGTATCGACGCCGTCTTCACAAGATTGCAGGAAACGCTTTCAATATAGTGGTTTTCGTTATGCGCGATATCGATGACCGCTGCATGCTGACAGTCGCGAGACGCCCGCAAATGTGTCCCAACAGGCGCTTCGCGGACTCTGAGTCGCGATTTTTGGCAATAAAAAAA
>JBEKZZ010000159.1:0-3961 GCA_049509335.1 Bradyrhizobium sp. | reverse complement strand
CGGGCGATTACACGCTGCCGCCGGTCGCAGGTGCCGCTGTCAGCTTGCGGGAATCCAGGATAGACGACCTCCACGTCTATACGCTCGCCGAGCTGATCGACCTTGCACAGAGCAAAAATCCCGAAACGCGGGTAGCGTGGGAGGAGGCCCGGCAGGCCGCGCTTGGTGTCGGAATGGTCAAGGCGCTTTACTTGCCGGCGTTGAGCGCGATCGCCGTTGGCGGCGGCCAGACGGAGAGCGGATCGACGCAGCTTGGCGTTCTGCCGTCAACGCCCAGCAACGGCCACCTGGACGGAACGATTTCTAGTGTCAGCCTGCAATGGCTAATCTTCGACTTTGGCGCCCGAGACGCACTGGCGCAATCGGCAAAGGAATTGTCCTCGGCAAGGAACATCGTGTTCAATGGTGTGCATCAGCGTATCATCTACAACGTGACCCGCACGTTTCAGGAATATTCGGTCGCGCGGCAACGCACTGCGATTGCCCAGCGGTCGAAGGCCGAGAGCGCCAATATTCGGGATGCCGCGGCCGCCAAATATCGACAGGGCGTTGGAACGAGCGTCGAGACCGCTCAAGCCAACCAGTTGTATGCCCAGGCGACGTTCGATCTGGTCCAGGCGCAAAATGCGGAGCGCGACGCCTATGACAGCCTGATCGCGGCGGTTGGAATCTCGCCGCTTTCTGTCCTCCACATGCAGGACGTTTCCAACCGACCGCTCGCCGCCATGTCGGCTGCGCCAGTCGAACGGATGATTGCGGAAGCGGTCGCGCGCCGGCCGGATATCCAGGCGAGCCTCGCCACCGCCCGGGCGGCGACGGCCGGTATCAAGGCTGCGGAAGCCGACCTTTTGCCCAAGGTATTTGTTTCGGCTTCCGACACTTACGCGACCGGCAATCTGAGTCTGACGTCGTTACCCAATTTTTCTTCCCTGATTCCCTTAGGCAGTTCGCCGTCGGGCCTTTCACCGTCGCCGTCATCGATCCCGAGTCCGTCGTCGGTCCTCGGAAATGCGTCGTTGAACCGGAACGATACGACGGTACTGGGCGGCGTAACATTCCCGATCTTCGACGGCGGTCTCCGCGACGCGCGGATTCGCGAAGCGCAGTCGCGTGCTAATGCGGCTGAAGCCACGACACAACGGCTCGAGCAAACTGCGGCGACCGAAGTCATCGCGGCCAGCGATTCGCTACGCAGCAGTGTCGCTGCTTACACCGCCGCAACCGCCCTCGTTGCAACCTCGGTGGTCACCGAAGATGCCACGCTCGCTGCCTACAAAAGCGGAGCTGGAACGTTCACCGCTGCCGTCGAGGCCCAGCGAGCGCTGCTGGCGGCCCGGCTTGCGCAAGCTCAAGCTCACGGCACGGCGCTGATCGCCGCGGCTACCGTCGCCTTTTCGACCGGACGTATATCGGGTGGTGCGCCGCCACGGATCTAAAAACGCAATCCTTGCCTGCTTTACGGACGCAATATGGACTCTTCTATCATTTCTGCACTTGCCGCTTTGACCGGTGCTGCCGTCGGTGGCCTGACGAGTGGCGCCGCAAACTGGCTCAATCACCGCAGCCAGGTACGCGCGCAGTGGCTCAACCACGAAAGAAACCGTCGCCAAATTCTTTACAAGGATTTTATCGAGGAAGCCGCGAAATGCTATATTGACTCGCTTCAACATGACGAAGCAGATATTCCAAGTCTGGTCGGCCTTTACGCGAAATTAAGCCGAATGAGAGTTTTGTCGTCGCAGGCGGTAATCGACCACGCCGATCAGGTGGCTCGGAAGATCCTCGATACTTATCTGGAACCGGACAAGAGCTTCGTTGAGCTGCGAGAAATGGCAATCGTCGGCGCTATCGATTTATTGCGCGGATTTAGCGCCGCCTGCCGCGACGAATTCGAAAGGCTGAGATCGCTCCAGCTTTAGCACCTCGCCTATCGAATTATCAAGGAAGCAAGCGCACGCTTGAGTATGGTCGTGTTAGGCAGAGAATGGCCGTGGTCGTTATCGAAGCTTGTAATGGCCAGGTATGTTTTCGGCCGATGAAGGTGAGCCGTTTTGGCTATCGCGGTATCGTTCTATCTCTGCATGGTGCCGTTCTCCATCACGATTGAGCAAGCGGGAGCGCTGTCCGGGAGCATCGTGGTCCTTTTCTGGGGCGCCGGCGTTTTCATGCTCCCGATCACCATCATCTACACGCTCGTGGTCTATTTCGTTTTCAAGTGAAAGGTCGATCCGTACGCTGAATACCACTAAGGCGCCCGCGCGGCGCCCGTCGACGTCCGCTACCAAGCAAGCGTGCGAGGAAATGGACGCTCTTGCGTTGCCTGGAGATCACGATAGGACCACGATTTTCCACACCGTCGAGCTAATCGAAAGTCTCGCATCGGAGAAGGCTTTCGAGCGCCATAAACTTTCGTATCGCTCCCTGACCACTTTGGATGCCCGGCGAATACCCACGTCCAATTGAGCCGGTCATCGCGATCGTCTAAGGTTGGATAACATGGAAAACGGCACAGGCTCATGAAGTGACGGTGAAGGAAGGAAGATCGACTACGATAATATCGAAAGGAGACTGCAGTGCTGAACTGCCCCGAGAGTTTTAGACGTGGCAGAGCGGCGCGATGCTCAGTTTGTGATGGCAAGTGTGGTCTGGTCCGGTACTACTCGCGGCGAGCCGCCCTTTGTTCCAAAAAGTGCGTCGACGGCTTCAGAGCTCGCCGGTCCAGTGACCGGAATTGGCTGCCCCGGCTCCACATCGCCTTAGACCAAGCAACAGAGAACCGCGCGAGGGCTTTATGACGTTTCAGCAGATCTCACAGCGAGGCAAGGAATTCCTAAAAACGGCAGAGACTTTGCTTCGCGCTGCGCAAACCATGACCGATCTAGCGATCGCGGGTCAGCTTAAGGCCCTTGCCGACAGCTACCAGCGGCGAGCTGAGGAAGCCTCGCATGTTGATGCCGCCAAAGCATTCGCTCGATCGGCTGCTGACGCTGAAGGCGAGTGGCGTACGTGACCTGATGGACAGCATCGCAGCCCAACTTGCGGAAGAAATGCGTGGTGAACGTTGGGATAGAGGGCTTGCAACATGCGCAGCAATAGACCGGACCTCGTCAAGCAGATCACGGATGTTCTCGATGAGATCATACCTGCAATACCTATCGATGACAGTACGTCAGCGCTGGTCGCGCGTATTGGAGAATGTATTCTCAAAGCTGCTGCAAAAGAACGGGCGAGCTACGAGACTTTATTGGCGGCCGCGTCAGCCGAAATGGGCGCTATCTCGAAAGAGAGAACAAGCCAGTCGTTTACCTAGCAGAAGGTGGTCCGGGCAAGGCCGCTACAAATCTGTAACAACATCACTCGCGGTCATTCGCTTGCTAGCCGATTGGTTTGGCGGCGATCCGATCACTGAGCAGGAGGAGGGATAGGTCCCTGGATTAGGGGTGAACCTCCCCCGAATTGATGGACACCTGTAGTAGGCTCGAAGAGCCAGGAGGTGTCAGATGGAAACGCGTCAACGTCGATCATTTACGGACGATTATAAGCGGCAAGCAGTCGATCTGGTGGCTTCGAGCGGCCGTTCGATCGGATCGGTGGCCAAGGAACTTGGCCTGCGCGATTCCGTGCTGCGGCGCTGGGTGGAATTGCGTGGGGCTGGGCGGGAGCCGACGGCGGCGGCGCGGCGCCCCACCACGCAAGCGACGCTGCCGTCGGCGGACCACGCGGCGGAGATCGCCCGTTTGCAACGGGAGAACGAGCGGCTGCGCATGGAGCGCGACATTTTAAAAAAGTCGATCGCGATCTTTGCTGGAACACGGACATGAGATTCCGCTTCATCGAAGATCGCCGTGTCGACTACCCGGTGAGGGTTCTGTGCGATGTGCTCGGGGTCTCACCGGCCGGTTATTATGCCTGGCGCTCGCGCCCGGAGAGCCGGTGATCCGCCGCCAATCGCAAGCTCGTC
>JBEKZZ010000158.1:0-3989 GCA_049509335.1 Bradyrhizobium sp. | reverse complement strand
TGTTGTGAAGCCAAATGACCATCTAGGCCACGGCTTCACCCTAGCGGATTTTACAGGTTCCGTCTGTTGCCTTTTGTCGCGGTGGAAAAGAATAGTTTTACTTTTCCACCGCTTCCACTGCAACGCAGCATGCGCGCGAGACTGTCGTGATGAGATAGACAGCAGGCCTGACTATTTTCTCAGCGGCCATTTTCTCGAAGACTTTATTTCACTGTGCGCGCTTACTTGACTGTAATCGTGATCGGCTCCGACATCACCGGCGGGGCATGCGGAATATGCGTCCAGTCGGCCAGCAACAGCTGTAGCGTGTGCTTGCCCGGCGCCAGCGTCACCATTGCCTCGGTCTGGCCGCCGCCGAAATGCTTGTGGGTATCGTCGGCCGGAATAGGCGCCTTCATCTGCTCGTCGGTCATCCTGGTATCGATCAACAGATGATGATGCCCGGTGTTCGGCTTTTCGACGCCGGCCGGCGCAATGCCCATGCCCGACAGGCCGAACTGCACCAGAAACGGGCTCGTCACTTCCGCCCCGTCCTTCAGGTTGATGATGTAGACCTTGGCCCCAGTGGGCGACGGCGTTTGAGCCGCGGCCGGCGAAACACCAATGGCCGCGAATGCCGCGAGCACCAACAAACCCCTCAACCACGACGCCATCATTTCATGTCTCCCAAAACCCGAATTTCCGAAGGCCCAAGCCCGATTTCCCAAGGGCTGAAGCCGCCCTTCCTCGCGTAACCTCGGCCACGCCGGATTATTCCCTTAACTCTCAATGAGGTGAGATGGGCACCTATTGTCTGCCACGGCAACATAGCTAAGGTGTGACCGTTTTGATCAAGAAGTCCCTGTCAAAGGGACCCGAATGGGGAGACCAGCATGAACCGAGATCACGGCCGCGAACGCGGCGACAAATTCCGCATAGCGATGCGTGGCTGCGCCTGCGGGTGCGACAATACGCTGTCGCTGACGGCGGGAAGCTTGAGCAGGCGCCAGTTCGTGGCCGGCGCTGCCGCGCTCGCGGCAACCGGACTTGGCGCGGGCCTTGGCGGTTCGCGGGCCTTTGCACAAGGCGCCGAGGCCAAGCCCTACCGGATCGACGTTCATCACCATCTGTCGCCGCCGACTTATATTCAGGCCGCCGTCGCGAATAATTTCGGCGACGGACTGCTGCGCAACTGGACGGTCGAGAAGTCGCTGGCCGACATGGATCAGGCCGGCATCGCGGTATCCATGCTCTCGGTGACCCAGCCCGGCATCAACTTCCTCTCGGGGGAGGCGGCGCGCAAGCTCGCGCGCGAATGCAACGAATATAACGCGAAGCTGATATCGGAGCATCCCGGCCGCTTCGGCGGCTGGGCAATGCTGCCGCTCACCGATACCGAAGGGTCTTTAAAGGAAATCGCCTACGCGCTCGACACGCTCAAGCTCGACGGCATCGGGCTGATGACGAATTATCGCGACAAGTGGCTCGGCGATCCCGCCTTCCTGCCGGTCATGGAAGAGCTCAACCGGCGCAAATGCGTGGTCTATACCCATCCCTCGACCGCCGATTGCTGCGTCAACCTGCTGAAGACCGAGCCGCCGACGCTGGTCGAATGGGGCACCGATACCACCCGCACCATCGGCGACATCGTGTTTTCCGGCAACGCGCAAAAATTCCGCGACATCAAGTGGATCTTCTCGCATGCCGGCGGCACCATGCCGTTTTTGATCGAACGCTTCATCCGCCAGCCGATGATCGACGCCAAATTCAAGCCGATGACACCGGACGGCGCGCTCGCCGAGCTGGTGCGCTTCTACTACGACACCGCGCAAACCTCGAACAAGGCGTCGATGTCGGCGCTGACGGCGGTGATCCCGACCTCGCAAATCCTGTTCGGCACCGACTTCCCCTATCGCACCGGCATCGATCATGTGAAGGGATTGCGCAGCGCAGGCGTTTTCACGGACGCGCAGATCATGGACATCGAACGCGGCAACGCGCTCAAGCTGTTGCCAAGACTGGGTGCGTGAGACTGTTGGCTGCCGGAGTCAGTTGCTCATCTTTCGTGCCTCGACAGCACGAGGCATCAGGAACGTCGCGAGTTCTTCTATGACTTCATGAAGCGGGGGAAGTTCGGTACCAATGGTCTCCGCGAAGGAAGTCCAAAGCTGCTTCTTGGCGGTATCGGTCGCAAACTCGGATGTCAGCGCAAAAGGTCGCTCACCTGGAATCTCGGTCTTGCGGCGGGTGAAGGTCGCTGCGATCGCGCGGGCAAGTGCGTCGCCCTCGAATTCGAATTCGCGCGAGAGCAGCCACATATCGTAGAAGTCTTTAACGCGGGAGTTGGCGCGTCCAAGTTTGACGAGGGCTTCGAACTTTTCTGCCACGACCGTTTCGCGCGGGTAGGTGCGTAGGCGCGGTGCCGGTAAATCAAGCAAAACCGGATATTCGGTTTCGGCAATACCGGGCTCACGGCGTCACCAAATCCAACATCGATCAAGACACGGACGCGTGCGCCGCCGACAGTCGCAAAACCCTTGATGCGAAGACCGCCATATTCGAGCTCTTCCCGAATATGCTCGACTTCCAGAGCGTCCAGGTCGAAGACGACCCCGTCATCCTCTGCGATGCCGCAATTTCGCGGAAGACGGCCAATACTTTTTCAGGCTCGGAATCCCCGAAGCCGAGAAAGTCGAGATCGCGAGTTGGTCGAAAGGGCGTGTCGAACCACGTCGTCATCAACATTGCACCCTTGAGAACGAAGCGATTGCGATGAGTGCTGGTGCTGAGGCGGTAAAGAAGCCGTTCGAGCGCATAGCGTGTGAGAAGCAGTTCATTGGGTTGCCCGCGCTCATTCGCGAGCTTCAGTAGGCGAACGCGTACAGAGGCGCCCATATTGCGTTTTGGCTCAGCCATTGGCCGTCATCGCTTCAAGATAGGGTTGCACGACTTTCCAGATTCCACCCTTATTGGCATATTCAGCGATCTCGGCGGGCGTGGCCTTGCGGCGACGCAGGGCTTCGCGCAGCCCTTCGAGCGCGAGATTGATACCGGAACTGTTTTTGTATCGTATCCCCGCGCTTTGACGATAGCGGAAGAGATCAACCACAGTTTTGGCGACGCCATAGATGCGCACTGTTACCCCCTCGATGCGGTGCTCTTCGATCCCTGTGTGGAGCACCTTCTCCCCGAAGCGAACGATCCGAAGAGGTGGTTGTGTTCTCGCAGGGCTGCGGTCCTTGGGACCAATTGCCATCCAGATATTTCGGGGAATGGTGTCGGTGAGTTCGTGGAAAGCGAGCGCCGATACCAGGCACACGACACCTTTCGGGACGAGCTTGGCCGCTACGGCGAGAGTGTGGTTGGCGTCGCCTGCCGCATCGGGGAGTTGATAGAGGCCGCGGCTGAGTTGACGAACAAGTCCTTGATCGCGCATGCGCGCGAGTGTGGCCGCTGTGATGCCCTCCTTTTTGAACTCGGACAGGCGCGCCATTCCCTCCCGCTCAAGCAGGGACATGGCGCGCTCTCGTTGGGTGTTTTTCTCGGTCATCGTCGAATTAATATGATACAAAACGTTAGATATATCAAGTTTATATACCACATTATGTATCACAAAGTCAAAATCGAGAAACTCAAGCCATTGAATTTAATAAAGAAATAAAATTGCGGGTCGGGCACTTTAAATTCGGCCTTTCTGTCACGCCGCAAGTCTAGGCCGTGAACTCAGCACGCAGCCGGATGCGAATGGATGCGAGGCTTGTCATATCGCCTCGATGCGATTGCGTTTCGGAGCAATGTTGGCCCACGCTCCCGCTTCGGGATTACCCCGTAACCGGGCATGCTTGGGGCATGCCAGAACCGACGCTGATGATCCCAATCGGACCTAGTGGGGCTTGTTGTCTTGTCGCTTTCTCCGGCTGGGTTGGCGTCGGAGACTTATCAATTATCTTTTAGCATTTGGTCACGAGGTTTAGCAGTTAGTCGTCCCCGCGAACGCGGAGACCCATACG
>JBEKZZ010000157.1:0-4028 GCA_049509335.1 Bradyrhizobium sp. | reverse complement strand
GGCATTCGCAATGACGAAAATCAGGATCGGTCTGGTGGGGTGCGGTTTCGTCTCGGAACTGCACATGTTTGCCTACCGGCGTGTCTACGGCGTCGATGTCGAAGTCAAGGCGGTCGCGGCGAGGGGGGACCGTGTTGTCGATTTTGCCGATCGGCACCGGATACCGAGGACCTACCGCAGCTTTGGCGACTTGATCGCCGACGGCGAGTTGGATGTTGTCGACATCTGCACGCCCCCCAATTTGCACAGCTCAATGATTGTTGACGCGATGAAGGCCGGGAAGCATGTCATCTGCGAAAAGCCGTTCACGGGCTATTTTGGACGAGAAGACGACAAGGTGCCGATTGGCAAGCACGTGCCAAAAGCCCTGATGTACGAGCGCGTGCTCGAGGAAATGGAAAGGACCCGCGCGGCGATCGCGAAAACCGGCAAGCTCTTCATGTATGCCGAAGACTGGATCTACGCGCCGGCGGTGACCAAGACCGTGGAGATCCTGAAGGCCACCAAAGACAAGATTCTGTTCATGAAGGCGGAGGAGAGCCACAGCGGTTCGCACGCAGCCCACGCCGCGCAATGGGCGACGACCGGCGGCGGCTCTCTGATCCGGATGGGATGCCATCCGCTTTCGGCGGTGCTCTACCTCAAGCAGGTCGAGGCGAAAGCACGCGGCGAGACGATTGGCGTTGCCAGCGTGGTCTGTGACGTCGGCAACGTCATGGCGTGCCTTCGGCCGGACGAGCGAGCCTTCATCAAGGCTAACCCGGTTGACGTCGAGGACTGGGGCGCGCTTACCGTGACCTTCTCCGATGGCACCAAGGCGACTGTGTTTTCCGGGGACATGATCATGGGCGGCGTGCGCAACCTGATCGAAACGCATACCAACGGCGGCTCGCTGTTCGCGAACATCACACCCAACACGCACATGATGAGCTATCAAACGAGCGAGGAGAAACTCGCGGGCGTCTATATCACCGAAAAAGTGGATCGAAAGACCGGATGGCAATATGTCTGCCTCGAAGAGGAATGGACGCGCGGCTATTTGCAGGAAATCCAGGATTTCATGGAATGCGCCGCGACCGGTCGGCAACCGCTTTCCGATCTCGCACTGGCCTTTGAGACGACCAAAGTCAACTACGCCGGCTATTGGTCGGCCGAAGAGGGCCGTCGCGTCATCCTGTGACGACGCGGTACGGGGGCCGACAAGATTGGCGAGTTGTCAGCTTTCTTCGTTCAGAACGAAAATTTTACCGCTAGCTGATCGGACCCAGAATACCAAGCTGAGCCGCGATCGCCACAGCGTGTGTTCGGTTCGAGGCACCCAGCTTGCGGATGACGTTGTCGAGATGATAGCGGACCGTTGTCTGCGAAAGGCCGATCAGTGAAGCGACTTCCGCTTCGCGACAGCCCTGGGCTGTAAGCCGCAAGCACTCCCACTCTCGAAACGTCAGTCGGCACAAGTCCTCCTGACGTGTCTGCAGCGCGCCGAGCATCTTTCGGTAGGCATGCATGTAATGGTGCCCCGCCGCGAGAAGTTCCGTGCTGCTTTGCGAGAGCAATTCGTTGGCATCCGAGGCAGAAAACGGCCCTCCCCAGGTCACCATGGCGACTTGTCCACGAGGAAGATGAATGGGCGTGGTAATCAGCGATTCCACCTCCATCCGTCGCAAGGTCTCAATAATTTGCCTCAGTTCCGGACGGCCGGCGGGCGCCTTGTCCAGAACCGATGTTACAAAGGGCAGGGCGTGGGTTCGGCACCGAACATAAAGCGGGTTCTTCAGCATGCCGTTTCGCTCCCACCAGAGCTTCATGATTTCGTCGGGCCAGCCCTCGCGGCGTAGAAATGCATCGATGTGGGGATTGAAGCTTGGTCGGGAAACGTCTGCCGACCACGCGAGAACCGGCATCCCGATAGCCCAGGCAATATCCTTGAGTGCTTGCTGGGCGACGCCGAAGTCCGGTGCTCTATCCAAACGCTGTAGAGCGCGGCGCAATTCGGCTGAATTGACAGCAGTGCACTGCACGATTGGGCAAGTCCTACAGTTTTCGAGGGGCGCTTCGGCAGCAGAAACGAGCTAGTCCCGTCGAAGGAAGGGTGCCTCAGTCTAAGGCAAAGAGAAAGCATATGCCAAGCGCTGAACTAGAGGCCGTTGTCGCTCAATTGAGGGCCCATCCGCTCAATTTGTCCGGTTCCGAGCAGCAATTGAGAATTCGGCTCGACGGATTCGCCAAAATGTTCTCGGTACCCCCCGGCGTGGAGGTCGCCACCACGCGTCTGGGCGGCATCGCGGCCGAGCATGTCGTCGCAGATGCAAGCGGTCCGGTCGTGCTCTATCTTCATGGCGGCGGCTACGTCACCGGTTCGCCATCGTCGCATCGGCACGTCGCAGCGCTAATCGCAAAGGAAGCCTCCGCGCAGGCCTATACGCTGGACTACAGCCTTGCACCGGAGGCGCCCTTTCCGGCAGCCCTTGACGATGTACTCGCCGCGTATCGAGCCTTGCTGGTGAAACACGGGGACGCAAACATCCTATTCGCCGGTGATTCCGCGGGCGGTGGTCTCATCTTCGCAGCAGCCATAGCTGCACGCGCGCAAGGCCTGCCTTCGCCGGCCGCATTGGTGGGCATGAGCCCTTGGGTCAACCTTGGCACAGAAAGCGAAAGCTTCGACAATCTCGTTTCGGTAGATCCAACGCTGTCGCGCGAGGTGGTGGCCTATTTCTCCAGTCGATATCTCGCTGGCCAATCGCCGACCGATCCACGCGCATCCCCGCTGTTTGGGGACGTTACGGGCCTGCCGCCAGTCTTGATCCAGGTTGGCGATCGCGAATGCTTCTTCGGCGATGCCGTCCGGATGCACCAAACCCTCGTGTCGGCGGGCGTCGATAGCGAACTTTCGGTTTGGAAGGGTATGTTCCACGTTTGGCATTTGTATTGGCCGATACTTTCGGAAGGCCGCGAGGCCATTGCCCGTATCGCCGGCTTCATCGCCGCGCACGGGCGCGTTCAAACGGTGCTGGTGGAAAAGGAGGAACAATGGGCGGACTGCTCGCTGGCAAAGTCGTGATGGTGACCGGGGCGGCATCAGGTATCGGCCGGGCTGCTGCTATCGTGTTTGCACACCAAGGGGCCAAGGTGGTGGTGACTGATATCGACCCACATGGCGCCGAAACCGTTGAACATATTCGGCAGGCCGACGGGCTCGCCGAATTCGTCCTCACGGACATATCGGACCAGGCTCAGGTCGAAGCGGCGGTGGCGTTCGCTACAAAGACCTATGGCCGGCTGGACGGTGCATTCAACAACGCCGCGGCTCCAGAACGACTCACGCGCTTGCTGGAGGAAACGGAGGCGGATTTCGACCGTATCATGTCGATCAACGTCAAGGGCTTGTGGATGTGCATGCGCGCCCAAATTCGTCAAATGCAGGGGCAAGGAGGTGGCGGCTCGATCGTGAATACAGCCTCCACGGCAGGTCTACGCGGTGTGGCGCGAATGTCGATCTACAGCGCGAGCAAGCACGCGGTAATAGGATTTACAAAATCGGCCGCTTTGGAGTTTGCCCGAAGCGGACCACGGATTAACGCGATATGTCCCGGCGTCATCGAAACGCCGATGTTGCGGCATGTTGTTGCGGGAGACGAGAGGGCGAGCCGCGCATTTCTGGCGAGCCAGCCAAACGGAAGGCTTGGTAACCCTGATGAGATCGGGGAAGCCGCTGCATGGCTGCTTTCGGACGCGGCTTCGTTCGTGACCGGCACCGCCATGATTGTCGACGGGGGGCAGACCAGTTGAGCCGCGCGGCACCTCCGCTGTCGCGTTCGGCTTTCATTGCGCGAATCGGCGTCGGCGCGGCGCCGGCCGGCGCGCCGTATCTCCGGGTGACGAGGCGTGGTACCTGATGCCAAGGCGCGCATCGTCTCCGCGGCGCCGATGCTCAGTTCACCAGGATGCAATCCTTGGACGGGGGGCGGAACGCTTCGCTACCCGGTACCTTGCGTACAATCTTGTAATAATCCCAAGGCTCCCTG
>JBEKZZ010000156.1:0-4046 GCA_049509335.1 Bradyrhizobium sp. | reverse complement strand
TTCCTGAGCCGGCATCTGAGCCAGAGTGCCACGATTGTGTTCGTCGCCGCGGTATTGGCGCTGACGGCGCAGCATCTGCTGGCGCGGCCGCATGTGCTGGCGCTGCCGGTCTTGGTGGCGTGGGCCGGTGGGCTGATCAACGCGGCGGACCGGCGCGAGGCGCCGTCCTTCTGGCTGCTGCCGCTGCTGGCGCTGTGGGCCAACCTGCATGGCGGCTTCATCTTCGGCCTGGTGCTGGTGGGACCAATCGCGCTCGATGCGGTGGTGGGCGCGGAAGCGGCATCGCGGAAATCGCTGGCGCTGCGCTGGGCGGCCTTCGGGATCGGCGCGTTACTCGCCGCTTGCTGCACGCCCTATGGTTGGAATTCGATGCTGGCGTCGAAGAACATCCTGGAGATGGGCAGCGTGATGCCGTTGATCACCGAATGGCGGCCGGCTGATTTTACCACCCTCGGTCCGTTCGAAATCTGCCTGCTGATGGCCATCGGATTGGCGCTGCTGCGCGGCATCCGGTTGCCGCCGACCCGCATCCTGCTGCTGTTGGGATTGCTGCACATGGCGCTGGCCCAGGGCCGCGCCACCGAAATCCTGGCGCTGCTGGCGCCGATGGTTCTCGCCGCCCCGCTCGCCGAACAGGTCGGTGGCGCCGGGGCAGCATCTTCGAGCGCGGCAAGGCCGGCACGCGGCCTGTTGTTCGCCGGCATCGCGATCGTGCTGGTGGCGGCAACGGTGGCCTATGCCTCGCTCGCCCGCTTCGAGCCCAACGCCCGGCAATCGCCGGTCGCAGCCGTCGCAGCGCTGAAGAAGATGAATTTCACCCGCGTGTTCAACGATTACGATTTCGGCGGCTATCTGATCTACAGCGGCGTGGCGCCGTTCATCGACGGCCGCACCGACATCTATGGCGAGAAGTTCTTTGTCGATCACAATGCCGCCAGCGGATTGATGGAACCGGACAATCTGTTCCGGATGCTGGACGAGTACAAGATCGAGGCGACCTTGATGCGGACGCAGAGTGCCGCGACCAAGCTGCTCGATCACATGGATGGCTGGCAGAAGGTCTATTCCGACGACATCGCCACCATTCACGTCCGCGGGCCCGGCGCCGTGCATAGCGCCGAGCCGGTGATCAATCCGAAGGCGCAGCGTGAACAGTCACAGCGGTGACGCCGCGCGTCAACGCGACCAGAAACGCGGGAGGCGACCATGGAAGCTGCCTTTGAAGACCACGATTATTCCCGGAAATTTCAGGCCTTGCGCCCGCTCATCGTGGACAGCAGAGGCGTCAGGTATGATGATTTTTTGAAATCACTGAATCCAAAATATGCTCGGCTATACAAAGACATAGCTCTGGGCTACGCCGCGCTGGTGCTTTCGGCGACAGCGGCCGCCATGGTGCCGCCCTCGGATCTAGCGCTGGGTCTTGTGATTTCGCTGGGCGCCGCGCTGTCCATCGGCTTCTGGATCGCTTATTTGCAGCTCTTTATTCACGAAGGCGCGCACTTCAATTTCGCTACCGACCCGAAACGAAGCGATTTGCTCTGCAATCTCCTGATAGCGTGGATGATGGGAAGCTCGGTCCAGCAGTATCGGATCGTGCATTTCCAGCATCATCGCGCCCTCGGCAAAACAGATGACAGCGAGTTTACCTATTTCTCCCCATTGAACCTGCCGTTTATCCTCAAATCGCTGCTCGGCGTGAAGGTCATTGAAGTTCTAAGCGCAAGAAAAGCCGTTGCCGTAAAGGCAAGGACGGCCTCTGCCGGCAAATATGTCGGCCTTTGCGGCGTTCTCATTCATGCCGCGATTGTCGCGGCTTCCCTCATGTCGACGGCCGTCTGGCTGGCCACGGCGTGGATCATTGGTGTCGCAATGTTCTTCCCGCTCTTCGGAGCGCTCCGTCAGGTGCTGGAACACCGCGATCCGAACGCCGACCCCAAGGTGGACTATCGTGGACGCGATCATGGGGCCTACACCCGCATGTTTGGTTCGGATGTTTTTTCATCGCTCTTCGGTGGAGCGGGTTTTAATCGTCATCTTTTGCACCATTGGGAGCCGCGGGTATCCTACACAAACTTTCCGGAGATGGAGTCCTATCTTCTCGATACGAGGGTGGCACCGCTCATCGAGATGAGGCGCTCAACCTACCTTCACACGTTCATCAGTATGTTCAGGTTTTCATGATCGAGGTTCGTTGTCCAATTTGCGCGGCCCAAAGCCCAAGCCACTTTGCAACCGCGTACGATATTGAATATTTCACGACACCGGAGCCGTTCTCATTCTATCGATGCGGCGATTGCGATATTCTCTTCATCCATCCGATGCTTTCGGACCAACTACGCAGCATTTATCCGTCAAATTATTATTCCTTCAAGCCGTCTGAAAAGGATTCTCTTGCGCTCAAGGTGAAGCGGTTCCTTGACGGACGCACGTTCCGCTCATTGACGAAGCAAATTAAGGGTGACGCAATAGCGGCACTCGACGTAGGCGGTGGTAGTGGCTGGCTTTTGGACGGGTTGAAAGCGGCGGACCCCAGGGTCGAATACACCGCCGTCGTGGACATCGATCCCGGTGCCCAGGCTCCGGCTCGCGCGAGCGGTCACGAATATCATCTGACGACCATCGAAGAGTTGAAGACAGATCGTCAGTTCGACTTGATCTTGATGCTCAATCTCATCGAGCACGTACCAGACCCGACGGCGATATTGGAAAAGGCGAAAGCGCTACTCCGGCCGGGCGGCCTGATATGGATAAAGACGCCCAATTTTGATGCGCTTGACGCCAGGATTTTCAAGAACCGTTCCTGGGGCGGTTTCCACACGCCGCGCCACTTTGTCCTGTTTACCCGGCAAAGCTTGATCCGCCGTTGCGAAGCGGCTGGCTTCAAGGTTCAGGACTTTCGGTACACTCAAGGCGCGCCGTTCTGGACAGTGAGCGCCATCAATGAACTCAGACGGCTTGGGCTAACGGACGTTTCATCGCAGAAGCCCTCTTTGGCGAATAGGCTAACTCCCTTCTTCCATCTCGCTTTTGCAGCGTTTGACTTTCTGCGCATGCCTTTTTCAAAGACCTCCCAAATGAGCATCTATCTGACGTTGCTGGACACTTAGCTCTTCATCGCAGCCCGCGCCGCCAGTCACGGCTGACGACGAAGCGCGGTGCATGGCGTCGAGCCGGTGATCGACCCGAAGGCGCATTGACGCGCGCCGGCCGACTTGCCGTCAAAAAGATTCATTGACGCGTCAAGAACGGCGCATCAAGAATTGCCAGTGGCGGCGCGGGCAGCGGTGAATCCGGCAGCGAACCTGTCCCATCCGTTTCAACAGCAAAAAACAGCAAGGGAGATGCGCCATGGCCAAAATAGACATCCGCTATTTGCCCCGCGGGAACCCTTGCGCCCAATGCAGCACGCCGATCGCGGCGCCCGACTGGATTGAAAGCGGTCCGCGCCGCGCCTCCTATCTCTGGCATTGCAAGGTGTGCGACTACCGGTTCGAGGCGGTGGCGTTTTTCCAGGATTCGGAAACCGATCGGCTGGCGGCCTAGGGCCTCTCAGGCGGCTGCTTGCCGGCTCGGCTGCCGAACCGGCAATTGAATGCGGACGATCAGGCCGTGCGGTTGCCGGTCGTTCAGCGACATCGCGCCGTGGTGCGCCAGCACAATGGTGCGCGCGATCGAGAGCCCGAGCCCGAAGCCGGAAGCCTCGTCCATATTGCGGGCGTCGTCGCCGCGCACGAACGGCTCGAGCATGACCTCCTTGCGGGCGTCGGAAATGCCGGGACCATCGTCCTCGACCTCGATGGTCGCGGTATCCGGAGACACCCGCAGGCGAATGGTGGCTTCAGCGCCGTACCTGACCGCGTTCTCGACAAGATTGGTAACGCTGCGATGCAGGTCGTCAGGCCGGACCGTGGCCATGGCGTGTTCGGGGCCGTCGTAAGCGACCTTGTGCCCCATATCGGCGAATTGATCGGTGACCAGTTGCAGCGAGGTCGCGATGTCGACCAGCGTCATGGATTCGAGCTTGCGATCATTGCGCAGGAAGG
>JBEKZZ010000155.1:0-4051 GCA_049509335.1 Bradyrhizobium sp. | reverse complement strand
CCTCGACGCCAACGGCATTCCCTGGTGAATGGACGGTTATGCTGTCCGAGCGACCTGGCATTGAGCCCAGCACCGTCGCGATCGTTCGAGCCCAGCGTCCGCCTCCGACGACTGATATTTTCATAGCCATCGCACTACCGGTCGATATCGACTTTGGCAATCCGTCCCATGAATTTGACGGGTCCGGTGACATCGACAAGACAACGCCGCTGCCCACCGGCCAAATCTTTGACAAAAAGGCAGCGATGGGCAATGTCCTCAACCTGAAGGGACTGATCCGGTTCTAACCGCGTGAGTCGGTCTTCGTTTCGGACGGATTTGGAATGAATTTCGAGCCTACCCCTGCGTGCAATGAAATCGACCATTGCGAGGTTTGCGGCAATCGAGCACTGATCCCCGTACTGGATCTCGGAGCGCATCCGATGTGCGACGATCTTGTCGCGATTGGCGATCCCCGGGTCTGCGTCGAATACCCGATCAACATCCTTTACTGCCAGACCTGCCGTACCGCGCACCAGCGTTTCCAGGTGCCGAAGCGACAGCTGTTTCCGGAAAGCTATCACTATCGTTCACGGTTTACCGCCGACGTGCTCTCCGGAATGAAGGATCTTGTTGGTTCCTGCGAGCAGCGCTTCGGTTCGATCGCCGGCAAGAAGATCGTCGATATCGGCTGCAACGACGGAAGCCTGCTGGATTTTTTCCGCGAAAAACAGGGCTTCACCATTGGGGTAGAACCGACTTCGGCCGCCCAGGATGTCGCGAAGAAGGGGCATGTCACGATCCATGATTTCTTTACCGAAGCAACAGCCGAAGAGATTGTCGCCGCTCATGGCAAGCCGGACTTCATCACCTTCACCAATGTGTTCGCGCACATTGAAAATCTGGCCGGAGTTGTCGCGGCGCTGAAGCGGCTCTTCGGTGAAAAGACGGTTTTGGTCATCGAGAACCATTATCTGGGATCGGTTCTGCGGACCAACCAGTTCGACACTTTTTACCACGAGCACCCGCGCACCTACAGCTATCGCTCATTCGTCTTCATCGCCCGTTTGCTCGGGCTCAACATTATCGATGTCGAATTCCCGGAGCGCTACGGCGGGAACATTCGTATCTTCGCCGGCAAAGCGGCGACCAACGTCGACGCCGCCGCGGTACAGAACGTGGAAACGGCCGAAGCACGTTTCGGCGAGGATCTCATGGCGCTCAGCCAAGGCATGATGCGTTGGCAGGACAAAAAGGGCGAAGAATTGCAGACGCTGGTACGAAAGAATGGACCGCTACGCGGCAAAGCCTTTCCGGGACGTGCCGCGATTCTCATCAGGCTCCTGTCGCTTGACGATGCTTCAATTTCCGTCGTCCATGAGAAACCCGGTTCGATGAAGATCGGGCATTATCTGCCTGGCACGCGCATCCAGATCGCTTCGGACGACGAATTGTTTAAAGCGCCGCTCGGTGCAAATCCGTTGCTCAACCTGGCTTGGCACATTCCGACGGAAATACGCGCCTATCTCAAGGAAAATGGCTATAACGGACCGATCATCGATATTCTGAGCCAGCGGGACTTCGAATCCCGAACTTGAGACGGTCCATGAACAGGTTCAAGCGCGTCATGCATCAGCGAACTTTGGAAGCGGTCAGAGGAAGGCGGTCATTCTCGCCGGTGGATTGGGCACGCGTCTTTCCGAAAAAGCCGACCTTCCAATTGATGGCCTCCGGGTCGGTACCGTGGAGGCTATGGTGAGCACAGTTCAGGGCCCTAATGATCCTCCGACCCCTGAGTTCGACGCCTACAGCGAGAACTACAATCAGGAGATCAACAAAGCGCTGAATTTTTCCGGTCTGGATATCGACTTCTTTGCCCGTGTTAAGAACGATTATCTGGTCGACATTCTCGATGCCCAGATGGGCGGAGCCGCCAAGGTCGAGTTGCTCGACGTCGGCTGCGGGGTCGCCAATGCTCACAAGCAGTTAGTTGGACGCGTGCGTAAGCTCGCGGGAATTGATGTTTCGGCCGCGAGCATAGCGATCGCGCGCCAGCGGAATTCCGGCATTCACTACGAGGTATTCGACGGCACTTGCCTTCCCTTTGCCGACCGATCGATCGATGCCGCTTTTGCGATCAACGTGTTTCATCACGTCCCCGTAACGCAACGATCCGCGCTGGTCGATGATATCCACCGCGTGCTTCGTCCGGGTGGGCTGTTCGCGATATTCGAGCACAATCCGCTCAACCCGGTGACCAGACACGTGGTCGATACCTGCGAGTTTGACAAGGACGCGGTGCTGCTGAAACGAAAGGATTCGGAGGCGCTTCTGAGTACTTCCGGCTTTGGCGATGTCAAAACAAGGTACATTTTCGCCGTGCCGGCTGCCGGGCGCCTGCTTCGCGGCATAGATCGCTTGTTTTCGCTGCTGCCCCTGGGGGCCCAATATTATACGCTTGGTACCAGCCGATAGAGTTTCGGCCTGGCCGGTCGCTTCAACCGATTTGAAAGGACTTAGAGATTCGCCTGCGTCGCCGGCTGAATGAATCGACCGGCTAGCACTACTTTGGCACTTTAGGCTTGGCGATATCTGCAAGGAACATGTCACAGTGAGGACATTGTCGGGGTGGAGGTCGTGCGAAGAGGTCGAGGATCGCTTGCCTGATGGCCGGCATGCTTGGTTGTGGTGGCGGTCCTGAGATTCTTTTTTTTCCGTCCCGCTGCTTTGAGGCGGCGGCATTGGAGGAAGGCGTAGGCGATCATCGTCATCAACGCGTGTCGATGTAATCCCGTCCAGGATCTACCTTCGAAGTGGTCGAGCCCAAGCTCCTCCTTGAGCTGCTGGTGGGCCTGTTCACAGACCCACCTGGCCTTGATCGTGGCAGCGAGCGTCTTGATGGTGGCATCGGCCGGCAGGTTCGACACATAGTATTTTTGCTCCCCGGTCGACCGCCGCTCGCCGACGAGCCAGACCTCGTCACCAGGCATGCACTGCATACGGTTATTGAGCATCCGGTGCTTATGGCCATCCGCAACGCGGACACGGCGGGCCGTGAAGAGACATGTCAGCCGACCTTTGGTGCCCCGCCGCCAACTGACCCTTTGCCATTTGCCTTCGGCCAATAACGCTTCAGCAGAGACCGGTGGCTGATCAGGGATGTGGTATTTGCGGGGCTTGCCGGTCTTCGCGATGGGGAAGATCAGGGCAATGTCGGCGGGATAGACGTTCTGGCGCCGCGACAGACCCACCGCCCACAGCAGACCGCGCTCGCTCAAAGCCTGACGGAAAGGCCCGCTGGAGCCGTACCCTGAATCGGCAAGCACACAGCCGAAACGCACACCGGAGGCGATGACGCGGTCGATCTCCGCCAAGGCGATCTCTGGCTTGGTCCGCGCTGCGCGGTGCTCGACTGGAACACCCGCACGCTTCAAACGCGCCGGATTACTCGTCCAACTCTCAGGAACGAAGAGACGTAATGCCACCATGACCGGCACTTCACCCCGCGCAAGCGTCAGCGACACCAATGTTTGGCAATTGGCCGTCTTGCCGAGAGACGAGGCATATTGTGGAGCGACACCAACCGAACGATCGCCCTTCTTCGGCATCGCCGTGTCGTCGATGACCAGCACCGCATCCTTGCCGCCGACCAGGCGATCGGCCTGAACCAGCAATTCCGCCTCCAATGGCGCTGCATCCCAAACGCCATCAGCAATGAAATGGTGCAACTGGTCATACTCGCCCGGTGCCAGCCGCGCCGCCATCGGCTGGACGCTCTTGCGATCACCCGGTCCAATCAATCCCGAGATATAAAGCGGACACATCCGCCGCCGCGCCTTGTGACCTAAACGATCCAGGAATGGCTTGAGCCAGCGTCCAAGCTCGTCTTCCCACTTCGACTTTTTGCCCACCATGGTCGGCCCTCCAAAAGCCGACCATCCATGAATCATTGAAAATCTGATTCGGGAATCCAGTTTCGCCCATCAATCGCAATAATCTGCCAAAGTAGTGCTAGCCTCCGAGGTAGGCTTCGCGGATTCTGGGATCGCCGGCGAGAGTGGACGCAGGCCCT
>JBEKZZ010000154.1:0-4148 GCA_049509335.1 Bradyrhizobium sp. | reverse complement strand
CGCCAACGACAAAGCGCGTCATCGAATCCTCCAGCCAAATCGCAGGAGAATCATATCATTGAAGGCAGTTTTCACACAGGCTGGGTCATTCGCGTCGTTTCCGCGATGTCGGCTGTGAGTCCGCTTTGGCCCGAGAACCGACTTGATTCCAATGCCTAACTAGTTCCCCAGCCAGACCGTTGATCCGTATCAATACCTAAGTGCACGTGGCTCAATTCGCAGAATGGCCACACCCGGCGACAATGCTGTTTTCGCAGCTCGCTAAACCCGCTAATACAGTGTGGTTCGTCACCATCGGGGTGCTGGGGTTCGGCGGCATCATCGGGCATCCCGGCGTATTGGTCGCGCTCAATCCGCGCTTTGGCTTCGCTTATCTGTTCACCCACGGTTTTACAGGCTTCCTGGTGCTGGGCGCGGTATTTCTGTGCGCCACCGGGGCCGAAGCGCTCTACGCCGATATGGGTCACTTCGGGCCGCTGCCTATCCGCTTTACCTGGTATGGTCTCGTGCTTCCCATGCTGCTACTCAACTATGCGGGACAGGCCGCCGCCGTTGTAGACGGCGGGGTCGTGGCCGACGCCAATCCATTTTTCGTGCTGTGCCCGGCGTCGCTCCAGGTGCCGCTGGCTATACTGGCGACGCTGGCCACGATCATCGCCAGCCAGGCGATCATCAGCGGGGCATTTTCAATGACGCGGCAGGCCATGCAACTCGGACCCTGTCCGCGGCTGCACATTACGCAGACCTCGGCGGAGGGCTACGGCCAAATCTACGTTGGCTCCGTTAACTGGGTGCTGATGGTACTGACGCTCGGGCTCACGTTGGCCTTTCGTTCCTCCGACAATCTTGCGGCGGCGTTCGGTGTCGCGGTTTCGCTGACCATGCTGCTGACCTCGGTGCTGATGTTTCTGGTGATGCGGGAAATCTGGGGCTGGAGCCTGCCGGCGAGTCTGCTGGTCGCCGGATCGTTCATCGTTGTCGACCTCTCGTTCGTCTCAGCCAATCTGATGAAGGTTTTCGAGGGCGGCTACGTTCCGCTGATCGTTGCCGCCGTGATTTTCTTTCTGATCTGGACTTGGCGGCGTGGTCGCGAGCTCCTATTACAAAAGCTTGAGCGCGACACCATGCCCCTTGATAACTTCATCAAGCAGATTCACGGCAAGGCGCGCGTCCCGGGCACCGCCGTCTATATGACCAGCCGGACCGACATGGTGCCGGTTCCCCTGCTGCATAATCTCAAACATAACAAGGTCATCCATCGGCGCGTCGTATTACTGAACGTGGTGACCGAGAACACGCCGTACGTCGCCGCGGATCAACGCATCCAGATCAGCCATTTGACGGACGATTTTCATTCGGTGGTTGTTCGCTACGGTTTCATGGAGCAGCCGGATATCCCGCAGGCGCTCAATGCTTGCGCCGCGCAGCAACTCGAGTTTGATATGATGGATACTTCTTTCTTTGTTGGTCGGCTGACAATCGTTCCCGATGCGAAGCCGCGTATGAGCCGGATCAGGATCAAGCTTTTTGAGACGATGCATCGAAATGCGCTGACGGCGACCGAGTTCTTCCATATCCCTCCCAACCGCGTGATCGAGCTCGGAGGCCAGATCGAGATCTAGCTAGGCGACGAATTCGAACGGAACAGGCGCAAGCCGCCTTGGACGTTACCGATGCCCGAGAAGGGTCAAACTCGGCTCTCGGACTGCATCCCGGCTAGGTCCGTTCACACTTTCATAGCGGACTTGCGGTGACAGCACCGGCATGCCGTTTCGTGCCATCGCCGGACATTACGATTAGCCAGCGATCGCCCCGTGCAGCAAGCTGCGGGAGGAGTCGGGGGCGGGGTTGACACAAGACCTTGCGCTATGGCGTAGAATATTTCACGATTTTACGGCGTTCGACGGTCGGGGAAAGCAGCGTGCCATTGGAATTTACTGGGCGTAAAATCGCGGCGATTCTTGCAGCGGATGTCGTTGGTTATTCGCGACTCACGGGGGCGGATGAGGAAGGGACGCTGAGGCTTCTGCGCACGGTCAGGGCCGAGTTAATCGATCCTTCTATCGCTGCCAATCGCGGTCGTATCGTCAAGACCACGGGCGACGGGGTTCTGGTCGAATTCGCCTCGGTCGTCGATGCCGTGCGTACGGCGATTGATGTGCAGCGGGGCATGGTCGTGCGCAACACCGCTTCCGCTCCCGAGAAGCGGATGGAGTTCCGCATCGGGATTCATCTCGGCGATGTGGTCGTCGAGAGCGACGGCGATCTCATGGGAGACGCGGTCAATATCGCGGCGCGTCTTGAAGGCATCGCCGACCCAGGGGGCATCTGTCTTTCCGAAGACGCCTACCGCCTGGTACGCGACCGCATGACGGAAGAGTTCGTCGATCTCGGCGACAAGACGCTGAAGAACATCGCGCGGCCGATGCGAGTTTACGGCATCGTCGGCAGTGGCTCGCGACGCGAGGCTGCCGTCACGCCGACAGTCGATAATCCCAAGTCAGCGAGATCGGGCCCGCCGCGCCTCTCACTCGTGGTGCTCCCCTTCGCCAATATCGGCGGCGATGCGGAGCAGGAATATTTGGTCGATGGCATCACGGAGAGCCTGACCACCGAACTTGCTCGCCTCAGCGGTGCCTTCGTCATCGCGCGCAGTACCGCCTTCACCTACAAGGGCAAGCGCGTCGACGTGAAGCAGATCGGCCGCGAACTGAACGTCCGCTATGTGCTGGAGGGCAGCGTTCAGCGGGGTGGCAGCCGTATGCGCGTTAACGTGCAGCTCAGTGACGCCGAGACTGGCAATCATCTCTGGGCCGAGCGTTTCGACAAGCCTTTGGCCGATCTATTCGACATGCATGACGAAATACTCGGGCGGCTCGCCAGTCAACTCGGTACGCAGTTGATCGCGATCGAGAGCGGCCGCGCCGAACGGGCAATCAATTCCGACTTTATGGATCTCTACTTCCAAGGCATGGCTTGCCTGAACAAGGGATCAACCTTCGATCATATGGCGCAGGCATGCGGCTTTTTCGAACGCGCGTTGACACTCGATCCCGGCAATGTCGAAGCACTGGTCGGCGTGGCGACCGCCAATGCGCGAATCGGTTCCGTCGTTTTTACCGAGGAACGGGCGGCGCGCCTCGCGGCAGCCGAAGCAAGCTTGACCAAGGCGCTATCCCTGGCTCCCGACCATGCTTCTGCACATTTGTGCATGGGTTACGTCCAACTCCATACCGACCGCGCGACCCAATGCATTGCCGAATGCGAACGGGCGTTGGCGCTCGATAGAAATCGGGCCGATGCACATGGCGTGATCGGTTTTGCCAAGTATTATGCTGGTCGTGGCGAGGAGGCCGAGGCCCATATCCTCGAGGCGCTCCGCCTTAGCCCTCGGGACAGGAACGCCTATGTCTGGATGACATGGGTAGGTATCGCCAAGCTCGGGCTTGGCGCCGACGAGGAAGCGGTGGCGTGGCTGCGTCGCGCCATCGAGACCAACCGAAATCTTCCTCCGGCCACGCATTGCTATCTCGCCGCCGCATTGACGCGTCTCGGTAGGCTCGATGAAGCGCAGTCCGCGCTTCATCTCGGGCTCGCGCTCGATCCGAATTTCACCGTTCTCCGCTTTCAAGCTAGGGCGCCCAGCAACAATCCCACCTTTCTAGCGCAGCGCGAAGGCATCGCCGAGAGTATGCGGAAGGCCGGGGTGCCCGAGGCATGAGCACGGCGCATGCCGTTGCCGATGGAAGTGCCCGCAGGCGCGCAGCATTGATTACCGAAGTCGACGCGGTGCAGGCTTCGATGCCAACTAGGCACGGCCGCACCTTCAGGACTCTATTCGAGAGAATGCGCGACGGCGAAAGTATGCTCGATGCTTGGGGCAGATCGCGCTTGAACGCCCCGTTCAACCGCCAGATATTCCCTCAACGATTCTTCTCGCGGAATCGGGTGAAAATTTATGTTTCCAAAACAGCGCACAAGTAAACCCTTGCTCCCGCGCCGACTTCCGTGTTGGGTCATTGGACTAAACCGCTCGCGCGGTAGGGCGCTACGGCTGGGAGCATAGCCAAGACGATAGCGCGGCGGGACGTCCTGTCCTGAGATGAGGGTTCTTCACATCCTTCACTCAAGACAGGAGCATCCCCATG
>JBEKZZ010000153.1:0-4161 GCA_049509335.1 Bradyrhizobium sp. | reverse complement strand
CTTGACCCGATCGCCGATGTCGACGTAGCGCTTTTCGATGTAGCCGCTGGTGCGCGCGAAAATGTTCGCTGCCTCGAAGGCGGTCGTGGTCGCCGGCAGGCTGATGGTCATCTTGCTATCGCGGGCGCGAACCGCCGCGACGCGAACCTCGGGAACGAAGGTCCGTATCCGTTGCGCAGTGGCCTCGGCGGCGCGTTCGGCCTGATAGTGGCGAAATCCTCCCAATGCCAGGCCAGCCATGAGAAGGAGCAGTACGCTTGCACCGAGCGACACGCCTCCGTAACCACGTTGCCGCTTCTGAGGGGCGATCGTAGTCACGCGATCGGATTCGGGATCAGGCCGATCCTGAACTCGGTCGATTTTCGGCCGTACGAGAATATCGGTCATTGTGTAACCTCCTCGAAAACGCCATGGTGGGACTTTCCGTCGTTGCCTTTGCGCAGCATGGCGAACAGGAAAGGCACGATCAGCAGTGTCGTCGGTGTTGCGAACAAGAGGCCGCCGATGACGGCGCGCGCAAGCGCGGCGTTCTGTTCTTCGCCGGCGCCGCCGATTGCCATCGGGACCATACCGACAATCATGGCAGCGGCCGTCATCAGCACAGGACGGATTCGAGTGTGGCCGGCACTCAGCGCCGCCTCGATGGCGGAGTGCCCCTTGAGTTGCTGCTCTCGCGCGAACGTCACGAGCAGGATTGAGTTCGCCGAGGCGACGCCGACGGCCATGATCGCGCCCATCAGGGACGGAACGCTGAGCGTGGTGCCGGTGACGAACAGCATGGTGACTATGCCGCAGAGCGTCGCCGGTAGCGCCAGGATCACCACGAACGGATCGCCAAAATTCTGGTAGTTGACCACCATGAGTAGATAGACCAACACGGCGGCGAACAGGAGGCCGATGCCGAGATTCCTGAAAGAGTCGTTCATGCTCCTGATCTGGCCGACGACTTCGATATTGTTGCCGGGCTTCATCTCCTTCTGAAGCTCTGTCTTGACCTCGTTGATGTCGGCGGCGACGCTGCCCAGATCGCGCCCCTGTACGCTGGCGTAGACGTCATAGACCGGCTGGATGTTGGTTTGGTTGGAGTTGGTGGGCACCTTGTCTCGCTTGATCGTCGCGACGTTGCTGAGCATCCCCGGGACCGGCTGACCGCTCCTCGTCAGCGAGTTGGAAACCGGTGTGTTCAAAAGCGCATTCATCGAGTCGACTTTCGGCTCCGGTGTTTGCACCGCGAAGAAATACGGGATACCCGAGGCGGGATCGGTCCAGAAGTTGGGCGATACCTGCTCGGATGAACTGAGGCTGACGTTGAGGTTGGTGGCGACCGTGCTGGCGTTGAGGCCGAGTTGCGCAGCCCTGGCCCGGTCGATCTCGGCCATGAAGGCGGGGGCATCGACTTCCTGCTGAAGATGCGCATCGACGATGCCGGGAATGGCAGCAAGCCGTTGCCGAAGTTTCTTTGCTACCGAAAGATTGTTCAAGCCGCGGCCCACCGTACGGACGTCAATTTGAGCTGTTAGTCCGAAGTTCAGAATCTGCGTTACGATATCGGCCGCCTGGAAATAAAAGGTGTCTTCGGGAAATGCTTCCGGAAGTGCCTGACGCAACTTCCTGACGTAGTCGGCGGTCGGCTTGTGACCCTCCTTGAGCGCTACTAGGATGACGCCGTCGTTGATTCCGATGGTTGAGCCGTCGGCAAAAGCCAGGTTATAGGTTCGCGCCGGCAGTCCGATATTGTCGATGATAAGCGCGCGGTCTTGCTCCGGAATGACTTCGCGGATCTTGTCTTCAACCTCCTGGAATATCCGTTCCGTGACCTCGATGCGGGTGGCGGGGGGAGCGCGAACGTGAAGCTGGATCTGGCCGCCGTCGATCAGCGGAAAGAAGTCCCGGCCGACGAACACCAGCATCACCGCACCGAGACCGAGTATAAAGATGGCGACAACGGGTATGACCAGCCGCCGGTACAACAGCGTCGTGAGAAGTTTCATATATCCGTCACGCAAACGCTCGAAGCCGTGCTCGAATGCAGCGGAAATTCGCGAGAACACGCTCCTCGGAGCGCCGTCCTCGGAGTGACGACGCTCGTTCTTGAGAAGCAGGCCGATCGTGATCGGCGTCAGGGTCCGCGACAATCCGTAGGAAGCCAGCATCGCGAACACGACCGCGAGGCCGAGCGGCGTGAACAGGTACTTGGCCGGTCCGTCGAGGAACACCACCGACGTGAACACGCAACTGATGGCCAGCGTCGAGACCAGCGTCGGCACGGCGATCTCAGCGGCGCCGTGCAGGGTTGCCTCGGAAAGCGGCATGCCTTCTTCGGTCCACAGGCGGTGCGTGTTTTCGATGGTAACGGTCGAATCGTCGACCAAAATGCCGACGGCCAGGGCGAGCCCGCCGAGCGTCATGGTGTTGAGTGTTTCGCCAAGAAAATACAATACGATCAGCGACGACAGGATCGCCAGCGGAATCGAAATCATCACTACGAGCGTCGATCGCCAGGAGCCGAGGAAGACCAGGATCATCAGCGCGGTGAGGCCAGCGGCAATGGCACCTTCACGCAGTACACCCTCGACCGAATTTTTGACGAATACCGATTGGTCGAACAGCTCGCTGATCCTGAGGCCTGCCGGCGCGGCCGCGCGCGCGACATCGAGCGCCTTCTTGACGCCGTTGACGACCGCCAGCGTGGACGCGTTGCCGTTCTTTATCACGCTGAGCAAGACCGAGCGGTGACCGTTCTCGCGCACGATGTTCTGTTGCACCAGCGATCCGTCTCGCACCTGCGCCACGTCCTTCAGGAAGACGGTAGCGCCGTTGGCGAACTTGACCGGCATATTGTTGAGATCGTCGATCGTGGCCGGTGTCGCGTTGGTTCGAACCGTATACTGGATGTCACCCATCTTTGCCGTGCCCGACGGCAGCGTCAGGTTCTGGGTATTGACGGCATTAACGATGTCCAGTGGCGTCAGTCCCCGCGACAGCAGCTTGTCCGGGTCGATATCCACCATGATCTGACGATACTTGCCGCCCGCCGGCGTCGGCAGCGTGACTCCGGGCACCGGCGCCAGTTGCTGGCGCATGCCATAGATACCGTAATCGTAGAGCTCCTGTTCGTTCAGGCTGTCCGAATCAAGACTGATTTGCAGCACAGGAACGCTCGAGGCGTTGAATTGCACGATGATCGGAGGCTGGATGCCGGGCGGCATCAGCGCCCGAATGGAGTTGGTCGCGGAGACGATTTGCGCGATGGCCAGGTCGACGTTGACGTCCGGCTGGAAAAAGATCTTCTGGATCGACAGACCGTTGAGGGTCTGCGCCTCCATGTTCTTGACGCCAGTGACGCTAGAGCTGATCGAATATTGGCTATAGGTAGAGACGCGCTGTTCCATTTCCGGTGTGGTGAGGCCGGTGTACTGCCAGATCACCGTCACCACAGGAATATTGATCTCCGGAAAGATGTCCGTTGGCATGGATCGGATCGCTGAGATGCCGAGAAACAAGATGAGCGCAGCCACAACATAGAAAGTGTGCGGAAACCTCAGTGCAAATCGAACGATACCCATGTTTCGCTCCTCGGAGTTGGTGGCCTAACAGCGACAGATGGTGAGATTCTCGTCGAGGAGCTTGTCGAGTCCCTCTGTTCCGCACGATGGATTCCCCGGGACATTAAAACCTTCCCGGGGCCATCCTGGGCGGCACGATTGGGCCGCATACCTACTTGTGTCCGAATGCCACCACGGTTCGAATTAGCTCGGGGGGTTGAGGTTCGGGTCGCGGCCGCCCACTCTGGACGGGTCGATTCCGCTGAAGCCGAAGTCCTCGATGGTCCTTGCGTCCTCCGATTGTGGGGCGGCATAGGAGGGTCCGATCATCTGATTATACGATCCGCGAACGTCGTTAAGAGTTCGGCTGTGGTGGACCGGTTTAGCGAACGCCGGCGCGGCGATAGCGGCGGAACAGATGATCGCGGCAGTCAGTTTCCTCAATTGGGTCATTGGATGTCTCCGTTCTGTTGTTGGCGCGGGGATGCGCCTGAAGGCGATGTGGGTTCGCCGTGTCCACACCCCATTAAATTCCAATAAATTCGATTTCATTCCGTGCGGCCGCGTCTGACGTCGGTGTAAGTTTGATATTGCTGCGAACCTACGATCTCCTTCG
>JBEKZZ010000152.1:0-4197 GCA_049509335.1 Bradyrhizobium sp. | reverse complement strand
GAGAACCTCAAGCAGGGCCGACGACGGATCACCACGGAAATCGGCGCCCATCTTGTCGATCTCGTCGAGCAGGAACAGCGGATTCGAGGTCTTCGCCTTCCGCATCGACTGGATGATCTTGCCGGGCATCGAGCCGATATAGGTGCGGCGGTGACCGCGGATTTCAGCTTCGTCACGCACGCCGCCGAGCGAGACGCGCACGAATTCGCGCCCCGTCGCCTTCGCGATCGACTTGCCGAGCGAGGTCTTGCCGACGCCGGGAGGGCCGACCAGGCACAGGATCGGTCCGGTCAGCTTGTTGGCGCGCGACTGTACCGCGAGATACTCAACGATGCGGTCCTTGACCTTCTCCAGCCCGTAGTGATCGTTGTCGAGCGTGGTCTGGGCTGCGACCAGATCCTTCTTGACCTTGGACTTCTTGTTCCACGGTATCGACAGCAGCCAGTCGAGGTAGTTGCGCACCACGGTCGCCTCGGCGGACATCGGCGACATCTGACGCAGCTTCTTCAGTTCATGCTGCGCCTTCTCCCGCGCTTCCTTGGAGAGCTTGGTCTTGGCAATCTTCTCCTCGAGGTCGGCGAGTTCGTCGCGGCCCTCGTCATCGCCGAGTTCCTTCTGAATCGCCTTCATCTGCTCGTTGAGATAATATTCGCGCTGGGTCTTCTCCATCTGGCGCTTGACGCGCGAGCGGATTCGCTTCTCGACCTGCAGCACCGAGATTTCGCTCTCCATCAATCCAAGCACCTTCTCAAGGCGCGCGGTGACCGACAGCGTCTCCAGGATCGCTTGGCGGTCAGCAATCTTGACCGCGAGATGCGAAGCCACAGTGTCGCCGAGCTTGGCGAAATCCGTGATCGCCTGAACCACGCCGACCACTTCGGCGGAGATCTTCTTGTTCAGCTTCACATAACTCTCGAAGTCGGAAACCACCGAGCGCGCCAGAGCCTCGGCCTCGACGGATGTCGCGTCCGTGTCGGCCAGCGCGATCGCGGTAGCTTCGTAATATTCGGTCCGATCGGTATATTTTTGCACGCGGGCGCGCTCGAGTCCTTCCACCAGCACCTTCACGGTGCCGTCGGGCAATTTGAGCAGTTGCAACACGCTGGCGAGCGTGCCGGTTTCATAGATCGAGTCCGGGCTCGGATCATCGTCCGACGCATTCTTCTGCGTCGCCAGCATGATCAAGGCGTCATTCTTCATGACCTCCTCAAGCGCCCGGATCGATTTCTCGCGACCGACGAACAGCGGCACGATCATGTGCGGGAACACGACGATGTCGCGAAGCGGCAGCACCGGATAAGCATGGCTTTCGCCGTGAACAATAGATGGCCGGGGTTTCGGAGTGGTCATGGCCTTTTCCTTTTGTTGTGCCCCCTTGCCTGCGGCCCGCCATTTGCGCAACCGCCACAAGGTGCCGAGATGTTCCGGGATCGCATGGCCGCGTCTTGAGCCTGCCTCTCCGGATCCTTGTTACAGCGAATCCTATGCCAGATTTTCATCGCCGACAGCATTAGGTGGCTATCGACCATGGGGGTGTCAAGTCGCTGGAAAACGCCCGCCGACCGGGGCTAGGTGCCAAGCCATGTCTGCGCAAAAGCGGCCTCCGAAGAACTCGGCAGCCGTCACTTTTGGATGCTCATTGCGCCCTCGCAGATCGCGCTCAGGCGCTGGCGCTGCTTTCGACGGCGCGGTCGGAACGATCGGCGTAGATGTAGAGCGGGCGAGCGGTGCCCTCGACTACCTCGCGCGAGATCACAACCTCTTCGACGCCTTCCAGGCCCGGCAAATCGAACATGGTTTCAAGCAGAATGCTCTCGAGAATCGAACGCAGTCCGCGCGCGCCGGTCTTGCGCTCGATCGCCTTGCGGGCGACCGCGCCAAGCGCCTCATCGGCGAACGTCAGCTCGATGTTCTCCATCTCGAACAATCGCTGATATTGCTTCACCAACGCGTTCTTCGGGTCCGTCAGAATCTTCTTGAGCGAAGCCTCGTCGAGATCCTCCAGGGTCGCGACCACCGGCAGGCGTCCCACGAATTCGGGGATCAGGCCGTACTTCAGCAGATCCTCGGGCTCGACATGACGGAAAATCTCGCCGGTGCGGCGATCTTCCGGCGCCAATACCTGGGCTGCGAAACCGATCGAGGTCGAACGCCCCCGCGCCGAAATGATCTTTTCCAGGCCGGAGAACGCGCCGCCGCAAATGAAGAGAATATTCGTGGTGTCGACCTGCAGGAACTCCTGCTGCGGATGCTTGCGGCCGCCTTGCGGAGGAACCGAGGCAACCGTGCCTTCCATGATCTTGAGCAGCGCCTGCTGCACGCCCTCGCCCGACACATCCCGGGTGATCGACGGATTGTCGGATTTACGGCTGATCTTGTCGATCTCGTCGATATAGACGATGCCGCGCTGCGCGCGCTCGACATTGTAGTCGGCGGACTGCAGCAGCTTCAGGATGATGTTTTCGACGTCCTCGCCGACATAGCCGGCTTCGGTCAGCGTCGTCGCATCCGCCATCGTGAACGGCACATCGAGAATCCGCGCCAGCGTCTGCGCCAGCAACGTCTTGCCCGAACCGGTCGGACCGATCAGCAGGATGTTCGACTTCGCAAGTTCGACGTCATTGTGCTTGGTCTGGTGGTTGAGCCGCTTGTAATGATTGTGGACGGCGACCGAGAGCACTTTCTTGGCGTGGCTCTGGCCGATGACGTAGTCGTCGAGAACCTTGCAGATTTCCTTGGGGGTCGGAATGCCGTCGCGCGACTTCACCAGCGAGGATTTGTTTTCCTCGCGAATAATGTCCATGCACAGCTCAACGCATTCGTCGCAGATGAATACGGTGGGTCCCGCGATCAATTTGCGGACTTCATGCTGGCTCTTGCCGCAGAACGAGCAATAAAGCGTGTTCTTGGAGTCGCTCGTGCCGACTTTACTCATTCTCGTCTCCGTCCGCCGTTCGATCCCGTCCGCTCGATCGCCCCGTTCCGGCACTTGCCGGCCCAGAGTCTAGATAGAGCAAAATCCGTACCAAAAAAGGCCCTCTGCTCCAGATGCCCCGAATCGAGGCCAACTCGAATCCCCCACGATCGTAACCGATCCGACATAGCCAACCATGCTGACACCCGACTATCAAGAATTCCCTAATCGGCCGCGCCTCGGACAGCCGTGACAATACCGTGATTTGCGCCGCGGATGCGAGCAAGAGATGCGGAAATCGGCCGGGCGTTGCGGGATTGCCACGCTGCCAAACCAGCACGAAAGCGGAACTTTCAGCCCATACGAGGGCCTGAAAGTGGCGCTGGCGGCCGGAATCGCAGGTGGCGACGCCCCGTTAACTTCAATCGAAAGCTTGCTCGGGACTTGCCTTATGGGGTCTTCGCGGTCGGGTCTTCCGACCGCTTGTCGATCACCTTGTCGACAATACCGAAGTCGCGGGCCATCTCGGCGGTGAGGAACTTGTCACGCTCCAGCGCATCCTCGATCGCCTTGAAGGTCTGGCCGGTGTGCTTGACGTAGATCTCGTTGAGCCGCTTTTTGAGATTCAGGATTTCCTGCGCATGCAGCATGATATCGGTCGCCTGGCCCTGAAAGCCGCCGGACGGCTGGTGCACCATGATGCGCGAATTCGGTAACGAGAACCGCATGTCCTTATGGCCGGCCGCGAGCAGCAGCGATCCCATTGACGCGGCCTGCCCGGTGCAAAGCGTTGATACCGGCGGCCGGATGAATTGCATGGTGTCGTAGATCGCAAGGCCCGAAGTAACCACCCCGCCGGGTGAGTTGATGTACATCGAGATTTCCTTTTTCGGATTCTCGGCTTCGAGAAACAACAGCTGTGCGACAGTCAGCGTCGACATGCCATCTTCGACCGGTCCGGTCACGAAGATGATGCGCTCTTTCAGCAGGCGCGAGAAAATGTCGTAGGCGCGTTCACCGCGGTTGGTCTGTTCGACCACCATCGGCACGAGGTTCATGTAGGTTTCCACCGGATCGCGCATTAATCACCCAAGGGTTGGTAGACAGGTTGGCGGAAGCGAACATCCGTCGGCAAGGCGGTGAGCCCAGGAATTTGCCGGGCGCGGACGAACGTCCCGTGATGCAGCACTAAAGGACAGGCTCACAGATATGGGCCAATTCACCGGTGACAAGACCGGAGCAAGTTCGAGCTTTCAGCGCAGTTGAAGCCGATTCGCCAAGCG
>JBEKZZ010000151.1:0-4203 GCA_049509335.1 Bradyrhizobium sp. | reverse complement strand
TCGGGAGGAGCGCGCCCAGCGCCAGCGCCGTCTGACTAAGGGACCGGAAGAATTTCGGGAGGTACGAGTCGATCGGCCGAAATCGAAACGCTGATTTAGCGGCGGGAGGAACAAAGCGATGTCCAAAAAGCCAAAGATTGATCACGACTATGATGAAGACAAGGACAAGCTGACAATAACCATCCACCGGTATTCGCTGAAAAGAAAAAAGGACCGGAACGCTATTATTGAGACGCTGATGGCGACTCTTGACAGTAAATCGGCCACTAAGAAGAAATCAAAAACGATGGGACGAAACAAGAAGCTTGAGATTACGGCTGAGGAATGATGTTCAGATACTGCGCCATCCGCCGGCTGGTCGACATCGCGCTCAAGGCGAAGAAGTGAGATTGCGCGAACGAGTCATCGCGATGAGACATCGGCGCCGTCGCCTATCCATGGGGGACCGACTCCGTCACCGTCGCCGCTTGGTCGAGATCGGGCTGAGGGCGAGGAAGTGAACCCAATCGATCCGCCGGAAGAACGCGTCGTCTACCGCAAACGCTTTCAGGGCGAGCAGTTCGATTTTCGGGGCCAAAGCATTTTCACTCGCTATGATCGTTGCGAGTTCGTGAAATGCGCGCTGCTGATCGACCGCGCTACAGAGCAATTGGCGTTCACCGCCTGCGTTTTCAAAGACTGCAATATCGATAAGCTGGAACCGGACGAAGCACGCGGGCTGTATGTGATGGACAATTTCTTCGATCGCCCGCTGGACCAGCGCCGCGCCGAATTTGAGATCAGGCTGGCCCAAGCGTTGGCCGCGCGGAGGACAACGGAAAAATGACAGGCAATCAACTCGGCTCACGGCAAGATGCACTCGCAGCAGGGCGTCTCAATCCTTCGTTAACCTCTCGTTAGCATTGGGGGCCGAACCTTGACCTGCGGAGCGAATCGCTGGGAAGCGCCAATATGCCCGAGACACCGCTTTGGGATGAATTGACCAGGTCAGAACAGCGGCTGCTGATTAGATTGTTTGGCGGCGGCTCGCTGCGAAACCAGAACCCTGCAGACGTCGAAGGCCTTCGACGTCGGGATTTAATTGACGACGAGCAAAACCTTAGCGTCCCGGGCTTACTGGCGTTGACACTCGCTATGCGCCGGCAACAAACGGACGCTCTGCGGCGCACCGGCTTCGCCGCCTAACCTGTTTAAGCGTTTTCAACGAATCAATGCAATCCGCGGCTGCCGTTCGGTGGCCACCCGCTACCGCGACGTTTATTAAACCGAATCATTGCTGATTAGGAAGCCATTGGACCCCCGAATCGCCGTGCAGCTCTTGGCGTTCCGTGAATATCCCGCGATCGACGCTCAGACCCTCGTCGAATTTACGGGTCACGAACGGCTCTTTCGTGGGGCAGACGGATCGTTCCTGCTGCACATGTCATCCGACGGTCAACCGATTGCGGAGGAGCGCGTTATCTGGCTCTCGGTGCGCGCTGCCATCTCGTGGCTCAATGAAGAACCGGACGAATATGGTTCTCTTTGGGAGTTCGCGGAGGTTGTTCCCGCCGTTGGCGGTAGCACCGGGGCGTTAAGGATTTTTTAGGAATCAGCTCTAGAGCTAGAGGCCGTCCGTTCACGGGAGCCGGGGGGCCAACAAATGACTGATGCCAATGTCCTGGATTGCAAGATCTACGAACTGAAAGAAATGCAGCGGGTCGCTTGGCGTCAGCTCGCGGACCCATCGCTGACGACGTTCGAGCGCCGTGAAATCCGGAATCAAATTCGGCTTAGCAACAATGAGTTGAGGCAATATCTGCAGATGATGTCCGAGTGCCTTCGCTTCCGGGTGCGTTCAGCTGAAGAAGTTGCGGGTGGGTCCGGCAAACCGAATTTGCGGCTTCTCACCTTGGATGAGCCGCCATGGCAGCCCTTGGAACGAAGGGCATAACCCTCCATCCAAGGAGTGCCCCCACGTTCTCGTATCTCACCAAGCCGACTGGCACCCGCGGGTGTACCGAATCGAAGGGCAGTTTTTACATTCCCCGACTCAACGAAAAGTGGTTTTCTGTATCGGGGCTGGTCAGAGCGAGCGTGCGCGATGATCCGCAAAGTGAGCAACGTGGAATTTGTCGTCCCGACGGTGTTTGCCGCAGCGCTGGCGATTGTGCTCTCGTTCGGTGCCGTCTATTTGGCTGAAATATTTCTCGGGCCGATCGAGCCGGTTGAAGCCCACCAGTCCGTCGCCGGCAGCGGCGGAATTACTGAGTTGCCAAACCCTGACGGGCGACTTTCGCGCGTTCACCTGTTGCTTTCCGGAATGAGGTGATCAGTGCAACTCCGAAAGCTAGATGGTTTGCTTCAACCCTCGGGGCATGGACCGATGCTGGAATCAGCCCATTTCGATTCTCGACCATGGACGCAGGCCGACGATGATAAGCTGCGGAAGTTGGCATCCACTGGTCTCAGCTCAAAAGCGATCGGTATCCGGATGAACCGGACCGAAACTGCCGTCCGTTCACGGGCCAGACAGCTGCAGGTAATTTTGAGAAAAATCAGGCTGGAACAATTGCAGATGGGCTAAGGCGAAGGGAAAATGAGCGCGAACGTGTTGCCTTCCATCGAGAAGACGACATTTTGGACCGCCCGGTCCCTTTTCGGACTCAAAATTGCCCCCGACTCGAGCGACGCTGTTCTGGAGAAAGGTGGCTTGGGGCGTCCTGGTTTGAGAGTTTGCCATGAGTATGGGGCCGCATAACAGGCAAAACCTTCTGGTTCGGGGTGCCGACAACGCTCTGCCATCGCCACATGGCGGCGATGACGAGTTCTTTGACGTTCTTGTGCTCGCGCTAAAAGAAGTTGCCGGACTTCATAGAGATGAATCACCACATCGGGAAACCGACGATATTTTGCTATTGCTTGAGGAGAACAGCCGGCTTCGAAAGCTTGTGGTTCAGCTATCGAACCTCCTCGGAGACCTCCCTCCCTTCGCATCGGTGACGCCTATAGGGGGGCAGATCAGACAGGCAACCGATCACCCGATCCAGAAACGAGTACGCAATGGCTGAGCCAAAGCCTCGCACGGTCATCCGCCGTCCGGTGGAGCTGGGGCTGAAGGCGAAGAAATGACGGCCGCCCAGACATCGGCATATGTGCTGATCGCCGGTGGACTGGTCTGGGTCTTGGTGGGAATTGTTGGTTTGGTGGGGCGACCTCGTGACGACCAAGACGATCGCCAGCAATAGCCCACGCCGCCGTACGCTCGTCACGATTTTCAAAGATCAAGATTGGTCGAAACTCGCGTCGGGGCGGCCGCCAAGCCAGCTCATCAATCGTCGGAATTATCGGGATCGTCGTCATCGCCCCTCGGAGGCATCTTGGTCGCGCGCTGCTGGGACCGCGGCGCATGATGGCGCGGTTCGCGCGGCGCCGGACGCTCGGATGGATCGCGGCCGAGCTTGGATCGCAACTCCAACAGGTCCGTGAAGATGTCGGCCTGGCGCCGCAATTCGTCGGCGACCATAGGTGGCTGGCTTGAAATCGTCGAGACCACGGTCACCCGGACGCCGCGGCGCTGCACCGCTTCGACCAGCGAGCGGAAATCACCATCGCCGGAAAACAGCACGATCTGATCGACATGCTCGGCCAGTTCCATGGCATCGACCGCAAGTTCGATATCCATGTTGCCCTTGACCTTGCGGCGGCCGCTGGCGTCGATGAATTCCTTGGTCGCCTTGGTGACGACGGTGTAGCCGTTGTAGTCGAGCCAGTCGATCAGGGGCCGGATCGATGAAAATTCCTGATCCTCAATCACCGCGGTGTAATAGAACGCGCGCACCAGCGTCCCGCGGCTGTGAAATTCCCTGAGCAGGCGCTTGTAGTCGATGTCGAAGCCGAGTGTCTTGGCCGTTGCGTAGAGATTTGCGCCGTCGATGAACAGCGCAATCCTGTCGGAGGAAGATGTCATTTGGCTGATCGCAGATTGGAATTTATAAACGAAAACAGGCGCAATTATGCGAGTGCGCCCATCGTAGATAGGTCCTATACCAGATGCTTTAGGTTTCAAATAAATGTTTTTTAAGGCGGTGCCTTGACCGTCGAAGGGGTGAGAACTGCTCCAGGCGTCGATCTTTGAGCGGAGCCGCTTGTATAACGATCACTACCGCAACCATCGGTACACGACGGTCCTGCGGCCGTTCGCCGCCGGCGCCAAACGGACGC
>JBEKZZ010000150.1:0-4279 GCA_049509335.1 Bradyrhizobium sp. | reverse complement strand
AGAGCGTCCAGGTCGTCAATTTCGTTGCCGAGGGCACGATCGAGGAAAAGATGCTGTCGATACTCGCGTTCAAGAAATCACTGTTCGCCGGAGTGCTTGATGGTGGCGAGAGCGAGATATTCCTGGGTGGGACCCGGCTGACCAAATTCATGGAAAGCGTGGATGCGGTCACGCGGCGCAACGAGCCGGCCGAAGTTGCGGCGACGCCGGCATTGGAAGCGCGCGCGAGGCTGTCGCCGGAAAGCGACGAGAGTGTTTTGGCGGTAAAGGCGGAGCCGACGCCGGAGGTGAAGACTCAGGAAGAAGCCAAGAGCGATAGTCCCTGGGCGCCGCTGCTCAGCGTCGGCCTGAAGCTGCTTGAAACGCTGGCTGCGGCGCCGCCGCGCAGCGGTACTGGCAATGGCGTTGGGCACGAAAAATCCGACAAGTCGGGTGGATGGATCGAAACCGACGGATCAACCGGCCGATCGGTGCTCAAGCTGCCGCTGCCCGAGCCGCAAGTGTTGCAGCAACTGACCGTCGCCCTTTCACGTCTGGTCGCCAATCTGAGCCGGTAGCAACGGTCTCTCGTTGGCACAATCCTGGTTGGGCGATCAAACTCGCGTATGACAGCCCATGACGACAAAGAAATCGCCTCTTTACGTTCGCGGCTGAACGAGCTCGACGCGGAGCGTAGCACGCTGACTGCGCGGCTCAAGGGCTTGCAGTCCCAGGCCGAGGCCGGCTCGTCATCGAATAGCGCGAGTGCATCAATCAATGGGGAGTCGAGAGCAGCGGAGAAAATCGCGCTGTTTCGGCGCCTATTTGCCGGTCGGACGGATGTATTTCCTCTTCGTTGGGAGAATCGCAATACCGGAAAGTCGGGTTATGCTCCTGCGTGCGCGAATGAGTGGGTGCGTGGGGTATGTGGTAAGCCACAGGTGAAGTGTGGGGACTGTCCAAATCAGGCGTTTCTTGTTGTCTCTGATCAAGTCATCGCCAAGCATTTGCGTGGCGTAAATGACGACAGACCCGACGGCGCAGGATTTGTGGCAGGCGTTTACCCCATTCTGATGGATGGAAGCTGCCGGTTCGTGGCGGCGGATTTCGATGGAGAGAATTGGTCCGCCGATGCATTAGCCTACTTGGAGACGTGTCGCCTCAAGAACGTGCCGGCGGCACTCGAACGATCCCGATCGGGCGAGGGTGGACATGTCTGGATCTTCTTTTCGCAGCCAATCCCTGCGAGAGATGCCCGGAAGCTGGGCGCCGTTCTGTTGACAGAGACTCTGGAGCGTCGACCAGAATTGGGGTTCAAGTCATATGACCGACTGTTCCCCAGTCAAGATACGATGCCGAAGGGTGGTTTTGGAAATCTCATCGCATTGCCACTTCAGCGGTGCGCACGCGACTACGGCAACAGTGTCTTCGTGGATATTAATCTTCATGCCTATCGCGACCAATGGGCATTTCTTGCCTCCCTTGGCCGTTTGACACCAGAAGAAGCCAATTCGCTCATTGGTGCAGCGGAGGCGCGCGATCGAGTACTTGCGATTCGCATGCCCGTAGCCGACGAAAATGGCGATGAACCCTGGAATCGACCGCCATCACCACGGCGGTCGCTCGAGCCCGTAACAGAACCGCTGCCTGATCGCGTCAAAATAGTCTTGTCAGATGACATTTATGTCGATCGCACGGCGCTTCCGTCCTCTATGGTGGCGCGGCTGACTAGATTGGCGGCATTTCAGAACCCCGAGTTCTACCAAGCCCAGGCCATGCGTCGCTCCACGTTTGACAAGCCGAGAATTGTTTCCTGCGCAAAGCTGCATCAAAAACACGTAGCGCTACCCCGCGGATGCTTTGAGGAAACGCTCGAGCTCCTGCGCTCGCACCATGTCGACATTGACGTCGAGGATTTGCGCGAACGTGGCACGAATCTGGACTGCAGCTTTCAGGGTTCACTTCGGCCAGAGCAGCAGACCGCGGTAGATGCATTATCGCAGCACGACGTTGGCGTGCTGGCGGCGACCACGGCGTTTGGTAAAACGGTCGTCGGTGCCGCGTTGATCGCCCATCGGAGAATAAACTCGCTCGTACTGGTACACCGAAAGGAATTGTTGAAACAGTGGGTCGAGCGGCTGCAGCAGTTTCTCTCGATAGATCCGGGTAGCATTGGCACTATCGGTGGTGGGCGTCGAAAACCTACGGGCCGCATCGATGTAGCGTTGATACAGAGCCTCTTTTCGAAGGCCGAGGTCTCGGATCTGATTGCCGGCTACGGTCACATTATTGTCGACGAATGCCATCATTTGTCGGCAAAGAGCTTCGAATCAGTAGCGCGTCGATCTAAGGCACGTTACTGGCTCGGATTGTCCGCGACGGTGACCCGCAAGGACGGACACCAACCCATCATCTTCATGCAGTGCGGTCCTGTTCGTCATCGTGTTGATCCGAGATCCCAGGCACTGAGGCGCGGTTTCCTGCACAAAGTGCGAATTCGAGATACGGCGTTCGCTTTGCCGCTCGAATTGGAATCAGCCCCGATGTCGATGCCAGCGATCTATTCGGCGCTCGGGCGCGATGAGGCGCGCAATGCAGCGATCTTTGACGATGTCTTGACTGCGTTGGAAGCTGGGCGATGTCCCTTGATTCTGACCGAACGGCGCGATCACGTGGAAGAACTTCGCGGCCGTTTCACGCGATTTACTCGGAACCTCGTCGTACTCCACGGCGGACTGAAACCCGCGGAGCGGCGTGCTGCCCAGGCGGGATTACAGGCGGGTCAAAACGAGGAGCGTCTGGTGCTGGCGACCGGGCGTTACTTAGGTGAAGGGTTCGACGATTCGCGTCTCGACACGCTATTTCTAGTAATGCCGGTATCGTGGAAGGGCACGCTGGCGCAATACGTCGGTAGGCTCCATCGTGATCACGATGGAAAGCGCGAAGTCATCGTATATGACTATGTCGACAGAGCGGTACCGGTGCTCGCGCGAATGGCGGCAAAGCGAGAAAAAGGCTACAAGGCTCTTGGATATGTCGTCGACTCGCGTTGACTCGAATAACATTTGCGGCCAACGGCCACGCCAACGCCATTGTGACTTCAATCAAAAGGATTTTGGCGAGATACCCATGAAATTCAGCGTCGAGGTTCTCGCTCCAGTCGATGCGTTACAAAGGATCAAATCATGAGCAAGCCCCAAAGTACCTACCCCCTCCGCCTGCCTACCTCAGTGAAAGCCGAAGTGGTCCGGCGCGCCAAGGCGGACGGCACCAGCTTCAACCAGTTCGTCGCAACTGCCGTCGCCGAGAAGTTGGCAGCCATGAACACTGCCACGTTCTTCCTCGAACGACGCGAGCGCGCGAATTACGCAGCCTTCGACAAAATCATGAAGCGTAAGGGGGGAGAGATGCCCAAGGCTGGGGATGAACTACCATGAACGGTCTCGATGGATGTGTCCGCAGGGTTCCGTTGCATTAAGGGGCAGTATCGTACAATTCGGGCATCGACGAGACGCCCAAATGACCAGGCCTATTTCCCGAGATCCCATTTACCGACGCCGCCGATTCGATGCGGCAATCATCGAGCTGTGCGTTCGCTGGTACATCACCTACCGGTTGAGCTATCGGGATTTGGTCGCGATGATGGCGGAGCGGGGCATTACCCTGTCGCACACGACGATCCACCGCTGGGTAATCCGCTATGTGCCGGAGTTCGAGAAGCGATGGAACCGTTTCGCACGACCTGTGAATACGTCCTGGCGGGTGGATGATACTTATATAAAGATCCGGGGCAAGTGGAATTATCTCTATCGGGCGGTCGACAAGCACGGCAAGACGGTGGATTTTCTGCTTCGTCCGGATCGCGGTATCGCCGCCGCACAAGCATTCTTCCGCAAAGCGTTGTCAACTTGCTTACCGAGGTGGCCGCGCAAGATCACGCTCGATGGCCTTAGGCAGAGTCACCTGGCCCTTCGGCTGCTGCGGCGCGAGGATCCGAAGTGGAAGTACGTTCAGGTGAGATGTAGCCAATACCTCAACAATCTCATTGAGCAGGATCATCGAGCGATCAAACTCCGATGCGCCTCGATGGGAGGCTTCAAGTCGTTCAGGAGTGCGGCGATTACATTCGCCGGCATCGAGCTTTCCCATCGGATTCGCAAGCGGCAATTCTCGCTCGGGCGCGGCCGATATCGGAATTTTGGATCACTGAAGCAGCTGTGGGAACGAGCACTCGCGTAGAACGTCGCCGAGGCTCTCATACGTGTCGATTTGGCCCCAAATTATTCCGTAACCCAGATTT
>JBEKZZ010000015.1:0-85407 GCA_049509335.1 Bradyrhizobium sp. | reverse complement strand
TGGCGCGACCCGCCTGTTTTGCCTTGTACATGGCCGCGTCGGCCTGCTGTATCAACGTATCGAGGTTGGTCGCGTTATCCGGGTAGATGCTGATACCCATGCTGACCGAAACCGGCACTTGCCTCGCCCCTAACTTGAGCGGTGGGCTAAGCGCTTCCATGATCCGGTAAGCCACCAGCGAGGCTCCCGCGGCGTCGCGATCCGGCAGCAGAATCACGAATTCGTCGCCGCCGAGACGCCCCAGCACGTCAGCCGGCTGGATCTGCTTATGCAGCCGCTGCGCAAACTCGACCAGCATCTCGTCGCCGGCGGAATGTCCAAGTGAATCGTTGACGTCCTTGAAATTGTCGATGTCGAGGAAGGCCAGCGCGACGCTCTTCCCGTCGGCGACCTGCGCGATCGCTTCCGAGATCAGATGACGCAAGCGCGCACGGTTGGGCAGGCCGGTCAACGTGTCGTAATAGGCGAGCTGCGCGATCTGGGCACGCGCTTCCTTGCGCTCGATGGCAAGCGCGCCGAGTTGAACGCAGGCCTCGACGATCCTTTCATGCCAGCGTGAGGGTGCGCGGCACTCCCTGAAATAGAAGGCGAAGGTTCCGATCACACGACCGTCCTTGGCCTTGATCGGCGAGGACCAGCACCCGCGCAAGCCCACTTCCAGCGGCCTCGTCTTGTAGGGCTGCCAGCGCGGATCGCTGTCGATGTCCATGGCAAGCACCGCCCTGCCATGATAGGCGGCCGATCCGCAGGAGCCGACATCGGGTCCGATCGCAATCCCGTCCAGCGCCCGGGAATAGTCATCGGGAAGGCTCGGGCCACCCAACGGATGAATCAGTCCCTCGGCGTCGATATGGAGCAGCGAGGAAACAACGTCAGGCGCAATCTCCTCGACGCGGCGGCACAGCCGGTCGGCGATTTCCGTAATTGGAATTTCGTCGGCGAGCGCCGTCATGATCAATTGCTGCAACGACCATAATTGCCGGCTTTCGGTGATATCGGCCAGCAGGGCTACGATATACTTCACCTTGCCGCGGGCATTGCGGAACGCTTTGACGTGGGCGCCCAGCCAGATCTCTTCGCCGCCGGAGTCATAGGCAAGGATTTCCTCGTCGATGCCGTTTTCGCTGGCGACACAGCGCTGCAACCGCTTGAATACCCCGCGATCGGTGTGGGGCCCGGCGAGCAGCTCGGCGATCTGCCTGCCTTCGGCTTGCTCGGTCTTGTGGCCGAACATGCCGACGAACGTGGCATTCACGTAGACGACCTTCATGTTGCGGTCGACGATGATCACCGCGCGATTGGTTCCGTTGGCGATCATCACGTGCAGCGCCAGCCGCTCGCGTAACTCCAGGTCAGGCGTGATGTCCCGTACGAGCGCAATCGTTCGCCGCACCCCGCCGGATCCGATATGCGAGAGCGACAGCGCAACGCGCAGACGGTCGCCGCTGCGACGTGTGATCGTGAGTTCGCCCCTGCGGTCTTCATCGAGGTTATTGAGGCCGAGCGCGCCGGCGGGCCGGCCCAGAATCTCGGCCCGGTCTATCCCCCAAATCCGTTCAGCCGACGCGTTGAAATGCGTGATGCGATGATCCTGATCCATGATCACGACAGCATCGTTGGCGCGCTCCAGTGCGGCCAGCAGGACGTCGGTACTTTCTACGAGAGGTCGGTCGTGCACGGACATCAAGGGATTGATCCCGCCAAGGCATGATCCGGAAAAGCGTGTAGCGGTTTTCCAAAAGATCATGCGCCAACAAAGGAAACGCCATCTTCGTGGAAAAGCGTATCGCCCCAAGGGTGATTAAAAAGGGTGATTAAAGGGTTGTGCGACCCGATACGTCGCGGTGGAAAGTGGTTATCCTTAAAAATTCGTGACCGTGGTCTTGGTTGTGATGCGGGGAACTGATCGCGCGGAAGTGAATTTGGAGCATCAAGCGGCTGACCTCGTTGAGGTCGTCATCTCCATCGCCGCGCCAAAAACGAAAATTCGAAAATCCGCTCAAGCTGATCTGGTCATCCAGCCCTCATGCAAAAATATCGCGCTTGCGCCGACGGGCAAATCAGTGGTTCCTCTTCGCGCGTCTCGCGCCCACAAGAGGGGCGCTTCGCGATCGTCACGAACGTTGGGTGCGGGATGCGATGGACGCCTTGACGCGCAAGACGAGCACGTCAAAGCGGACGGCGAAGTCGTGTGGTTCTGATATCTCGACGCTGATATCAAGCCTGTGAGGCGATGATCTTGCAGGCGACGGTGGCAAGAAAGCCCGATCGCCGGGAAGAGCGCGAAGGAAGCCGTTAAAACCATTGCGCGGGGAATGCCGGGTGATCTCGGCGCGACCGTGGTGACTATGCTTGTGTGCTTTTTTACTTTGCACACAAGGCTGCGGGCGCATCGAGCGCCCGGCATTCCCTGCGCCCTCAATGACAGAGGGTGGGAATTCTCTTTGACCGACTCGGGCGTTTTGCGTCGCGGGAGCACGAAGCCATGTTCTCGGTCGTCATGCCCCGCGAAGGCGGGGCATCCAGTACGCCGTGACGTCTCGTCAAGCACGAGCGGCCTCTGGAATACTGGATCGCCCGGTCAAGCCGGGCGACGACGTCGGAGTGGCTGTTTGAGGTTCGAATTGGAAAATTCGCAACGTGAAGGCGCGAACAGAAACTCAGCCCACCGCCATCTGGCTGCGGATTTCGGCGCGCAGTTCGTCGATCAGCTTGAGGCCCTGCTTGGTCTCGACATGCCAGAAGGTCCAGCCGTTGCAAGCTTCCGCGCCTTGCGCCACCGCGCCCATGCGGTGGATCGAGCCGACCTTGTCGCCCAACATGATGGCGCCGTCGGCTCGGACCAGCGCGCCGTGACGCTTCCTGGCGTCGACGAGTTTGGTGCCGGGCGAAATCATGCCGCGCTCGATCAATTCGGAGAACGCGACGCGGGGCGCGTCGCGCGCGGTCATGAAGGGTGCGAGCGTCGCTTCCGGCAACGGTTCGATCTCCGCGATGCGCGCCTCGGCCGCGGCCGCGTAAGTCTTGTCGCGCTCGAAGCCGATGTAACGGCGGCCGAGACGCTTGGCGACCGCGCCGGTGGTGCCGGTGCCGTTGAACGGATCGATCACGAGGTCGCCGGGTTTGGACGACGACAGCAGCACGCGCGCCAGGAGGCCCTCGGGCTTCTGGGTCGGATGCACCTTCTTGCCGTCTTTGCCCTTGAGGCGTTCCTCGCCGGTGCACAACGGGATCAGCCAGTCCGAGCGCGCCTGCACGTCTTCGTTGGCGGCCTTCAACGCTTCGTAATTGAATGTATAGCCCTTGGCTTTCTCGTCGCGCGCAGCCCAGATCATGGTCTCGTGCGCATTGGTGAAGCGGCGGCCGCGGAAATTCGGCATCGGGTTCGACTTGCGCCAGACGATATCGTTGAGCACCCAGAAGCCGAGGTCCTGCATGATAGCGCCGACGCGAAAGATATTGTGATAGGAGCCGATCACCCAGATCGTCGCCGACGGTTTCATGATGCGGCGGCAGGCGAGCAGCCAGGCGCGGGTGAAGTCGTCATAGACGGCAAAGGAGGAGAACTTGTCCCAGTCGTCGTTGACGGCATCGACGTGGGATTCGTCGGGGCGCTTGAGATCGCCCTTGAGCTGAAGGTTGTAAGGCGGATCGGCAAATACCAGATCGACGGAGCCGGCCGTTAATTTTGACATCTCGGCGACGCAATCGCCAAGGATGATGCGGCTGTCCGGATGCGACTCAAATTTAGTGCGGGGCGCCCTTGCAGACGCCCCGCGACGCGACACAACCATGACTCAAATACTCTGACTCAGGCGACGCTGTCGGCGACGCGGGACTAAACAACCGACTGGAGGCACTTTGACGGGGCAAAGTAAAAATCGACTTAACCGGGCAATTCTTTCACGGCGATGATCCGATTAATTCGTCGTCGCAAGCAGCGATATTTTTCCAATGCGGGAATCGTGGTTCAGCCGTAGCTACGGAATTTTAAGGGGATTTGAGTTTTGGCGTTCGCCGCTTCTTCTCGCCGAAAAGTTCGTCGCCGATGTAAAAGCAGCTGTACTAGGCAATTTTTGCCGGGCAGGTTATGAGTTAGAACAAAGAAAATTCTGCCGTCCTGGCTCGTGTGCGGCGCGATAGCCGCCGCAACCCGCAATAAGGAAACCAGACCATGCGTTACGATGATTTTCGCCGCAGCGACGACATCGAGGACCGCCGCGACGACAGCGGCGGCGGGATGGGCGGCGGTGGTATCGGGCTTCCGATGGGAGGCGGCGGTGGTCTCGGCATCGGCACCATCATCGTGCTCGGCATTGTCGGATATGCTTTCGGCATCGATCCGCGCATCCTGATCGGTGGGGCGGAGATCCTCACCGGCGGCGGCAATGGTCAGAGTCAGGTGCAGACCGATCGGCGACCGGGGACGGTCAAGAAGGGCGTGCCCACTGACGACATGGGCAACATGATCTCAGGCATCCTCGGCGAGATCGATGACCGCTGGACCGAGATTTTCCGCGCCAGGGGCGGAACCTATACCGGCCCGCGCATCGTGCTGTTCCGCAACGTGACCAACGGCGGGCGCTGCGGCAGGGCCGAGTCGGCGATGGGGCCGTTCTACTGTCCGCCGGACCGGCAGATCTTTCTCGACACCGGTTTCTTCCGCGAGGTCGAAACCCGTTTTCATGGTTGTCAGGGTTCAGCCTGCAAATTCACCGCGGCCTATATCATTGCGCATGAGGCCGGGCATCACGTGCAGAATCTGCTCGGTATCCTGCCGAGGGTGACGGCGCAGCAGCAGGCGGTCGGCAGCAAGACGGCCGCCAATGCGCTACAGGTCAAGGTGGAGTTGCAGGCGGACTGCCTTTCCGGCATCTGGGCCAACCGGGAGGAACAGAAGCGGCCGGGCTTCATCGAGCCCGGCGATATCGAAGGCGCGCTCGCCACCGCGTCCGCGATCGGCGACGATACGTTGCAGCGGCAGGCGACCGGGCGCGTGGTGCCGGATTCATTTACCCATGGCTCGGCGGAACAGCGCAAGCGATGGTTCATGACCGGCTATACGAAGGGAACCTTGGAGGCGTGTGATACGTTTAGCGCTCCGTCGCTTTAAGCATTTGCCGGGCTTCACATGAACTCGATCGACGAATCCAAACAGTTCGTGCCGCTCAACATCGCGGTGTTGACGATCTCGGACACACGTTCGCTCGCCGACGACAAATCCGGCGCGACGCTGGCGGATCGGATCGTTGCCGCCGGTCACAAGCTCGCTGCGCGGGAGATCATCGTCGATGACGTCGAGGCGATCCGCGTCATCGTCAAACGCTGGATCGCGGACGAGGGCATCGACGCGATCATCACGACCGGCGGCACCGGTTTTACCGGCCGCGACGTGACGCCGGAAGCGATCGAGCCGTTGTTTGAAAAACGGATGGACGGCTTCTCCATCGCCTTCCATATGCTGAGCCATGCCAAGATCGGCACGTCGACGATCCAGAGCCGTGCGACGGCTGGCGTGGCGGGCGCGACCTTCATCTTCTGTCTGCCGGGTTCGCCGGGCGCCTGCCGCGATGGCTGGGACGGCATTCTCGCGGCCCAGCTCGACTATCGCACGCGGCCCTGCAATTTCGTCGAGATCATGCCGCGGCTCGATGAGCATCTGCGCCGGCCGAAGGCCAAGGGAGCGTCGGTTTGATCGTGAGCGGGAGAACCGACCGGTGGGCATTTCCACAAAAGGTCAATCGATAACGCCTAAATTCCAAAATAATGTCCTAACGAAACCTTACGAGGTCACCGCGAAACTGGGCCTGCGTCCCGATATTGCCGGGGCGATCAGGCGTGCGACGACCGGTGATTTGATGACTGTTGTTGAGCCAAGGGCAAAGATACAGCGCGAAGAGCGACGGCAACTGCACAAGCGGTTGGCCTGGATCAGCGTCGGCGACGGCGTGGCCGAGCACGAGTGCCATGTCATGGACTTGTCGGCGGGCGGCGCGCGGATCGCGATGGACGATGCGATGGATGTGAGGGATCGCTTCGAGTTGACGCTCGTTCGCGGCCATCACAAACGCGAGCTATGCGAGGTGGTCTGGCGGCGCGGCAAGACTTACGGCGTCAAATTCCTCACGCTGCTCGACGAGGTCACGCCGCCTTCTACCGATCCGACAGCGGCATCAATCCAGCCTTCGTGATGGCGGGGGCTGCCTCGCGCGAGGAGAGAAACATCAACAGCGCCCGCGCGGCCTCCGGCTCCTGCGCCGTTTTGGTGAGAACGCCGGCGAAGGAAAACATCGGCTGCACCTCGGCCGGCAATGCGCCGACGAAGGTGATACCGGGAACATGAATGAGCTCGGCAACTTGCTGGAAACCGATTTCCGCCTCGCCGCGCGCAACCACCGCGGCCACCGGCTCGCCGGACGGCGGTCCCCGCACTTTGCGGCTCCTGGCCGCGATCTGGTCGGCAACGCCAAGTTTCTGGAACAGGGTCGTCGAGAGATAGGTGCCGCTGCCGCTATCCGAATAGGCGATGGATTTGGCCGAAAGCAATGTGTTGCGAAGCGCGGCAACGCTGCTGATGTCGGGTTTTTCGGCGCCTTCGCGTACCACCATGCCGATCAGCGATCGCGCCAGTTCGACCTTGCTGTCCGCACGCACCAGGCCGCGTTTGCCGAGTTCGTCAGCGGCTCCGCCGTCGAGGATCACGACATCGGCGCTCTCGCCGCGCGAAAGCCGAGCCGGGATCGCTTCGGAGGAATCTCCCATCGAGGGGCCGCGCGTCGTAATCAGATGGTGACCGGTTGCGCGTTCGAAAGCCGGGCCGAGTTCGGAATAGGCGCCGTGGAAGCCGGACGAGATCATCACGTGGATGTCGGCGGCAGAAGCTGCTTGCGTCGCGCATACGATAGCGACGGCGGATAACAGGCGAACGAAGAGGGACACTAGAGCTTCATCTCCCAGGTTTCGCCGATCAGGTTCTGCCCGAAACTGCGGTGCGGTTCGCTTGACACCAGTATAAAGCCCGCGTCCTGGTAGATCGTGCGGGCCGCGGTCAGGATGCTTTGGGTCCAGAGCGTGATCTTGCGATAGCCGCGGGCGCGCGCAAACGCAATGCATTCGCCGACCAGCTTTCGCCCCAGCCCGTGGCCGCGCCCCGCGGGCTCGACCAGCAGCAAACGCAGCTTGGCGATTTCGTCATTGTGCCGGACCAGAAACACCGAGCCGACCGGCGCGCCGTCGATTTCGGCGATCCAGCAGCGCTCGCGCGAGGCGTCGAAGGAGGCGATGAATTTCGCGGCGATCTCCGCCACCAACGCTTCGAAGGAGGAATCAAAGCCATATTCGCTCGCATAACGCGCACCATGGGTCTGCACCACAAAACCCATGTCGCCCGGCCGCGGATCGCGCAGGATCGCTGCTGGCAAGGGCGGGCGCGCTGTGCCGAGCAGCCGCTCGATGATCTCCATGGCGCCGAGCAGCCGTTTGCGGTCCTCGCTCGCCAGCGCGCCCAGCATCAGCCCGACATGATCCTGCGAACTGCGTTCAAGCTTGGCGAAGGCGGCGCGGCCTTTGGCTGTGAGGCCGAGCTGGTATTGCCGCCGGTCTGAGGCGAGCGGCTTGCGGCTGACGAGCCCGTCCTCATCGAATTTCTGGACGATGCGGCTGAGATAACCGGGGTCGAGATCGAGTTCGGCCCCGATCTCCTTGGCGGCCGCGCCATCGCGGTGCGCCAGTTCGTACAACACCCGCGCCTCGCTCAGTGAGAACGGGCTCTCGAGAAGCCTTTGGCCGAGCACCCCGAACTGGCGCGTATAAAAGCGGTTGAAGGCACGAACGGCTGCGATTTCAGGCTCGGGCGGGGCAAGCAAAGTCTGGATCGGCATGGCGCACCTGCGATACTTGCCATTGTCAAATAATTATTTGACTTTGGCAACTATATCGGGGTTGCTTCACGACATGATGATCCGGCTGCGCAGCAGGGTCAGCGAGGAGCGGCCGAGCCGGCGAAGCAGCCGTGCCTCCGCGCGGGAGGCATTCGTCGCATGGCCGCCGAGCCGCTCGTAATGGTCGTGCGCGATCAGCAAACCCTGGTCGGCGAACGGGCCCGCTATTACCCGTGCGATGGACCGCAAGCGATCGCGCAAGGTGTGATCGGAATAGGGTGAGCGCGCGTACCGGAACACGCCGGCGCGGGGACGGTCGCTGTTGGAAACCCGCTGAATGAACTGCATGGTCTCATCGATCCAGCCGTGATCGAGAACCGCGCCCGCGTGCAGAAACATGAGCCAGGGCGAGCGCGCCTGGCGCGCGCCTGCCGCCAGCGCTGCCGCGTGCGACCCCTCGAAGGCGAGATACCGGCAGCCGGCGACATCCGCGACCCGCTCGATCACGCCGTTGTCGCTGCGATCGACCAGCAGCACCTCGCGGATGACGCCCGTAGCCGCACCCGGCACCAGCGCGGCAAGCGTGGCAACGGCCGGTCCCTCGACGCCTTCGGTCGGAATAATGACGCTCAGCATGCTCTCAATGGCCCAAAACGACGGAACCGTTACCACCTTGTCATATTCAAATCAGCCCAGTGCCTTGCAGCTTTTTGTGGCAGGCGGGCATGGACAGTCCTGGCGAACGTTTTCCAATCGTCGTGTTGTGGATCAAATCATCTTGTTCTTGATTTGTTCTATATCGATGCTATGTTCGCACCATGAGCAGAGCATCCTCACATGCGCTCAAGCACCCGCCGGTCACGGCGCCCTCCGAGCCGGCGGGTGCACCTTCGGCCTTTCCGGAGCTTGCGGTCGTCATCGAACGTGGACGGCGGCGCGGCCGCGGCGCCCAATCCAACGCCAGCGGCCGCTATGAGGCCGAGGCGCGGGTTGCATTCGACGACGGCTGGCAGAGTCTCGAAGAGCTTCCGCCGTTCAAGACCACGGTGACGCTCGATACATCCCGCAAGGTGATCGCGCGCAACGATTCTCCCGATATCGGCTTTGACCGCTCCATCAATCCTTATCGAGGTTGCGAGCATGGTTGCGTGTATTGCTTTGCGCGGCCGACGCATGCCTATCTCGGCCTGTCGCCCGGGCTCGACTTCGAATCAAAGCTGTTGGCCAAGCCCGATGCGCCGCAGCTCCTGGAAAAGGAACTCGCGGCAGAGAACTACGAGCCACGGATGATCGCGATCGGCACCAACACCGATCCGTATCAGCCGATCGAGCGCGACCACAAGATCATGCGCGGTATTCTAGAAGTACTGGATCGCGCCTCGCATCCGGTCGGCATCGTCACGAAATCGGCGCTGGTGGTACGCGATATCGATATCCTGGCGCGGATGGCCAAGCGCAATCTCGCCAAGGTGGCGATTTCGGTGACGACGCTGGATGCGCAACTGGCCCGCACGATGGAACCCCGCGCCTCGACGCCGCCACGGCGGCTGGAAGCGTTACGGCGACTGTCGGAAGCGGGAATTCCGACCACGGTGATGGTGGCTCCGGTGATTCCTGCGCTGAACGACAGCGAGATCGAGCGCATTCTCGATGCGGCAGCCCACGCCGGGGTCAGGGAAGCAAGTTATGTCCTGTTGCGCCTGCCGCTCGAGGTGCGCGATCTCTTTCGCGAGTGGCTGATGGCGAATTATCCGGATCGCTATCGTCACGTCTTCACCCTGATCCGCGACATGCGAGACGGTCGCGATTACGACTCGCAATGGGGAACGCGGATGAAAGGTACCGGCCCGATGGCCTGGATGATCGGGCGGAGGTTCGAGATCGCCTGCGAAAAGCTCGGGCTCAACAAGCGCCGGTCAAAGCTGACGACAGATCATTTCGCGCGGCCCAAGCGTAGCGGACAGCAACTCAGCCTGTTCTAATGTTGCGTGGCGTATGGCCAATCGTTGGACGGCAGGAGCGCTTCTTCCGATCGGCGAATTGTAGTATCGCGGCCCGATGCAAGACGGGCCCACATCGGTCTTCGAAAAACAACCGCGCGTCATTTTGACGACGCAACGCTTGATTCTGCGCACCGCGACCGAGCCGGACATCAAAATATTGTGGGAGCGGGTCTTGGGCGACAGCGACGTGATGCGCTATGTCTTTCAAGGCGTGCCGATGACGCTTGAGCGAGCCGGCGAAGTGATGCGGAAGTTTTTCACTTTCGGCGACACCCTCACGGGCATTGCTGTTTTGACCGAGAAGCCGGCAGATAAAGTCATCGGCTTCGCGGGATTATTTCCCTGCGCCGCTCTTGGCGCAGACGACTTCGAGATCGGTTTTGTGCTCGCGCGCCGAGCCTGGGGCAGGGGCATTGCCACCGAGATCGGCGAAGCGCAACTTGCGTTCGGATTCGATCAACTCAACTGCACGCGGTTACTTGGTCTGGCCGACCCGCAAAATGGGCCCTCCATTCATGCCCTCAGGAAACTCGGAATGAGGTTTCTGAACGACGTCATGGAACCTGGCCGCGCCAACCGCAGCGTCTTTTGCTTGGAGGCCGAAGAGTGGCGTCAGCGCGTCCGTGAACAGCGGGCATAGCTGGATTTTTCGGTTGTGCGGTGACTGACGCTTGCGCACGATCCGCGTATGATTCGAGACAAGTCTGGAAAGAAGCAAATTAAACTCCCGAAGGGCGTGATCGCGGTTGCGCCGCCGAGCTTTCGGCGTGAGCGGGCGCTGATCAAGCGTGGCATATGGCCGGTCGCCGGCTGCGACGAGGCCGGGCGCGGACCGTTGGCAGGTCCGGTTGTCGCGGCGGCCGTCGTGCTCGATCCGAAGCGGATTCCGAAGGGAATCGACGATTCCAAGCGTTTGACGGCGGAACGCCGCGAGGAACTGTTCGAGGAAATCTGCGCGACCGCATCGTTTTCGGTCGCTTTCGCCTCTCGGGCCCGGATCGACCGCGATAATATCCTGCGCGCCTCGTTGTGGGCGCTCAAGCGCGCGGTCGAAGGTTTGCCGGAAGTGCCGAAGCACGTCTTCGTCGACGGCCGTGACCGGCTCAACACATCGTGCGACAGCGAGGCCGTGATCGGTGGCGACGGGATTGTCGTATCGATCGCAGCCGCGTCCATCATCGCCAAGGTGACACGGGATCGTCTGATGTGTGCGCTGGCCGAGGAATGCCCGGGTTATGGCTTTGAGTCCCATAAGGGCTACGGCGTGCCGGGGCATCTCGAGGCGCTTGAACGCCTGGGTCCCTCGGTTCACCACCGCAGCTTTTTTGCGCCCGTCGTGGCCGCTCGGGAAAAGCACCAGCCGTGTACGGTCAAACGCGAAGCCGATCTGTTCGGACTTGAAGCTGTGAGAGTTGCCTCCACGCTTGACGCACTTTAAGACCATGTTCTGACCTGAGTGTGCGCCGCCGCCATGTGGCGTTATCGCCAGTCCGCTCCATTACAGGCGACCCGGCCGCCACATGCGCTTCACCTCTCTGGTTATTGAATTGATCCGCGCCCGGCCGAGGCTGGTCGTGTGGCTCGTGGTGGTGTTGCAGGCGCTTTTGTGGCTGCTGGTATCGCTCATTCTGTACCGCAGCCCTCCCGGCGATCTGGCCACCGTGCTCGCGCTTGGCCGTGAATATCGGGTTGGAACCGATCTCGGTCCGCCGCTGGCATTCTGGCTCGCCGATATTGCGTTTCGCGCCGCTGGCAATCACATGTTCGGCGTCTATCTGCTGGCGCAACTCTGCTCGATCGCGACATTCTGGACATTGTACCTTTTGGCGCGCGCGACTGTTGGCGGGCAGCAGGCAGTGCTGGCGGTCCTCCTGACGATGACGGTGTTTGCGTTCAGCGCGCCCGGCCTTGAGTTCGGCCCCCTGGTATTGGCACGTCCGCTGTGGGCGTTGCTTCTGCTGCATTCCTGGCAACTGATCGCCCAAAACCGGCGTAATGCCTGGTTCGCCTGGTCCATCGAAGCCGGTCTCCTGCTGCTCACGACGTCGGCTGGAATCGCGCTGCTCGCCCTTGTAGTCGGATTTGCGCTGGCGACTGCGCGAGGCCGGCGCGTCCTGATGTCGTTCGATGCGCTGTTCGCCCTACTGGTGATCGCCGTTTTGGCGCTGCCTTATCTGATCTGGCTGATCCGCGCCGGCGCACTTGTCTTGCCGCATTTGCCGCCGGTTACAGACCTGAGCGGCCAGGCGGTGCACGGAGCCGAATTGTTCGGCGGGCTGCTATTGGCCTCGTTGGGAATAGCGATCGTGTCGGCATTCAATTCCGGATGGTTCGACCGTGCCCAGGACGAAGCGCCTGTCATTTTCCGGCCCCCGGTCGATACGGCGGCGCGCGATTTCGTCTATTTCTTTGCCTTCGCGCCTGCGCTGTTCGGATGCCTGATATCCGGCCTGTATGGTCTGGATCGGGTCGTGGGCGGGGCGGGTATCGTACTTCTGATGTCGGGGCTGGCGACCGTCATTACCTGCGGCGATCTTATTTATCTGCGGCGCCAGCGGATATTGCGCACGGTCTGGGCCGCCGTGATTCTTGTGCCGGCGCTTGCGGTGATCCTGATGACGCTCTTTGTCCCCTGGACCACGACCAGCGAAGTGGCGACATCGTTACCAGCGGCTGCCATCGGACAATTTTTTGATGACAGTTTCGAACGGCGAACCAATCAGCGCCTGTCGGCCGTGAGCGGCGATGCCCAATTGGCGACGTTGATCAGCTTGAGTCCGGCGCGTCCGCATCTGTTTCTGGCAGCCAAGCCGGAGCTAACGCCGTGGCTCAATCTGGACAAGTTCAATCAAACCGGTGGCGTTGTGGTTTGGCGCGCCTCCGACACGGACGGCACGCCTCCGCCCGACATCGCCCGGCTGTTTCCCGGTCTGGCACCGGAAGTGCCGCGCGTCTTCGAGCGGCTGGTGAACGGCCGGCAACCTTCGCTGCGGGTCGGCTGGGCGATCGTGCGGCCAAAGGGGCCGTAACTCCAATGGAATGCACCCGATGGATATGACGCCGCCTGCGGGCTCCCGGATATCGATCAACTACGACGACGGTGATCCGACCATCATTATTCCGGCCAAGGGAAGTGCCTCGCGCTATTTCGGTGGCGTGTTCCTGCTGTTTTGGCTCGGCGGCTGGGCGTTCGGCTTCGCCACGGTTTCTTCGCAGCTGATGTCTGGCAAGGGCAACCTCTTCATGGTCTTCTGGCTCGGCGGCTGGACCATCGGCGGCATCGTCGCGGCGTTCTCGGCCTATCGGATATTTCGACCCGCCGTGCCCGAAACGCTGCAACTGCGATATGGCAACGTCGCCTATGATTCCGGAATACCTCCGCTTGAATTCAACACCTATCAGCGGAGGAACGCCAAGCAGTACTGGAATTCCCTGTTTTCAAAAAGAATCCGTGCCGATCTCAATCGAGCAGAGCTTCAAACATTACGCCTGCGCGAAACTGAAGCGGGCAATCGCCTGACCGTCGATCTTGGCGCTCAACGTATCGATCTCGCTTCGCAAGCCAGCGAAGTCGAGCGCGAATGGCTCGCCCGCCTGCTGGCAAAGCGTTACGGGCTGACACAGGCGCTTTCGGGAACGGCCGCCGAGGCCGCCCAATATGCTCCGCGTCCGTCAAGATGAGGGGTTAGCGTCGAGCGCCTTGGCGATCGCGCGCAAATCCTGCCAGGACAGGCGCTTGTAGGACGGCGAGCGCAACAGATACGCCGGATGAAAAGTTGCCATCGCGCGGATCGAGCGCGTGCCCGTATCGTAGTTTAGCCAGCGCCCGCGCGTTTTCATGATGCCTTCGCGCGTCGATAGCAGCGTCTGCGTCGAAGGGTTGCCGAGCGTCACCAGAATATCCGGATCGACCAATTCGATCTGGCGCTGGATGAACGGCAGGCAGATCTGGGTTTCCTGCGGCGTCGGCGTCCGGTTGCCCGGCGGACGCCAGGGAATGACGTTTGCGATGTAAACCTTGGTTCGATCAAGTCCGATCGAGGCGATCATCCGGTCAAGCAGCTTGCCCGAACGTCCAACAAACGGCAGGCCTTCGATGTCTTCGTCGCGTCCCGGCGCCTCGCCGACGAACATGATGCGGGCCTTGGGGTTGCCGTCAGCAAATACCAGGCGCGTGGCGGTGGATTTCAGCGCGCAGCCGTCGAACTTCTCGAGCATCTCGCGCAGGATTTCGAGCGAGGCTGCGGTGCGGGCCGCCTCCCTCGCCGTCGCGATCGCGGCGTCGGGCGCCGGCAGTGCTTCGGAGACGGGTGCCACGAATGCGGAAGGTGCGGGTCTGATCGCCCGGGCCGAATTGATGTCGCCGGACGGAGTGGCCTTGGGCTCCGCTGGCCGTTCGGATTCGGACAGCCGGTCGACGGGTTCTTCGGAGAGCGCGCAGTCGACTCCGGCCTCCAGATAGAAGGCGAGCAATTGCGAAACGGTGGGCGCGGACTCAGGCGTCAACTTGTTGATCTCGTATGGCTTTGGTCGGCAATTCCGCACGCCGAAAATGCCGCAGCCTCAACGACGATTTTTGCAGTGCCACACTAAACCGGATCGGGCTGCAACGAAACGTCCGATGCGGCATTTCCATGGTTGTTCTTCCCACAAAAATCAGAAACAACGTGAGACGTCCTTGTCCAAGCCCGAGATCAGACCATGAGCACCGAAGAATTGCCGCCGCGCGAATCCATGGAGTTCGATGTCGTGATCGTCGGCGCCGGGCCGTCGGGGCTCGGTGCGGCGATCCGGCTGAAACAGCTCAAGTCAGAACTTTCGGTCGTGGTGGTCGAGAAGGGATCAGAAGTCGGCGCCCATATTTTGTCGGGCGCGGTGATGGACCCCGTCGCGCTCGACAAGCTCATTCCCGATTGGCGCGAGGATGCCGATTGTCCGCTGAAGACACAGGTCAAGGACGACCGGTTCTTCTGGTTCACCGAGACGAAAGCGATCAAGCTGCCGAACTTCGTGCTGCCGCCGCTGATGAACAACCATCACTGCTACATCGGCTCGCTCGGCCAACTTTGCCGGTGGCTCGCTGGCAAGGCCGAGGCGCTTGGCGTTGAAATCTATCCGGGCTTTGCGGCGGTCGAGCTTCTCTACGACGACAAAGGCGCGGTGCGCGGGATTGCGACCGGCGATATGGGGATCGCCAAGGACGGCTCGCACAAGGCTTCCTTCACGCGCGGCATGGAACTTTGCGGCAAATACACGCTGTTCGCCGAAGGCGCGCGCGGCAGCCTGACCAAGCAACTCATTGCGAAATTTTCGCTCGACGCCAAAAGCGAGCCGCCAAAATTTGGCATCGGCCTGAAAGAAGTCTGGCAAATCGATCCGGCCAAGCATCAGAAAGGCCTGGTTCAGCACGCGGTTGGCTGGCCTCTGAAGAACGACACGGGTGGCGGCCTGTTCTTCTATCATTATGACGAGAACCTCGTGTCGATCGGTTTTGTGGCTCACCTGAACTATGACGATCCGTATCTGTCGCCCTTCGACGAGTTCCAGCGCGTCAAGATGCACCCCGCTGTTCGTTCCGTGCTGGAAGGCGGCAAGCGGTTGGCCTATGGCGCGCGCGCGATCACCGAAGGCGGCTATCAGTCGGTGCCGCGTCTGAGCTTCCCCGGCGGTGCTTTGATCGGCTGCGCGGCGGGTTTTGTGAACGTGCCGCGCATCAAGGGCGTGCACAATGCGATGGGCAGCGGCATGCTTGCGGCCGAACATGTCCAGGCTGCGCTTGGCGCGGGGCGCACGAATGACGAGCTTGTCGAGTACGAAAATGCATGGCGCTCGTCGGTGGTAGGCAAGGACCTCTACCCCGTCCGCAATGCCAAGCCGCTGTTGTCAAAGTTCGGTACCTTCTTAGGCGCCGGACTCGGGATCTTTGACATGTGGTGCAATACGCTCGGCTTCTCGTTGTTCGGAACCCAGTCGCATGCCAAGCCCGACCGCAAGACGCTCGATCCGGCGAAGGTCCACGTGCCGATTGCCGCGCCAAAGCCGGATGGCAAGCTGACCTTCGACCGGCTGTCTTCGGTGTTTATGTCGAATACCAATCACGAGGAGGACCAGCCGGTTCACCTCAAGGTGGCCGACATGAATCTGCAAAAGACCTCCGAGCACGACGTCTATGCAGGTCCGTCCAACCGCTATTGCCCGGCCGGCGTCTACGAGTGGGTGGAGGAAACCTCAGGTCCGCGATTCGTGATCAATGCCCAGAACTGCGTCCACTGCAAAACCTGTGACATCAAGGACCCGAACGGCAACATTACCTGGGTTCCACCGGAGGGCGGCGGCGGGCCTAATTACGAGGCAATGTGACCACGATTGCGTGACCGGGTGGTGGCACTCGGCCACGATACCGCCATACTGAAAGCCTTTTGAGGCGCTGTGGCATCACCGGGGTAGCGTCACCAATCGATTTGCCACCCCGTATCCTTGCGGTTGGCCACCAAAAGCGGCATTGTCCCAATCCTTAATGCGCCGATTTGACATTCGCTTCGGTGTCGCTGCGAAGTGCATTCTAGACTGATCACATGATCCCTGAATCCTGGAGCCAAGGCGAACCGTGATGCTTTCTTTCCAATTCAATCGCGCGGCGATTGCTGCCATTGCTTTGCTCGCACTGCCGGTTGCCGCTGCCGCGCAGACGCCCGAGCATCCGGCCGACAACTCCGCGCAATTCCCCTCCATTCACGACCTGAAGTCGCTGACGACGTCCGGCAGCTATCTCGCCGCCCGTCACGCCAGCGTCGAGCGGGACGCCACTTCGGCCGCGGCCTTCTATCGGTCGGCGCTCCGCACTGATCCGAAGAATAACGAGCTTTTGGATCGGGCGTTCATTTCCTCGCTCGCGGAGGGCGATATCGACGAGGCCGTCAAGCTCGCCGATCGTATTCTCGCCGTCGACAAGACCAATCGCGTGGCGCGCCTTGTGATCGGCGTCCGCGACCTCAAGCAGAAGAAATACGCGAGCGCACAGACCAACATCAACCAGTCGATCCGCGGGCCGATCACGGACCTCGTCGCCACGCTGCTGTCCAGCTGGGCCGCCTATGGTGCCGGCGACGCCAAGGGCGCGGTCTCCACAATCGACAAGCTCGCCGGTCCGGAGTGGTATCCGATCTTCAAGGACCTGCATGCCGGAATGATTCTCGAACTGGCGGGCAAGGAGAAGGATGCCGGCGTCCGGCTTGAGCGCGCCTACAAGCTCGAAGATTCCATGCTGCGCGTTTCGGACGACTATGCCCGCTGGCTGTCGCGCAACAAGGATGCGGCGGCCGCAGCGGCGGTCTATGAGGCCTTCGACAAGAAATTGCCGCGGCATCCGTTGGTTCAGGATGCGATGCGCGAAGTTCAGGCCGGCAAAAAACTGCCGCCGATCGTCGATTCGCCGCAGGCCGGCGCGGCGGAGGCGCTGTACGGCATTGGCTCGACGCTAACCCGCCGTGGCGGCGAGGATCTCGCGCTGGTGTACTTGCAGCTTGCGCTCTATCTGGTGCCGAACCATCCTATGGCGCTGCTGTCGCTCGCCGATCTCTATGAATCGGTGAAGAAGCCGCAGATGGCGATCAAGTCCTACGAGCGCGTGCCGGCGAGTTCGCCGCTGAAGCGCAACGCGCAAATCCAGCTCGCCATCGATCTCGATGCGGCCGACCGGACCGACGAAGCGATCAAGATATTGAAGGGTGTTACGGCGGACGATCCCAAGGACATCGAGGCCGTGATGGCGCTCGGCAATATCGAGCGTGGCCGCAAGAAATTCGCCGATTGCGTTGCCACTTACTCGCAAGGCATAGATATCCTGCCGGCGGCCACCGACAAGAACACCTGGGTTTACTACTATTACCGGGGCATTTGCGAGGAGCGCGCCAAGCAGTGGAACAAGGCCGAAGCCGACATGCGCAAGGCGCTCGATCTGCAACCCGAGCAACCGCACGTGCTCAATTATCTCGGCTATTCCTGGATCGATCAGGGCATCAATCTCGACGAAGGCATGAGGATGATCAAGCGTGCCGTCGATCAGCGTCCGGATGACGGATACATCGTGGACTCACTGGGATGGGCTTATTATCGCATCGGCAACTACGAAGATGCGGTAAAGAATCTGGAACGTGCGATTGATCTCAAGCCCGAGGATCCCACCATCAACGATCACCTCGGCGACGCCTATTGGCGCGTCGGCCGCACGCTGGAAGCCAAATTCCAGTGGGCGCACGCTCGTGACCTGAAGCCGGAGCCGGAAGATCTGCCGAAGATCGAGGCGAAGATCGCAAATGGCATGCCGGAAGACGACAAATCTTCGGCGGCGTCCGCCGACAAGAAAAAAGAGGATGACAAGGGCGGTTGAGCCAAGGCGCGGCTCGAGGCCGATGGCGGCCTTGGCGTTTCTCCGCCTGCCATTGTCGGCTATCCGGATATTCGAGACGCGGTTTTCTGGATCGTTTGCCCCGATTTTATTGGATTTGCATTCGCTATGACTTCGGGTGAAACGACCGATCCGGCCGCCAAATCCTCCGCCTTCGAGCTTGTTGAATACGCGCGTGCCAAGGTCAACCTGACCCTTCGGGTGGTGGGGCGGCGCGTTGATGGCTACCACGATCTGGAAAGCGTGGTCGCGTTTGCCGATTGCGCCGATCGTCTCACCCTTCTTCCCGGCACAGAACTGCAACTTGCGACCACCGGTCCCTTGGCGGACGCCTGTGGCGAGGTGGCTGACAATCTCGTGCTCAAGGCGGCGCGTTTGCTAGGCGAACGCGTGCCGGGCCTGAAAAGCGGCACGTTCACGCTCCACAAGGCGTTGCCGGTTGCGGCCGGAATTGGCGGCGGTTCGGCGGATGCAGCGGCAGCGCTGCGGTTGCTTGCGCAGGCCAATGGCCTTGCGATGGACGATGGCCATCTGACAGAAGTTGCGCGGTTGACCGGCGCCGACGTTCCGGTCTGCCTTGCGTCGCATGCCTGCGTCATGACGGGGGTCGGCGAAAGCTTGATGCCGCTCGACTTGCCGAAGCTTCCCTGCGTGCTGGTCAATCCGCGCGTGGCGGTCGCGACCAAGGATGTTTTCGCAGCGTTGGGCCTGCGCAGCGGCGAATTGCTCGTAGGCTTTGCCGACGTCATCCAGGCCATCGCCTGGCCGGAAGCGGGCGCTTCGCTTGAGGAATGGGTTGAAGCGTTCGCCGTCAGTTCCAACGATCTGGAAGCTCCCGCCTTGCGGATTCAACCCGTCATTGGCGAGGTGATCGCGGCGCTGAACGCTACCGACGGTGCGTGGCTGGCGCGTATGTCTGGCTCTGGAGCCACCTGCTTTGCGATCTACGAGAACACCGCCGAAGCCGGCCGTGCGGCCGAAAAAATTCGCCGCGATCACCCGCGGTGGTGGGTGCATTCGGGCGTGTTGAGCTGACGCTTTCGCGTTATTCCGGGGCGCGCGCAGCGCGAGCTACGATGTGCAATTGCACATCTGAGAATCTCGAGATTCCGGGTCTGGTCCTGCGGACCATCCCGGAATGACGTTGGATGCAATGAACATCGTGAGGCTAAGGCTCTTTGGAAGCTATAGCTCTTTAATGCGTTCTTGCGAGGCAGAACGCCACCACCTGCTCAAGCGCCGACTTCATCGGCGAGGCCGGAAACAGCGCCAGCGCATCGACCGCCATCGCCCCGTAATGCTGCGCGCGGTTGATGGTGTCCTCAAGCGCGCGGTGCTTGGTCATCAGGCCTACGGCGTGATCGAGGTCGCCGTCACCGATCTCGCCGCGCTCCAGCGCCCTGCGCCAGAATTCGCGTTCGACGTCATTGCCGCGGCGGAACGCCAGCACCACCGGCAGCGTGATCTTGCCTTCGCGGAAATCGTCACCGACATTCTTGCCGAGCTTGGCCGACTTGCCGCCGTAGTCGAGCACGTCGTCGACGAGCTGGAACGCGATCCCGAGATTCATGCCGACCGAGCGGCAAGCGGTCTGTTCGTCCTTCGGCCGGTTGGCGATGACGGGGCCGACTTCGCAGGCGGCCGCGAACAATTCGGCCGTCTTGCCGCGGATAACGGCGAGATATTCGTCTTCGGTGGTGGCGGTGTTCTTTGCTGCGGCGAGCTGCATGACTTCGCCTTCGGCGATGGTGGCCGCGGCCGATGACAGGATGTCGAGGGCGCGTAGCGAGCCGACCTCCACCATCATCCGGAAGGCCTGGCCGAGCAGGAAATCGCCGACCAGAACGCTTGCCTCGTTGCCCCATAGCATGCGGGCCGACAGCTTGCCGCGCCGCAGTTCGCTCTCGTCGACCACGTCGTCGTGCAGCAGCGTTGCGGTATGCATGAACTCGACGGACGCCGCGAGCTTGATATGGCCGTCGCCGGAATAGCCGGTCAGATTGGCCATCGCCAGCGTCAGCATCGGGCGAAGCCTTTTGCCGCCCGATGAAATCAGGTGGTTGGCCACCTCCGGGATCATGGTGACTTCAGAGCCCGTTCGCGACAGGATGGTCGCGTTTACCCGCGCCATGTCGGAGGCTACCAGTTCGACCAGCCGATCGATGGTAGCGTCAGAGGGGCTTTCGAAGGGAACAATAACCGCCACGTCAGTCTCCAGATAACCGCCGGATTTGCCTATTCGGCCATATCCTCGGATATAACCATAGAAAGAGCTGGTTGGCGCGGCAAGGCCGCGGGCAACAAGATGTTGTCAGGTCAGCGGGAATATAAGGAGAAAGCAAGGTGCGGGAATTGGTTCGGACCAACGATATCGTGCTGGTTTCGGCGATCGGTGCGCTGCTCGATGGCGCCAATATCCATCATTTGGTGCTCGACCAGAATATGAGCATTCTCGACGGGTCGATTGGCGCTTTGCCGCGCCGGATTCTGGTCCATGAGGACGATAACCGCCAGGCTCGCCAGCTTCTCAGCGATGCCGGGCTGGCGCACGAGTTGCGGGCCGATGATTGAGCTCGTGGGCGATGTCACCGAGGATGCCTTTCTCGGTGGCAAGTTGCGCCTGCGCCAGCCGAAATCCGGTCACCGCGCCGGCCACGACGCGATGCTGCTGGCGGCCGCCACGCCCGCTCGTTCGGGCGACCGTGTGGTTGACCTTGGCGCCGGCATAGGTGCCGCGGGTCTTGCGGTTGCCAAACGCGCTGCCGGGATCAAGCTGGTTCTGGTCGAGATCGATAAGGGGCTTGCGGAGTTGGCGAGGACCAACGCGTCAGCCAATGCGATTGCGGCTGAAACCCTCGTGCTCGACGTGACCTCCGGCGCGGAGAGCTTTGCGTCCGCGGGCCTTGCGCCCGACAGCGTGGACGTCGTGCTGATGAATCCGCCGTTCAATGATGCCTCGCGGCACCGCGCCTCGCCGGACAGCGCGCGGGCGATGGCCCATGTGGCGGCCGCGGAAACGCTGGAGGGGTGGATTCATGCCGCCAGGCGAATCCTCAAACCAGGTGGCAACCTGGTGATGATCTGGCGTGCGGACGGACTAGCCGACGTGCTGACGGCGCTCGGTCGCGGCTTTGGCAGTTTGATGATCTTGCCGGTTCATGCCGACGCGGCGTCGCCGGCAATCCGCGTGCTGGTGAGGGCCACCAAAGGCGGACGAGCGCCGACCTGCCTGCTTGCCGGGCTTGTGCTGAACGATGAGGCGAACCGTCCAATGCCAACTGTCCAGACTATTCTGGCTGGCGAGAGGCCATTGCCCCTGGCGATACCTTGATTTCCGAAGAGGCGTTAGCTGGGGGTTTACTGCGAAACCGGCTTCGTGTCCTGTTTCGGCGCGGACGTGAGATGAATCGCGGTGAAAAGGATACCGAACAGCGTCATTAGCAAATAGATCTTCATGGCGTGCTCCGCTGTATCCTGAGGGATTGGTGGGCCTCTTCAGCGATACGATCGAACTACAAAGGCGTTCCTTCGGTTCAATGACAGTCTCGTGATAACAAACGGTTAATTTTGAGGTAACGGCATGACGGAACAGTCCAGCGAGGCCCGGCAGTGGCCGGTCGGAATCGAGAAATGGATGAGCTGGATTCCGGCGCGGCTGCGGCGAAACAAGGCTGTCGTCCCTGTGGTGCGTTTATCCGGCGTAATCGGAGCGGTAACGCCGCTGCGGCCGGGAATGTCGCTCGCCGGTGTTGCGCGGATGCTCGAACGCGCCTTTGCCGTCAAGAATGCGAAGGCGGTAGCACTGGTGATCAACTCGCCCGGCGGCTCTCCGGTGCAGTCGCGCCAGATCTATTTGCGCATCCGACAACTCGCCGAAGAGAAGAAGCTTCCTGTTCTGGTGTTCGTGGAAGATGTCGCAGCCTCCGGCGGTTACATGATCGCCTGCGCCGGCGATGAGATCTTCTGCGACCCCTCATCGATTCTCGGCTCGATCGGCGTGGTCGGCGGCTCCTTCGGCTTTCAGGAACTGATCAAGAAACTCGGCGTCGAGCGGCGGCTTTATACGGCGGGCGCGCATAAGGCGATGCTCGATCCTTTCCTGCCTGAAAATCCCGACGACGTTTCACGGGTGAAAGCGCTTCAACGCGAGATCCACGACATCTTCATCGCGCTGGTGAAGGGGAGCCGGGGCACTCGTCTCAAAGGTGCCGATGACGTGCTGTTCACCGGCGAATATTGGGCGGGCGAGACCTCGATATCGCTTGGCCTTGCGGACGCCATCGGCGACCTGCGCTCGATCCTGCGCGCCCGCTATGGCGAGAAAGTGCAGACCCCGCTGATTGCACCGGCGAGCGGCATGCTGTCCGGCCTGCTCGGACGCCGGTCGGCAGGAGCCGGGAGCGTATGGGAGGGTTTGTCCAGCCTGCCGGAAGAGGCCATTTCAGCCTTCGAGACCCGGGCAATTTGGGCAAAATTCGGGTTTTAGACAGGGATCCCCGCGCCATTTGGTCTCTGCGATATGGCTTGCGGGGTGGTTTGGCTTGGGAGAAAATAGCTCAAGGGGCGCGTGACCAATGGACGAGGATCGACCGATGCCGCCGCTTGTCGCATTCGCTGGCGCCCTTGGAGGGCTGGCTGTGGTTCGCTGGGCTTACCGGACTGCCATCCGGCTCAGCCACGAATTGGAGGAAGCTCGTCTGGCGCGGGCCGTGGAAGCCGCCCGAGCGCGCGAGATTCCGACGCTGCGGCGGGACCCCAACACCGGCGCTTACCGGCCGGGATAACGATCGCCTCATCCTGAGGAGCAGGCGTGAGCCTGCGTCTCGAAGGATGGGCCTCATGGTTCGCCCGGCGATGCCCGTGCATCGTCCGGAGACGCGCAAGATGCGCTCCTCACCATGAGGAATGGGCCATTCGGGACGCCCATCGCCTTGATTCCTAAAGCCTCCGCCGATACGGTCCCGCGCTCCTGACCAACCCTCGCGAAGACCTGACCCGACGATGGATGCCTTGCCCGCGCATATGCGCCCGGAACGTTCGTTCCAGGGATTGATCCTGACGCTCCAGCGTTATTGGGCCGACTACGGCTGCGTGATCTTGCAGCCCTATGATATGGAGGTCGGTGCCGGCACCTTTCACCCCGCGACCACGCTGCGCGCGCTTGGCCCGAAATCGTGGAATGCCGCTTATGTGCAGCCGTCGCGACGGCCGAAGGATGGCCGCTATGGCGAAAATCCAAACCGGTTGCAGCACTACTACCAGTTTCAGGTGATCCTCAAACCTTCGCCGCCTGACCTTCAGGAACTCTATCTGAAATCGCTTGCCGCGATCGGCATCGATTCACGCCTGCACGACATCCGCTTCGTCGAGGACGATTGGGAAAGCCCGACGCTGGGCGCGTGGGGGCTAGGCTGGGAGTGCTGGTGCGACGGCATGGAAGTCTCGCAGTTCACCTACTTCCAGCAGGTTGCGGGTGTGGAATGCGCGCCGGTCGCCGGCGAACTCACCTATGGGCTCGAACGCCTCGCCTGCTATTTGCAGGGCGTCGATCGCATCATGGATCTTAATTTCAACGGCCGCGAGGGCGCCGACAAGGTCAGCTATGGCGAGATATTCCTACAAGCCGAACAGGAATATTCGCGGCACAATTTCGAGCATTCCGATATCGAAATGCTGTTCGAGCAGTTCAAGATGGCGGAATCTGCTTGCCGGAAATATCTCGCGGCCGGCTGGAAGGACGCTGGTAACGGCAAAGAGCATTTGATGGCACTGCCGGCCTACGACCAGTGCATCAAGGCGAGCCACGCATTCAACTTGCTCGACGCACGCGGCGTGATCTCGGTCACCGAACGGCAGAGCTATATCCTGCGGGTGCGCGAGCTTGCAAAAGCCTGTGGCGAGGCCTGGATACATACCGAAGCGGGTAGGGCAAGCTGATGCCTGATCTCCTGGTTGAATTGTTTTCCGAAGAAATCCCCGCGCGCATGCAGGCGAAGGCGGCGGACGATCTGCGCCGCATGGTCACCGACAGACTGGTCGCCGAAGGACTCGTCTATGAAGGCGCGAAAGCTTTTGCGACGCCGCGGCGCCTCGCGCTGACCGTGCACGGCATTCCCGCGCGTCAAGCCGATCTGAAAGAGGAGCGCAAGGGACCGCGCGTCGGCGGGCCGGAGGCCGCGATCGCGGGCTTTCTGAAAGCTACCGGGTTGTCCTCGTTGGACCAGGCGCAGATCCAGCGGGACCCGAAGAAGGGCGACTTCTACATCGCACTGATCGAAAAGCCCGGCCGCGCCACGCTCGACGTGCTCGCCGAAATTCTGCCGGTGATTGTCAGAACCTTTCCATGGCCGAAATCGATGCGATGGGGCGCGCGCTCCGCAAGGTCCGGCGCGTTGTCCTGGGTGCGGCCGCTGCACGCGATTACCGCAACCTTCGGTCTTGAGACCGAAGAACCCGACGTCGTGAAGTTCGCTATCGACGGCATCGAGACCGGCCAGACCACGTTCGGCCATCGCTTCATGGCGCCACAGGCGATCTCCGTGCGCCGCTTTGAGGACTATGAAGCGAAGCTATTGGAAGCGAAGGTCGTGCTTGATCCCGAGCGCCGCAAGGACACGATCCTGACCGATGCCAAGCAGCTAGCCTTCGCGCAGGGCCTTGAACTGGTCGAGGATCAGGTGCTGCTCGATGAAGTCTCCGGCCTCGTCGAATGGCCGGTCGTGCTGATGGGCTCGTTCGACGAGGAATTCCTGTCGATCCCCGGCGAAGTCATCCGCGCCACTATCCGCAACAATCAGAAGTGTTTTGTGGTGCGCGACCCCAAAACGGAGAAACTCGCGAACAAATTCATCCTTACCGCGAATATCGAGGCATCCGACGGCGGCAGCGCGATCATCGCAGGCAACGAACGCGTGATCCGCGCGCGGCTGAGCGATGCGAACTTTTTCTACAAAACGGACTTGAAGACCCGGCTGGAAGATCGCTTGCCGAAGTTAGATAATATTCTGTTTCACGAAAAGCTTGGTACGCAAGGCGAGCGTGTCAAGCGGATCGCGCAGCTTGCGCATGATATTACCCAACTCGTCAATTTCAGCCATCAATCGGCGCGCGGGCCACGGGAAATCGACGCTCGCGCTGAGAGTCTCGGCGATCTCGTGCATCAAACGAAGCGAGCGGCTACACTCGCCAAAGCCGACTTAGTCACCGAAATGGTGGGCGAGTTTCCTGAGTTGCAAGGGCGAATGGGCAGATATTATGCCCTGAAGCAGGGCGAGCCCGAAGCAGTAGCTAACGCCATTGAGGAACACTATAAACCGCAAGGGCAAGGTGATCGTGTCCCGACGGATCCCGTTTCGGTTTGCGTGGCAATCGCGGACAAGGTCGATATGCTGATCGGCTTTTGGGGCATTGGAGAGAAGCCGACTGGATCGAAGGATCCATACGCGCTACGCCGCGCAGCGCTGGGCACTATTCGAATTATCTTGGAAAATTCACTGCGAGTCGGTCTGCACAATCTTCTTTCGGCACACCTTGGGCATTATTTGAGCGCGCGAATAAGTAAACATCCAAATTATCAGACTGCTCTTGCCCGGCTTCAGAGTGGAGTAGACGCCGGTAATAGTTCGACAGAACAAACCGCTGCGGCGTTCGACGGCCCTATTTTTTTCGCTACGCCAGAGGTCACCATTGATCCATCGAAAAAGATGATTTCTGCGGGAATGCCATCTGCGTTACGGGAGGCAACGATCGCCGACCTCCTCTCCTTCTTCGCCGATCGCCTGAAAGTTCAGCTTCGGGAGCAGGGCGCGCGGCACGACCTCGTCGATGCCGTGTTTGCGCTTGATGGACAGGACGACCTGTTGATGGTGGTTCGCCGCGTCGAGGCCCTCGGGAAATTCCTCGATACCGACGACGGCAAGAACCTGCTCGCCGGCACCAAGCGGGCAAGCAACATTCTCAACATTGAGGAGAAGCGGGACAAGCGAATCTTCGAAGGCGAGCCGAATCCGGCGCTCTATAGTCTTGCGGAAGAAAAGGCGCTCGCCGACGCGATTGATCTCGCGAAGGTCGAGGCAAGCGTTGCCGTCATGAACGAGGACTTCGAAAGCGCCATGAGCGCGACCGCGAAATTGCGTCCGGCGGTCGATGCGTTCTTCGATAAGGTCAAAGTTAATGACGACGATCCGAAAGTGCGCGAAAATCGCTTGAAGCTGCTCAATGAAATCCGCGCTGCGACCCGCGCGGTCGCTGACTTCTCCAAGATACAGGATTAGCCGTCTCATGGATCGCCATACGCTTGCGGCTTACGACAAGGATGCTGCGGCGTTTGCGAAGGACTGGCACGAGCAACCGGCGCCGGTTGATCTCCACGAGATCCTCGAACGCTTCTTTATCAAAGGCGGAATGACGGCGGATATCGGCTGCGGCAGCGGGCGCGAGGTCGCGTGGCTGAATGCGAGCGGTTTTCCGGCCAAAGGATACGATGCGTCGGAGGGGCTGCTCGTTGAGGCGCGGGTACGTTACCCGCAGTTCGAATTCGTGCATGCGGAATTGCCCGATTTGGGCGGCATCGCAGCCAGCGCTTATGACAACGTACTGTGCGAAACCGTGATCATGCATCTCGATCGCGCCGAGATCACGCCGTCGGTGCGCCGCATGCTTGAGATCACAAAGCCCGGCGGCATCTTTTATCTAAGCTGGCGGGTTACCGCGGGTGAAAATCAGCGCGACAAGCATGATCGTTTATATGCAGCCTTTGAGGCGTCGTTGGTTTTGGCGGAATTGGCCGCGGCAACGATGCTGCTTGATGAAGAGGTCGTCAGCGCCTCTTCGGGAAAGACAATCCATCGCGTTGTCGTTCGGAAAGAGTAACCTCATCCTGAGGAACGGCCTCTCGGCCGTGTATCGAAGGATGAGAAGCGAGCGTCAAGCCATCCTTCGAGACGCGCGCAAAAGCGCGCTCCTCAGGATGAGGTCGGAGTCACGTTCTCTTGATAAGAAGAGCCCCGCCCGGGCGGGGGGAGGCCGGGCGGGGCCTTGATGTCCGGCAGCCATGACCCTTGGGCCGGACATACGCCAATTGCTTAGTCGATCACCTGAATGATCCGGCGTGTGCGCGGTTCGACCAGCACGGTCTCGCCATTCACCACGGTGTAGCGATAGGGCGAGGCGCCGAATGTTTGCGGCACATCATAGAAAGTCACGCCGCTCTCCGGCAGGATTCCGCCGACAATAACGCGATCGGGAATCGTGTAGCTCGGCACCCGTTCACGCACGATATATTCGCGAAACGCCGGACGTTGATCAATCGCGATGCCGACGGTGCCGTCATCGACCCTGACGGGGCCAGCAACGCCGACGGTGTTCTGGGCCTGCGCTGCGATGGGTGCGCTCATGGTGGTCATGACAGCTGCGATGGCCAATAGATGGTTTCGCATTTTTTTGCTCCTTCGCTGGATTTGCATGCCGGTATGGGTATGGCGGCTTTGCAAAGCGATCCAATTCATCGCGCGCGGCATCGTTCCCGAGAAAAAGCACGGCGCATCGCTGCACATTTCGGTCATTTTTTGGGAGCGGCAGGGAACCGGTTGCAGTGCAAAGCGTCTCCTGTCGTGGAACAACACAAGACTGGGGAATGGTAAGGTGGCACTCCTCGATTCGGATGCACGAACGTAAGCGGAGATCCCCTTAAATGACCCTCACCGTCGCCCATATCTCGCCGATCATATCTGTCATCGCCGGCCTTTTGATTCTGATCATGCCGCGACTTCTCAATCTGATCGTCGCAATCTTTCTCATCGTCAACGGCCTGATCGGGCTCGGGCTTTTGAAGTGGCTTCACATGTAACCTCGGCTTGCGCCGGGACGCTCAAAGTGGTGTAAGGCCCCATCTCCTCAATCTTCAGCGGGTTATTTTCTGTCATGGCCAAAGCCGTCGCTAAACCGAAGAAAATTGCTGCGAAATCAAAGCCATCAGTGGCTGTCCGGGCCAAGCCCGCGCCATCGGCCGGTGCCCGCAAGGCGCTGAAGAAGAGCCCGGTCAAGCCGGCGAAAAAGCTCGTGCCCGGCAAAGCCGCAGCAGAGCCTGTGAAAGCCGGCAAGTGGGTCTTCACATTCGGCGACGGCAAGGCCGAAGGCAAAGCGAGCTTGCGCGATCTGCTCGGCGGCAAGGGCGCCAACCTTGCTGAAATGGCCAATCTCGGATTGCCGGTGCCTCCGGGCTTCACCATCCCGACCTCGGTCTGCACCTATTTCTATGCGCATGAAAAGACCTATCCGAAGGAGCTGAAAGCGCAGGTCGAGAAGGCGCTCGATCATGTCGGCAAGATCACCGGAAAATCCTTCGGCGATTCCAGAAATCCGCTGCTGGTGTCGGTGCGCTCGGGTGGCCGCGCCTCGATGCCGGGCATGATGGATACCGTGCTCAATCTCGGCCTCAACGACGTGACTGTCGAGGCACTGGCGGAATTGTCCGGCGATCGCCGCTTCGCCTATGACAGCTACCGCCGTTTCATCACCATGTATTCGGACGTGGTGCTCGGCTTTGAGCACTCTCATTTCGAAGACATCCTCGATACCTTCAAGGACGGCCAGGGCTATTCGCTCGACACCGATCTCAGCGGCGAGGACTGGATCGAGGTCGTGGGCCGCTACAAGGAAGCCCTCGCGCGCGAAACCGGATCGGATTTTCCGCAAGATCCCCACGATCAGTTGTGGGGCGCGATTGGCGCAGTGTTTTCCTCCTGGATGAACGCGCGTGCGGTGACCTATCGCAAGCTGCACGACATTCCGGAATCGTGGGGCACCGCCGTCAATGTGCAGGCGATGGTGTTCGGCAATATGGGCGAGACCTCGGCGACCGGCGTTGCGTTCACGCGCAATCCATCGACCGGCGAGAGCAAGCTCTACGGCGAATTCCTGATCAACGCGCAGGGCGAAGACGTGGTGGCCGGCATCCGTACGCCGCAGGACATCACCGAAGATGCGCGCAAGGAGTCCGGCTCCGACAAGCCATCGATGGAATCGGCGATGCCGGAAGCGTTCAACGAACTGACGCGGATTTATACGCTGCTCGAAAAGCACTACCGCGACATGCAGGACATGGAGTTCACCGTCGAGCAGGGCAAGCTGTGGATGTTGCAGACCCGCAGCGGCAAGCGCACGGCCAAGGCCGCGCTTCGCATCGCCGTCGAACTTGCCAATGAAGGGCTGATCTCGAAAAAGGACGCGGTGCTGCGGATTGATCCTGCTTCGCTCGATCAATTGCTGCACCCGACCATCGATCCCGCCGCCAAGCGCGACGTGATCTCAACCGGCCTGCCGGCCTCGCCGGGTGCGGCATCAGGGGAGATCGTGTTCTCGTCCGACGAAGCTGCAAAGCTCCAGGCCGACGGGCGCAAGGTCATTCTGGTGCGGATCGAGACTTCGCCGGAAGACATTCACGGCATGCATGCGGCCGAAGGCATTCTCACCACCCGTGGCGGCATGACCTCGCATGCCGCCGTGGTCGCGCGCGGCATGGGCAAGCCCTGCGTGTCCGGCTGCGGCGCCATCCGCGTCGACTACGGGCGCGGTACCATGAGCATCGGTTCGCGCACCTTCAAGACCGGCGATGTCATCACCATCGACGGTTCGGTGGGCCAGGTACTGGCCGGGCGTATGCCGATGATCGAGCCGCAAATGTCGGGCGAATTCGGCACGCTGATGGGTTGGGCCGACGCGGTGCGCAAGCTTGGTGTTCGCGTCAATGGCGATACACCGGATGATGCGCGCACGGCGATAAAATTCGGCGCCGAGGGAATCGGCCTTTGCCGCACCGAGCATATGTTCTTCGAGGAAACCCGCATTCGCACCGTGCGCGAAATGATCCTCTCCGAGGATGAACGCGCCCGCCGTGTCGCGCTCTCGAAGTTGCTGCCGATGCAGCGGGCGGATTTCGTCGAACTGTTCGAAATCATGAAAGGGCTGCCGGTGACGATCCGGCTGCTCGACCCACCGCTGCACGAATTCCTGCCGCACACGCAGGCCGAGATCGAGGAAGTGGCACGCGCCATGAATACCGATCCGCGCCGGCTTGCCGACCGTGTGCGCGAGCTTGCGGAATTCAATCCGATGCTCGGCTTCCGCGGATGCCGGCTCGCCATTGCCTATCCCGAGATCGCGGAGATGCAGGCACGCGCCATTTTCGAGGCTGCTGTCGAAGCCGGCAAGCGAACAGGCAAGGCCGTAGGGCTGGAGGTTATGGTTCCGCTGATCGCGACCAAGGCGGAATTCGATCTGGTCAAGGCACGCATCGATCTGACGGCGCAGTCCGTAGTGAAGGAAACCGGTGCCAAGCTGAGCTATCAGGTTGGTACGATGATCGAGTTGCCGCGCGCCTGCTTGATGGCGGGCGACATCGCCAAGACCGCGGAATTCTTTTCGTTCGGCACCAACGACCTGACGCAGACCACCTACGGCATCAGCCGCGACGATGCAGCGAGTTTCCTCAGCACCTATGTCGCCAAGGGCATTCTGGAGATTGATCCCTTTATCTCGGTCGACCGTGAAGGCGTCGGTGAGCTGGTGAAGATCGGGGTCGCACGCGGCCGCAAGACGCGCCCGAGTCTTAAGGTCGGTATTTGCGGGGAACATGGCGGCGATCCTGCTTCAGTGGCATTCTGCCACGAGATCGGATTAGACTATGTCTCCTGCTCGCCTTATCGCGTGCCGATTGCCCGGCTCGCCGCGGCGCAAGCCGCGCTCGGCAAGGCAGCCACGAGCCAGGCCTGAGTTTGCGTCATCGTTTTCGAGGATCGGACGGGCCGCGCAATGCGCGGCCCGTTTGTTTTGTTGGTAACCAAGCGTGATCGTGCGCCTTCCTCCGCGTCACCACGGAACTCGCACAATTTCTTCACCCTTTTCGTTGACGTGATATTTACCACTTTGCTGGAGCCGCTGTTTACCAACGCTCCCGATGTGATTGGTGCAAAACCGGTGAAGGATTGTGTGTGTCGCGCGCGACACGCCGATTAACTCCCTCGCAACCTAAATTAGTTATTACCCAAAAAGATCGAATTGCACGGATGTACTGAGTTCGATCGCGTAAGCGTCGTGTTGCGTTGCGTGAGCGTAATGATGTCACAGTTGCGTAGCCGGCCGAGGAGCGCACAATTTGCGTTCTTCGGTCTCGGTCTTTGCGGTTTCACATTGACCCCGACAGAAATCGGGTATCAGGACGTCGCATCGCGGTTGGCGCATCAACCGGGCGTCGCCGAGCGCTGGCATAACCACGTGTTCGCCGCCGTCGACACCATCCACGTCGCAGCCTACAGCTTCAGCTGGCCGATCGGAACGGCGGCGCCGCAGCCCCCTACCTATCAGCGCGCAAGTTTCAATCAGGGCACTGAAGTTACCGGTTCGATTCCGCGCAACCAGGCGATTCAGACGCCGCCCCGCTATCAGGCTTCCGATTTCCCCACGGTTGATCGTACGCTGAAAGGCGACCGTCTCATCGTGGCGCCTCCAGTTCCGGAAGCCGCCGCGCCCACTGACGCCGCTCCGGCCAAGGAAGATCCCGCGACCTTCAATTCCCCCGTGAAGGGTACCAAGGCCGCCGAGGGACCGGCGCCGGCCGTACGCGCACCGCTCGATCCCGAGTTGGCGGAGGCGCTGAGCGCACCGCCGTTGCCGCAATATGATGTCTCGCTGTCACACGAGGCGCAGCCACTTCAGGATCTGAAAAGCTCGCCCGGCGCCGATACGGCCACGTTCGAGAGCAGCCCGTCGCATGAAGGATTTTCGGTGAAGACCGCCAGCCTGTTTTTCGGCAGTCAATCGCTCGGCGCGCCGCTGGAGACCATCGGGCGCTGGCAACCCGGTGAAGAACCCGTGGTCGTGATGCAAGAGGCACGGGTCGATCCCGATATGAAGGTGATGGCGTCGCTGCCGGCAACCGCGGACGAAGCCTCCAGTGCCATCAAGAGCGGCGAGAGCATCGCGCCCAAGGGCGAAGTCAATTCGGACGACCAGCGGGAGACGACACCGGCGGAGCGCCTCGGCCTGCTCGATGAGAAGTCGCGGGCCAAATCGGAAAAGTGTCTTGCGGAAGCGATATATTTTGAAGCGCGGGGCGAGGCCGTACGTGGCCAGATTGCGGTGGCGCAGGTCGTACTCAACCGCGCCTTCTCCGGCTTCTATCCCACCACGGTGTGCGGAGTGGTTTACCAGAACAAGCACCGGCACTTCGCCTGCCAGTTCACCTTCGCCTGCGATAACGTCGCCGATGTCGTTCGCGAGCCTGATATGTGGGACCGCGCCAAGAGAATCGCGAAGGCAATGCTCGACGGCCAAATCTGGTTGCCGGAAGTCGGCAAGTCGACGCACTATCACGCTTACTGGGTGCACCCGTCCTGGGTCAGCGAAATGAAGAAAATGTATAAATTCGGCGTGCACACCTTCTACCGCCCGCGCGCCTGGGGTGATGGCAGCGAAGCGCCAAGCTGGGGTACGCCTGCCCGGACGGCGCAGATTTCGGCGCAACTCGCCGAGGCCGCCAAGAGCTCGGCCGAAATGTCGGAAAGTTCTTCCCGGCGATAAAGGTCCAGCGTTGTCCGCGTAATCACCGTTGGCGCTGCCTGCAAAAACTTGCAGGGCTGCATTGCGGATCCATATGTATACTGAATAGTCCGTTTTGGACTTTACGCCCTTGCGTTAGTTTTTCGTGCCGCCGGGACACCCATCGGCATCGTGCGCGCTTCGCATGCTGGAAGCAGTCCAGCGAGCGCCTTCAGGAGATTTGTATGGCTTCGATCGAGGTTGACCAGCGTCGGCTTTCCGGCACGGCGGGTTGGCGTACGCCGCTGGTGATTATCGTCTGCGGTTGCGCCATCGCGCTGTTGAGCTTTGGGCCTCGCTCCGGGCTTGGCTTTTTTATTCAGCCGATGGCCCGCGAGTTCTCATGGGGCCGCGATATCTTCGGCCTCGCACTCGCCTTGCAGAATTTGTTGTGGGGATTGGGGCAACCGATTGCCGGCGCAATCGCCGACCGGTTTGGTGTGTTGCGCGTTATCTGCGTCGGTGCCGTGCTTTATGCCGCGGGCCTGCTCTTGATGAGCTATGCCACCACACCACTCTCGCTCGATATTGGCGCGGGCGTTTTGATCGGCTTTGGACTTTCCGGTTGCTCGTTCAATCTGGTCCTCTCCGCTTTCAGCAAGCTGCTGCCGCCGGAGCGACGCGGCGTCGCGTTCGGTGCCGGAACGGCTGCCGGTTCGTTCGGGCAATTCCTGTTTGCCCCGTTCGGCGTTGCGTTGATCGACAATTTCGGCTGGCAGACGGCGCTCCTGGTATTTGCCGCCTTGATGCTGCTAATCCTGCCGCTGTCGCTCGCGCTCTCGACGCCGCCCGCGGCTCCAGCCGCCGCGACGGACGTGCCTGTCGCGGACCAGCAATCGTTCAAGACCGCGCTGGCGGAAGCGTTCGGTCATCGTTCCTACGTGCTTCTGGTGCTCGGCTTCTTCACCTGCGGCTTCCAGCTTGCCTTCATCACTGTGCATCTACCGGCCTATCTTTCTGATCAGGGCATATCTGCATCGACGGGTGGCTGGGTCATCGCGGCGATTGGATTGTTCAACATCATCGGTTCGCTTAGCGTCGGATGGCTCCAGAACAAGATGCCGAAGCGCTACATCCTTTCGGTGATCTATTTCACGCGGGCGCTCTCCATCATTGCGTTCATCTCATTTCCGATCACCACGTTCTCAGCGATCGCGTTCGGCGCGATCAGCGGCCTGACCTGGTTGTCGACGGTGCCGCCCACCTCGGCTTTGATCGCGCTGATGTTCGGCACCCGCTGGTTCGCAACACTCTACGGGTTTTCATTTGTCAGCCACCAGGTCGGTGGCTTCCTCGGGGTATGGCTCGGCGGAATCGTGTTCGAAAAATTCGGATCCTATACGCCGATCTGGTGGATTTCCGTCTTCTTTGGCGTGCTGTCGGCCCTGATCAACCTGCCGATCGTCGAGGAACCGGTCCGCCGTGCCGTGGCCCAACCAGCCTGATGGCGTGTCATATCTCTCTCGCAGCCTCATTTTGTGAGTGCTAGGCTCAGGCGTGCCCGCTTGCAGACACGATTTCTGTTGAGTATGGGCTACTGACCAAACAAAAGCCGGGAGAGGTTGCGTTGGCCACCTTTAAAGCGATCAGGATCGACAAGGCGGAGAAGGGTACGACCGCTGCCCTCGTCCAGTTCGACGAAGCCGATTTGATGGAAGGCGACGTCACGGTCCGTGTCGAATGGTCGACTCTGAATTACAAGGATGGTCTTGCCGTCACCGGCAAGGCGCCGGTGGTCCGGCGTTTTCCGATGATCGCAGGCATCGATTTTGCCGGCACCGTCGAGCAGTCCTCACATCCGCGCTGGAAAGCGGGCGATCGCGTGATCTGCAACGGTTGGGGCCTCGGCGAGACCCATCTGGGTGCCTATGCCGAGAAGGCCCGCGTCAAAGGCGACTGGCTGGTGCGTCTGCCTGACGGTATCTCGGCGCGCGATGCGATGGCGATCGGGACCGCCGGCTATACCGCGATGCTGGCCGTGCTGGCGCTGGAGCAGCATGGCTTGACCCGCGCGCATGGTCCTGTCGTGGTCACCGGCGCAGCTGGCGGCGTCGGGTCGGTCGCAACCGCGATCCTGTCGAAGCTTGGCTATCACGTCATCGCATCTACAGGGCGGGTGTCGGAGGCCGGCTACCTCAGGGATCTCGGTGCTGCCGAGGTGATCGACCGCAACGAGCTTTCGGGACCGGCCAAGCCGATCGCGAAAGAGCGCTGGGCGGGAGGGGTGGACAGCGTCGGTTCGAGCACGCTGGCCAATCTTTTATCGATGACGAAATACCGGGGCGCCATTGCCGCCTGCGGGCTTGCCGCCGGCATGGACCTGCCGACCTCGGTCGCGCCGTTTATTTTGCGGGGGGTGTGTCTGTTGGGCATCGATTCCGTGATGTGTCCCCTTGAGCTGCGTGAAATCGCCTGGAAACGCCTTGGCTCCGATTTGGAATCGGGAAAACTTGCTGAAATTACTCATGAAATCGGCTTGGGCGGGGTGATCGAGGCGGGCGCCAGGATCCTCGCCGGGCAGGTTCGTGGTCGAATCGTGGTAAAAATTTCCTGACCGCGTTCAGACTTTACCAACGAAGCTGCGCCAATGTTGCCACGGTTAGTATGGTAAGCAGCGGGTAAAGAGGCATCACCCGCGGCTGGGTATAAAGTCGGAGTTAGAGCATGCTTGCGCGTTTTGTATTGGGGGCAGTGGTGGCCGTTGCGGCGATCGTGCCCGCGGTGGCCGGGCAGATGAATGCCGAGGAGGCCAAGCGCTTCGTAACCGGCAAGGTATTCACCTTCACATGTTTTGACGGCACCCGCGGCGCGGGCCGGATCCTCGACGACATGGGGGCGCTCGGCTCGGTACAGTTCAGCGGCTCCGGTCCCATCCGCCACGTGAGGTTGCCCGGCAACACGCTGCAAATCCGTGGACAGGCCGTCTGTGCATCGCTCCGGGGTATTCCGTTTGAGCCGTGCTTCAACCTGGACAAGCAGGACGAGGTCAGCTTCCGCGGATCGGTGTCCGGCATGAGCTTCGCTTACTGCGACTTCCACAACCAGGGCGGAGCGCAGATGCTGATGGCCCGCGCGGTGGTCCACCCGCGTTCGCGGCACTCGGTTGAGCAAACCGGCTCGGTTGAAGTTTCCACGCGGGTTGAAACGCCTGCGGTCGAAAGCGCCAAACTCGAACCGGTCGCTTCCGAGCCGAAGCCCGCGCCGGCGAAATCCGAGCCCGCGCTGGAACTGCGTCACTCGACCGATTGACGGTCGAAAAGCGCGCGCCACCGTTACCGATCTTTCTGACGAATCTTTGCCGCCGGCATCCGTCTGCGATGCTTCGGGGAGAAGCCATGTCATGATGGTGAGCCTCATATGTCCTGCCATGCGCCGCCGTCTGCGCTGAACCCTTAATTTACGAATTGGTAGCTATGTTCGAGAGAGCCGAAGAGGCCGTCGGAATAAATCATAGTGTGCCGTGAAACGATCGCGCGGCACGTCCTCGGGGTGGATCGCCGTGAAAAGATTGCTCAAACTCGTCGCTCAACATTCGATCGCCGCCAAGCTCGCCGCCATGGCTGCAGCCAGCGCGCTTTTCATGATGCTTGTCGCTCTGACGGTTCTCTTTATTGCACGCGGCGAACTCGCCACCGAGCGGACGGAAAGAGCCCACGCCATCGTCGATGCGGTCTGGAGCATGGCGGAAAGCTTCAAACACGCCGCCGAATCGGGAGCGATGAGCGAGGAAGAAGCGAAAGTGCGTTTCTATGCCGCCTCCGGCGCCGTCTGGTTCGAAGGCCATACCAATTACGTCTTCATCTACGACACCGAGACCGGGCTCTGCGTCATGAACACCGGCAATCCCGGGCTGGTCGGAAAGGACGTGCGCGAGCTGAAGGATTCGGCCGGGCTTCCCTTTGCCCAGATGATGCTCGATATGGCCCGGCGCGGCGAGGGAACGATCCGGTATACGTTTCCAAGAGGGGGCGCGAAGACCCCGCTCGAAAAGGTCGCGTATGTCCGCGGGTTTGCGCCGTGGCATATGATGATCGCCTCCGCCGAATACATGACGGATCTTGACGTCACGTTCTGGAATATGGCGCAGACGGCTGGCGTCCTCATCGCTGTTCTCCTGTTATCTTCGATCGGCATCGCCTGGCTGGTGGCGCGCAGTGTGATCAAGCCGTTGTCCCGTCTCAAGTTGCGCATGGATGCGCTCAGCAAGGGTGAATTGAGCCTTCCTGTCGCCGACGCCGGCCGGCCTGACGAGATCGGCGAGATGGCGCGGACCGTCGAGGTGTTCAAGGAGGCCATGGTCGAAACCAACCGGCTGCGCGCCGAACAAGTGGAGACCGAGCAGCGGCAGGTGCAAGAGCGCAAGGCCGACATGCACCGGATGGCTGATAATTTCGAGGGCGCAGTTGGACAGATCATTGCAACCGTATCTTCCGCTTCCGGCGAACTCGAACAGTCGGCCGGCATGCTGACCTCGACCGCGACGCGGTCGGAAGAGCTTGCGACAAAAGTCGCGGGCGCTTCCGAGGAGGCTTCCAGCAACGTTCAATCGGTGGCTTCGGCAACGGAAGAGTTGTCGTCATCGGTCCACGAAATCAGCCGTCAGGTCCAGGAATCCGCCCGCATGGCCAATGAGGCCGTGGAGCAAGCGCGCCAGACCAATGACCGGGTCGGCGAGTTGTCCAAGGCCGCGGGGCGCATCGGCGACGTGGTCGAACTGATCAACACCATCGCCGGGCAGACCAACCTGCTGGCGCTGAACGCCACCATCGAGGCGGCGCGCGCGGGCGAAGCGGGCCGCGGTTTCGCGGTGGTGGCTTCTGAAGTCAAGGCGCTCGCCGAGCAAACCGCGAAAGCGACCGGCGAGATCGGCCAGCAGATCAACGGCATCCAGGCGGCGACGCATGAGTCCGTCGGCGCCATCAAGGAAATCAGCGGCACCATTGAAAGGCTCTCCGAGATCGCGTCCGCCATTGCGGCGGCGGTGGAAGAGCAGGGCGCCGCCACTCAGGAAATCTCCCGCAACGTGCAGCGCGCGGCGGAAGGTACCATGCAGGTCTCCTCGAACATCGCCGACGTGCAGCGCGGCGCCAGTGAGACCGGATCGGCGTCGTCGCAGGTTCTGTCGGCGGCCAAGTCGCTTTCCGGCGATTCCAGCCGTCTCAAGCTCGAGGTCGGCAGGTTCCTGAACTCGGTCAGGGCGGCCTGACGCCGGCATCTGTCAGGCGCCCGCCGGCGTGACAGGCGCCGCGGGTGTGGCTGGCCTGCGAAACAGAACCTTCTGGTAGAACCAGCCGATCGCGACCAGCACGAGGCCGAGGCCCATGAACGACAGCGCGCGATAAACGCCTGTCAGCGTCGACAGATCAATCAGAAACACCTTGCCGATCGTGAGCGCGATCACGGCGGCCGATGCAAGCCGGGCGCGTTGTGAATTGACCACGATGCCGATCGCGAGCAGCAATACGCCGAACGCGAGCCAGGCGATCGAATAGGTATATTGCTCGACGTCAAACGTCGCGCCGTTGGCCAGTACCGGGCCGTGATAGAGCCTTCGGATTTCAAAACTGACATAAGCGAGCGCCAGGATCAGCGCACCGGCGGCGACGGTGTTGCCATAGGCGGCAGGCCTGCGGCCGGCGACCGCATAGGACAACAAAAGCGCCAAGACCGAAGGGATCGCATAGCCGAGCAGAAGCTCGTTGATGAATTCGCCGCCGATGACGATGCGCCAGACGACAGGGTTGTCCCAGAACAGCAATCCGAACAAGGCCGCGGCTCCCGCGAACAGCGTCAGCAGGACGGCGCTGATATTGTGGATGATGCTGCCGCTTCGCACCCGCAGCCGCTCCAGCCCGATCGCCATGGCGAGCGCGGCGCAAACCTGCAAAGCCGTCTCGGTCAGTCCAGCAATCTCGCGATAGACGTCACCGCCGTTCACGGCATGACGAATTTCCATAAATACCAAAAGAACCGTGAACAGGATCGCGGCGGCTTCCACTGAACGCAACGGGGCGTCGTCTCCGCGACGCCGCAGGAAGATGCTTGCCGCCCAGAACGACAGCGCCGGAACGCCGTATCCCCACAACAGCCAGTTGAAGATCGGCGTCGTGCCGACCGCGGCGCCCACGATGCGCGGCTCATAGCCGATACGCAGCACCACGATAGCAGCCAGAATCGAGGAGAGCACCCGCAGAAACGGAATCGGCCGCTGCGTCGACACCCACGCGGCGCCTGCCGACATCAGCGCGAGTGCGATGGTGAGCCAGCCTTTGTCGAGGGCGAAGGTCAGCGCCAGCGCCAGCGCGGCCAATGCGCCGGTCGCAAACAGCGCGGTTGTGGCTGCCAGTCCTGGACGCGGCTCGCGCCGCGTCAGGATTTCGGTCGCGGTCGCAAAGCTTGCTGCCAGCATCACCGCCAGAATCGCAAATGGTATTGAACGATCGAGATGAGCGATGCGCCCGTAAAGCGCGATCAAGAGCGCCAGCGGCGTGAAGACGCCCGATGCCGACCAGATCACCGGGACCAGCGCGTTCGAGCTGCGGCCTTGCGCGAAGAATCCCGCGGCGCCAAAACCGCCCGCGAACAACGCGGCCACGATCAAATGCAGGGAGATCGAGCTCTCGGTCGGTGAAGAGCCCATGCCCGGAAGCGGCCCGCCCGGCAATACCAGCATGTCTGGATTGGCGCGTACGGCCCATTCGAGAAACACCAAGCCGGCAAAAGCTGCGGCGAGCGCAACCGCGCCAGTGGCGGCGGGAGCGCGCCATGCCACCAGCAACGTGGCCGCCGTCAGCACGGCGAACACCACGATGGCTGCATCCGCATGGGAGCCTGCGAGCACGATCAGCATGGCGCCGAACAGATAGGCCGCGAGAGATCCCGACGAGATCGGCTCGAAACGATCATCTTCCGCCGATGGGCCGAACAGGAAACCGCACACCACCAGTAAGGCCGCGAGCGCAAATCCGGCAACGGCATGGAATGCCGTCGGACCTATCAGGGGGAACGTCAGGGCCGGGAAAATCCAGACCAGCGCAAGCACGACCGTGGTGACCGCGAGCCAGCTCCACAGCCTGATCCGCGCGAGAGCGAAAGCCGCCGCGGTGACGACGGCGAGATAGACATAGAGCGCCCAATAGTCGGGCTTCTCCGAGGCGACCAATAATGGCGTGCCGAAGGCGGCGACAATGCCGAGCCCCGCCAGCACGGGCCCGTGCAGAAGGGCTGCGGCGAGCGTGCCGAGCGCGACCAGCCCGAGCAGGATGAAGGCGGAGGCCGGCGCGAGAAAGCCGTAAAGCGCATAGGCCGCGTAAACCGTTCCAAACGCGACCGCGGTGCCGGCCGCAGTCAAGATCGCCGGAATATTGGCCATCGGCAGCATTTCGATCGCGGAGGTGCTCTCCCGGCGCCGCGTCCATTCGCCGGCGGCAAGGAGAGCGAGCGCAAACGCGCCGCCCAGCAAGGTCCGCACGCCCGGCCCGAGCAGGCCGGCGTCGATCGAATAGCGGACCATGAAGAACCCGCCGAGCGCCAATGTCAGTCCGCCCAGCCACACCACCCATCGCGTGCCGACGCGTTCCTCAAAGCCGGGCGAGGCGGGAGGAGGCGGTGGGGGCATCGCCGGTGTCGCGCTCGGAGCATCTGCGGCGGCATCGTCGGGAACGGAAGGCGGAGCTTCGTGAAGCGGCGCTGTTTGCTCGATGGGGGCAGCTACGATCGCACTCTCGGATACGCCGGCCGGCTCGGCGTGCCTGGAGACCATGAGCGGCGGCGGAGTGGGCTGCGTCAGCCGTCCGCTCGCCTCGAGCGCGTCGAGCCGCGCCCGCAAGGACGCGGCCTGATCCATCGCCTTGCGCGCGATGGCCAGCGCGACGACGGCGATCACAACCGCAAACAGCTCGAACATCATCCGCCCTCCCGACGACTAGTGGTCCGAATTGCTTAGCAGCCGGCCCCATTTAACTGAGTGTCCCCTCAGACGGCACAAGTTCAAACCAGCGTGGTTCGGCCGCGCGTGATCATTCCAGATCGAGGCGGAAAGGCCGGCTTTCGGTCGTCAGGCTCCCCGGTCCCATTTCGTCCAGGGCGCGCAGCATCCGTCCCTCCCGCCCCAGCGCCTTGTCCGCGAGGCTGACGATCAGGCGGTTCGGCGCAGCCATCGGCGAAGCCGCGCGTATCTGACGCGCGATCGCGATTTCGTCGCGATGCGGGTTGAGGGCGCATACCGCGGTAAACGCGCTTGCGGTCGAGCGGCTGATGCCGGCGTAGCAATGCACGACCAGCGGCGCGCGGCGGTCCCAGCTGCGCACGAAATTCAACACCTGCTCGATATGCGCGCCCGAAGGCGCGACAAAGCCTTCGATCGCTTCGGTGATGTCGTCCATCTGCACCTTCAGATGATTGGCGGGAAGCACCGACACAGGACGCTGCACCTGATCGACATTTGCCATCACGGTGAGCACATGGCTCGCGCCGATGGCCTTGACGGTGGAGGGAAGGGCGGCGAGCGAGCAGACGTGGATCATGTTTTTTTCCTTGTTCTCGATCCCGATTATAGAGCCGCGCGCTTCCGATTCAAATGTCAAACAGCCTGGGCCTCATGGTTCTCCAGGTGACGCAAAGCGTCGTCCGAAGACGCACGCCTACGGCGCGCTCCTCACCATGAGGAAAAATGGACCTCATCCTGAGGAGCGCGCACACCCGAGCAGGCCGAGCAACGGCGAAGCCGTCGCGAATGGTGTAGATAAGTACGCGTCTCGAAGGATGGGTCGCGCCTCCGCCTTCCCGCGGCGCAATGCGTCCGGGTTGTTGCATAAGTACCCTCGAACAGAGGGCGCAGGGAATGCCGGGCGCTCGATGCGCCCGCGGCCTCGCGTGCAAAAATAGAAAGCACACGAGTAAGTCACCACAGGTTCACCGGATAACGCCGGCATTCCCTGCGCAATGGTTTTAACGGCTTATTCCGTGATCTCCCTGGCGATCGGGCTTTCTTGCCACCATCCCCGCCGTGATGCGCTAGGCATCATCGACCGGTTGATATCAGCGTCGAGATATCAGGACCACACGGCTTTGCCGTCCGCGCCGGTGCGCTTCGTCTCGCGCACCGCCGCGTCCACCGCATCCCGCGCCCAACGTCCGTGACGATCGCGATACGCCCCTCATGCGGGCGCGGGACGCGCGGAGTTGTGGATTTGATTTGCCCGACGGGGCAAGCGAAAATGCCTGCGACATGTTGGCGCGACGGGCAAATCACTTGAGGCGGTTTGATGATGTGTCAAGAGGATGCCGTCATTCCGGGGCGCGAGTGAGAGCATCCGGCCAGCACGTCAAAGCGACGCGAATGACCTCGAACGGACATCCGCCACTCGTCCGTGACCGCCGTCATACCGCCAAGGACGTTACTTGGGCCGGTCGCACAAAGGACGGTCTGCTGTTGACCGTCTCAACATCAAGACCCGCCGCGGTGGTGAACGAACGAGCGATGGAATCGAGTTCCTCGCGCGAAATGACGTCCTCTATCCGAGCAAAGCCGTGAGGTGCGCGCTCCTCCGCCAACTGCATGGCGGCTTCCGGACCGAACCCGCGGTTACGCAATGTAACGTCGTTCATAGCAGGCCTGCGTTCCGCATCATATTGCGCCAGCGACTCGATGGGATCGGAGGTTGCTATCAACGCTCCGGTCAGCGCGCGGGCATCCACGATCGCTTGTGAACCTGCCTGGCTTCCGACCGGCTGCATCGGATGCGCGGCATCGCCGATCAGCGTGACCCGGCCATGCGTCCATGCCGAGACGGGATCTCGATCCACCAACGGAAACTCGTAGAAATCGGGCGATTGCTCGATCAGCGCCCGAGCGTCGAGCCATGGAAACCGCCACCCATCGAATGCTTCGAGCACCCTTTCTTTCGCGACACGCCTGTTCCAGTCCTCGCGGGGCGGCGCCGCATTCTCCACGGTCATCTGACAAATCAGGTTCGTTAGCAGTTTGCCGGGGGTTGCGGCTTTGCCAACGGGATATGCGATGATCCGCTGATGGAAATGCCCCGCAATGATCATGGTGCGACCGCCAAGGAAAGGCTCAGCATCAAGGGCGGCACGCCACATTAGCTGCCTGGCAAAACGAGGCTCTCCTTCGGTCGGGTAGAGCTGATGCCGGACGGCGGAATGGATGCCGTCAGCGCCGACCAGGACATCGGCTTCATCAAGCAACTCCGCACCGTCGCTGTCGCGAAACCGGGCGTGTACCCGCTCGCCGTCCTGCTCGAATTTTGTGAATCTCAACCCGCTGCGAAAATTTTCCGGACCGATGCGTTCGCGCAAGGCACGCAGCAACAGCATCTGCAACTTGCCGCGATGGATCGAGTATTGTGGCCATCGATATCCGGCCAAAAGCCCTCTTGGCTCGCTGCAAATCAACTGCCCGAATTTGTTGAAAAAGCTCAACTCCTGCGTTGCGATGCCGACCTCGGCCAGCGCGTCCGCGAGTCCAAGCTCGGTAAGTTCACGCACCGCCGTCGGTTGCAGATTGATGCCTGCGCCAAATGGAGCAAGGTCGCGCACCGCCTCGTACACACGGACCGCGATGCCGGCCTGATGCAGGCTGAGCGCCAGGCTCAGCCCACCAATGCCACCACCGGCAATGATGACTTCCATGTTCTTCATTTTGCCGCGACCCGCGGGTCTCTGACGTTACTGAACGTCATAAATTCGACGTTGCGAAGTTCGCCGTCCGCCTTCTCAACCTTTCGAATATAGATATTGTGCACGACTTCGCCGGTTTCCCGGTCGATCGACATCGGACCACGCGGACTTTCCCAGGCGGCGCCTTTCATGGCGGAGATCAGTGCTTTTCCTTCCGTCGAGCCGCCGGTCCTCTTCAAGGCGTCATAGATGACTTGCATCCCGTCATACCCGCTGACTGCCATGAAATTCGCGCGGGTGTTGTTCTCTTTGAGATAGGCGTCGGCGAACGCCCTGTTCAGCGCAGAAGGATGCGCGGCTGAGTAAAAGTGTGAGGTAACGGCGCCCAGCATCGCATCGCCCATGCCGGGCAGCGCTTCGTCGTCGGTCAGATCGCCAGGTCCAACGAGCCTGATGCCGGCCTTATCCAGCCCGCGCTCTACGAATTGTTTGGCGAAAGTGGCGGCCTGAACGGAGGGAATGAACACGAACAGGACTTGCGGCGCCGCGTCTCGCACGCGTTGCAGGAACGGTGCAAAGTCAGGGCTGCGCAACGGCACGCGGATCATTTCCGCAATCTGACCACCCGCGGCTTTGTAATTGTTGGCGAAGGTCTCCTCCGCTTCTAGGCCGGGAGCGAACTCCGACACCAAAGTCACGGCTCTGCCGAGGCCGCTCTTGATCGCCCAGTCGGCCATGATCCCCGAGGATTGGGCAAGAGTGCAACTGGTCCGGACGAAGTAGGGCGATCGCTCGACCACGGCCGTCGTGCTTGAAAGCATGATGACCGTAGGCTTCTGAGCCTCCGTAATCAGCGACGCGCTGGCCAGCAGGTCTGCCGTAAGACCGCCGCCGATGATGTCTACCTTCTCGTTGACGATAAGCTCTTGCAGAAGACGTTTTCCCGTTTCACCGGACGAGGCGTCGTCCTTGACCACCAGTTCGATTTGCCGTCCGGCGACCATATCGCCGTGCTGTTTCATGTAGAGGCGGGCACCGGCGACGACCTGACGGCCCGCGGCTGCAAGTGCGCCGGTCATCGGCATGACCATGCCAACCTTGACAGTGTTCTGGGCGCTGGCGCCACCCGCGGCAGAGGCGGTAATCCCTAAAATTGCAATGGTTCGGGCGATGCATCTGCTCAGCATGGCTATCCTCCGCTAGGTCGTCGTGGATGCGTTTTTCGAACGTGCTCAACATCTGCAAATTAACCGTCTCCAATTTGCGGTTGAATGATTGCCTGCTGCCGTAGTAGTTTAAAAGTTCTATTTTGCGGCATCCCTGTAGCCTCCTGACTAAGGGCCAAAAATGGATTGGTCGGATCGCATCGGCCGCCGGGTCCGGCTGCGGGACCTTCATATCGTGCTGGCAGTGGCGGAGTCGGGCAGCATGGCGAAGGCGTCCACAAAGCTCGCCATCTCGCATCCCGTCGTTTCCAAGACGATTTCCGATCTCGAGCATACACTCGGCGTCAAACTGTTTGATCGCAACCCTCAGGGTGTCGAACTGACCGCATATGGTCGGGCGTTGCTCAAATGTGGGGTAAACGTGTTCGACGAGATGCGTCAGGGACTGAAGCAAATCGAATTCCTGACCGATCCGACGTCCGGGGAATTAGCGGTCGGCTGCCCGGAGATCATCATTGCCGGCATCCTGCCCGCTATCGCAGAACGGTTCCATCAGCAATATCCCGGCGTGAAGTTGCGGGTGATCCATGCCGATACCGCGCTCATGCAATTAGGCCAACTGCGCGAGCGCAACGTTGAATTGTTGATCGGGCGGATGCCGCAGCCGTTTGCGGAAGATGACCTGGTTTCGGAACAATTGTTCGACGAACCTTTTGTTGCGGTCGCCGGAATGTCCAGCCAATGGGCCCGGCGGCGGCATATCGAACTTGCCGAACTTGCAGAGGAGTCTTGGGTTCTTCCGCCCTGCGATAGCGCGCCGGGACTGCTCATTGCCAGGATTTTTCAGGCTGCGGGCCTCACGCCTCCGGCCCCAAGCATCCTCACATTGTCCGTTCAACTGACAACGACCCTCGTCGCGACCGGGAAATTCGTCGGAATTCTCCCGAGTTCTGTTGCACAGCTTAGCGCAAAGCGTGTGGGACTGAAGTTGCTGCCGGTGAAAGTGCCCGCTTTGCGCGCCTGGGTCAGTATTATCACGGTCAAGCATCGCACCATCAGCCCGCTAGCCGAGCTGTTCATTGGCTCCGCCCGCGCAGTGGCAAAATCAATATCGGCGCCCGCGACGCGGCGGAAAGCGAAGGTCATGCCGCATGGATAATCAGGCAACCGCGTCGACAGTTCTGGGCGACACCGTTATTGAATGGCTGGCCCATGAGGCGTTGATCGAGTCCGAGTCCGCCGCGCTCTATGGGGAGTTGTGCCGGCGGTTGCGCGGTGTCGGAATTCCGATCTTGCGGGGCCAGGTGGCCTTCCGGATCCTCCACCCGCTCTATGCCGCCAGCACGGTGAACTGGACCGCCGCGACAGGGATCGACGTCGAGTACTTCAGCGCCGAGGATAGCGCGCAGGATCGGTTTGTGCTGAGCCCCATCGGCCATACCCTGACCCATCGGCTGCCGATCCTGCGGCGCCGGTTGACGGGTGATACGGCGCTCCTTGATTTCGATGTGCTGAAGGACTTTCGCGCATTGGGAGGCACCGATTATCTTGTTTTCCTCATCGGGTACGACCAGATCGGGCGGAAAGGAATCATCTGTTCATGGCTTGGAGACCGGCCCGAAGGATTTACCGATGACGAGATTGCGTCGCTCCAGCGCATCACCCGCCACCTCGCTATCGCGCTGAAGTCGAAGATCGAGCGGAGCGTCGCCCGGAATGTCGCCCACGCCTATCTTGGCAAGCGCGCGGGCGAGGCCGTGCTCAACGGCTTGATCAGGCGGGGTGACGGGGAAAAGATCACGGCCGCGCTGTGGTACAGCGACCTTCGCCGCTCCACGGAGCTTGCGCACCAGCTCTCGACCGAAGATTTCCTCAAGCTGCTTGGACGCTATTTCGAAATGACCGCAGCCACGGTGCTCGACCATGGCGGCGAGGTGGTCTCGTTGATCGGCGACGCGGTGCTCGGTCTGTTTCGTGTCGAGGGTTCACCTGAAGATGCCTGTGGCCGCGCGCTCGCTGCCGCCAAGGAAGCCCGCTGGCGGCTTGGTTCCTTATCGTCACGTGCGATCCATCCAGCTCTCAACTTCGGCATCTCGCTTCATCTGGGCGAAGTGATCTACGGCAATGTCGGAATAGCCGAGCGGTTGCAGTTCACGGTGGTCGGGGCCGCGGTCAACGAGGTCGTCCGGGTGCAAGATCTGACCAAGCAACTCGGCTACCCCATGCTTGCGACTAGCTCCTTCGCGGAGGCCGTCGCGGCTCCGTGGCATCCTTGCGGCGAACATATTCTGCGCGGGATCGAGACGGCGGTGCCGATCCTGACCATACGCCAGCCCGATCGCTGATCTCCGAACAGTCTAACCCGTGTGATCGAGCAACCCTTGCGGTGTAGCCGAGAGGTGATGAGCTCCCGCGCCAAGCAATTCTTGCTTGCTGCCATAACCGTAAAGGACGCCCACGGCGGTCATCCCGTTATTTCTCGCGCCAATCATGTCGTGGCTTCGATCTCCGATCATGATGGCCCGTGCCGGGTCGACGCGCGCGACCTTGAGGGCGTAGGCCAAAAGCTCGGTCTTGTCGGCACGCGTGCCGTCCAGTTCAGAACCGAAGACGCATTCAAAATAGGTCTTCAGCTTGAAATGATCGACGATGCGATCGGCGTAGACAACGGGTTTGCTTGTTGCAACAAACAGGCGTCGGCCTTGTTCGGCAATCATTGACAGCGTGTCTTCAATGCCGGGGTAGACTTCATTTTCGAAGAGGCCGATATCGGAAAATCGCTCTCGATAAAGCAAAATCGCAGCGTCCGCCAGTGCATCGGTGCCAAGCAGCTTTTTGAAACTTGCGCGAAGCGGAGGACCGATGCACCACGTCAGTTCATCCTCTGACGGCGCTTCGCAATCGAGCTTACGAAGCGCATATTGGATCGAACGGGTAATTCCGGGTTTTGGATTGGTCAGCGTTCCATCAAGGTCAAAATAGATCGGACTCATCGCGGCTGATGCTCGTTGGATTTTGCGGATGCGGATCGTAGGCGAATGCCTTTACTTCATGGGCGCAAAATTCTGGTTGCTGAATGGAGGCTCGCTCGGGCGCTGAATGCGGATAAACGGCTTGCCGGCGCCGGCATGGCAGGCGTTGCAGCCGCCGGTCAACTCGTCGAAGGCGGCGACAAATTGGTTGTTGTTCTTCGCTCCAACCGCCTTTTCAAGCCGCTCTATCCGGGGATCAATGATGGTCTTGATCATGTCGGCGACAGGAACCCCGTCAACAGTCGAATGAAGCCTGGCTGCGTCCTCCAGGCCTTCCTTGATCTCGTCGATCTCATAGGCCGCGAGCTCCCAGTTGCGACTCTTGCCGGCAAACCAAAGTTTTGCGTGGCGAATCTGGGTCGCCATCATGAACTCGCCGAGGCCAGGTTCGTAAGGCGCTGCTGCCGGCTGGGCGGCTGCCAGCACGGCTGAACCGACCATAATAACGACGCTGATGACGATCCGCTTCATTCGTTCTTGCTCCTGCAAATGATGTGTATCGGCGGCTCAGGCTTGAGGGCAAATGACCGATGGCGGCGGGCGATCAGAAGGCCGCGGCCAACGCCGGAGCGGACGATGCGTGACGGAGATTTTCAGCCTCCGTGCTCTTGCCGCGAAGCTCGGCCTTGAAGCCATCCGTATTTTCGAAATTCACCGTCACCTTGTCGCCGTCGAAGGTCAGTGCCCAGGTCTGGGTTTCGCTGTGTCCCAAAATCCGGCGCTCCATCACAAATGTATGTTCACTGGTCCAACGCCCTCTTGTCGCATTGATGCCGTAAGGCGCGGGAGGACTCTTGCGATAGACACCGTCCAGCCCGACCAGTCCCGTAAGCCGGCCGCTGCCCTTGTCGGTATAGGTGGTGATGACCCATGAGGAATCCTGCTTATAAAAATTCAGCGTGAAACTTTTCACGCGCAGCTCGTTGTCCGGGAAATTGTAGATCTTCCCCGAAACCGCTCTGGCCAGTTTCGGCGCACCGCCGACGGCCACCGGCTTTTCCGCCCTAGCTTGGCGTATCGCATTCGTCAGCAACACCTTTGCGATGGGATTGTCGGGTAGCCGCTGATCGGATCTGACGGCGCTGAAGATGTCGTCGATCAATCCGGAAGGCGAATAGAACTCGGTGTCTCGCAGATATCCGGTCATGGCGACGACGATATCGAATTTTGGAATCACCAGGATCAATTGCGAATGCCGGCCGCGAGCCATATAGGCTCCCTTTTCGGGAAGCGACCACCACAAGTTTCCATAGTGATATCCGGACGTCGCGACCACCGGTCCAGACCTTGCCCTCTCAACCCAGGATGACGGGATGAGTTGCTTGCCTTCCCATTGCCCGTCATGAAGGTAGAGGTACCCGATCCTGGCCATGTCGTGAGGTGATAGCGAGAGACCAGCTTCGCCATCCGTCACGCCTTGCGCGTCCGGCTCTCCCCATTTGGCGCTTTTGATGCCAAGCGGCCCGAACAGCTCCTTTTTCGCGAAATCGAGCGCATTCTGACCAGACTTCCTGTTGATGAGCACGGAGAGCAGATACGGGTTGCCGCCAGCGTAATTGAAACGGTCCCCGGGCGCCGCAGCCATCGGCTGGTCAAGCACGAAGGCCGTCCGGTCGGGACTCTGATACATCTTCATGATGGTCTCTTCGGGCGTATACAGCCCCTCGTTCCATTCGATGCCGGACGTCATGTCGAGAAGGCTTTGGACCGTCATCGTCCGCTTTCTGTCATCCAGATTTTGAATGGACTTGTCGGAAAACAGATCGACAACCGGATGATCCACGCTGTCGAGGTCGCTCTTTTGCAACTGAAGCGCGGTCAGTGTGCCGACCACGCTTTTCGTCACGGACCTCAAGTCGTGGCTGATGCCGGCGACATAGGGAGCATAGTAGACATCGGCAACGATCTTGCCGTGGCGGATGATCGTGAGACTGTCCTGCCTGAAGGTGCCTACCGTTTCGACCAGCCGTGCAATGGCGGCCGAGTCCATGCCTTCTTCTTCTGGGGTCGAAACTGGCCAGGCGGTTGTCGGCCAGAGGATTTCCTTCGATTCCCGATCATCTGCTGCGGCAGCAAACGAACTGGCGCCGAAGCACTGAACACCTGCGACAAAAGCTGCAAGCATCAGCATCCTGAAAGGCATCGGTACGCTCCCTCGTCTTTCGTCCGGGGTTTCTTGCTATCATAGATTGAAACTCGCCCCGGATCGAGCGGGAACAGGCGCCGCCGTGCGGCGTTCGACAACTACGATACCAACACCTTGAACCTTGCCAGATACCGCTTCTCGGCCTTGGCCGCGCTCCACGGCGTCAAATAATCCTCACGCGCGGCCTCCGACAATCCGGGGTCGCGGCCGAACAGGCGTTTCGCCTCGGCCTGCTCGAAGCCTGCCAATTCCGTGGCTTCGAGATACGCCGCGCCCCTGTCGGCCGCTTTGATCGCCTGCGTGATCTTGTCGGCCAGCACAGCCGGCAGGCCGAAGCGGATGTGGATCGCCGACAGCAGGCGTTTCTCGACCGCCTTGTAGTCTTCGCCGAGCACGGCCTTGAACGGCGAGATCATGTCGCCGATGACGTATTCGGGCGCGTCATGGAGAAGCGCAGCGAGCCGCCAAGTGACGTCGATCCGCGGGGTTTGCTCGCGCATCACGGCCTCGACCAGCAGGGTGTGTTGGGCCACCGAAAAGATATGCGTACCCCTGGTCTGTCCGTTCCAGCGCGCCACCCGCGCAAGCCCGTGCGCGATATCGGCGATTTCGATGTCGAGCGGGGAGGGGTCGATCAGGTTGAGCCGGCGGCCTGACAGCATGCGCTGCCAGACGCGTGGCGCAGGCGATTTTCCGGTTGTCATTTCACTTGGAGGCGAGGGCTGCGGCGCTTGCCGGCACAGCTCTCGTGGCAGAAGCAGGTGACGAGATGATCGTTGACCATGCCGGTTGCCTGCATGAAGGCATAAACGATGGTGGGGCCGACGAATTTGAATCCGCGTGAGGAGAGTTCTTTCGACATCTTGATCGATAACGGCGTGGAGGCGGGAACGCTGGCCGTGGTCTTGAACTGATTGACCTTGGGCTTGCCGTCGAGGAAGTCCCACAAAAACTTCGAGAAACCAGGGCCTTCTTCCATGATCTTCAGATAGGATTTGGCGCCCGCGACCGTGCCCTCGATCTTGGCGCGATTGCGGACGATGCCGGCATCGTTCATCAGCGCGTGGACTTTTTTGGCGTTGTAGCGCGCGATCATCTCCGGCTGAAAGTCGTCGAAGGCTTTCCGGAAATGGTCGCGCTTGCGCAGGATGGTGATCCACGACAGCCCGGCCTGGAACCCGTCCAGGATCAGCTTTTCGTAAAGCGCGCGGTCATCGAATTCCGGCACGCCCCATTCGGTGTCGTGGTAGGCGACATAAAGGGGGTCTTCGCCCGGCCACGGGCAGCGGGTCTTGCCGTCGGCATGCAGGCGCGCCGCTCTCGTCATGCGACCGTCTGCTTGGGCTGCAAGCGCAACTCGTCCGGATCGGCGATGCGGATCGAGAGCCCCCCTGCCGTCAACGGCGTACCGGCCTCCGATGCCTCACCGGCGCGATCGATCCGGATCAGCGCCAGCGCGTGACCATCGGCGGCGGAGCCCATGGTGCCGACCGATTTGTCGCCGGCTGTTATCGCCGATCCCGCCTCCGGTGCAGGTCCATCCAGCAGCAGGCGCACGGTGCGGGTGCGCGCGGTGCCGCGGTGCTGCATGCGCGACACGACCTCCTGGCCGACATAACAGCCCTTGTCGAAATCGACGCCGTGAAGCCGGTCCATATTGGTTTCGTGCGGGAAGGCATCACCATAGATGAAATCAAGACCGCCGCGCGGCGCGCCCACGGCAATGCGGTGCGCCTCGTAGGCGGAACTGTCGACAAGCTCCGCGCCGATCAGGTCGGCGGCTTTTGGCGCGAGTTCGCCGGGAACGAGAATGCGAAGGCCCAGGCTGGGGTTACGCGGATCGGCGAAGGTGAGATCTGGCTTCAATGCCACATCGCCATCCCATACGGCGAGCACGCCAAGGCTGTCGGAGAGATTTTCGATTCCGATCTTGGCGCGTAACCGATAGAAACCGAGCTTGTCGGCAAGCGTTTGCGCGAGCGCCTTTGGACAGTCGATCAGAAAGCCGCCGCCATGGCCTGACGGCGCCTCGGTGATCAGGAAATCCACGGTGATCTTGCCCTGTGGCGACAGCAGCGCACCGAAGCGGCCCAATCCCGGCTGGAGCCGCGTGGTATCGGTGGTGATCAGGCCGTTGAGGAAATCACGGGCGGTTTCGCCCGATATCTTGACCACGCCCCGGTCAGGTAAAAACGCAGCCTTCATGTAAGCTTCTCAGGTGACATCTCACATGAGAACGTAAGCCGCCGAGGGCTAGACAACAAGGGCTTGCAAGGGGTTGCGTTTATTGTCTCGCGAGTGCGGTTGAGAACTCGCCGTTGCGAACACGAACAACAAGGCCCTCGACGAATTTCGCGACCGCGTCTTCGCCATAGGTCCGGACCAGTTCGGCGAAGGCCGCAAACAGGCTTGCCTGCGCCAGGCAATCGCCGTCGACCCCATCATGCCGCGCTTCCGCCCAGGCTTCGCTGAGATAGCTGAGTGCGGCCTGCTTCTGTTCTTGATCGGGCAACAGGTCGCGGGCAGTGAAGGGCGCGGGATGGCTCATGAAATTGAAAGCATCTTTTGAGGAGAGGAACGATCGTGGTGTAGCACGCCAGGCGAGGCCGCCTAGACCAGTTCTTTAGGAAAGGTTAACGCGGGTAAAGGAAGTCTGCAAAGCGGCATCAATTAGCGTAGCGCGCGGTCAGGTCGCGCGAAATCTTCAGGCCCTCGTCGATATAGCGGCGGATGGCGAGTGTCGCCGCCGGCGTGCAGGTCCGGTAGGTCTGCTGGAAACCGTTATAGCCGCGGTTGAAGCCGGCGATCATGCGCGCGCGCCGCTCGCCGGAGGGAGTTTCGGCATCCAGCAGCGCCTGCATCTCATTGCGCCATTTGCCGCCCTCATTGCTGCCGCAGATGCCCCGGAGGTAGTGCAGGGTTCCGAGAATCTCCGCAAAGCGCTGCAAATCATTGTCGAACGGCGCGGCGGTCTCTTGCGCGCGCGCGGGCGTCGCGAGGCAGCACAGAGCGAGGAGGGCGAGGGCTGGAAATCTTGGCATAAGGAATGTGATATGCCCGCTCAGGGTGCGTTCCGCAAGCCGCCGATCTTTCTCTTACAGGCCCAAAACGCGGCGGGCCTGTTGGATGACGTCCTGCAAGCCCGGCGTGATCTTGAGGTCGCCCAGCGCGTCGGGCACGAGCCAGAGATAGTCGTCGAGTTCCTCGTTCAGGCGAGGCTCGCCCGCGCTCCAGCGCGCCGCAAACGACAGGATCACAAAATGCCCGCTTCCCTCGGCCGTCGGGAGAACTTCGCGCCAGGCAGCAAGGCCTGCGATCTCGATGCTGAGCGCGGTTTCCTCGGCGATCTCGCGATGTAGCGCAGCGTGAAGGGTTTCACCGAATTCGACGCGTCCACCGGGCAGTGAGTAAAAGCCCTTCGCGGGGGATCGCGCACGCCGCACCAGCAGGATCTTGCCTTCGCGGAAAATCGCCGCGCTGACGGCGATCTGGGGATGGGACGGCTGAGGAGAGGATGCCAAGGAATGATCTCGAGACTGGATCGCCCGTGTCGGGGACTTGGCTCAGTTTAGAAGAGCAGCATCTACGATCAATGGGTCATGATGTATTCGACGTCGGCAGCGCCGTCGCCATTGATGACGCCGCCAGCCAGCATCATCAGCGGCTTGACCCAGCCCGAGGCCTGTTCGGCCAATCTGGCGCGGGTTTTGTCCTGTTGCGCCTCCCGCATGGCTTCGCTCACCGCTGACAGGATCGAGGTGATGGCGCTCGTGATGTTGTCGAAGTCAGTGCGAATGCGGGTGTCGGCGGCGTTATAGGCTTCGATTGCAAGATCCCTGGCCTTGAAATGGGAAGCTGTAAAATGTTCGGCGTAGGATAGCGGTTTCCAGGTCAGAAAATCCTCGGTGCATTCCGGCATATCCGGAATCATCTCCAGCAGCATGACGGCTTCGTTGAAGTGATTGAGATAGTCGGTGGCAAGCCCGGTGCGCGGGTTGATATTGGCTGCGCGCAATTCGTCCGCCCACGCCGAATTATCGGCAGTGGTCTCGGAGGCCGGTTGCACTGGCTTGGCAGCAGATGACGTCATCTTTCGCACTGTTAGGGTTGGGGGTAAAAAGTTACTGAAGAATACTTATTCGGATACCAATAATGTGCGGACGCTTTGCTATAACCTCGGCGCCTGAAGCGATACGGCAACTTTTCGGCTATTTGGAACAACCGAATTTCCCGCCAAGGTATAATGTTGCCCCAACGCAACCGATACCGGTGGTGATGGACGAAAGCGGCCGGCATTTTCGCTTGATGCGCTGGGGATTGTGGCCGGCCTGGGTGAAAGACCCCCGTAAATTTACGCTCCTGATCAATGCCCGCGCGGAGACCGTGAGGGAGAAACCTGCCTTCAAAAATGCGATCAGGCGGCGGCGCTGTCTGATTCCGGCCGATGGCTACTACGAGTGGCATTCATCTGAAGGCGGCAGGCGGCCGTATTTCATCCACCGCCGCGACGGCCATCCGATCGGGTTCGCGGGCTTGGCCGAGACCTGGATCGGGCCGAACGGCGAGGAAGTCGACACGGTTGCGATTGTCACGGCGCCCGCGAGCGCCGACCTCGCTGTGCTTCATCATCGCGTGCCGGTCGCGATCAAGACAGCCGATTTCGAACGCTGGCTCGATTGCCGCTCGGATGAGGCCGACACGGTGACGCCGCTGATGCGCGGACCCGAAGTCGGTGAATTCGTCTGGCACGAGATCTCACTGCGGGTCAATCACGTCGCTCACGACGATGCGCAGCTGATCCTGCCGATCACGGATGAACAGCGTGAGGCCGAGCAATCAAGGCCGGCGAAGAAGGCAATCCCGCGCAAAAAGGCTGCCGCCGATTCCGACGGCGGGCAGGGAAGTTTGTTTTGAAAAGACTGTCTTAGCCGTTGAGCAACTGCTTCAGCTTGGCGACAGCGCTGTCGGGGGTGGTCAGCACGGGCAGCTTGGTGGCTTCTGCAACCAGCGCCGCGGCTGGCGCCATGCTGTATTGCGCCAGCGCAATCAGGTCGCAGTCACGCAAATCGCGCGAGGCCTGCACGACCAGGCGATCATGTTCCGCGCGGTCACCGCGATCGAGCGCGGCCATCGCGCCCTCCACCAGTTTCGGTACGAGTTCTACCGTTCCCGGAAATTCCGGCGGCATCGACTGCAAGGTCGGCGGAAAGGTCGAGAGCAGGCCGATTCGGTGGCCGCGAGCCACCGCCTGTTCGATCATGGCTTGATTGGGCTTGAGCACAGGCATCGGCGCAAGCTCGCGCGCCACCGCCTCGATGCAGGGGCCAAAAGCCGAGCAAGTGAAGAGGATCGCATTGGCGCCGGTCGAAACAGCGTAGCCTGCGAGCGCAAGGAAGCGGTCGGTCATCGCAGGCGTGAGTTTGCCATCGCGTGCGAGGTCCGCCGAGAGGCTGTCATCGACCAGGTTCATCAAGGTCGGATCCGGCCAAAGCCGGGCGAACGAGGCCTCGATCGGAACGATTGAATGCTTCAGGGCGTGAATAAGAGTGATGCGCATGTTTTGATTCTCGTAGCAGGGCAGTGGGTTGTCACTTGAAGATGTTGAGCGCCGCATATTGCAACAGCATGATGGTCTTGGCATCGACGATGTGGCCGTCCTTGATCATGGCAAGCGCTTCGTCGAATGCGAGTTCGAGTACCTCGATGTCTTCGCCTTCATCGGCGAGACCGCCGCCGTTGCCAATGCGCATCTCAGGCTCATATTCGGCGACAAAGAAGTGAATCTTTTCCGTTACCGCACCCGGACTCATGAAGGCTTCGAACACCTTGTGCACATCGCGCAAGCGATAGCCGATCTCTTCTTCGGCCTCGGCGCGGATGCGGTCTTCGGGCGTTGCATTGTCGAGCAGACCGGCGGCGGCCTCGATCAGAAGGCCGTCATAGCCGTTAACATAGGCTGGCAGGCGGAACTGGCGCACCAACAAGACCATGCGCTGCTTGCGATGATAGGGCAGGATCGCCGCCGCATTGCCGCGGTCGAAGACGTCCCGCGTCATCGTCTGCCATTTGCCGTCGTTGCGACGCCATTCGAAGGTGGTGCTCTTGAGCGTGCCGTAATTGTCGGAGAGTACGCGTTCGTCCTTGACGCGGATGCGGTCGGCGACGGTCACCTCGGTCCTCCAGAATTTCGATCAGGGCGTCGGCTCGCGCCCGTCGAGCCATTTGGCATAAATGATGCGGTCCTGCATCGAATAGCCCAGCGATTGGTAAAAGTCTTTCACCTGACTGTTGTCGGCTCGGACGAGGAGCTGCAACTTCTCGATACCGCGCTCGCTCAGCCAATCTTCCGCCGCATCCATCATGACGCGTCCATAGCCTTTGTGACGGTGATCGGGATCGACCGCAAGGTAATAGACCCAGCCGCGGTGACCGTCATGTCCGACCAGAACCGTGGCAACGATCAAACCGTCGCCGCGCCCGATCAGCACCGTCGCGTTGGACCCTCGTCGAGCGAGCGCGATGTCGGCGGCCGGATCGTTCCATGGCCGTGTCAGTTGGCAGGCCTGCCAGAGCGCGATGACGCCGGCAACATCAGCGTCGCCGATCGGTGTAATCGCAAGCGGAAAGGACGGGGTCACGATAAGAATTCCTTGCCGTGTTCTCCTCATCCTGAGGAGCGGCGTTAGCCGCGTCTCGAAGGATGGCAGGCCTCATGGTTCGAGACGGCGCGTGCGCGCCTCCTCACCATGAGGAGTTAGAGTACCTTGCCGGGGTTCATGATCCCGAGCGGGTCGAGCAGTGCCTTGATGGACCGCATCAGCTCGATCGCGACCTTGTCCTTCACCTCGGGCAGTTCGTCGCGCTTGAGCACGCCGATGCCGTGTTCGGCGGAGATCGATCCGCCCATCCGCAGCACGATCGCAAACACCACCGCGTTGACGTCGTGCCAGCGGGCGAGGAAATCGGCCGCGTTGGCGCCCACGGGCTGGCTGACGTTATAATGGATATTGCCGTCGCCGAGATGGCCGAACGGCACCGGCCGCGCGCCCGGAATGAGCTTCACCACGGCGGCATTCGCTTCTGCGGTGAAAGCGGGGACGGCTGCGACCGGAACCGAGATATCATGCTTGATCGAGCCGCCTTCGGGCTTTTGTGCCGCCGACATTTCGTCGCGCAATTTCCAGAAGCCTGCGCGCTGGCTCAAATTCGCGGCGATCACGGCGTCGTCGACGATGCCCTGTTCCATCCCCTGCGCCAGGATCGCTTCCAGTGTCACCCGCGCGTCGTCGCGTGACGACGACAGTTCCATCAGCACGAACCAGGGATGCTTGCCGGTGAGCGGCTCACGGATATCGATGCCATGGCGCACGCTGAAATCGACCGCGATATCGGCGAGCAACTCAAAGCTTGTCAGGCTGCCGGCCGCTTCGTTCTGTGCGATCGCCAACAGCTTGAGCGCATCATCAGGCGATTTGAGCCCGACAAAGGCGGTCTCAATCGCGCGCGGCTTCGGAAACAACTTCAAAGTTGCCGCGGTGATGATGCCGAGCGTGCCCTCTGCGCCGATGAAGAGGTTGCGCAGGTCGTAACCGGTGTTGTCTTTTTTCAGCTTCGAGAGACCATTGAGAATCCGCCCGTCCGCCAGCACCACTTCCAGGCCCAACGCCATTTCGCGCGCCACGCCGAACGCGAGCGCCGCCGTGCCGCCGGCGTTGGTGGAGAGATTGCCGCCGATGGTGCAGCTTCCTTCCGCGCCCAGCGACAGCGGAAACAACCGGTCGACTTCAGCCGCTTTCTGTTGCGCGACCTGCAACACCACGCCGGACTCGCAGGTCATGGTGTTGGACGCCGGATCGATGTCGCGGATCTTGTCGAGCCGTCGCGTCGAGACGACGACCTCACCCCGGTGCGGGGTTTGGCCGCCGACGAGACCGGTATTGCCGCCCTGCGGCACCAGCGCGATCCTCTCGGCGGTCGCGAGCTTGCAGATCGCGGAGACTTCCGCCGTCGAACCCGGCCGCAGGATCAAAGGTGAGTGACCGCGAAACAGGCCACGCTCCTCGGTCACATAGGGCGCGACATCGGCAGGCTCTGTCATTGCATACTTGTCGCCGACGATGGCGCGAAACCGCGCGATCAGTTCGGATGAAAGCGGAGCAATCGGTGTTTGGACCATATTCATTGGCGTCTCTTGGGCGTCTCTTGGCTTCTTTTTATCGGCTCTTCTCTATTTCGTTATCTGCCCATGGCCGCGCGGCGCAGCCGGTCATTGATGGCTTCGCCGAGGCCGTGATGCGGTACGCCCATGACCGCGATCGCGCGGGCGTCTTTGGTATCGAGCGCTCGAAGATAGCCGAAAAGATGGGTGGCGGCCTCATTGAGATCACCCGCGGCGGATAAATTCATCACCGCTTTTGCCGCATGGGCGCCATTCACCACGGCAGCACCGAAAGCCAGCAGCGCCTCGTCCGGATCAACGTGGCTGGCGTTGAGCCGAACCGGCGTACGCGGCGCGTAATGCGAGGCCAGCATGCCCGGCGCGAGCGGCTGGGCGTTGTCGGTGACCGTGTCTTCGGGCGGCCGCTGCAAGGCGCGACCGAACACGCGCTCGATCGCCTCGCGCGGCAGGCCGCCCGGCCTGAGCAGCATCGTTTCCTCGAAGCAAGCGACAATCGTGGATTCGACGCCGACGGTAACCGGGCCGCCATCGACGATCAAATCGATCCGCCCCGTGAGGTCGCCCGCCACATGGGCGGCCGTGGTCGGCGAGACATGGCCGGAGAGATTGGCGGAGGGGGCGACCACCGCACCTCCAAAGGCGCGCAGAAGGGCCTTCGCGACCGGGTGGGCGGGAACACGGATCGCCACTGTATCTAGGCCCGCGGTCGCCAGTTCCGCGACCGGGCAGTCGGGTGCTTTCCGCAAAACCAGCGTCAGCGGCCCCGGCCAGAAGGCTTCCGCGAGCTTGAGAGCCGTCGCGTCGAAGCGGGCAATTTGCCGGGCGGTTGCGATATCAGCGACATGGGCAATCAGGGGGTTGAAGGAGGGTCGTCCCTTGGCCTCATAAAGCCGGGCAATGGCAGGGGCCTGGGCGGCGTCGGCGCCAAGGCCATAAACCGTCTCGGTCGGGAACGCGACCAGGCCGCCCTCGCGGAGGCAGCTCGCGGCCGAGGCCACGGCGGCCGCATCGGCGGCCGGCAAAATCTGCGTTTTCAGGCCCAGCTTCACAGGGATCAAATCCTCAAAATCGACTTCTTGCGGTGCGCGAAAGCCAAGGCTATAAGCCGCGTTCTTGTCGGAGCGTGGCTCAGCCCGGTAGAGCACTGCGTTCGGGACGCAGGGGTCGCAGGTTCGAATCCTGCCGCTCCGACCAGAAATCCTTTTGGGGGTATTTGCCCCTTTTCCCGAGTGCTTTCAAGCAAGGTTAGCCGCGATCAAGCACGTCCCGCACCGGCGGGACAGGATCGGCTACGGCCAGAGGGCCGGACTGGAACCGAAGCGCTCCGGCCATCTTTGATCGGGACGAGGTCGGCAATTGACGAAGCCGTCGTAGCTTACTCTGCGATGATAGACTTACAACCACACCCTCATCCAAAGCGAAATCAGGAATGTCGCGGGCCGTTGTGTGGCTCGGGAAGCCCTTCCGCGGCGCATTGCCATGCTTAGAATCGGTAGATGGGCTGAGTTGGTCGCTGACCTGGAAAACTCGCCGGAACCTACCGAGCATTCCCCGCGCCGCTCGTAAACGCGCTATCGAACAGTTGCCCGATAGGTTGCCAGGTTTTGCCGTCGAACTGCACCAATCGCATGTCCTTGACGGGACGGAAGTCCGTCGGGCTCGTGGTTATCGTAATTCCCGGCAGCGTGACCGAGCTACGAAAGTTCTTGAGCGATTGCGCCTGCTTCATGATGTTTTCGCGGGAGAGGTCTTCGCCGCATTGCCTCAAGACCTGCGCCAGGGTTTGAGCGACGGCGTAACCGAAGACCGCGTAGCTATCCTCTTTGTCTCCTTCCGGATAATATCTGTCCATGAAAGACAAGTACTCGTTCATGGCGGTGTCGTCTTTCCAGGCAGGATCGCTCCCATCTTTCAGGAAGGCCGTCGATATAACACCGATGGAATTTTCAAGGCCGCCTGGCCGCAGCGCATTGGCGATCGAGGCCGACGCATTGTCCAGAATGAGCACAGGGTGCCAATCGAATTCGTTCAAATGCCGGATCACCCGAGCCGCCATCGCCGGCGCACCGTCGAATACCAGAAGCTCCACGCCCGAATTGTGAAGGATGTCCAGCTGCTGGTCGAGCGACCGGTCCGCCGCATCGAAGGCGGTATCGGTAACGATCATCCGGGCCGCGTCGCCTAAACCTTCCTCCAGGCCCCGGAAAAGGTCCCGGCCGAACTCGTCGTTCTGCCAAAGCACGCCGATCTTCTTTTCGGAGTAGTTGGCCTGGATGTAATTCGCATAGATCCGTCCCTCGATACGAAACGCCGGTGGCCATCCCATCGTCCATGGAAAGTCCTTTGGATTGGCCCACTGGTCGTCGCCGGAAGCGACAAACAGTTGCGGAATATGTTTGTCGTTGAGATATTTTCGAACCGCCAGGTTGCTCGGCGTCCCAAACGAACCGAATACGAAAAGCGCGTTCTCGGTCTCGATGAGGTTGCGCGTAATATCCATGGCTTCCAGCGGGTCGGAACTGTCGTCATATGAAATAAATTCGACGTTTCGGCCGTTTATTCCGCCGTGTTCGTTGAGCATCTGGAAGTAGGCCGCCTCTGCCCTCCCGATGGCGCCAAACGCCGCCAGGGCTCCGGTGTACGGCATGACGTTGCCGATGCGGATACCCGCATCCGAGGTTTTGAGGACGGGATCACCTGACACCGCGGATGACCAGGCGACGAACAGACTTGCGGCAAATGTGGCAATCCATCTGATCATGTTCCTCTCCAATCCGCACGAGAGCCCCGCCGCCAGATGGTATGATAGAATATGAATGTCAGACCCACGACGCTAGGGGATGACAGTGGTCCAGGTATTTGCTCAATTATCAAATACTTGCTCAATTATTCAGGCGCAGCCAAATCCCTCCCATTGCGCCCTTCACCTGTCATTCGGAGAAATCCATGCCTTTCGATCTGGTCCTGCGCGGCGGTCGCGTGGTTGACCCCTCCCAAAAACTCGATGCCGTCACCGATGTCGCCTTTGCCGGCGGCAAGGTCGCCATGGTTGGAAATGCGCTCAAGGCGGACCCGGGCACCGAGGTGCGCGACGTGTCGGGCTATATCGTCACGCCCGGCCTGATCGATCTTCATACGCATGTGTATTGGGGCGGCACGTCGATCGGCATCGACGCCGAAGAATTTTGCCGCACGTCCGGTGTGACCACCGCGATCGATACCGGCAGCGCCGGCCCCGGCAACTTCGCAGGCTTTCGCAAGCATGTGATCGAGCCCAGTCAGGTTCGCATTCTGGCCTATCTGCACGTCTCGCATGCCGGCATCTATGGTTACTCGCATCGCGTCATGGTTGGTGAAAGCGAGGAAATCCGGCTGATGAATCCGATTGATGCCGTTGAGGTCGCCGACGCCAATCGCGATCTCATCGTCGGCATCAAGGTGCGGGTCGGCCGCAACTCCTCAGGCGCCTCGGGCATCGTGCCGCTTCAGATCGCGTTGGAGGTTGCCAACGAAGTCGGCATGCCCTTGATGGCACATATCGATCATCCGCCGCCGAGCTACGAGGAGGTGGTGTCTCTTCTGCGTCCCGGCGACGTGCTCACCCACGCCTTCCGGCCGTTCCCCAATTCGCCGGCCACAGCCCAGGGTACGGTGAAAAAAGTCGTGCTGGAAGCGCGCGAGCGCGGCGTGTTTTTCGATATCGGCCACGGCAAGGGTTCGTTCGCCTTCAAGACCGCGCGCGCCATGCTTGCCAACGGCTTTTATCCGGACACGATTTCCTCCGACGTCCATATCCTCTGCATCAACGGCCCGGCCTTCGATCAGGTCACGACGATGTCCAAGTTCCTGTGCATGGGAATGCCGCTTTCCGACGTGGTTGCCGCTTCGACGGTCAATGCAGCGATGGCGCTGCGGCGTCCGGAACTCGGCAGCCTCAAGCCGGGCAGCGTCGGCGATGCAACCCTGATCTCGATCCAGGACGGCAAGTTCGATTATGTCGACGTCGTCGGCGAGCATCTGATCGGGGATCGCAAGATCGTGTCGGAGGGTGTCGTCATTGGCGGCCGCTGGTGGCATCCGCAGGAGTCGCCGAAATTCAAGAAGCTCGCTGGTTAAACGCGGCTGAAAATACCGTGATCAGTTTGTTTTGATTGGGGTTTTAGGGCAGATCGCTGGCACACCGTTTGCAAGCAAATGAGGCTATTCGCGCCATTGCCTGAAGGGTCCGTTTGGAGCCTAATCGCGGCGGCTGTTTTCGGAATCAGGAGGTCTCGATGGATCGCAGGACGGTGTTGAAGGGATTGGCGGGGGCGGGCAGCCTCGCCGCGACGGGCGGTCTTTCGATGCCGGCGTTGTCGCAAGGCGCCGCCGCCCGCACCTTGCGCTTTGTGCCGCAGGCCGACCTCGCCAATTTCGATCCGATCTGGGGGACGCAATATGTCGTGCGTAATGCCGCAGCCTTGGTGTGGGATACGCTTTACGGCATCGACGACAAGTTGCAGCCGCAACGCCAGATGGTCGAGGCGGAAGAGGTGTCGGCCGACGGTCTGACCTGGACTTTCCGGCTGAGGCCGGGGCTCAAGTTCCACGATGGCGAACCGGTGCTGGCAAAGGACGTGGTGGCGAGCCTGGCGCGCTGGTCGGTTCGCGATTCCATGGGGCAGATGATCAAGGCTACCCAGAATGAGCTCGTTGCCGTCGACGACAGGACCTTCAAATGGGTCCTGAAAGAGCCCTATCCGAAGATGCTGCTGGCCTTGGGCAAGAATAACACGCCGTGCTGCTTTATCATGCCGGAGCGAATCGCGCAGACCGATCCTTTCAAACAGATCGGCGAGTATGTCGGCTCGGGGCCGCTGAAGTTCGTCAAAAGCGAGTGGGTCCCCGGCGCCAAATCGGTATTCGAAAAGTTCGCCGATTACGTGCCGCGTCAGGAAAAGGCCTCATGGCTCGCCGGCGGCAAGCAGATGCTGGTCGATCGGATCGAATGGGTGGTGATCCCGGACCCCGCTACGGCAGCGGCCGCGCTGCAGAACGGCGAGATCGATTGGTGGGAAAATCCACTTCCCGATCTCGTGCCGGTGCTCAAGAAGAACCGCAATGTCGGTGTCGATATTGCCGACCCCCTCGGCAATATCGGCGTGTTCCGGATGAACCATCTGCATCCGCCGTTCAATGACGTGCGGGCGCGGCGGGCGGTGCTCGCGGCGATGAGTCAGGAAGATTACATGCGCGCGTTGGTCGGCGACGACAATGCATTGTGGAAGCCGCTGCCGGGTTACTTCACGCCAAATACGCCGCTTTATTCGGAAGAGGGCGGCGAGATACTCAAGGGCAAACGCGACTTCGATGCCGCCAAGAAGCTGTTGGCCGAGAGCGGCTACACCAACCAGCCCGTCTCCTGCATCGTGGCTCAGGATCAGCCGATCACCAAGGCGCAAGGCGACGTGACCGCCGATCTGCTGAAGCGCATGGGCATGAATGTCGATTTCGTCGCGACCGACTGGGGGACGGTCGGTTCGCGCCGTGCTTCAAAAGCGCCTGCGGGCCAGGGCGGCTGGGAGATGTTTCATACCTGGCACGCCGGCGCCGACTGCCTCAGTCCCGCCGGCTATAACGGCATTCGCGGCAACGGCGACAAGGCCTGGTGGGGCTGGCCGACGAGCCCGAAGGTCGAGGCTGAAGTCAGCGCATGGTTCGCCGCCAAGAACCTCGACGAAGAGAAGGCCGCGATCGGCCGTCTCAACAAGGCGGCGTTCGAAGATGCCATCTATGCGCCGACCGGCTTCTTCTTGAGTTACACGGCGTGGCGAAAGAACGTCTCCGGGATCGTGAAGGGACCGCTGCCGTTCTTCTGGGGTGTATCGAAGACCGCCTGACGATTGCAGTAAAGCCATATGGGCTCGTATATCCTCAGGCGCGTTCTGGTCACCATCCCCGTGATGGCGATCGTCGCGCTGTTCGTTTTCAGCCTGCTCTATATCGCGCCGGGAGATCCGGCGGCGGTCATCGCCGGCGATCAGGCGAGCCCGGCCGACGTTGAACGGATCCGCCAGAGCCTCGGTCTCGACCGGCCGTTCCTGATCCAGTTCGGAAGCTGGCTCTGGAAAATCCTGCATCTCGATCTCGGCACCTCGATCTTTACCAACCTGCCGGTCGCATCCATGATCGCGCAGCGGATCGAGCCGACGCTGTCGTTGATGGCGCTCACGCTCGTGCTCACCATTCTCATCGCCGTGCCGCTCGGCGTGATCGCGGCCTGGAAGGCGGGAAGCTGGATCGATCGCGTCATCATGGCCTTCGCCGTGTCGGCCTTTTCGCTGCCCGTCTTTGTGGTCGGCTACATCCTGGCCTATGTGTTTGCGCTCGAACTCGAATGGTTTCCGGTGCAGGGCTACACGCCGTTCGCGACCGGTTTCTGGCCGTGGCTGCAAAACCTGATCCTGCCGTCGATTGCGCTCGGCTGCGTTTACATCGCGCTGATCGCGCGCATTACGCGGGCTTCCATGCTCGAGGTGTTGCAGCAGGATTATATTCGCACCGGCCGCGCCAAGGGCCTGGGCCAGCCCAGCATCCTGTTTGTCCATGCGCTGAAGAATGCCGCCGTGCCGATCGTCACGGTGATCGGCATCGGCGTGGCGTTGCTGATCGGCGGCGCGGTGGTGACGGAAAGTGTGTTCGCGATTCCGGGGCTGGGCCGGTTGACGGTCGATGCGATCCTGCGCCGCGACTATCCGGTGATCCAGGGAGTCGTGTTGATGTTCAGCTTCCTCTATACGCTGGTCAATCTGATGGTCGACGTCACCTACACCCTGATCGATCCGAGGATCCGCTATTGAGCGTCTCGACCACCACCGCGATCGTACCGCCCGGCCTCGTCATCGCGCAGCCGTTGCCGGACCTGATGCAGCCGGTAAAAATCCGGCACGGTCTGCTCGGTTTCCTGCGCAACAATCCAACGGTCGCTATCGGCGCGGCGCTGCTGCTGTGCCTGGTATTGATCGGGATTTTTGCGCCGTATCTCTGGACCGTCGATCCAACCGCGCTTGCGCCCGCCAAACGTACCCGACCGCCGTCCGCGGACTTCTGGTTCGGAACCGACGCGTTGGGCCGCGACGTCTATTCGCGCGTGCTCTATGGAACGCGGGTTTCACTCACGGTCGGCCTGTCGGTGGCTTTGCTGGCCACGCTGGTCGGTCTGGCCATCGGCCTCGTCTCGGGCTTTGTGCGATGGGCGGACAGCATCGTCATGCGGATCATGGACGGCTTGATGTCGATCCCGCCGATCCTGCTGGCGGTCGCGCTCATGGCGTTGACGCGCGGCAGCGTCGGCAACGTCATCATGGCCATCACGGTGGCCGAGATTCCGCGCGTGTCGCGCCTGGTGCGCGGCGTCGTGCTGTCGTTGCGCGAGCAAGCCTATGTGGACGCGGCGGTGGCCAGCGGCACGCGAACGCCGATGATCATTCTCCGCCACATTTTGCCGAACACGCTGGCGCCGATGCTGGTGCAGGCCACTTATGTTTGCGCCAGCGCCATGATCGTCGAGTCCATTCTCTCATTTATCGGCGCCGGCACCCCGCCCACGATTCCGTCCTGGGGCAACATCATGGCCGAGGGCAGGGCGCTGTGGCAGGTGAAGCCGTACATCGTGTTCTTTCCGGCCGCATTCCTCTCGCTCACGGTCCTTGCCGTCAATCTGGTCGGCGACGGCCTGCGCGATGCGCTCGATCCGCGCATGGCCAAGAGCTTGTGATCCGATGGCATTGCTCGAAGTCGAGTCTCTTCAGACGCACTTCCGCACCCCCGACGGCATCAACCGCGCCGTCGACGGCGTCTCCTTTCATGTCGACGAGGGCGAGACGCTGGCGATCGTCGGCGAGTCCGGTTGCGGCAAGTCGGTCACGGCGATGTCGCTGATGCGGCTGATTCCTGAGCCGCCGGGCAAGATCGCGGGTTCGGTTCGATTCCAGGGCAGGGATCTGCTGCAACTCTCCGAACGCGAGATGCGCACGATCCGCGGCAACGATATTTCGATGATCTTTCAGGAGCCGATGACAAGCCTCAATCCGGTTTTGACCGTCGGCCGTCAGATCGGCGAGACGGTGCGGCTGCATCAGGGGCTCGACAAGGAAGCCGCCGAAGCCCGCGCCGTCGAGCTATTGACACTGGTCGGTATCCCGGAGCCGGCGCGGCGAGTGCGGGAATATCCGCATCAATTGTCGGGCGGCATGCGCCAGCGCGTGATGATCGCGATTTCGCTCGCCTGCAATCCAAAACTTCTAATCGCTGACGAACCGACGACGGCGCTCGACGTCACCATCCAGGCGCAGATTCTGCAACTGATGCTCGATCTGAAACGCCGTGTCGGTGCGGCGGTGATTTTGATTACGCATGACCTTGGCGTGGTCGCCGAGGTCGCCGAGCGTGTCATGGTGATGTATGCCGGCCGCAAGGTCGAGGAGGCGCCGGTGGCCGAGCTGTTTCGCAGCCCCCGCCATCCCTATACGCAAGGTTTGCTCGGCGCGGTGCCAAAGCTCGGTTCTTCGTTGACCGGTACGGCCAGACGCCTCGCCGAAATCCCCGGCCAGGTGCCGAGCCTCAAGCAGCGCATCACGGGCTGCGCTTTTGCCGGGCGTTGTCCCTTAGCCACCGATCTCTGCCGCGAGGTCGCGCCGGGGTTGGAGGAAAAGTCTTCCCGCCATTTCGCCGCATGTCATTTCGCGCTGAAGGAGGCGGTCGCGGCATGAACGCGCCCCTGTTGCAGGTCAACGACCTCAAGAAACATTTCCCGGTTCGCGGCCATCTGCTCAGGCGCAATGCGAGCCGCGTCTATGCGGTAGACGGCGTGTCTTTCGAGATTGCGCGCGGCGAGACGCTGTCGCTGGTCGGTGAATCCGGTTGCGGCAAATCGACGGTCGGCCGCGCCATCCTGCGTTTGTTCGATATTACCGCGGGCCAGGTGGTGCTCGATGGCCAGCGCATCGACAATCTTTCACCCGATCGCCTGCGTCAGATGCGCCGGCGCGTGCAGGTCGTGTTTCAGGACCCCTTCTCCAGCCTCAATCCGCGATTGCGCGTGCGTGATATCCTGGCTGAGCCGATTCGCAATTTCGGCCTCGCCAAATCCTCCGCCGAGCTGGAATCCAAAGTCGCGGCGCTGATGGATACCGTACGCCTGCCGCGCGATGCGCTCGACCGCCGGCCCCACGAATTCTCAGGCGGACAGCGCCAGCGCATCTGTATCGCGCGGGCGCTGGCGGCCGAGCCCGATCTGATCGTCTGCGACGAAGCGGTCTCGGCGCTCGACGTCTCGGTCAAGGCGCAGATCGTCAACCTGTTGCAGGATTTGCAAGCCGAGTTCGGCCTCGCACTGCTCTTCATCAGCCATGATCTGGCGATCGTCGAGCATATGACGCATCGCGTCGCCGTGATGTATCTCGGCAAGATTGTCGAGATCGCGCCAAGGCAGCAGATATTCGCCAGCCCCAAACATCCCTATACCAAGGCGCTGCTGTCGGCGGTGCCGGTGCCGGACCCGACTGTCCGCCGTACGCCGCTGCTTCTGAAGGGCGATGTCCCAAGCCCGATCAATCCGCCAAGCGGTTGTCGTTTCCATACGAGATGCCCGTTTGTGTTCGATCGCTGCCGAACCGAGGAGCCGGAGCTTCGGCAGGCCGAGGAAGGCCAGTGGGCGGCCTGCCATCTCGATGCTTTGCCGGAATCGCCGGCAATTGCTTAAGCCCGTGCAAGAACCAAATGACTGGTCAGCCGCCGCGCAATGTCGCGCCGGAGTGCGTTGAACTCCGGTGATGAGACATCACGCGGGCGGGGCAGCTCGATGCGGAAGTCACTGTCGATCCGCCCCGGTCCGGCGCTCATCACCAGCACGCGATCGGCCAGCAGCACGGCTTCCTCGACCGAGTGGGTGACGAAAATCGTGGTCACCCCGGTGCGTTTCCAGATTTGCAGCAATTCATTCTGAAGCTGTTCGCGGGTCAGCGCATCGAGCGCGCCGAACGGCTCATCCATTAAAAGGATATTGGCGTTATTGGCGAGCACGCGCGCGATCGCCACGCGCTGCTTCATGCCGCCGGACAACTGGTTCGGATAGCGATCGGCAAAGCGCTCGAGCCCGACCATCCGGACAAACTCGTCCGTCGTCTTTTCGATCTCTTCGCGCGGGAGATGACGCTGCCGTGGTCCAAAGCTGATGTTCTGGCGCACCGTCATCCACGGGAACAGCGCATAGTCCTGAAACACCATGCCGCGATCGCTGCCGGGTCCGGTGACGGGCTGGCCGTCGATCGACACCTCGCCGGTGGTCGGCTCTTCAAATCCGGCGATGATGCGCAGCAGCGTCGATTTTCCACAGCCGGAGGCGCCGATCATGCAGACGAATTCGCCCTTCGGAATCGCGAGATCGACCGGCGCCAGCGCCTCGACCTCGTCGTCGCCGACCGTAAAGCGCTTCGTCACGCCGTGGACGGTCAGAATGTCCTGATGCCCATTACTCACGGTGCTGCGGGCTCCAGCTCAACAGGCGGTTACTGATCGCCACAATGATGCGGTCGGTGACAAAGCCGCAGGCGCCGATCACGATCATGCCGGTGATGACGAGATCGGTACGCGACAGCGTTCGGCCATCCATCACGACCGAACCGAGACCGGTGGGGACGCCGGTCATCTCGCCGACCACGATCAGGATCCAGGCAAAACCATGTGCGATCCGCAAGCCGCTGACGATGGCGGGGAGCGAGGCCGGCAACACGATCTGGCGAAACATGCCGGCGCCGGAACATCCGAGCATGGAAGCCGCCTCAAACAGCTTTGGGTCGATCGAACGCACCCCGAACATGGTGTTCAATAGGATCGGGTAGAAAGCACCAAGGAACACCAGGAAGATCGCCGCATTCGGCCCCAAGCCGAAAAAAATCATCGACAGCGGCAGCCACGCGGTGACGGGGATTGGACGCAGCAGCGAGATCGTGGGATCCAACAGTTGCCGCAGCACCTTGATGCGTCCGATCATCATCCCTAAGGGAATGCCGATCACGGCGGCGAGCAGGAAGCCGCCATAGACGCGCTGCATCGATTTCCAGACATGGATCAGGATCGTGCCGCTGAAGGCGTCGTCATAGATGCCGCCGAAGGTGAAGTCGTACATCATCACCGCGACCTGATACGGGCTCGGGATCAGCCGGGTGCCGGACATGGCGACCGCGCGGTCCCAGATCAGGATCAGGAGGATCGGAAAGCCGGCGCCAAGAACGATGGCGCGCAACATCTCCAGCCGTTGCCGCTTGCGGCGGCGAACGGAGGCGGCGGTTGCAGGTTGGCTCGTTTCGCGCGTGTCGGGTAACGTGGTGGCGTGGTCGCTCACGTCGGCCGGCTTACATGAACTGTTCTGATATGGCGCGCGCCATGTCGGGCGCCTGCCGGACCTGCTTCTTCTCGACCATCAATTCGCTATAGGCCTTGGCGCGTTCAATGAAGGTCTCGTCGATCTTCCAGGTCAGTTCGACATTCGGGACCGCCTTTTCGATCGATGCGCGCTGCTGGCCGAGTTTCTGCATCGCGACCTCGACCATTTCCTCGGGATGCGCCATCGCGTAGTCGGTCGCCTTCTTGTGCATCTCCACGATCATCTTGAGCCGCTCGGGATTCTCCTTGATCAGTTTTTCGCTCGCCGAGAGGATCATGTTCAGCGAGCCGATCGACGTCGAATAGGGATATTCGACGAGGCGGCCGGTGCCATTGGCGAGGCTGATCCCAGGTCCGGGCTCGGCGCCGACATAGGCATCGATATCGCCGCGGGCGAGCGCGCCAGGCATGTCGCTGAATGACAGCCGGATCGGTTGAATATCCTTGATCGACATGCCCTCGGCCTTCAGCCGCTCGAGGATGACCACCTCCTGCGTTGAACCGGGGGTAATCGCAACGCGCTTGCCCTTCAAATCCTTGATGGTCTTGATGTCGGATTTGGCGTCGGCGATGATGCCCATGCCGCGGTTGGTCGCGGCGGCGACGATCACCACCGGTTCACCGGCGGCGGCGCCGAGCAGGAACGCGGCAATGCCGTGGATGCAGGTATCGACTGTGCCGGTCAGCACCGCATTCTTGCCGTCGGTCGGGGTCTCGAAGGGGATGACCTCGACCTTGTAGCCGGGTGGGGCGAACTTCTCGTAGAAATAAGGGGTGATGCCGTGAATGAGTTTCAGCGTCCCCACCCGCAGCACCTTGTCGTCGGCGTGGGCCTGTGGTGGCGCGGCCGCGAGAAGCGACAGGGCGCCGAGCGAGGCAAACAGCAGACGGGACAAGGGCGAACGCGGCGCGGCAGGCATAGTGATCCTTTCGAGGAACGGGATATTCTCGGATGGTAACCCGATGAGGTCACCCTATAGCACGCGTCAAATCGGATGAACTATCGATTGAGCAAAGAAATGCAGCAACGTCTGCATCTTTTGCGAGCAGCTGCATCTGCCGCGATTTTCAGGTTTCGCCATCTACGGCTTGCCGGCCTTGAAGACACCGAGAACACTCTCGCAGGCCGGTCCGGATCTCATGCACCACGCCTCTCGCGCCGATGCGGCTCCCTGTCGCAGCGCTGCGATCAGGGCCGGTGCAGGATCTGAATCGATCGTGACGCCACGCTCGCGCATTCGTTGGTGATTTTGTTCAAGGCGGCTGGCGAGCGTAATCCATGACCCGGTCTCGGTCAGCCGGCCGGCGGTGTCGATCGCTTCCCTCGATTCCGGTGTCAGACGATCGAAGGCCGCTTGATTGACACTCGCCACCGATATCGGCATCGAATAGGTGATCTCGGTGAAATTGGGCAGATATTCCGACAGCGTGCGGCCGATCTCGCCGTCGCCCGACGACAGCACCGCGTTGATGCTGCCATCAGTCAGCCGCGGCATCAGTTCGGCGAAGCTGATCGAACTGGCCTTGGCGCCAGCGCGGAAAAAGACCTCGCGCGATGTTCTGTCATAGGTGCGGATCGAGAGGCCGGCCAGGTCGGCGGCGGTGCGTAGCCGCATCTTCGACCAGATGCCGGAGGGTGGCCAGGGCGTCAGATAAAGCAGCCGCTGGCCGCGCTTCTCCAGTGCCGCTGCAATAGTTGGCCGTGCCAGATCGGCAAGCTGGCGCGCATCAGCGATCGAGGTCACCAGAAACGGCAGCGAGGGCAGTGCAAAGATCGCGTCCTCCCCCTCCAGGGAACCAGCGAACGCGTCGCCGGCTTGCACCCGGCCTTCCGCAATCGCTGACAGCATGTCGGCGGATCGTATGCCCTTGGCGGCATCGAAACTCGGCTGAATCACAACTTTTCCGTCGGTCAAAGTAGCGACATGCGCGGCAAAGCGGTCATGCCGAGCCCGGGCATCGCCGTTTGCGGGTATTCGGTCGCCATGTCCCAGGCCGTCTGGGCATGCGCGGCCATTGGCGCATGCAGCAATAACAGGCCGCCAGCCACGAGTGTGAGAAGTCGCAAACAGCCCTCCCGGTCCGACCTAGCGCACGCACTTTGTTAAACGGGATGGGAAACCCGGTAAACTCCCCAGCCCGGCCGTCTGTTAGTTCCAGCGGTAAACTTGCCGGCAATATCGACTGGTATTGCAAGCGGGGCTTCCTAGATAAGAAGGAATTGCCGTTTTACGCATTTCAGGAGGGCTTGATGGTCCTGAAGAACCTTTTCATCGCTGTCATTGGCGTAGCGGCCCTCGCCTGGAGTGGCCTCTCGGCCGCGCAGCAATATCGCGCCGATGAGTTCCTTGGTCTCGACCTTTCGCGCGCCGTGCTGTCGCCGAAGCCGCTCGGCCCCGCCACGAGCTTTACGCCGGGCCCGCTTGATGTGACCATCGATCGCGGCAGCAACGCCGTGCAGGCCAATACAGAATCCGTGGTCGAGCCCAAATCCGCTGCCACGACGGCCACGGTCCATGCCGAGAACAAGCCCTCGACGAGGACCACCCTCAAGACCGCTGCTTCCGGCATACGTGCGGCCCATAAGCCGCGCGCGTTCGTTGCTCTTCACGGACGCAATCCCGTGGAAGCGCAAGCCCGCGAGATGACAGTTCAGGTCTGGCCCTGCAAATCGGGCGGCATCTGCAACTGGAAGCGATAGACGATAGCGGTGACGCCATCTTGATTTGAACGCGGTCGCTCGGGCACGCTATCAGCGGCGGGACGCTTTACTCGCCCCGGGCTTCATTTCAATCATTTCAACGCTGGCTCCGTTGCCCATGCAAGGACCGGTTCTTCTTCGGAGTTCATGTCAATGGAACAGTTGCAAACCCAGGGCATCAGCCTGCCGCGCCTGGGGCTCGGCACCTTTCGCATGCAGGGCGACGTCTGTCGCACCGCGGTCGAAAGCGCAATCGGGCTCGGTTATCGCCATATCGACACGGCCGAAATGTACGGCAACGAGGAGCCGATTGGAGCCGCGATTGCGGCCTCCAAGATCGCGCGCAAGGATCTGCACATCACGACCAAGGTCTGGAACGAAAATCTGGCGCCGGATGCGATCCGCCGCGCCTTCGACACCAGCCTGAAGAAGCTCAAGCTCGATCAGATCGATCTTTATCTCGTGCACTGGCCGGCGCCGAACATGAACCTGCCGGCCATGTTCGAGACCCTGATGAAGCTCAAGCAGGAAGGCCGCACGCGCGCGATCGGTGTGGCCAACTTCAATGTCGCGCTCCTGAAAAAGGTCGTCGAAGAGATCAAGGCGCCGATCGCCTGCAACCAGGTCGAGTATCACGTCATGCTCGATCAGACACCCTTGCGCAAATATCTCGCGGCCAAATCGATTCCGCTGGTCGCCTATTGTCCGCTTGCACAAGGGCGGGCGGCATCCAACGAAACGCTGGTGGCGATCGGCAAAAAGCATGGCGCGAGTGCGGCGCAAGTTGCGTTAAAATGGCTGCTCGATCAGGACGGCGTATCGGCGATCCCGAAAGCCTCGCGCACCGAGAGCCAGCGCGCCAATCTCGATGCGCTAAACATCGGGCTCGACGACGAGGACCGGCAGGCGATCGCGGGCCTTCCGAAAAACCAGCGCTACGTCAATCCCGGCTTTGCGCCGGTGTGGGATTAATCCTTCACTCGGCTTACGCTTAAAAAAGGAATGGCCCCGTAAGGGACCATTCCTCGGTGAGCCTTTTTGGATCACCCTTTTGTGCCGGCTTCAGCCTTCGTGATGGCGATGCTTGATTATCACCATCTTGTCGTGATGGCGCCAGCCATGATCACGATGCAAGCCGTGGTCGCGATGCATCTGGTTGCCATGCTTGATCACGAGTGTTTCAGCGCTAGCGATGGTCGGCGCCGCGATGGCCATCGCGCAGAATGCGGCAAGAACGTAAGCAAATTTCTTCATGTTGTTCTCCTTCATATGTGAAGATATATGTGAAGATTAAACCTCACAGCAGGAGGGAACGTTCCGCACGAGTCGACAGAGAATTCTGAACGGCTGTTCAGCTTCGAAAACGTTACCTTGATATTAAGGTTGATGCGCCAGCGCGAAGTCAGTCGACGATCGCCTGATAGACCAGCGCGTTGATGGTCTGGCGATAGTGCCAGCGAAGCGGGCCGGGCGCTGCCGACATATAGACCACGGCGAGTTCTTCCTTCGGGTCGACCCACCAGTCGGTGCCGCTGGCGCCGGGCCAGGTAAATTGCCCGACCGAGCCCATCATCTTGACGACGCCGGGCGTCGTGCGCACCGCCAGCCCAAGGCCGAAGCCGAAGTCGGCGCGGGTCGGATCGGCGTTGCCGATCAGATTCTTGATGTTCGCCCCGAGCTGGTCCGACAGCATATAGGCGACTGTCCTGGGACCGAGCAGACGCGCTTCGCCGCTGCGGCCCTCATTCATCAGCATCATCGCAAAATGCAGGTAGTCGGAGGCTGTGGAAGCGGCGCAGCCGCCACCGCATTCGAATTTGATCGGTTGCGTCAACTCGGGGCTGCGGCTCTGCGGCTTTCCGGTATCGGGATCGCTAGGCAGCGGCTTGGCGTAGCGCGCGGCCTGATCGGCGGAAACCGAGAAACCCGTATCGCTCATGCCGAGCGGCGTGAAGAGATTGGCCTTGAGATATTGTCCAAGCGTCTGGCCGGAGATTTGTTCGATGGTGAGGCCGAGCAGGTCGAGGCCAAAGCCGTAATCCCAGACGGTCGCGGGCTGATAGAGCAGCGGCAGCGAAGACAGTTTGTCAATGAATGCGGCGCCGTCGTACTCGCGCGCAGCGTCGCCGCTGCCGGCCGGATACATCTTGTGCACCAGCGTATTGCCGCGGCCGCCATAGATGATCCCGGAGGTATGACGCATCAGATCCTGAATCGCGATGGGCCTGTTAGCCGGTACTGTCTCGCTCGTCGGTTCGCCGCTGGCGTCACGCACGGCGACCCGCATATTGGAAAATTTCGGAAAATATTTCGACAGGGGATCACCGATCAGGAGTTGGCCCCGTTCGTAGAGCATCAGCGCGCCGACCGTCGTCATCGGCTTGGTCATGGAGGCGATGTTGAAGATGGTGTCGGTGGTCATGGCCACGCCTGCGGCCTTGTCGCGCCAGCCATAGGCGTCAAACATCACCAGCTTGCCATGCCGCGCGATCGCGATCACTGCGCCGGGAATGCGGCCCGCGGCGATATCGGCCTTCAGCACTTCGCCGATACGCGCCAGCCGCTCGCTGGACATCCCGACTTCCTCGGGTTTTGCGCGCGGCAAGTCCGCCGCGAAGGCGGCACTGGAGGTGAGAAAGCAGAGTATCGCAGTGAAGTATCGAACGCCGATCATGGAACGTCTCCCGTTCGGGCTCTCAACGGCCCTCAGGCCAGACTACGCGAACGACCATCTCCGAACCAGCCGCGTTTGACGCAGATGCGTCTGCGGCTTGCGCAAACGCTCAAGCCATCGCATGATTGAATCATAAAAAACGTCTGATCTCTGGGGAAGAACGCCACATGTCTGAACTATCGCGCCGTCATTTTTTGGCCGGAACGGCCGCTGCCGCACTGTCGACTTCACCGGCCGTGGCCGCGATGGGGCCGAACGACAAATTCGATCTGGTGATCAAGGGTGGCGACGTGCTCGATCCGAGCCAGTCGCTGCGTGGGAAACGCGATATCGGCATTCGCTGGGGCGTGATCGAGGCGGTCGAGCCGGAAATTCCGGCGGCGCGAGCCGCCAAGACCATCGATGCGTCCGGCAAGCTGGTGACGCCGGGTCTCGTCGACCTGCATTGCCACGTCTATCCCTATGGTTCGGCGATTGGCATTCCCGCCGACGAACTCGTGCAATTCCAGGGCACCACGACGGTCGTTTCGGCCGGTGATGCCGGCGTCAACAACCTTGCTGCCTTGCGCCGCTTCATCGTCGCGCAAACGCGGGCGCGGATGTATGCGTTCCTGCACATCGCCAATAACGGCCTGTCGGCTTTCCCGGTGGCCGAGCTCTACAACATTGACAACGCGCAAGTGGAAGCCTGCGCGATGGGGCTCGCCGAAAACCAGGATTTCCTGATCGGCGTCAAGGTGCGGATGTCGGAGAACGTCATCTTCAAGCACGGCGTCGAGCCACTCAAGCGCGGCATCCAGGCCTGCGAAATGTGCGGCTGGCCGGCCAAGATGATGGTGCATATTGGCGGCGTCGAAACCCCTCAATTGATGACCGACATTCTCAACCTGCTTCGGCCGGGCGACGTTTTGACCCATGCCTATTCCGGCGCGCCGAATATGGCCGGCGCCTTCACCAACATCGTGCAGGACGGCAAGCTGTTGCCGGCGGCGCTCGCCGCCAAGCAGCGCGGCGTGATCTTCGACGTCGGCCATGGCGGCGGCAGCTTCGATTTCACGGTGGCGGAAGTCGCGATCCCCGCCGGCTGTTCGCCGGATACGATTTCTTCCGACATCCACGTCTTCTCCGGCAATACGCCGGGCACGCCCTATTTGCCCAACGTGATGGGCAAGTTCATGGCGATGGGCTTTTCGCTGGAGCAGGTGGTGGCAATGGCAACCATCGCGCCCGCCAGGATCATCAACCGCGCGCCGAAGATCGGCACACTTCAGATCGGCGCGCCCGGCGACGTCTCCATCATGGACTTGGTGGAAGGGCCCGTCACCTTCGTCGATACCCGCAACAACAAGCGCGACGGCAACGTGCAGTTGAAACCGGTGCAGACCGTGATCAACGGCGTGCCTTTCGGCCGGCCCTATCAGGCCCCGTTTGCAGTGAGGTAGGTGCTCAACCCAAAAGCGTTTGAGCACCTTCCCACAACAGGCTGACCACTTCGCCGGCGGGCCGAGTGGACGCGAGCGCGCTCGACTGCCCCGCCCAAGCCTGCATGCGGTCGATGTCATTGGCTTTGACGGCCGCATCGCGCATGGCCTGTGTCAGCCCGCGTTGCACCGGGTAGGGAGCGGGATTCGGCGCCCCTGACGATGCGGCGGCGCGGGCATAGCGGGTGGCAATGGTTCGGCCGGGGCGGCCCGAGAAGACACGAGACACCATGGTTTGCTCCGGTAACGTCTTTCCGATCGCATCAGCCCAGGCCGGCGGCAGCTTTGCCTCGGGGCAACGGAGGAAGCCGGTCCCGACCTGAACGGCGGATGCACCCAGCAGCAAAGCGGCTGCGACGCCGCGTGCATCGGCGATGCCTCCTGTCGCCACCACCGGGATGCGGACGGCATCGACGACAGCTGGGATCAACGCGAACAGGCCGACCATGTTGGCTTCAGCGGTTGCGGCATCGAAGGCGTAGCGATGACCGCCGGCCTCCATGCCCTGTGCCACGATCACGTCGGCACCAGCCTCTTGCGCGGCGCGGGCTTCGGTCACCGTGGAAATATTGGCAAACCACTTGATCCCCTTTGCCTTCATCCGTTCGACGAAAGCAGGCGGATAGAGCCCCATCACCGACGAGATGATCGGCGGCGCGGCTTCCAGCATGGCTTCGCATTGTGCCTCGAAATCCGGCGGCCTCGCATCGCCGGCTTCGGCGGCGACTTCGGGTCCCCAATCGCGCAGAAATGTCCGCACGGCCTTTTCCGCCTCGGCGTCGCGATGAGGCTTGGGATCGGGAATCCAGAGATTGAGCGCAAAGCTGCCATTGCTGCCGGCGCGGAAATCCATTGCCCACGCCTTGATGGCCGCCGGCTGCATCAGCAGCGCCGCGCAGCTTCCGAGCCCTCCGGCATTGGCAACGGCAATCGACAGCGACGGCGGACACGCGCCGGCCATCGGCCCGAGCAGGATCGGCACGCGAAGCTGGTAGGTTTTGGCAAACGCCTCGGCGCGTGCGAGCGCCAGATGGGAAGTTGTCATGGATCTTACCTGGTTGGCTGGATTTGAGCGATGTCTTTCAAAAGCCAGAGCTGCGGGGCGATCAATTTGCATGGTATTGATCCGGTTTCACCTATCCAAAGCTCTCGCCAACGGTCAGAGCGGTGGCCCCATGCCAAAGCTCGAATTCAGTTCCGGGCCTTCATCTCGACATTGCCGATGCGTGTTGGCACGCCGAATTCCTTTCGGCACACTTCGGCAAGCACAGCGATGCCTTCGCGGATTTGCTGATGCGTGGGGCTTGCGAAGCATAATCGCAAACGGCAGCCGGCATAGGCCTTGTCGGTCGACCATTCCGGGCCCGGATTGATCGAGACGCCGGCGGCGAGTGCTGCCTGATAGAGCTTCAGCGTGTCGACATGGTCGGGGAGCTTGACCCACAGGAAAATGCCGCCCTTCGGTTCTTCGAATTCCGCCGTGGTGCCGAAGTGCTCGTTGAGCGCTTCCATCAGCGTATCGAGCTTGGCGCGCAGGCCGCGCCTCAGGGCGGGCACATGCGTCTCAAAATGCGGTGTGCAGTATTCGGCGAGCACCATCTGCTCCAGCGCGCCGCTGCCGGCATCGGTCTTCAGCGCCAGCATGCGCGACATTGCAGCCCATGGCGCCGCGATAAAGCCAACACGCAGCGCCGGCGCGATCGATTTGGAGAATGAGCCGATGTGAATGACGTTGGCGGTCTTGCTCATGGCATGGAGCGCAAGCGGGCGTTGGCCGTCCCAGACCAGATCGGCGTAACAGTCATCCTCGAAGACCGGCACGCCATATCGTTCGGCGAGCCCCAGAAGTTCGACACGCCGCTTCTCCGGCATGATGGTGGCGGTCGGGTTCTGCACGGTCGGGATGGTGTAGATATATTTCGCCGTGACGCCACGGCGTTTGAGATCGGCCAGCGTGTCGGCCAAAACGTCCATCCGCATGCCGTCCTGATCGAGCGGAATGCCAATCGTGTTGACGCCGAGCCGCGTCAACCGGTTCAGCGTGCCCTGATACGTGTCGCGCTCGACGATGACGGTGTCGCCGCGCGCGAGCAAGGTGGCGTTCACCAGATCGAGCGCCTGAAGCGAACCGGATACGATCAGGATATCGTCGGCGGCGCACGAGATGCCGGCGTCGCGTTGGAGTTTCGCAGAGAGAAATTGACGTAAAGGCCGGTAGCCTTGCGGACCGCTCTCCAGCCCGTAGGTCGCAAGGTTGCGGCCCTCGCGCTTCATCACAGCGTTAACCGCATCGATCAGGCCATCGAGCGGGACCTGCTCGGGATCGTTGTTGCCGCCGACGAAGCTGTACTTCGCTAGTCCCGTCCATCTTGCCGCAGCGGCGGGGGTGCCTGCCGGCAGCAGCGGCGTGAAGTCAAATGGTGCGGCCTTCATGGATGCCTCGCTCCCTTGTTCTTGATTACGTTCGACCTTATTCAAGTAAGGAGGCTTTGTCGCCACGCTTGGGGAGCCTTTCTGCCCTGCATATTGAAGCTGGCGTAGCTAAACGTGTCGGGCTAATGCTCGCCCTGCAAAACGAGAGATCTCATGGCCGACCCGATTCAGGAAGTTCTGCATGCCTTCGCCCAGGGCGAGCTTGTCGTCGTTACCGATGACGACGACCGCGAAGGTGAGGGCGACCTGATCGTCGCCGCCTCGCTGTGCACGCCGGAGAAGATGGCGTTCATCATACGGCACACATCCGGCATCGTCTGCGCGCCGATCACGCAGGAGGACGCGCGCCGCCTGCGGCTCGATCCCATGGTGGCGCATAACGATTCCAGCCATACCACCGCTTTTACCGTCTCGATCGATTACAAGCCCGACGGCGGCACAGGGATTTCCGCGGAAGAACGCGCCTCCTGCTGCCGGGCGCTGGCCAACCCGAATGCCGGCGCCAACGATTTCGCCCGGCCCGGCCATGTATTTCCGCTGATCGCGCGGGATGGGGGCGTGCTGTTGCGCTCCGGCCATACGGAAGCGGCGGTCGATTTGTGCAGATTGAGCGGCCTGCCGCCGGTCGGCGTCATCAGCGAATTGATGAACGACAACGGGTCGGTGATGAAGGGCGCACAGGTGGTCCAATTCGCCAAAGACCACAAGCTCAAGCATGTCACGATCGCTGACATGATCGCCTATCGCCAGGCGCGCGAGAAGCTGATCGAGCGCGTCTCGACCTTTACGGCCGACAGCCCGATCGGACCGATGCATGGCTTTGCCTACCGCTCGCCGTTCGACTCCATCGCCCATGTGGCTTTCGTCTACAACAGCGTCGGCGACGGCAGGAACGTACTGACGCGTTTTCACAAGCCCAATATTGTAAGAGATATCTTCACCGGGCCGAAACACATGAAGTCGGTGCTGGAGCACTTCAAGAGGAACGGCAGCGGCGTTCTGGTCTACTTGCGCGACGGCGCCGCCGGCGTTCCCGTGGCGCCACTGCCTGAAGAGAAGACCGCGGAGGCTGACCGCAACAGGCAATGGCGCGAAGTCGGCGTCGGTGCGCAAATCCTGCGCGATCTCGGCGTTAGCTCGATCCGGAATCTGACCTCGTCATTGCACGACTACAAAGGGCTTTCCGGATTCGGCATCGAGATCGTCTCGAACGAGCAGCTTGAGGGCTGATACAGCCAAATCATTGCGAGTGGCCTTGGAGGGCGCGAGCGGCGGTCTCGATCGTTCCGCATCCCGAAATGGAAAACTAACGCAATTGCGCTTCCGCGCCGACCGCTTTAAAATGAAAATAATGTTGTGAAAGGATTTTCCATGAGCGTGCGCCCCCAGGCCAAGGACAAACCGTCTCCTGTCAATTTTCAATGGGACGATCCGTTCCTGCTCGACGAACAGTTGACCGAAGACGAGCGGATGATCCGTGATACCGCACGAGCCTATGCGCAGGACAAGCTGCTGCCGCGGGTCACCAAGGCCTATCTGGAAGAGAAGGTCGATCGCGACATCTTCCATGAAATGGGCGAACTCGGCCTGATCGGCATCACGCTGCCGGAAGAATATGGTTGCGCCAATGCGAGCTACGTCGCCTATGGCCTGGTGGCGCGCGAGATCGAGCGCGTCGATTCCGGCTATCGCTCGATGAACTCGGTGCAGTCCTCGCTGGTGATGCATCCGATCTATGCTTATGGCGACGAGAACCAGCGCAAGAAGTACCTGCCCAAGCTCGCGACCGGAGAATGGGTAGGCTGTTTCGGCCTGACCGAGCCGGATGCGGGTTCCGACCCCGGCGGGATGAAGACCCGCGCGGAGAAAACCTCCGACGGTTACCGGCTGACCGGCTCCAAGATGTGGATTTCCAACGCGCCGATCGCCGACGTGTTTGTAATCTGGGCGAAATCGCCTGAACACAACAACCAGATCCGCGGCTTTATCCTCGAAAAGGGGATGAAGGGACTCTCGGCGCCGAAGATCGGCGGCAAACTGTCGCTCCGCGCCTCCGTCACCGGCGAAGTCGTGATGGAGGGGGTCGAGGTGCCGGAGAGCGCGCTGTTGCCCAACGTCTCCGGCCTCAAGGGTCCGTTCGGCTGCCTCAACCGTGCGCGTTATGGCATTTCCTGGGGCGCGATGGGGGCTGCGGAAGATTGCATGCAACGCGCGCGGCAATACACGCTCGACCGCAAGCAGTTCAACAGGCCCCTGGCGGCGACTCAACTGGTGCAGAAGAAGCTCGCGGACATGCAGACCGACATCGCGCTCGGCCTTCAGGCCTCGCTTCGCGTCGGCCGGTTGATGGACGAGGGCAAGATGGCGCCGGAGATGATTTCCATCGTCAAGCGCAACAATTGCGGCAAGGCGCTCGATATCGCCCGCATGGCGCGCGACATGCACGGCGGCAACGGCATCCAGATCGAATATCATGTGATGCGGCACACCGCGAACCTGGAAACCGTGAATACCTACGAAGGCACGCACGACGTTCATGCGCTGATCCTCGGGCGAGCGATCACGGGCATCCAGGCGTTTTCGTAAGATAACCGACCTCGTCCTGAGGAGCCCGCGTTGTGCGGGCGTCTCGAAGGACGGCAGGAGCGAGCTTCACTCATGCTTCGAGACGGCCCTTACGGGCCTCCTCAGCATGAGGGCGGACGGAGCCCGCTTCAAAGCAGGAAGCCTTATGGCCGAACCCGACGTCCCGTTCAACCGCAACTTTCCGCTTCAGCCGGGCGTGGTCGAGGAAATCCGGCCCGGCGTCCGGCGTATCCTCTGCAACAATCCAAGTCCGTTCACCTTCACGGGAACGATGAGCTACATCATTGGCCGCGGCAAGGTCGCGATCATCGATCCCGGCCCCGACGATGCAGCCCATGCGGCCGCGCTGCTCGATGCCGTGCGCGGCGAAACCGTGACGCATATTCTGGTCACCCATACCCACCGTGACCACTCGGTGAATACTCCCCGGATCAAGGGGCCAACCGGCGCGCCCGTCTATGCGGAGGGTCCGCACCGGGCATCGCGGCCGCGCTTTGAAAGCGAGAAACACAATCCCGAGTCAGGCGCGGACCGTGACTTTCGGCCCGACATTCAAGTCAAGGATGGCGACATCATCGAGGGGGATGGCTGGAAGCTCGAAACGGTTGCGACGCCCGGACACACCGCCAATCATCTTGCTTTCGCCTGGCCCGATCGGAAATTCCTGTTCGTCGGCGATCACGTGATGGGATGGTCGACGTCGATCGTGGTGCCGCCCGACGGATCGATGGTCGATTACATGGCCTCGCTGGAAAAACTCGCCGGACGTAACGAGGACCTCTATTTTTCCGGCCATGGCCCGGAAATTCCGGACGCACAGCGTTACGTCCGCTTCCTGATCCGTCATCGCCAGGCCCGCGAAGCCTCGATCCTGCATCGCCTTGCGAAAGGCGAGGCGGATATTCCGACCATCGTTCGCGCCATCTATATCGGCATCGATCCGCGCCTGATGAATGCGGCTGGCTATTCCGTGCTGGCGCATCTGGAGGATCTGGTCAGCCGCGGCATCGTTGTGACGGATGGCGACCCGGTGATCGGCGGGACGTACAGGTTGGGGAGTAGGGAATAGCGAATAGGCAATGAAGATTCGGGGGCGCTGCCCTGTTTTTCTATTCGCTACTCGCTATTCGCCCCTTCACTTCTTCACCACCTTCGGCGGCGCCTTCACCGGCGCTGCCGGCTTCTTGGCCGGCTTCAGTGCGTCGGCGTCGGCGGCCGTGTTGAGGTCGTCGATCAGCTTGCGAACGCGTGCGGCGTTGCTGCCAAGGTCGCTCTCGAAATAGCGCGAGGCGGAACGGATATCGACGCGTGAGTCCTCATCATCAGGGGTCACGCGGATCGATACGTCCTCGCGGAATCCCATGATCGGCGTGCGCGCTACCGCCTCGATCCGGCCGATCCGCCGCGGCGGCTGGGGAGGACGCTCGTCGATGACGAGCCATTTGCGTTTGGTGACGAGCTGCAAGGCGATCTCGTAGGCGCGCTGCACGGGAACTTCGAGTTCGACGGTTTCGATATCGGGATAGGCTATGCGCTGCTGCTCGGCCGAATAGAGGCCGGCATAGACGGCGGGATTGGCGCCGTCGCCGCTGCGCAGCCGCGCCAAGGCCTCGAAGCGCGGTGGGTCGATCGGGTCGGTGGTGATGTCGTGGATCGCGGGCAGCTTGCGGTATTGCAGGCCGAGATAGGCCGGATAGGCGAGCAGCAGGGCATCAATCAGGAACGCGAACAGGATGCGGCTCACGCCGCTTGCACCGCTCTGCCAGATCGCAGCCCCACCGATCAGGCCGAGCAGAATGGAGAGACCGGCGCAGGCGAGCGCCCCGAAGAAGGTTGCGAGCGCCGGCTTGATTTCGAGAAAGCCGAAGCGGACGATGATGAGCGAGACCAGCACCGCCACCACGGCGAATATCGCGAGGTTGCGTGACCATGTCGCCAGGCCCGACACGGGCTCCGATAAATAGGGAGCGGAAAACCTGCGGGCCATGGTCTTGGTTTCTGCCGGGTCTTTGGAGCTTGCCGGCCCCAAATTCGGCCCGGCAGTTCCGTTTGAGACCATGGACGTCGGCCAAATTCAAGGGTCGATTATGGGGCGGGACGGCTCGTTCCAGCCCGAAGAATGACAGCCTCTATCGGAGATCGGAGCCAAAGCTATGAGGTTATTCCCGCAGGGGCCGAGAATATTTCGTCTAACCAACTCGTTTCAAGATTGGCGGTGTTATGGTACGCAGCCCCTTGGGTGAACGATATAATTTTTCAACAGCCGCGACGTCTTTTGTCGATATCCCGGAAAATACATTAGGCGCTGGATCGAAATGTCAGTTGGCGAGTCCGAACAGCTGCTGGACCTGATTTATGAAGCGGCGGCAATCCCGGAAAAATGGCCAACCGTTCTCGATAGCCTCGCCCGAATAGCGGGGGCTGTCGGTTCGTTTTTGATCACCACCGACACCCGTGATTTTCGTTGGACTTCTTCAGATTCGGTCAGGCAACTGGGTCACGATTTCATTGCAGGCGGCTATCTTGAGCGTAGCTTCAGGATGAAAGTCTTGATGCAGCAGCGGGGCGGATTTGCGCGAGAGATCGACAGACTCACGGCCGCGGAGATGGATGCTGATGTCGCTCTCACGGAGTTGCTCCGTCCGCGAGGTTTTGGATGGGTAGTCGGAACCATGATACGGGCTCCGATGAACGACATGCTCGCTTTCAGTATCGAACGCCGGCTGGTTGACGGTCCGGTTGAGGACAAAGCCGTTGTCGAACTGGACGCGCTTAGACCGCACCTTGCGCGGGCCGCACTGATGTCTGCCCGCCTCCGGCTGGAGCGTGCGCAGGGCATGACTGAGTCTCTGACGACGATGGGCCTTCCGTCCGCTGTTTTGTTGGGAAGTGGAAAAGTCGTCGCCATCAGCCCGTTGTTTGAAAAGATCGGACCTCAGGTTATCTTTAAGGCATTCGGTGGCGTTGCGTTGGCGGACGCCGGCGCAAATGCCTTGCTTTCGCAGGCGATTGAGAACCTGAGTTCTGTCGAATCCGAGGTCAGTGCCAAATCCATTGCCGTGCCCGCCGATGGTGAGAACGAAGCCTTTGTTGTCCATTTGATCCCGGTCCGTCGTTCCGCGCACGATGTCTTCGGTTCGGCGATGGGTATCTTAGTTGTTACGCCACTGGGATCGGTGGAAACGCTCCCCGAGGATTTGCTCAACGGCCTGTTCGATCTATCGCCTGCCGAAGTGCGCGCTGCGAACGGAATCATTCAAGGCAAAACCATCGAAGAACTCGCGGTTGCCTTCGGCTTATCTCGTGAAACGATCAGAAGCCAAATGAAGGCGGTGTTCGCAAAGACAGGCACGGCAAGGCAGGCCGATCTCGTTTCTCTCCTGGCCAATGTAAGAGTTCCGAAGTGGCATCAGGCGCGATGAGGCGTATCCTTGAGCGGCTGGAAGTGTCGCTTCATTGGCTCGGATACATACAAATCAGGGATTTTCACATTGGCCAGAAGGGAAACAAGGTCGGACTGCCTATTCACGCGGGTCTTGGCGAAAACCGCTTTAATCACCGGGATTACCGTCGCTGGTCCAACGCCCGGGCGACGGTTGACTATTCACCCGTTCGGGTGAAGCCAGTTTACGGCCACTATGTCATTAAAAGACGAATCCCTGAATCAGGTAAAACTTCCAGACATATCTGAAGCGGGTCGCAAATCTCGGGAGGATTTTCCAATGCTTCGGATTTCAGCAGCCATCGCCGTATTGATGCTGATGGGGATAGATGGCGGTTCAACCGCGCAGGCACAAAATGCCTCCAAGCAAAAAGCTTCGGCCTACGACCAATGCTTGGCAACCTGTGCCAAAGAAGGCGGCAAGTTCTGCGATAGTAAATGTCAACGGCAAAGGGCTAATTCAGGATCTAATTAAGTTGCCATAGCCGAACGTAAGCGTGTAGGAGACCCCACGTAGCGCGAAACGTTCGAATAGCAGAGAATCTCCTGGTGGTATGTCTAGGAGGCTCCTGTGAGCGAACGTATGTCTGATAGCAGAAGTTTCGAAGTTCTCACGG
>JBEKZZ010000149.1:0-4281 GCA_049509335.1 Bradyrhizobium sp. | reverse complement strand
GACCGGCACTGTACTAAGCGGCCCGCAGGCCGGACTCACCGGACCAATCACCGGGTTTGTGGCGATCAGCCCAGCAGAAATCAATCTCAAGCATCAGCTTTCGCTTATCGCCACCATCGGCCGGGCATTCGACAACGTTACGTTATACGCTGGCGGCGGTCCGGCCCTGTTCGGCGTCCAGACGAATTTTATCAATGGTATCCCCTTTGCCACTTCGTCGTTAGGCGGAACGTTCCCCGCCAGCGAGCCGACCACCGTATTTAATGAGAATTGGGTGTGGGGCGGCGCGGCGCAGGTTGGTGCCACCTATGCTTTCGCTGGCGGCTGGTTCTTAGATTTTGCTTACACCTATGCGCAATCCGCGAACTTCACCATCGTCGATCCGGTCATTGTAGTCAACCAAATGGGGCCGTTGAGGGTCTCTGGTTCTGCTGTCCTCAACGCTCAAGAGCGGGTCTCCAACCAATCCGTGACGCTGACGCTCAATTATAAATTCCACAACAACTAAAAATTCGTCATGAAGGAAGAACTGCAATGGACCGCGCAGATATTCCGAACCGAATCGGCTCGCGCAGCCGCTTCATCTAATTGATATCTCGCCAAAGCAGCCACAGCATCATGACCCAAAGAAATCCCCAGATCACGCTGCAGATGGCGATCAAGGGCAGGAAACTAACGAATACGTCTATCTTGGCTGCCCGCCCTTTGTGAGTGTTGGCGAGTTTGGCGATGTACCATAGCTGATAGACCGGCAAAGCCATAAGGACGAGAAGGCCCTCCGGGATACGTCTAACCCATCTAGGCATCGCTAATCTCGGATCGACGGCGGGTAAGCTCGGGCATGCGGGCAATGAAGCGCGAGACATAGCACAAGGCAAGCCGACGATCGCCAGCGCGGCCCCGCCGTGCGTCCAATTGCCATGGCCGTGGGCAACCGTGGCTTGCGGCGCAGCCCGCGCCAGCGGGGCGCTCAGGGCGATGTCGCCGGTCGATTATCAGCCCGCTCGTGCAAGAGCCTGCACCAGATCGGTGACCGCACCGCGCAGCTCGTCGGTTTTCAATTTAAGGAACGCGTCGATCAAGCGAGGGCCATGGGCGGCAAGTGACATATCGATGAGGATCGGCGTCTTGATCTCCTTGGTGTTCTTTGCACCGGTTGGGAGTTCATCGAAGAAATACTGGACGTCGACTTTTAGTACCGCCGCGATCTGCACCATCATGGCCGCGCTCATGCGGTTGACGCCCTTCTCATATTTCTGAATCTGCTGGAACGTGATGCGAAGAGCCGCGCCGAGGTCTTCCTGACTTATCTTGGGCACCATCATCAGGCGACGTGCTCGTAGCTTCTCGCCAAAATGTGCGTCGAGCGATCCCGTTGACCGTGGACCACTTTGTTTGACGACCCGCTTGGTCGTTCTCCTATTGCTCAAGATCACCCCCCAGCTCTGACGTTCGTTTCCCCGGCCTCTCAGTGCCGACTCTGCTTTCATAGACGACAATCCAGAGGAAGTCCCTTGGCACATGGTCGTGAGGACGCCGCAGCAGAGAAAATCCGCAGCAATTGGTGGCGCAACTTGCCCTTCGCCCCCGTTGACAGCACCGGCATCCGACGCAAGTCTTGCGGCCTAACCAAAACATCGGGAGGTCGCAAATGCCAGCCAAGCCGAAAGCAAAACGTGAGGCCAAGTATGTCGGCGAACTCGACGATTTGGAGAAGGTACTCTTGAAAGCGCTCGCCAGAATCCACGAACGCGACGGCGTGAAGATTTTCCAAGATGTCGCTGACCAACTGCTCGTGAGCGTTTGTATCGCGATTGAGAACAGGGCCAGTCGCCGAGGGTTGCGGCGCGCACTAGATAGGCTAGAGACACACCTGCAATTTAAGGCGGAGAGCAACCGACGACCTGATCGATCGACAATCACCGGCTGACGCGGCGCGCGTTGCCGCCGTCGTCGCATCCGATCAGCGCTTCGAATATTTCGGGAGCGGCGCCTTTGCGGTGCGGCTGCTGCGGCTGGATCAGAAGATAGCCAGCGGCGTGCCGATGAGTCTCGAGCGCGTGGCGAACGCGCTCAACACCGATGCAGCGCTCTTTCAGCAATTTTGTGATCGGCTTTCGAAGTACGGCGACAAGACGCTGACGCTGTTCGCGGATGGGCAGGTGGTCGAGGTGCCGGTGTCTTGAGGGGACGGCTTATTCATCCTCTTTCAGCTCGGGCTTATCGCGCAAGACCGCGTCCATCAGCGAACTGTGAACCTCGATATGCCCGTTGTAGCTGATCAGGCCCAGCTTGCGAAACTTGTTCATGAAATGACTGACGCGAGAGCGTGTGGTGCCGATCATCTCGGCCAGCGTTTCCTGACTGACGTTCGGACTGATCGACTGCGGACTGCCTTCCTTTCCAAAGTTCGCCAGTAGAAGCAGCAGGCGAGCCAGTCGTTTCTCGCTCGAATTAAACAGCTGGTCGATCAGGTCTTCTTCGATCCGGCTGTTTCGGGTCAGGAGATACGCCATAAACAGTTCGGAAAACTTCGGCTCGTCATGGAGAGCGGTAATCATCGCCGCTTTCGTAATTACGGTGATCAGGCAATCTTCCATCGCGGTCGTGGTTGCAATGCGCTTTGAATGACCATTCATGCAACCTTCGCCAAAAAATTGGCCCGGCGCCAAAATCGCGACGACCGCTTCCTTGCCTTGTTCGGAGATGACGGTCAGCTTGACCTTTCCGTCCTGAATGTAAAACACGGTGTCCGCAACGTCGCCTTGCGAAAACACCTTTTGGTTCTTTTGAAATTCAACAACCGTCTTGCCCACGCCCACCTTGGCGAGGAAGTCTTGGGGATCAAACATGCTGGTCTCTGACTTTGGGGTCATCACGGCGCTCCGGGTCCGGCGTGGACTTTCAGCGCATTCCCTTCAGCCTACGAAACCCGCATCATCGAGCGGGCTCTCGCAAGGGCTGGAAGCGGCGCTGGGCGGCAGCACCACAACCGAATGTTAGCACCGGATTTGACCCTCGAAAATGGAAAACTGGCGTTGCTTTGACGAGAAACCCCGCCCGATGGGATCAAGGGGGTGGGGCCAATCAGGAATCGGCGCTTTCGCATCGCGCCTTGGGCGAAAGCTACCATCGGATGCGGAGGTGGCCACCACTCGAATTGTAATTTATTATTTCGACGTGTCTCGTCAGAACATGGTCGGAAGCGGTCGCAATATGTCCCGAGCGATCCGGAACGATTTCAGCATTCGCGATTTGGTCAATCGTGTCGGTCCCCATATTCCGGCACATTCGGAAGCTCAAACTAGACGGCCTCGGCGCTTCATATCCCCGGCGCTCGGGGGAGCTTTTTTGGCTCCGACGTGCGGAGCCGTTTGTGCAAAACAGCACAAATTGACTCCCGCGCTGATTAGGCGTTCATCGTGACTACGGGAAACCCTAATCACTAACCCAACGTATCCAAGCGTTGTGCGCCTGGACCGGGCCTGAGCCGACTTGTCGATGGTGACGTGATTTACCCAACTGGACCCTGAAATCAGGTTCGTGCCCGCGTCACCATTTTTAACAATGGTGGTGCCGATGCTGAAATTTCACGAACTTCCAATCCCGATCTCTTCGGTCGAGCGCAAGGCTCGAATGGGGTTTTGGCAAGCTACCAACGTAGGCTTGGCCACGGAAAATCGGCACAACCTCTGAGGAAGCGACCGTTAATGGTTGTGGAGCGAGGGGGGCGGGTCATCGACGATGAATCGGGCCTACTGGCAACGGGAGGAGCCCGAAAACGGAGGCGGCAGCCTTCAATCGATGGCACGAGCCGGATGATGCGAGAGTATCAAGTCCGGATCTGTGAGAGGCTCAGGGTGAAATTCCCTGGGCCTACTCGGCACATGCCCCAGCAACCGGTAGAGAAGGACGACGAGCTTCAGCCTTTGAGAGAAAAGAGCGGCTTCTAGGATTGTGGCGGCTTCCGACGACGACCCTGAACGATTTTCTTTAGTCGACGTAACCTCTAGGAGGACCTGCCATGGCCCCCAGAACTTCGCGAGATCTACCGGGCACGAGGCCGCACAAAGATGAGGAACGCGACACGCACGACGCAATCATCAAGGATGCTGACAAAACAGACGGCAAGGACCGCGAGTTGGTCCCCGGAGGTGGGACCATCGATCTCCTGTGAAGCCGGCGACATGTCGAAAGACGACTGGGGACTTGCGTTGGCGGGTCCGCCCCTTGGCTAAGATAGAGAGTCAACGCGCATGAGGCCTATGATTCACTTAGCCC
>JBEKZZ010000148.1:0-4291 GCA_049509335.1 Bradyrhizobium sp. | reverse complement strand
GCAGCCGTAGCCGCGGCCGCAACCGCGGAAGCCGAAGACGTCGACCGCGGCGCGCGCTTTCCGCAAAAAGCGATCGAAGCCGCGCGCGCGCAGAGGTTGCTGGGCGTTCAGATCCCGAAACCGCTCGGCGGCGACGGCGCATCGATCTTCGATATCACCGACATGTGCTACGCGCTCGGGCGCGCCTGTTCTTCGACCGCGATGATCTTCGCGATGCACCAAACCAAGGTTGCCTGTCTGGTCCGGCATGGCGCCGGCAGCGCCTATCACGAAGCTCTCATGCGCCGTGTGGCGTCCGAGCAAATGCTGCTCGCCTCTTCCACCACCGAAGGCCAGAACGGCGGCAACATTCGTTTCTCGGCTGCAGCTGTCGAGCGAGCCGGAACCGAAATCTCACTGGTTCGCAACGCGACCGTGATTTCCTATGGCGCACAGGCCGACGGCATCATCACCATTGCGCGCCGAACCAACGACGCGGCGGGCTCCGATCAGGTGTTGCTTGCCATCACCAAGGACGACTACACGCTGGAACGCAGCCTCGAGTGGGAAACGCTCGGCATGCGCGGAACCTGCAGCGCCGGCTTCGAGCTGAAGTTCAAAGGCTCCAGCGGGCAGATCTTTCCCGAAGGCTACGACAAGATTCATGCGCAGACCATGACACCCGTCGCGCATCTATGCTGGTCGTCTGCCTGGGCCGGCATTGCCGCCGCTTCCGTCGAGCGTGCGCAGGCTTTCATCCGCAAGGCTGCGCGCGGCGCGGGTGGCCAAATGCCGCCAGGTGCCGCGCATTTCAACGCCGCCAAAATGACGCTCGCGAAGCTGCGCGCGGTCATCACCGCCAACCTCGATACCTATGCGGCACACGAGCATGACGAGCGCGCTTTGTCGTCGCTCGACTTCCAGTCGTCGATCAACCTGCTCAAGGTCGAAGCTTCCGAGCTTGCGGTCGAGACCGTGATGAGCGCCATGCGCGCCTGCGGACTGGCAGGTTATCGCAATGACGGTGATTTCAGCATCGGCCGCCTGCTGCGCGACGTGCTGTCGTCGCCGATCATGATCAACAATGACCGCATCCTCTCCAACATTGCTACCGCAAGCCTCATGAGCTCAGTGCCTGCAACCTTGCGCGACTAACGCCACATCAATCCAATAAAAACGGGGAAGGCCGAACATGAATATCGCCGTCCGAGCCGACAAGGCGGAAAACACGCACGCGGTCGATCCGCTCGACCACCTGGCGGACAAACTGTTTCACAAGATGGGCACCGACGGCGTTTACGCCCGGACCGATCTCTATGAGCATATCGTGGAGCGGCTGGCCGCGCTGATCACCCGGCATCGCGAGACGGGCACGGAAGTGATGCGCTTTCCGCCAGTCATGAATCGCGCGCAGCTGGAAAAATCCGGCTATCTGAAAAGTTTCCCCAACCTGCTCGGCTGCGTCTGCGGACTGCACGGCACTGAGCGCGAAATCCATCAGGCGGTCAGCCGCTTCGATGCCGGCGGCGACTGGACCACCTCGCTCTCGCCCGCCGACCTCGTGCTTTCTCCGGCCGCCTGCTATCCGGTCTACCCGATTGCGGCCGCCCGAGGCCCATTGCCCCAAGGCGGCCTGCGCTTCGACGTCGCGGCCGATTGTTTCCGGGCAGAGCCGTCGCGTCATCTCGATCGGCTACAGTCTTTCCGGATGCGGGAATATGTCTGCATCGGCAGCCCCGAAGACGTTTCCGATTTCCGTGAGCGTTGGATGGTTCGGGCGCAAGCGATCGCGCGCGACCTCGGTTTGATCTTCCGGGTCGACTACGCCAGCGATCCCTTCTTCGGCCGCGTGGGCCAGATGAAGGCGGTCAGCCAGAAGCAGCAATCGCTGAAGTTCGAACTGCTCGTCCCCTTGCGTTCCGAGGAGCAGCCGACCGCCTGCATGAGTTTCAACTACCACCGCGACCATTTCGGCACCACCTGGGACATCAAGGATGCCGGCGGCGCACCGGCGCATACAGGTTGCGTGGCATTCGGCATGGATCGGCTGGCGGTGGCGATGTTCCAGACCCACGGCACGGATCTCGCGAAGTGGTCGGTCGTCGTACGGGAATTGCTTGACTGTAACGATTAGGAACCTGCTTCGATGCCTGTTCTGATCTATCCGAAGTCCCCTGAGCATCACCTTTTTGCAAGAGGGGGGATTGAAAGTACGAGGGCAGGAAGGGATACGCATCTCGATTGCGTTAATATTGGTCTGATCAACAACATGCCGGATTCGGCTCTGATTCCGACCGAGCGACAGTTATTTGACTTGCTTGGTGCGGCAGCCGGAAAGCTTGTCATCAAGCTCCATCTGTACACGATGGATTCAACGCCGCGCACCGATTGGGGACGTGATTATATGCGCCGGTTCTATCGCGGTGTCGATGGTCTGTTTGACAGCAGGCTTGATGGGATCATTGTAACAGGCGCTGAACCGAAGACCGATCGTCTGCCGGAAGAGCCTTATTGGGCCGCGTTCGTTCAAGTAATCGACTGGGCCAAGGAGAACACGTTTTCTTCTGTCTGTTCTTGTTTGGCCGTGCATGGGGCCGTTCTGCATCTGGATGGAATAGAACGTCACCCATTGCCTGACAAATGCATTGGGGTCTTCAACCAAACGAGAACCACGCATCATCCCCTGTTGCTGGGCGTTCAAGAACGCTTGAGAATCCCACATTCGCGGTGGAATGAGGTGCGCGAAGATGATCTTGCGCAAAGCGGCTATAGCATCCTTACCAAATCGGACAGCGCCGGCGTTGACTGCTTTGTGAAGCAGCACCAACGGAGTCTCTTCGTCTGCTTTCAGGGACACCCGGAATATGAGGCTCAAAGTTTGCTGGGCGAATATAGAAGGGACATAGGTCGTTTCCTTCGGCGCGAGAACGAAAGCTACCCCACCATGCCGCAGGGTTATTTCAGCAGAGTTTCGGAAGAAGCCCTGGTCGCCTTTCAGCATGAAGCGCTTTTAAGCAGACGCCCGGAGTTCCTTGCCAGTTTTCCTGCCGATCGACTTGCGCAGGATCTGAGGAATACCTGGCACGCAGCGGCCAAGTGCATATACCGGAATTGGATTCTGTATCTGTCGTCGCACAAGGCTCGGCAATCTCGACTATTGGCCGCCGGCGGCTTCGTCTGATCTTCCTTGGAAGGCGAACCTCACGTCTGGGAGTGATGCAACTCACAAACCACGCCGGCCTGACAGGGTCGAACAGGCGATGGCGCGTCACGTCTGCAGCCAGCTGCCTTGATTGCTCGTCGTCCGGCAATCTTTCGCGGAGTTTCTGTTTACCATCAGCTGGCCGCGCGATTGAGCGCCTGGTCGATATCCGCGATGATATCGTCGATATGCTCAATGCCGATTGACAATCGGATGGTCTCGGGGAGTACGCCGGCTTGCCGTTGCTCATCCCTTGACATCTGGCGGTGTGTCGTCGATGCCGGGTGGCATGCGAGCGATTTCGCATCTCCAATGTTGACGAGCCGTGTCACCAATTTCAGACCGTCGTAAAATCTTTTTCCGGAGTCGAGCCCACCCTTGATGCCGAAGGTGAAAAGCGACGGCGCGCGTCCTTTGAGATATTTCTGAACAAGGTTGAAATACTCACTTTCAGCGAAGCCTGCATAGTTGATCCAGTCGACCCGCGGGTCATCTTTGAGAAAAGCTGCGACCTTTTGAGCGTTTTCGACGTGACGTTCCATCCGCAGCGCCACCGTCTCGATTCCTTGAAGTAAAAGGAAGGCATTGAAGGGGGATAGAACGGAGCCCATCGTTCGCTGATAAACGCTTCGCGCGCGCTCGATAAAGGCGCGCGCCCCAAAATGCTGAGCATAGACCATGCCGTGATAGGATTTGTCCGGTTCATTGAATGCGCGAAATCGCTTTGGTTGCTCCGACCAAGGGAAGCAACCACTGTCCACAATAGCTCCACCGAGAGTGGTGCCATGACCGCCGAGAAATTTCGTCAGTGAATGGATGACGATGTCGGCGCCATACTCGAAAGGCTTGAGAAGTATTGGGGTGGCGACCGTATTGTCCACGATTAACGGGACGCCGTGTCGATGCGCGACCTTGGCAACCGCTTCCACGTCGCAGACATTGCCGGCCGGATTCCCGACCGATTCGCAAAAAACCGCCTTGGTATTTTCGTCGATCAGCCGCTCGATCGAACTCGCCTTGTCGTTTTCTGCGAACCGCCCGACGATGCCTTGCCTTGGCAAAATGTGCGCCAGTAAGGTGTGGGTCGTTCCGTACAGCTGTGGTACCGAG
>JBEKZZ010000147.1:0-4361 GCA_049509335.1 Bradyrhizobium sp. | reverse complement strand
AGCACAAAGCCGATCAGGAAGTAATCGAAGAATTCCAGGGCGTCGCCGATGATGGCCGCGGCGAGGATTTTGATCTGGTTGGCGGTCAGCCTCGTCCGTTGATCGAGAATTTCGAACACGGCGTTTCTCCCCTGGCGCTTGTTCATTTTGAACGGGCGTTGCGCCTACGCGCCGATCATGCCGGCCAAGCTACCGCCTCGACATCGTGAACGGAAGGGTGCCGCTTTGGAAAGCGCGACGGAGATGCCGATATCCAACAGGGATCGCGGACAAAAATTCGCGATCCCGCGTACCGGAACCGAGCCAAGGCAGGCTGGTCATCGGCAGAATGGCCAGCGGCAGGTCCGGCGAGTTCAACTTTTGTCTAGTGTCTCGGGCTCGGCGCCTCGGGTTTTCAATTCACCTCGACGAACGCGATCTGGCCTGATTTATTTAACCTTTGCCGCTATTCTTGCTGCAACTGGCAGTCGAGGCCGTCGTCGATGGAAGAGAAGCGGAAATACCCACGGACCGAAATCAGCGAGCCGGCCTACGTGTCGTCGGGCGGTTCGGTCATGAGCTGCGTGGTTCGAAATATCTCGGCCGAAGGCGCCGCCATCGATATCGAGAACCCCACTTTCGTACCGGCACGCTTTCGCCTGGTGATGGCAGACGACTCCTCAGTCTACGAATGCAGAATTGCCTGGATCCGGCAAAAACGGATCGGCCTGACATTTGTTGCAAAGCCAAACGGGTCTCATCAGGATCACGGCGAATGAGCGCATTTGCGCGCTGCGCCGTCGGCACATGGCACGGCACATCGCGCCGTGACTCGGCCCTCATTTCTTCAACAGCGACCTGATCTTCTGGTCCAGTTCCTCGAACGACATGCTGCCCTTGAGCATCTCGCCGTTGACGAAGAAAGTCGGCGTCGCATTGACCTTCAGCACCTCGTAGGCGAATTTTTTATCGGCGGAGAGCTTGTCGAGCACCCCCTGATTCTTCACGCAGGCCTCGACCGCCTGTTCGCTCATCCCGGCCTGTTTGCCGATCAGCATCAGGTTTTCTTTGGTCTGCGTCATCAAGGCATCCTGTTGCTTGAACAGGGTTTCGATGGCGTCGAAGAATTTCCCGGCATCGTCGCTTGCGATGCAACGCGCCAGCATCGAAATAACCGCGGCCTTGATGTCGAGCGGGAATTCCCGAAACACGAAATGCACCTTGCCGGTGTCGATGTATTTCGACCGCAGCATCGGAAAAACATTCTCTTCGAAGGCCGCGCAATGCGGGCAACTCATCGACGCATATTCGACGATGGTCACCGAAGCCTTGACCGGCCCCAGCGCCATATCGGGCAGCGACGCCGGTTTGGCCGCGAGTGCGGCCGTGGCATTTTGCGCCTTCGCGGCGCCGACAAGAGGCAGGGGCATGGATGCGATGAGAGCGGCGAATGCCGCCAGCGAGAGCGCGGCGTTGAAGACGCGACGGACAACGGTCAAGGATCTGCTCCGAAATAGGCGCGGGTTCGCACGCTCAGATAGTTGCATTGGCTAGCTTGAAACGACCATTCAGGCAATCGCAGACCTGCTGGTCATCTGGAGGAGAACAAACAAGCTGACGGCGCCGACCTTGAGCAGCTTGATCCTGCGGAAGATACGAGACGTGAAGCACCGCTATTATTCAGGCTGGTCGGTCTTCGGTTGAGCGGCCGTCCGGCTTGGTCACTTCCTCGCCGCCCGCAGATATCCGGGCATCCTGTTCGGCTGCGCCGACATGGTAGCCCACCGGTAGGTTCGCCGCCCATCCAGTCGGCAGGTCTGCCATCCGTCCGCCGGGGAATGCGGCCGCCCGCGCAAGCTGGCCGCTGCGGGCGCCGTCTCGCGAACCGAGGCTCACGTAGCATTGGCGCCAGGGGGATGTCACCTGTCATTGAGATCGTTGGTGTTTTCCGATTGGTTGTAAAATAGATTGCCGCCAGGTTCCGCCCGTTGCCGCGTGTGTAAAAGCGCCGTTCTCTGGTTCTATCGGAGCTTTTCCGGGGACCGAATTTCAGGCGGTTCGATCCCTGACTGTCATCCAGCCCACGATCAGGGCGGCACGCTGCCAGCCGGTCGCCCGCGTACGTTGCCGGCGCGAGCCGATGGCATGGCGTCAACGGGGATCGCGGCGATAAGCCATCCGCGGCCGTCGAGGCGCCGCGGACAAGTTTCATGTTCATCGAGGGATACGGCAGGGCGAGCAGGGTTTTATCGATGCGTGTTTTTTGATCCGCCGCCAGACGGTCAGCTGGGCGCGGACCAGTCATTTCCCCTTCGCTGTCGGTCGATCGACACGCATCTCCTGGGATTCCTCGGGCCCTTTGGCGAGCCAAGGCCTCAGCTGGGGCCGCGGCTCGGGCAGAGCGTCTTCTTCGGCAGGCTCAGGACTGCTTTTGCGAAATGCCAAACCCGCGAATCCCACCATGACAAGCAGGCCTCCGACCACCATCAGCCAATGCGGGTATTGCATCACCAAGCCTCCTGGTGTGCGTCATTTCTTTGCCTTCAGCCCGAGCTCGACGAGGCGGCAGACCCGACGTAGTCCACCAGCCTTTTCAATAGCACCAGCAGCCGCGGTTAGTACAAACCCAAGATGTTCCTGCGGGGCAGTTTGGTGAAGTCCATCCTGCCTGCTCGATACGAACGCTCATGACCTTTTGGGTGGTTTGAGGAACCTGCTGGCTCAGAGAGCTTGGTCCGAAAGCTTTCAGGGCGAAAGCGACACCGATCAGCGCGAATGCGACAACACCGTTCAGTGCGAATCGCTTTCTCATTGCTGCCTCCGTCGTTCCCCTGGTCGTGGGACACATGCGACCACGATTTCCCCAGATGGGGAATTGTTTTTAACCAAAAAGGATCAGTGCGTCTTGGCTTTCGGAGTCCAAGGCCGCCGGTTAGGCGGCACCATTGACGGAAGCCGCCGGGGGGAGTTCGGTGCCTTTTTTACGGGCAACGGAACCGGCCGGTCCCTATCTTCGTTCTTTCGCGCGAGGTTGAGAGTATGGCTTACACGGCGATTTTGCGGCGAATCAGATTGCTCATTCCTGCGGATCGCGATGGACATTACAATGCCGTCCGCCGCGGTTTTGAGGAGGGAGATTTGACTGCTCCGGGCTTATCAATCCCGGATCTCGAATTGGCACGAGCGATCTCGGAATTCATGATGTTTCCTCCCAACGAAGCTTCGATTAAGACCCTCGAAAGGCGCCTGAATCCCCAACACTGATTTCCGGATTTAAGGCTCGCCCGGTGGAAAAAGGCCGCCAACCGAGGTGGCCTTCAACGCAGATCTGCCGGTCCTTTGCACTGGTAAGTTTCCGGATCGTGGTAGCGGCCCCTCCCGCAGGCCGAGAGAGCGCCATAGGCGGGTGAGGAAGCCGGCTCGGAGCGTACTCCGCAGTGCTTCTTGTCGAACGGACCGCGGGGGCGCGGGCGCTTGCCGCGCTCGGCAGCGACAATGGACAATGGCCATAACAGCAAAACGAAAAAGATGACGGTTCTGCGCATGAGCATCTCCCTGCTTCGAATCTAGAGAGTGGCCGAAGCCGCTCGGCTTAGGAACAAACCGGAGCGGAACGGATTGCAATGCGGGCCGTCGCTTTTTCCAGATTGAGGGCGGCCCGCGCGGCCGCCGGTAAACACACCCCCAGGAGCGTCCCGGCGGCCGCTTGCCTCTGTCGGTTCGGTGTGAACAAAATGACGGCTAGACACCTCATGCAATTGATCCAGGTCACCGCGGTGACGAGCGGCCATCCCAACATAATATTTGCAGCCGTTTCCCTAATTTCTTCAGGGCTGACGATTCTGTCGTGTGAATATTGGATCGAGTTATGGAGTCTGCCATGATCTCGCGGTTGAGTTGACTACCGCCCGGTCGTGCTGGCGGATAGACTGTGACGCAGCGTCGATTAGACTCGGGGCTCATGGACATGGAGTCCGTCAATGCGCATCCTGTTGGCCGTTTGTCTCGTGCTCGTCAGCGAGACCGCCGGGTTCGCGGAAACCGCAAAGCCCCTCGTTGATGACTGCCGGGCCTATCCTGCAAAATTCTCGCGGAGCTACGCCACGGGTCAATCGGAGGGCCGATGCCTCGGAGTCATCAAGACAATGATCGCTGTGGGTCCGTTCTTGACTAACGACATGAAATTTTGCCCGGGCGAGGCGACTCCTATCGTTGGTGTTGGTGTCGTGAACAGGTATGTGAAAGCCCATCCGGAGGTACTGAATCCAGACGGGGACGACCTGTTGGTCACACTGATGACGGCGTTCCGAAAGGAATGGCCGTGCAAATAACCGCCGCTGTCTGAGTGCCGCAGCGGGAAACACATTCAATCCTGAAACCCG
>JBEKZZ010000146.1:0-4410 GCA_049509335.1 Bradyrhizobium sp. | reverse complement strand
CAGCCGCGCAATCTGGCCAAATCGGTCACTGTGGAGTAGGCTCGAAACTTGCCTTCGTGTTTCGGGCGGCCCCGCTCGCGGGTCGAAGGCCGGGAACGACGATGACGTTCGATGCCAAGCTCGCCGCGCCGCTGCCGCGCTCTCTGCCGCTGCCCAGCAACCGACCCTGCTGCGCAACGCCACCGTCATCGACGGCACGGGAGTTCCCGCGCGCGAGCACATGGACGTCATGTTCGCCGCCGGCCTCATCGAATCGATCGCGCCCACGTCTTCCACCACTCCCCAAGGCGTCACCATCATCGACTGCAGCGGCAAGACCCTCATTCCTGGTCTGATCAGCGCGCATTCCCATCTCGGGGTGCTCGAAGCCAACGCAACCCCCTCCGCCACGGCCTACAACCTTCCCAACGTCACCGCAGCACTCAACCAGTTCGAGCGCTACGGCGTCACCACCATCCTCTCGCTCGGTCTGAACCGCGACCTGGTCTACGACCTCCGCGCTGAGCAGCGTTCCGGCACGCTTGGCGGAGCGACGATCCTCACTGCCGGTAGAGGCATTGGTGTCCCCGGCGGAGCCCCGCAGCTCATGGTCGCCGAAGACCAGGTCGATCTCCCGGCGACGCCCGAGCAAGCCCGCGCCGACGTTGACACCTTTGCCGCACACCATACAGATATCGTCAAGATCTGGGTCGACCCGCTCCACGGTAAGGCTGCCGAGATGCAGCCTTCGGTCTACGAAGCTGTTATCGATCAGGCCCACAAAGATCGCCTTCACGTAGCCGCGCACGAATACGCCTTAAAAGATGCTCAGATCCTGGTCGATGACGGCGTCGACGTCCTCGCCCACTCCGTCCGCGACCAACCCGTCGACGCGGCCTTCATCAACTCCATGCTGCGGCACCACACCTGGTATATCCCTACACTCGCGCTCGACGAAGCCTTCTATCTCTACGCAGCTCAGCCGTCCATCATGCAGTCGGAGTTCTTCAGGCAGGCCGCCGGCCCGCAACTGCTTGCCAGGCTCACCGCGCCCGACTATGCCGCCAAGACCCTCGCCGACAAGGACACCCAACAGCACGAGCAGGACCATGCGCTGGCCCTAAGAAACTTCAAGGCTATTTACGACTCTGGCGCGCACGTAGCCTTCGGCACCGATTCCGGCGCCGTTCCGGGCCGCATTCCCGGTTTCAGCGAACACCGCGAGCTCGAAGATCTTGTCACCTCCGGTCTTACCCCACTCGAAGCCATCACCGTCGCCACTGGCTCCACGGGCGAGCTTCTCCACACGCTCGATCCCACCATCAACGTCGGCCTTATCTCTCCCGGCTATTCCGCCGATCTCATTCTCCTCACCGCCAACCCGCTCACCGACATCCAAAATACGCGTCACATCGCGGCGATTTATCACCATGGCCGGATGATCCCCAACCCCGCGCCGCAAGACTAGCCAGCAGGGCGCGTTCAGAAGAAAAGCCGAGCCAAGAGCAATGCGCGCAATCAGCAGACGGGTAACTGCGGGACGAATCATCGGGGCCGCGGTGAACGAAGTGACGTCCAAACTGGTCTGGGTCTCATCGTGATTTCGATAACCCAAATGGGGCGATCTCTGAGCCAGCGCTTTGGCTGATCACGATTGACCTGCGCCGCTCGGGTCCCAGAGTGAAGCTCCGACATTGCGAGCCACCGCAATTGCAGCATATCGGGACAACGAGAATTCCCCATAGGCAGATGGCACATCTACTCGCCCCGCAGGGCCCGGACCGGGTCCACCGAGGCTTGCTCGGCGCGCTGGTAACCCGGATGCCATGAGCGCCAGGCAAGCACAGGCAGGCGGGAGAGCCTTGACCCGGTTTGATTTGATTTGAGAGCGAGAAGCGCGGCGGCTGCGAACAGATTGGCTGCGGCAAAGGCGTTTTGCATCCAGTGGGCATTGATGCGCCGCCCAAGAAGGGGAACAGGAGGCTAGGGTTTATGAAGGGGATTGATAGCGTTCCCAACGGCATCAAGACACCCTTTGCGAAAGAGGTCGATGAGATTTTTTATGGTGAACGGCGAGATTCCTTCTGGATGACCTAATTCGTAGTCTGGGTACCAATCTCAGATGCCAGGATCTCAAGGACGGCGCGGTCGATCCTGAGCGCAGCAAAAAATGAGTTTGTTTTCAGTGGTGCAAGCATTTGGGAGATTGGGAGATGGCGATGAAGCGCGGACCGGGACGTTCCGATATCCTGTTTGATCCGCGTGAGATTTGGCGCCGGATGCTTAAAAACGGCTACGAAAAACTTCCCGTGCTTGGTCAGCACGCGGTTGCGGTAGACGTCCTTCCATCCATACACAAAGATCCCTTCGACCGCATCCTGATTGCTCAGGCGATGGTCGAAGGGATCACTCTTCTGACAGCAGACCCGGTGATTGCCAGTGATCCGGGGCCGATTCGCAAAGTCTAGCGAACCCGAGTCAGGCGGTGGTTTTGGCGCAGAACTCGTCGAAGGCGCGGACCAGTTCGCCGGCGATCTGCTGGGCCGTAGCCTGCTCAATAACGTAACGCTGCATCAGGTAGACCAGCTTGCCGTCGCGCAGAATGGCGATGGCCGGCGAGGTCGGCGGATTGCCTTCGAAGTAGCTGCGCGCCCGGTCGGTGGCTTCCCGATCCTGGCCAGCGAAGACGGTGATCTTCTGGTCCGGCTGGTTGGCAGCACCGGTGATGGCCATACGCACGCCCGGCCGCATCTTACCCGCGGCGCATCCGCAGATGGAATTGACCACCAGCAGCGTTGTCCCTGGCTTCGCCAAGGCCGCGTCTACATCTTCGGCGGTGCGGGTTTCGTTGATTCCGGCGCGGGTCAATTCTTCGCGCATGGGGATGACCATCAGTTCTGGATACATATTCGCCCTCCGGCAGAAAGGCTGCCTTGAACCATTCTATCGTGAAACCGCTGGTGGAGTCGGTCGTGTAGATTGGATGCGATGAGCCTGGAAGGCAAGTTCGAAGAAAACAAGCCGCTGGCGCCGTTTACGACGTTAGGCGTGGGCGGCCCGGCGCGCTGGTTTGTGGAGGCCGCGAGCGAAGGCGAAGTTGTGGAAGCGGCAGCGTGGGCGCGCGAGCATCAGCTGGCCCTGTTTGTGCTCGGCGGGGGGAGCAATCTGCTGGTGGCCGATCGCGGCTTTGACGGTGTGGTCGTGAAAGCGGGGCTGCGCGGTATCGATGTTCAAGAGGCAACCGAGGATGGGTCGAGAGTCTACTGCGCTGCCGCCGGCGAAGACTGGGACCGCTTCGTCGAGCGCACCGTCGAGGACAATTCGGCCGGCATCGAATGCCTGGCCGGCATTCCGGGAACCGTGGGCGGAACGCCGGTGCAGAACGTCGGGGCTTACGGGCAGGAGGTTTCCACATCGATTTTCCGGGTGCGCGCGTTCGATGTAGAGGCCAAGGACTTTGTCGAGTTCACCGCGGAAGAATGCGGCTTTCGCTATCGACAGAGCCGCTTCAACTCGGCCGATCGCGGCCGCTATATCGTGACCCGCGTCGACTACCGGCTCACCGTCGATGGCCGGCCGACCGTGCGCTACGCGGATCTCGAGCGGGCTCTCGAACAGCAGGCCGCAGAGCGGAATGGCAGTCAGACCGAACACCGGAACGGGCAACAAACGGCGCCGCCGAGCCTGGCCGAGGTCGCTCGGGTGGTGCGGCGTGTGCGCCAGGCAAAGGGAATGCTGCTTGTCGAAGGCGATCCGGATTGCCGCAGTGCCGGCAGCTTCTTCAAGAATCCTGTTGTCGATCAAGAGCGGGTGCGCCTGGTGACCGAGGTCAGCGGTAAGGAGCCGCCGCGTTTTCCCGCCGGGCCCGATCGGGGAAATTCCGGACAAGTCAAGCTGCCGGCGGCCTGGCTGATCGAGCAGGCCGGGTTTTCCAAAGGCTATGTGCTGGGAGCAGCGGGTGTTTCCTCGCGGCATACGCTGGCACTGATCAACCGCGGCGGCGCCCGCGCGGCCGAGATTCTCGCTCTGGCCGGCGAGATGAACGCCGCGGTTGCGGCACGTTTCGGCATTCACCTGGAGATGGAACCGGTCATGGTCGGATTCTGACGCTTCGAGCCAGGGCAGGGAGCGGCAAAAGGGACGTTTTTGGTGCTGATTTGTTGCTGATTGCTGAGGCTCTCGGTTTTTGCCCGGAGCGCAAAAGCGCGATGCGATGAGGCGGCCGATCGCTTTTATCCTAGCTGCGCGGAAAACCCCGCCGTTCAGGGCGGGGATGTAGAGCGCGGCGAGCGAAGCTCGCCTTTTGCTAAAATTTTCTCGTGAGAACGAAAACCAAGTTCTTGCATTTGGAAACCAAGTTTGTGCTGTAAACCTAAGGGCGGGACACGCCCGGCTAGCCTGTGAAGTGAATGGCGATGTAGGCCGTCAGCA
>JBEKZZ010000145.1:0-4417 GCA_049509335.1 Bradyrhizobium sp. | reverse complement strand
ACCTGAGAGGCTGGCGCCCCGTTCACCCACGACCGTGTCATAGCCTTCCGGCAGCTCCAATATGAAATCGTGGGCGCCGGCTAGCTTGGCTGCCTCAACGACCCGCTCAATCGGCATCGCCGGATCCGGCAGCGCGATGTTGTCGCGGATCGATTGATTGAACAGCACGTTCTCCTGAAGCACCGAGCCAACTTGGCGGCGCAGCCATGATGTGTCGACCATGGCCAGGTCGACGCCGTCAACCAGCACACGACCGCGTTCGGGGATATAGAGCCGCTGAATAAGCTTGGCTACGGTGCTCTTGCCCGAACCGGAAGGTCCGACGATTCCGATCACCTGCCCGGCGGAAACGCTAAAACTCACGTCGTGCAGGATTTGCGGACCATCGATGCGATAACGAAAAACTACATGATCAAACGTGACGTCGCCGCGAATAGCGGGTAACGCCGCACGCGCCGGATTGAACCTCGGCTCGGGCGCCGTATTGAGAATATCGCCAAGCCGATCCACGGAAAGTCTCGCCTGGTGGAAATCCTGCCAGATCTGGGCGAGCCGAAGCACCGGCTGGCTCACGCGTCCTGCCAGCATGTTGAAGGCAACGAGCTCTCCTACAGTCAGGTCGCCGGAAATGACCAGCCGGGCTCCGAAATACAGAATGCCCGCCATGACCGCCTTGTTGACGAACTGCACACTGTTGCTCGCGGTATTTCCGAGCCGCAGGACACGAAAGCTCGACGCCACGTAGCCGGCAAGCTGCTCTTCCCAGCGCCGCTGCATTTGCGGCTCCACGGCCATGGCTTTAAGAGTCTCAACGCCGGTGACACTTTCCACCAGAAATGCCTGGTTCTCCGCGCCGCGCTTGAACTTCTCGTCGAGAAGTTGGCGAAACCGCGGAGTAGCCCCAGCAGAAATCCCCACGTAAAATGGAAATCCAGCAAGCACGACGAGCGTCAACAGCGGCGAGTAAATAAACATCACGGCAAGGAAGACGAAGGTAAAAAATAGGTCGATGACAAGTGTCAGTGCCGAACTGGTCAAGAAATTCCTGATGCTTTCCAGTTCGCGGACGCGCGCGACAGAATCGCCGACCCGGCGGGTCTGAAAATAGGAGGTCGGCAAAGCCAGCAGGTGTTGGAAAAGCCGAGCACCGAGTTCGACGTCGATACGGTTGGTGGCATGCGAAAACAGGTATGTCCTTAGTATGCCAAGAATCGTCTCAAAAAGTCCGATGCCGAGCAGTCCGATCACCAGCACATCGAGCGTGCTGACGCTGCGATGGACGAGAACCTTGTCGATGACCACCTGGAAAAACAGTGGCGAAGCGAGAGCAAACAGCTGAAGAAAAAAAGACGCGACCAGCACCTCTCCCAATTGGTGTCGGTATTTGTGGATCGCGCCCAAGAACCAGGTGACGTCGAAGCGGCGCGTAAGCTCGGCCAAATTGGCGCGCCGGGTCATCAGAATGAGGCGGCCGTCCCAGATGGCCTCAAGATCGCCCCTGGTCATTAACTCCGGGCGCGGCGTTTTCGTCGACTGCACGACGACCTTGTCATCGCCGACCTTGCCCAGCAGGAGAAAACTGCCGTCCTTGAGTACCGCGATGGCCGGCAAGGGAGTTTTCGCCAAGCGCGCCCAGTTTGTGTTCAACTGACGCGCTTTGAGACCAAATTCCCTGGCACACCGGACCATCTCGGCCGCGCCTATAGCATTGGTCCCGGACTGATGCCGGATTTGCGCGGGGTCCGCGCCCACCCCATGAAAACGCAGCAGCATGACGAGGGCCGTAAGCCCTGAGTCATTCGGCCCAGGTATTTCCGAACTCACCGTCATTCCGCCCCTGACTTTCCCTATCGCGCGCCGGTGGAGTTAAATGTTAGCAATATTTTCTATACTTCTAAACCTGTTAGCCATAGTTTAAGCGATGGCTTCGCGCTACCAGATTTAGCCCGCTTCCGGGGGGTTTTGCAAACCTTGGGCACAAATGACGGTTTACGCAACCTAAGGTAATTCCGTCCAATCGAATGTTTGGGCCAATTAAAGCCCTGATCTTTCTTTTGATTGACCTCATCGCCCGCAAAAAGGGCGACAGCTTGACGTTTTAGGTAGGATTTCATGAAGGCGGAGAAAAAGGTTGTGCCCTTTCCGGCGGGTCCCAGGCCGCGGGACCGGGAAGAGCTAGAGTTTCTGCCGGCCGCATTAGAGATCGTAGAAACGCCGCCCTCCCCCCTCGGTCGGGCGATCGGAGCAACCCTTATTGGCCTGTTTGTATTGGCCTTCGTCTGGGCCTGTCTGGGCCACGTGGATATCGTAGCCACTGCCCCCGGAAAAATTATTCCGACCGGCTACAGCAAATTGATCCAACCGTTCGAGACTGGCGTTGTGCATGCCATCCTGGTCACAAACGGCCAGACTGTGAACGCCGGCGACGTCCTCATCGAACTTGATTCGACTATCAACGAAGGCGAGACCAACCATCTCAGAAGCGACATGCAATCGACGCAGCTTGACATTGCTCGCCTTCGTGCCGCGCTTACCGACACTGACGACCCCATCGCTGCCTACCACCCTCCGGAGGGAGCCAACCCGGCGCTGGTCGCGATGCAGCGTCAATTTCTCGTCGCCCAAGTCGCCGAACACAGGGCGAAGATCGCGGCACTTGACGGGCAACGGGCTCAAAAGGAGGCGGAGCTTGGGACTATTTCGGCGACAGTCGACAAGCTCGATGCCGTAATCCCGAACATTGAGGAGCGCGTCAATATCCGCAAGGCATTGAACGAATACGGCAATCGGCTGCAATATTTCGAAGTGCTGCAGCAGTTGACTGAAAGCCAGCAGGAGCGATTGGTCCAGAAAAGTCATTTGAAGGAAGCGAAGGCTGCAGTCGCTGCCATTATTGAAACACGGGGCCAGACCAATGCTGAGTATCGCCGGACACTTTTCGGCGAGTTGGCCGAGGCCGAACGAAAGGCTTCCGGATTTGCAGCGGATTTGTCGAAAGCGGAGCAGCGCACCAAACTTCAGCAGCTAACTGCGCCTGTGTCGGGCATCGTTCAGCAACTGGCCGTACACACAGTTGGCGGGGTGGTTACTCCCGCCCAGTCCCTTGCGGTTATCGTACCAAGTGACAGCCAGCTCGAGATCGAAGCCATGGTGAGCAACCGCGATGTCGGTTTCGTTCATGCGGGAGATGAGGTGGAAATCAAGGTCGATACATTTGATTTTACCAGATATGGACTGTTGCACGGGCAGGTGCTGAGCATCTCGTCCGATGCCATCGTTCGGGATAATTCGGCCGAACAATCGAAGGAAAAGCAACCCGGTTCCGCTACCAACAGCAGCGAGCCGAAGGGACAGGAGCTGACCTACGCGGCAAGGATTTCGGTCGACCGTTCACAAATGCAGGTCGAAGACAAGAAGGTAAACCTTTCGCCGGGCATGGCCGTCACCGCCGAGATCAAGACAGGATCGAGGCGAATTATCGGCTACCTAATGTCGCCGCTGGTCAAGTACAAGCAAGAGAGCCTGCGCGAAAGATAGAAACAGGAAGATATGAGCGAAGCGGAGAGTAACCTGAGAAGCGGTCCTCGAGCGCGCCGTCGTCCACGATCTTGCGGCGGATATCGCGGATGATGCGGGCATTGCTCCCGTGAAAGAGCCCACGCGCCCAGCGTTGGCAACGGAGGGATCGCCAACTGAGAGTCAGCTTAGTACCGACGCCGTTGGTTATTTTGGCAAGGCGGCGAAGCCCACTCGTCCGAAGCCCGGTAACTTGAGTGCCGGCTGCCGCGCCGCCGCTTCCTTTCCCCTGATCGGGACGAGCGGCGTCTTCCGCCACGAACCCGTTTACATTTCAGGGAACTTATTCGGCTTGTCGCCGTTGGTAAAGCCTTTCGCCGTTAGTGACGCTTTCTGAAGGAAGTTCCAGCGACGAGCGGTCGAACGGTGCCGTGTGCTGGAACACCACTTCGCCGCAGAAATACTGGAAATACGGATTCTCTACCCACCTGTCGCACACCGCCTCGTGAGACAGATTGTGCATGTGTTTGAGGATGAACAGCCCGGCCACCAGCCTCGTTGGCAGCGGCGGCTGGCTTGGCCCTACGCGACAGACCGAACCGAAGCGCTTCGCCAGAAAATCCCAATTAATCTCCGCCGCGAGCCGCACCAGCGGGTAGCGAAGATTGATGATCGTGGCCTCCAGGCGGGGCCCAAACAGATCATCCTGACGATCGTCGCGCGGCTGACTCACGGCTCTCCTCCAACGGCGAATCTCGCCGTCAAAGGAATCACGAACCGCCTAAATCCCAAATCCTAAAACGTCGTCCGTGAAGAATGTTTTAGGCGAAGCGTGGCGGCGAGAAGGCGCGACGTAAGATCGACAGCCCCAGGGCACGCCAAAACTCCTCGAACCAGCGGC
>JBEKZZ010000144.1:0-4506 GCA_049509335.1 Bradyrhizobium sp. | reverse complement strand
TCCGGGTGACGAGGCGTGGTACCTGATGCCAAGGCGCGCATCGTCTCCGCGGCGCCGATGCTCAGTTCACCAGGATGCAATCCTTGGACGGGGGGCGGAACGCTTCGCTACCCGGTACCTTGCGTAGAATCTTGTAATAATCCCAAGGCTCCCTGGACTCCGACGGTGTCTTCACTTGAACCAGATACAGGTCATGTAACAAGCGTCCGTCTTCGCGCAGCGTAGACGAACCGAAGGCCTGATCCGCCACGGGCAACTGCTTCATTTTCGCGATGACGGTCGGACCGAAACTGGATTTGGCGGCATTCACAGCCTTGAGATAATGGGTGACCACCGAATAGGTGCCTGCCTGGACGGATGTCGGGACTTTGCCGTCAAAACGTTCCGAGAAGCGCTTCGAGAACGATCGAGTATTGTCGTCGGTATCCCAATAGAACGCTTCGGTGAAGACCAGGTCCTGGGCGACCTTCAGGCCCATGCCGTGGATGTCCGTAATCAATGCCCAGAGCAGTACGAGCTTCTGGCCACCGTTTGGGATTCCGAATTCCTGCGCCTGTTTCACTGCATTGATGGTATCGCTGCCTCCCTGCAGAATTGCGACCACGTCCGCTTTCGAGGCTTGTGCCTGCAGTAGCTGGCTTGCAAAGTCCGGGTTGTTCGGAGGGGTCCTCACAGAGCCGACGACCTTTCCGCCGTTGGCGAGGATGATCTCGCGAGAGGAATCTTCGAGCGCCTTACCTCCGGCGGCGTTCACCGTGACAAAAAACCAGCTCTTGCCGCCTTCCGACATCGCAACGGTGGTCGGCTTGCCGATCGCTGCCTGGTCATAAGTCCAGTGAACGGTATTCGGCGAACAGTCCCTGGTGGTCAGGTCGTTATGGGCCGACCCGCTCACCAGCAGGGCGGTCGCCGATCCTCTGAGTGCCGCGTTGACTGCGAGCGCTGAGGGCGAGTGCGGAATGTCGATAATGGCATTGACGCCTTCGTCCACCCACTTCCTTGCGATCGACACGGCAAGGTCGGCTTTTAGCTGAAAGTCAGCGGAAACTATTTCGATCTTGTAGGAAGCCTCAGGGTGAGCTTTTTTGAAGTCCTCCACCGCCATTTCGGTTGCGATCACGGAACCGTTTCCGCCCCATGATGAATAAGGGCCGCTGAAGTCACTCAGCACGCCGAGCTTGACGCGATCTCCCGCGATCTGTGAATGCGTCGTCGTGCAAACCAGGACCGAAAGCAACGACGCAGCGATGCTTGCCTTGAGCAATTGCATGACTTCCTCCCCTCAATTGTTGTTTTGAGCCGGTAACCGATGGAGTGTGCGCCCAATCGGCGCCACAGCCTCGGCTACATGCCTGGCCGGGGGCGTCGAGCTTCTCGGCTGCCTTACGGCAGCACCAACGATAGGCGTTTCGGCTGGGCATAATACCTGCGCTTTCCGAGGGGGGACTTGAGAACGTGGCCGGGATATCCCTGAAATTAGAAGAAGAGCCGATGCGTTTTGCCGCGCGGGCTAACATTCGCAATGGGGAGGTCGACGATGGGGCAAGGCCCGACACGACTCTATGCGGCTCTGGCTGTCGCCGTTTTCGCTTTCGGCGCGACCTGGGATAGCGCCCGCGCCGAGCCCCGTTACGACGTCGGTGCAACCGACAATACGATCAAGATCGGGAACGTCGCGGCTTCGAGCGGCGCGCTGTCGATCTATCGACCCTATGGCGAGGCGTTGAGCCGTTGCTTCGCCAAGATCAACGCGGAGGGCGGAATCAACAAGCGAAAGATCGAGTTCATCACCTACGATGACGGCTACAGTCCGCCGAAGACGGTGGAGCAGACGCGCAAGCTGATCGAGTCCGATGAAGTGCTATTCCTGTTGGGAAGCATCGGGGGTCCGACAAGCCTCGCTACGGCCGCCTATCTCGCCAACAAGCACATTCCGCACCTCTTCATTGCGACCTCATCGTCCAGGGTCTCGGACGCGAACCTTTATCCGTGGATGATGGGTTGGCAGCCTGTCGCCTCTCAGGAAGGGGCAATTTTCGGCCGCTACCTGCGCGAACAAATGGCGTTGTCCAAGGTGGGAATTCTGTATCAGAACGACGATTACGGGCGCGATTTCCTGTCCGGCCTGAAGGAGGGGCTCGGCGACAAAGAACCGATCATGCTCGTCTCCGCGAAATCCTACGAGAGTACGGAGCCGACCGTCACCTCGCAGCTTGCCCAGATCAAGGCCGCCGGCGTCGACGTCATCTATCTCGCCGCGACGGGCAAGTTCGTGGCGCAATCGCTCAAGGGGATCAACGAGTTGGGCTGGAAGCCAACGATCCTCATACCGTACACAGCGAACTCGACGACCTCGGTTCTCAAGAACGCGGACTTGAAAGGAGATGAGAAACTGATCTCCAGCAGCTTCTTCAAGGACCTGTCCGATCCCGCCTACGCGAACGATCCGGATATCAGGCAGTGGTCCAGCTGGATCGACCAGTATTATCCGACGGCGGACCGAAGCGAGGTCTATATCGCGTGGGGATGGTCGATTTGCAATACCGCTGCGCATATCCTGAAGGAGGCGGGTGAAGACCTGACGCGCGAGAACATACTGCGGTTGGCGAACAGTTTTTCCGGATTTGCGCCGCCTCTGGTTCTGCCGGGAATTACCCTGTCGTCGACTCCCGCCGAGCACCGGCTGATCAAGTGTCTGCGAATGCAGAATTTTGCAAACGGCTCGTGGCGCTCGATGGGCGAACTCGTGTGCTCGCAGTGAGCCGGCTTGCGAAAATGGGCTCGCTGCCAGAGACTGCGCCCACGTCAATTGAATCTTGTTGAGGTATGCACATGACGAGACCGCGAAGGGGATCGGCCGGCGCCGAGCGGTATGCCGCCGGGGCGGCGGCAATCGCCGGTGGATCCGGAGGCATAGGGCAGGCAATCGCGCGCGTGCTCGCTGCTTCCGGTGCCGAGGTCGCTGTGACCTACAACCGAAATCGAAACGCGGCCGAAAAACTGGTCGGTGAAATCTGCGACGCCGGGCGTCGTGCGGCCGCCTACCAGGTTGACCTCAGGGATGCCGAAGCCGTCGCTGCGTTCCATCGCGATGTTCAAGCTCACTTTGGGGGCCTGCATACGGCGGTCTATGCGGCCGGCCCATATATCGACATGCGGTTTATAGGCAGCCTGGAACCCGCCCGCTTCGCAAGCACACTCGGAACCGACGTGTTCGGGGCCTTCAACTTCTTTCATCACGCCATACCGGGACTCCGGGCGACGCGCGGCGTCGCCATCTGTTTGGGCACGCCTGCGATCCGCCGCTACACAAAAAGAGATGTTCTTTCTGCCGCGCCCAAAGCCGCCCTCGAATCGCTGACAAGGGGTATCGCGGCCGAGGAGGGGCGAAATGGGATCCGGGCAAACATGGTCGGCGTCGGCGCCCTCAGCGACGGCATGTTTCATCAATTGATGGCCACGGGCGATTTCGACGATCGCTTTGTCGCAGCGGCGAAGCAGACCTTGGCGCTCGGCCGTCTCGGCACTGCCGAGGATATCGCGCTGGCCGTCGATTTTCTCGCATCCGATGCCGCGTCCTACATCACCGGGCAAACCCTGATGGTGGACGGAGGGTACGCGCTTTGAGAAAGCCGCGATGCTTGACGGAAGCTCGGTTTGTTTCGCCCGGTGCGAGAGCGAGTTGGAGGGGGCACGCATGAGCGACCGGTTTGCGAAATTGACGTTGGGCAACTTGCCGGCCGAGGCGGCGCGAAAATGGCCCGATCGAGAGGCGCTGGTGTTCAACGATCGCCGCTGGACCTACGCAGCGTTCGATGCGGCGGTGGATAAGGTCGCCCGGGCTCTCATCAATGTCGGGGTGAAGCACGGCGAGCACGTTGCGACCTGGATCACTAACCTGCCGGAGTTCCTCTTCCTGTTTTTTGCAGCCGTCAAGATCGGCGCCGTCATATTTCCGTTGAATACCAGATATCGGGTTCGTGACCTCAGTTACGCGTTGCAGCAAAGCGACTGTACCACCTTGATTACCATCAATCGCGGCGGCCCCGTCGATTTTGGAGCAATGGTGAGGGAAGTCCTGGGGCCCGTAAACATTGGTGCCGAGGGAGATCTGCGATCGACAGCATGTCCCCTTCTCAATCGCATCATCATGGTTGACGAAGGCGATTTGCCTGGAGCCTGGACATGGTCGGAATTCATGGCAGGCGAGCGCCGCATCGCCGACGCGGAATTAGTCGCGCGGTCGCAGGCCGTGAATCCCGCCGATGTTGCGATGATCATGTATACGTCCGGCACGACCGGAAATCCGAAGGGTGTGATGCTGAATCATGTCGGTATCCGGATGTGCGCGCAGCGAGCCGCGTTGTTCGGCATGACGTTTGCCGACGTGCAACTCAATTATCTGCCGTTGTTCCACCTATTTTCGCTCGGCTACATTGTCCTGCACAGCGTTTTGACCGGCGCCAAGCAGGTTCTTATGGAGACCTTCGATTCAGATGAGGCCGT
>JBEKZZ010000143.1:0-4507 GCA_049509335.1 Bradyrhizobium sp. | reverse complement strand
CAGCCGCCTGGCTTCGGCGGCCGGAAACGCCTCGTAGAGTGATGCCTTGCTGTGGATGTTGAGATTGTCCTGGACCAGAACGATGGTTCTGGCGTTGGCAAAATGGACATCGGCCAGGTCTTTCAAGGGGGCGTTGGCCATAGGCCCCAAGCTACCGCGCCCATCCTCGACTCTACCACTTCCGACTTCCTTGTTGGAATAACTTTCGTGGGGTCAGGGCACGGCTCCGATGACCGTCGCCTTATTTTGCGTAACGGATGGAGTAGAATTAGCATCGACGATTCGTTCTGGAACGGCACGGACCTTGGGATGGCAAAGTCCTCCAAACTTATTGCAGCAAGGCGAGGGCGCGTCTTATTAGTGAGAAGAAGACGTGACCGGCTATGGATGTTTCCGGGAGGCCGTCGGCGTGCGAGCGAAACCGAGAAGGATTGTTTGCTGCGGGAAATCCGAGAGGAGCTTCCTAAACTCAAGCTGGGACGGTTGACGCTCTGGAAAGAGGTCAAGGCGAAAAATCGCAGATCGGGCCGGAAGATGAGCGACGCCATATTCTTGGCGAAAAAAGCGTCCGGTAGCCTCGCGATAGGTGATAAGAAGGAAATCGACAAGGCGACATGGCGTAAGCCGCGCGGCATTCGTTTAACACCGACCTCGCGTTACATCCGCGACAAACTATTCCCGAAAGATCAGTAAGGGGCGGCACCATTGGCCGGTGCCGAGCCTCGCCTCTAGTCCTCCACCGTGCTTGCCTCGCCATGGCGGTTCACTCAGTCTAAAGAGTGACTTGCCGCTCATGGGCCTGGGATAAGATGACGCGGCATAAGCTTCGATATGATTTTCGGAGGTGACTGATGCCAGATTCTGAAATGCTCATCCGGCTTGTAGCTGCGGCCGCGCTTGGAAGCCTTATCGGGTTTGAGCGCGAGCGGTTGCTTTGGGCGGCGGGAATACGCACCCACATGTTGGTGTGTGTCGGCTCCTGCCTGATTATGATTGTCTCCCAATATGGTTTTTCTAACATCTTGACCCACCAGAACGTCGTTCTGGACCCCTCGCGAATTGCCGCGCAGGTTGTTTCGGGAATAGGGTTCCTTGGTGCAGGGGCAATCCTCGCCCGGGGCGAGATCGTGAAGGGTCTTACAACAGCCGCCAGCATTTGGACGGTGGCCGCTGTCGGGCTGGCGGTTGGAGGCGGACTTTATCTGGCTGCCAGTGCGTCAACCGTGATTATCCTGATTATCCTTGCGGGCATCAAACCGCTTGAGGAGGCCTATCGTTCAAGAAATCAGAGTTGCCAGCTTAGAGTTGAGGTCGAGAACGGAAGTCTCACGCCCGAACTGCTTCGAGAGGCGCTTGGTCTCAGGGCCGCTCAGATCAAGCGTTTCCTAGTGCAAAGTCGAAACCTGCAAGGCACTGACGATCTGGTGATCCTCTTGAGCAAGGTCTCTTCGCACGATATCGCCACCTTTCCCGAAAAATTGAAGGAGCTTGATGGCGTTCGTGAAGTCACGATTATGAAGAAATCGAAGGATCATGCGCCAAGTTGATCGGGTGTGACTCGTGGACCGCGCGGGACTATATCGTCCACAGCTCAAATTGAATCCTACGGTTCCCTGTCAATCGGCTTGCAAATTTGACTCCTCCGTCGTTTATTAGATCAATAGCTTAGCTCGCCGATCGGCGTCGGGACCCCGCGCCGATTAACAAATTATCAAGTGGCGTGGGCGCTGCTGCACGAATGCGGCGGACGCAACCCGGCCAATAGCGTGCTGGTGATCGGGGCCGCCGGCGGCGTCGGAACATCGATCGTGCAACTCGCCAAACTGGCCGGCATGCAAGTGATCGGCACCGTCAGCTCGGAGGAGAAGGCGGCCTTCGCGCGATCCAACGGCGCTGATGATATCATCTTCTACCGCAGCGAAGACGTGGTGGCGCGGACCCGACAGATCACGGGCGAGTGCGGCGTCGGGCTCGTCCTCGACCACGTCTGTGGGCCCGAATTTGCGTCGTATCTAAGCGTGCTGGGCAAATGGGGAACGCTTGACGACAGAAGTATAAGACCAACGTTCAATCACCGCTTACCGGCACGATCCGAAGTCCGGCGCCGGACAGTGCCTCGACAATACATTTGGCGACTTGTTTCGCCTCCTCGGGGTCTATTCCACCCTCTGGGCGATCCTTGCGAGCGTCGTAAATCGCGGTCGCAATTATCGAAATCACTTGGTGCTGATCGGACATATAGTCCTCCGAGTTCTTTACTCAGCGAAAGTGCCAACTGCAGTAGCGCACCTTACCAGGAACAAAAAGGCTCGCGCCGCATTTAGGCCAATCCGTAGCACGATGAGGCACTTACCGGAATGACCGACGAGAGCGACCCGTTCAACGGCCTTGACCTTCAAGAAGCAATCGATCTGCGCTGGACCCTCCGGGACATCAGGGCGAGGCGCTGGAAATTGTCACCTCTCAATCCATCGCACTTGGAAAAGCTGAAATCGATGAACTTGATCGAGATGCATGGCGACGAGCTGGCACTGACCAAGGCTGGATTAGATGCCATTCCCTGACTATCGCGCGCACCACACCTAAAAGAAGCGCTTTGCCGTCAGGAGAAAGACCAGCACCGCTCCCGAGGTCGCGACGACGGCAGTCATGTTGAGCACGCTACCGGCTGCCATCGAGAGCACGATTGGAAAACGATCCGCGGCAGGAGCGGCTGAGCTGGGTCGCTCCGATTTGGATTTCGATTGCTTCTTGGCCGCCATGATGAACCCGTTAGGGGGTCAGGCTGCACATGTAGCCTGACCCTAACGCTTCCCTGTCGAAGTTGATCTTCGATCTTGCCACCGTCGCACTACCCAAGGCTCAAACCCTTAAGCGCGGTGGTAAACTGGAGATGACCACGAGTGATAGTTTATGAAGTCTATGCGGGCCGCGAACAGTCGAGGCCTTTCAACGCAGCAAGAATAGGTCGTACTTTAGTTTGCCCTGCTGGAGCGTAACCATTTTTCCGACCGCCTGAACCGTGTTCAGCCAGTCGTATTTCTTGGACGCTGTGGTGAACCGAGGCGCAGTGAGAAAATATACGTCGTTGGAAGCGATGACTTCACCCTTATTGAAACGATCCATCACGTCTTTGGTTGGAGCTAGTATCCCGTTATACGCAATTAAGATGAACTCACCGTCGTCTGTTTTAAGTGAAGCGCGAACATCGAGACGGAAGCTGCCGTCGGGCATAACATTTAGAGTCCCTTTTCTGGGATCCGTAAACCCCTCGCCTTTAGGCGACGGGATGCATAGCATCCGGTGATGCACACGGCGAAATCTGGCAGTCATACGGTCTGGGATTGCAAATATCACATTGTTTGGGTGACGAAGTATCGATATCCGGTTTTGAACGGTGATGTCGGGCTTCGGGCGCGGGAGTTGTTGCGGGAAATAGCTCTGAGCCATGAAATGGCGATCCGCGCGGGGGCGATAAACCGAGATCACGTGCATCTGCTGTTGTCGATTCCGCCGCATTTGTCGGTGTCTCGTGCGGTGCAGTATCTCAAGGGTAAGAGTTCCCATAAGCTTCTGACGGAATATCAATCTCTCAGAAAGCGATACTGGGGACAGCATCTGTGGAGCAGGGGATACTGGGTTGCGTCGAGCGGAAACGTCACCGACGAGGTATGGAAGAAGTACATCGAAGATCAAAAGCCAGAAGAACCGGATGACAATTTCAAGGTAGTTTGACCAATCGACCCGAAGGGTCGATCAATCCGGCTTCTAGCCGTAATCTGAAGCCACCGGCTTCAGCCGGTGGAGTGTTCACTTTTCGACAACGCGATCAACTCGCGGTCGATCTTCATTGACCACGCCCGCCGCCGTGGCGCCGGTCTTGTAGGGCTCATTTGCCTTTCGCTTTCGGTCGATCGACACGCATCTCCCGAGACTCCTCGGGCCTTTTAGCAAGCCAAGGCCTTAGCTCGGGCCGCGCCTCGGGCGTAGCGTCTTCTTCGGCAGACTTGGGACTGCTCTTGCGAAATGCCAAACCCACGAATCCCAATATTACAAGCAGGCCTCCGGCCACCATCAGCCAATGCGGGTATTGCATCACCAAGTCTCCTGGTGTGCGTCATTTCTTCGCCTTCAGCCCGAGCCCGACAACGCGGCGGATGGTTTCGGGTTTTGCTGGGGTCTCCAGCTGTTCGCGGCTCGCGCGAAACACCCTTTCAGCGCGAACGATCTCCATCAGAGCTTCGTCCGCGCGAAGTCGTCGCTGTATTCGATCGGCAGGCCAACTTTGGTTGTTTCGGTCGGTCATTTTCCCTTCGCCTTCGGTCGATCGACGCGCACCTCCCGAAACTCTTCAGGGCCCTTGGTCAGACGGCGCTGGCGCTGCGCGCGTTCTTCCGGCGGGGCCGCAGGATCAGCGATCTTGTCGATCGCCCTTGCGGCCAGCTCGGCGGCGCGCAACCTCCGATCGGGTTTGCTGACAGGCCTCGCGGGGGCCTTCACGGTCAGA
>JBEKZZ010000142.1:0-4720 GCA_049509335.1 Bradyrhizobium sp. | reverse complement strand
TCGGCAAATTCAAGCGCATTCGCGAGATCGATTTCGACAACCGCGTGGTGGTGACCGAGCCCGGGGTGACCAACCTTGCCATCAGCCAGGCGGTGGCCGATGCCGGATTTTACTACGCGCCGGACCCCTCGTCGCAGATTGCCTGTTCGATCGGCGGCAATGTCGCGGAGAATTCCGGCGGCGTGCATTGCCTGAAATACGGCATGACCACCAACAACGTGCTCGGCTGCGAAATCGTGCTGATATCAGGCGAAATCATCAAAGTCGGCGGCAAATCCGCCGAGACCGGCGGCTACGACCTGATGGGAATCATCACCGGGTCGGAGGGCCTGCTCGGCGTCATCACCGAGATTACGGTGCGGATTCTGCAAAAGCCGGAAACCGCGCGGGCGCTGATGGTCGGCTTCGCAGAGGTCGAGGCGGCCGGCGAATGCGTGGCGCGGATCATCGGCGCCGGGATCATCCCGGGCGGCATGGAAATGATGGACAAGCCGGCGATCCACGCCGCCGAAGCCTTCGTTCATGCCGGCTATCCGCTCGACGTCGAGGCGCTGCTGATCATCGAGCTCGATGGTCCCCGTGTCGAGGTCGATGAACTGATCAGCCGGGTCGAGGCGATCGCGCAAGGCTGCGGCTCGACCTCGTGCCAGATCTCGACCTCGGAAGCCGAGCGCAATCTGTTCTGGGCCGGCCGCAAGGCGGCATTTCCGGCGGTGGGGCGGATCTCCCCGGATTATCTTTGCATGGACGGCACCATCCCGCGGGGGGCGCTGCCGAAGGCGCTGGCCCGCATCCGCGATCTCTCGGAGAAATACGGCCTTGGCGTCGCCAACGTGTTTCACGCCGGCGACGGCAATCTGCATCCGCTGATCCTGTACGATGCCAACAAGCCCGGCGAGATGGACAAGGCGGAGGCTTTCGGCGCGGATATTCTGCGATGCTGCGTCGAGCTTGGGGGCGTGTTGACCGGCGAACACGGCGTCGGCGTCGAGAAACGCGATCTGATGCCGGAGATGTTCAGCGAGATCGATCTCAACCAGCAGCAACGGCTGAAATGCGCGTTCGATGCGCGGGGCCTGCTCAATCCCGGCAAGGTGTTCCCGACCTTGCATCGCTGCGCCGAGCTTGGCCGCGTGCATGTCCATGGCGGCAAGCTGGCATTCCCCGAATTGCCGCGGTTCTAGGGATATTGGTCAATTTCCTTTCAGATCTTCAAGAAGCGTTGAATTTTTTTTAATAGCGCGGGTTGCTTGCTTTTAATTGTTTGGCATTCCCAAACCACGAGGGTTTCCCAACCGTTCTTTCGCAGCTCGCGAATTTGCTTGCGATCGCGGGCTTGATTGGCCTGGAGTTTTGGAATCCAGAATTCTTGGCGGGTTTTGGGAATACGACTGCGCCAGCACTTAGCCTTGCGATGTTGATGCCAAAAACAACCATGAACGAAGATTGCTTTTTTCCGCCGGACGAATGACAGGTCAGGAGTTCCCCAAATTTCTTTTGGGTTAATTTGGTATTTGAAGCGAAGTTTGTCGACGATTTTCCTAACCACTAACTCGGGTCTGGTGTCCCTGCTGCGAACCAACGCCATTTGAGCGCTTCGCGCGGGATCAACCTGATCTTTAGGGCTTCCGTCGTATGCGTTCGATTTGTTGCGCATATGTGACGTTCTCTTTATAGAGAATTACACGGTTAGGGAGAACCGTGACCTGCCAATCGGGCGGAAGACTTGATATGACTTCGTTGATCACCATGCGGGTGGTAACGTTTCCCGTCGGAATTGTCACACTCCCTACGTCCATGTCCGGGTGACCCAGTCGATAGTTCCTGCCGCCGGTATCGTATCTAAAGAGATATGGCAATCCGCCCTTAAGCTGGGAGATAACATCCAGTAGCTTTTGTTTGCCCGGCTTCATAAAATCAATGCTTCTATCCACGTCGACTGGATAGTCGGTATCGAACTGGCGGGCTCCTGTTTTCTTGGTTGCGACCTGGATCGTTTGAGCCAAATCCACTAAAATTCCACGCTGGGCGCCCGAGTTTCTTCTCGGCCTCTTCGATCAACATCGTTTCAAGATTGGAAAACACAAAAATCCTAATCGCTTTGAACCCGACGTCGAGAGGGTTGAGGTTTTTGCGGTGCTGGATATTGTGAAAGTGACGAGACAATCGACTCCTAAATCCGGCTTGAGCGTCCGTTTTCCCAACGTAAACGAGCACGCCGTTGAGAAACAGCATGTACGCGCCTTGAGCATTTTGCGGGATTTTCGAAATGTTCGCTTCGATTAGCGGTTCAGCGGCAAGGGCATCAAAATATTTCGGAAGTTCCGTCCGCATAACTTCGGGAATGTCTAGCTAGTTCGAACTCTGTATATCCCATTAGGCCGCTACTCTAGGTTTCCGCGTGGATTTTGAAACGTAGGCAGCTATGCGGTTGGCAAAGACTTCGGCTAACGGTGTAGGCACCGCGTTTCCCAACTGCCTCATATTTTCGGACCACGATCCGATAAACTCGTACTTATCCGGCAAGCCTTGAAGTCGCGCTGCTTCGCGAACTGTAAAATAGCGTACCTTTCCATTTTCGAAGGCCATCATATTTTCTCCACCGGGTACACCGTGGACGCCTGCCTTTAGTGCCTTCGCGGGTTCGTCAAGAACGCTCCCTGTGTGCCCGGGATAGCTACGAGCTCCGAGTTGGCAAGAGTGGTTGGATATGTCTTCCCGAGTCCCCGGATCTCCCAAGCCATGGATTGCGTCGCGTACGGTAGTCCATGGCTTTGAATTCGGAGCGATCAAAGATTGATTCAGCAATCTCTCGACCAGCGGTTCGTCCGCCGACGGAATTGTCCTTGGTTTCTTCAATCCGTGGCGCCGCCAGTAGTCGCCGGTAACCCATTTGTCCCACATCAATCGCTCGCGCGTATGTGTCGGATGTGGTGCGGCGGGCCATTCATTTGAATCTCGATCGAGACCCATGATGATCACTCTGTGACGCTTCTGAGCTGCTCCGTAGTCGGCCGCGTTAACTTGAAATAGCTTAACATGGTAACTTGGGACGGCATTCTTTGCCTCAAGGCGCCGCAAATGAGCGCTTCGCGACTCGCCCCTGTATATCTCAATTTCTGGGTTCGAAAGCGAAAATAATACCCACTTTAAATATTGCTCGAAGGCCGGTCGCAACAAGCCGCGAACATTCTCAAAGAGAAAAGCGCGGGGTCTTATTTCGCGTACCGCGCGTACAGTTTCCGGCCACATATCGCGCTTGTCATCATGCCCGCGATGCAGGCCGCCTATTGAGAACGGTTGGCATGGGGGACCACCCGCTACAAGATCGGCGCCGCTGTAAGCGGACCAGTCGACGGTTTGAACGTCCTCCTCTTGAATCGGCCATTGATCGAACGGTTTGACTCCCTTGGACCGATTGGACTCGATATTCGCGACCGAATGCTTGTCCCATTCGGACATGCGACGCGGGGTAAACCCGGCGCGCGACAGTCCCAACGCGAGCCCCCCACATCCTGTGAAAAGCTCCACGCTGTCCATCACCGCACGAATCCCACGTTTGCTTTGTCGACCTTCATGACATCGTCGGCTCTTCGACGCGAGGGTCGCAGAAGACTGTTAACGGAAATTCGCTAAGCCGCATTTTGTTCTCTCTATGTTCTAGTGTCAAGTTCTGTGTTGAATTCGGTCTTTTAGTGCCGGTGGAGGAGGCTGCGATGAGTTGTGCAGTCGCTTAGCCTTGTGCTTACTGGATCGCCCGCTTTTGCGGACGATGACAACAAGAAGTTCTGAGATCGTGGACACCTTGAAAGTACGTGACGCGGCGGATGTCGAGCAGGTGGTGCGTTCCGCGCTTGCCGACGAGCAGCCGCTGGAAATCATCGGCCACGGCTCCAAGCGGCTGATCGGCCAGCCGATGGCGACCAATGCGCTGCTCGATTTGTCGGCGCTGAACGCGGTGAAGGCCTATGAACCGAACGAACTGATCATCACCGTCGAGGCCGGCGCGCCGCTCGCCGATGTGCTGTCGCTGATCGATTCCAAAAATCAGCATTTCGCGTTCGAACCGGTCAACACCTCGCTGCTGATGGGCGGCCCGGACCTTGGAACCATCGGCGGCATGATCGGCGCCGGACTGGCGGGACCGCGGCGGATCAAGGCCGGGGGCGCCCGCGATCACCTGCTGGGCGCCCATGCGGTGTCCGGCTTCGGCGACAGTTTCAAGGCCGGCGGCAAAGTCGTGAAAAACGTCACCGGCTACGACCTCTGCAAACTGCTGGCGGGGTCCTGGGGCACGCTCGCGGTCATGACGGAGGTGACCCTGAAGGTCATGCCGAAGCCCGAGAGCGAGCGCACGCTGGCGTTGCGGGGGCTGAACGACGTGACCGCGAACCGGGCCATGACCGCGGCGCTGGGCTCGCCGTTCGATGTGTCCGGCGCGGCGCATGTCCCGAACTCGGCGCTTCGAACCGCGGCCGGGAGCGGGCTTGGCGATCTCGGATCGCCGCTTGGCGATCCGGGATCGCCGCGGCAGGCGGTCACTTTGCTGCGGCTGGAGGGGATCGCGGCATCGGTCGTCCATCGCGCCACCGGATTAGGCGCGCTGCTGGCGCCGTTCGGGGCGGCGGAGATGGTCGAAGATGCCGCCTCGGCGGCGATCTGGAGCTCGATCCGCGACGTTCAGCCGTTCGCGGCCAATGGCACGCTGGGAGCATGGCCG
>JBEKZZ010000141.1:0-4831 GCA_049509335.1 Bradyrhizobium sp. | reverse complement strand
CATTACTATGGCGAGCAGTCGTGCACCGCCGGCCGCGCAGCATTCCTGACCGGTCAGCACGGCATTCGCTCCGGCCTCACCAAAGTCGGTTTTCCCGGCGCGCCGATGGGCATGAGCCAACTCGATCCTTCGGTCGGCGGCCTGCTCAAGAATCTCGGCTACGCCACCGGGCAATTCGGCAAGAACCATGTCGGCGACCGCAACGAGTCGCTGCCGACCGTGAACGGCTTCGATGAGTTCTTCGGCAATCTCTATCATCTCAATGCCGAGGAAGAACCGGAACTGCCCGATTATCCAAAGGATCCGGCGTATCTGGCCAAATTCGGCCCGCGCGGCGTCCTGAAATGCAAGGCAAGCGACCGCGACGATCCGACGGTCGATCCGCGCTTCGGCAAGATCGGCAAGCAAACTATCGAGGACACCGGCGCACTCACCAAGAAACGCATGGAGACGATCGACGACGAGACCTCGGCGGCGGCGATCGACTACATGAAGCGACAACAGGCGGCGGGCAAACCATTCTTTGTCTGGTTCAACTCAACCCGCATGCATTTGCGAACCCACGTCCGCGCGGGTCATCGGGGCCGGTATGCCCATGGTGACAGCGAATATATCGACGGCATGATGGAACATGACGATACCGTAGGCACCCTGCTCAAGGCGCTCGACGATATGGGCATCGCGAACGACACGATCGTTGTCTACTCCAGCGACAACGGCCCGCATATGAACACCTGGCCGGATGGCGCCATGACCTGGTTCCGATCGGAGAAGAACACCAACTGGGAAGGTGCGTTCCGGGTGCCCTGCCTGGTGCGGTGGCCGGCGGCCATCAAGCCCGGCACGGTGACCAACGAAATCATGAGTCACAATGACTGGATACCGACGCTTTGCTCCGTCGCAGGCGAGCCCGATATCGTCAGCAAACTCAAGGCGGGCTATACCGCCAACGGCATCAGCTACAAGGTTCATCTCGACGGCTACGACCAGTCCCAATTCCTGCGCAATGTGAGCGGTTCCGCGGCCAACAACAACGGCACCAAAAGCGCGCGGGACCGGTTCTTCTATTCCAATGATGACGGCCTGCTCGTCTGCTACCGGCAGGGCGACTACAAGTACGTGTTCTCCGAGCAGCGTATGCAAGGCACGATGGGCGTGTGGGCCGAGCCCTTCACCACGCTACGCCTGCAGAAGATATTCAACCTGATGCAGGACCCGTTCGAACGGGCCGACATTACCTCCAACACCTTCTGGGATTGGCAAATGAACCACGTTCAGACGATGTACGGCGTCATGGACCAAATCTTCCAGTTCGTGGTGACCTTCAAGGAGTTTCCGCCGCGCTCGTTCCCGCCGAGCTTCAACCCGGCGAACATCATGGAAAGCACGCTAGACACCATGAAACAGAAGAAGGCCCTGACGGAAGGGCTGGATCTCGACCGGATCCGCGGCAACCTCAACAGAATGATCGAACAGCAACTCCAGCAGCGCGGCGTTCAATAGCGCGCCGCGTCACCATACCGGCCTCCGGGAACGAGGCCGGTATGGTATTTCGATCTCACACCGCAGGGACCTAAAATGCCTGCCGCTTCCGTGCTTCGGCGAACCTCTATTGTTGCATTTCTTGCCGTCGGCATTGTTGTTTCGCTTTACGCAAGTGCGTTCGCGCAAACTGACCCGCTGCCTGGCTGGAACGATGGCGCGGTCAAAAAATCCATCACCGACTTTGTGGCGCGTGTAACGGCGCCAGGCGGCCCCGACTTCGTTCCCGCTGCCGAACGGATCGCAACGTTCGACAATGACGGCACGCTGTGGACCGAGCAGCCCTATTATTTCCAGTTCGCCTTCGCGCTCGATCGGATCAAGGCGATGGCGCCGCGGCATCCGGAATGGAAGGACAAGCAGCCGTTCAAGGCGCTGCTGGCACACGACGAGAAGGCAATGGCCGCGGCCGGCGAGAAAGGCCTGTTCGAGATCCTCGAGGCAACTCACACGGGGATGACGACGGAGGAATTTTCCAGGGTCGTGCTCGAATGGGTATCGACCGCGCGCCATCCGCGCTTCAATCGTCCCTATACCGAACTCGTCTACCAGCCGATGCTGGAATTGCTGGCCTATCTTCGCGCCAATGGCTTCAAGACCTTCATCGTGTCCGGCGGCGGCATCGAGTTCATGCGGCCGTGGACCGAGCGCGTCTACGGCATTCCTCCTGAGCAAGTGGTTGGTTCATCCGGCGTGGTGAAATACCGGATCGGCGCCGACGGCAGGCCGGAACTGCTCAAGCTGGCCAAAATCGAATTCGTCGACGACGGCCCCGGCAAGCCCGCCGGCATCAACCGCTTCATCGGCCGGCGGCCGATCTTCGCGTTCGGCAACTCCGACGGCGACCTGCAGATGCTGCAATGGACCATGGCGGGGCAGGGGCCACGCTTTGCCGGTCTTGTCCATCATACCGATGCCGAGCGTGAGTATGCCTACGACAGGGAATCGAAGGTCGGCAAACTGGACCAGGCGCTTGACGAAGCGAGCGCGAAGGGCTGGGCGGTCGTCGACATGAAGCGGGACTGGAAGACGGTGTTTCCGGCAAACGAGGAAGCGAAATGAAAAAATCCGTGAGGATCGCATTCGCACTGTCCTGTCTGGCGTGGCCGGCAGCCGCGCAAACTCCGTCGCCCGATGACCGTCTCGCGCGCGGCCGCGCCGTCGAGGCCGTGATCTGGGGCATGCCGGTCGTGAATTACGACCTGATGCTGCAGGAAATGCTGACCAAGACGCCGGGCAAGGTGAATCAGGTGATCTATTGGGGCAAGCCGCTCGACTGGAAGAACCAGACGCTGACGCCCAATCCCGACACGCTTTATTTCATGACGTTCCTCGACACCAGGGACGCCGGCCCGATGGTGATCGAGATTCCGCCGGCAAATGCCGATGGCTCGCTCAACGCCAACTTCGTGAATGCCTGGCAGGCGCCGCTGGAAGATGCCGGCCTGCTCGGCGTGGACAAGGGCGCGGGCGTCAAACTGTTGATGCTGCCGCCCGGCTACAAGGGACAGGCGCCGACAGGCTATGAGGCCCTGCAGCCGAATACCTGGGGCAGCTACGCGCTGATCAGGTCGAACCTGAAGAGCCATGCTGACGCGGATGTCGCGACGTCGATCGCCTACGCCAAACAGGTCAAGGTCTATCCGCTCTCGCAAGCATCGAACCCGCCGGTGACGGTCTTCACCGATATCAAGGACGTCCTGTTCGACTCGACCATCCGGTACGACAATAGCTTTTTCGTCCATCTCGACAGGATGGTGCAGAGCGAGCCATGGTTGGGTCACGACCGCGCGATGATCGATCAGTTGCGCTCGATCGGCATCGAGAAGGGCAAGCCCTTCGCGCCGGATTCGGCAATGAGTCGGATCCTCATGGAAGGTATCGGCGAGGCGCATGCGTGGATGGCCGCGAAATACGACGCCGGCTTGCCGCCGTTCTTCCAGGGGACGCACTGGACTTTCCCCGCGCATCCTGAGTTGCTCAAGGCGGCGAGCGAGAGCTTCGAGGGTACGAACGACTATCCGGTGGACTGGCGCGGGATCACGTATACCTACGCCTATATTGGCATCAAGCGGTTGGGCGCAGGCCAGTTCTACCTGATCAATATCAGGGATAAGGCCGGCGAGAGCTACGATGGTTCAAAAACCTATCGTCTGCGCGTGCCGCCGAATGCGCCGATCGAACAGTACTGGTCGTTGACCGTCTATGACCGTGATACGCATGCGCTCGTCAAGAATGTCGATCGCGCCAGCCGTGCCTCGAACAACGCTGAAGTGAAGAAGAACGGCGACGGATCGGTCGATCTCTATGTCGGCGCGAAGGCGCCGGCCGGGCAGGAGTCGAACTGGATACCGGCCGATCCCGCCCGCAAGTTCGAATTGATGTTCCGCCTCTACGGTCCCAGGAAGGAGCTGTTCGACAAGGTGTGGGCGCTCCCCGACGTCGAGAAGGTCGCGGCGCAGTAGACCAAACCCATCAATTCGCGGAGCGAACCATGACCACCACGACAGATATTGACCGGCGAAATATCCTGCTCACGGGAACCACGCTTGCGATCGCTTCGGTACTCCCGGTTGCGACGACGTCGGTCGCTAGCGCCGAGACGTCGTCGCTCAGTCCGCGACCTTTACCGCCGTCGCCGGGCTGGGGTCGCGCCCTGCCGACAGGGCCGGACGCGCGCGTCAAGATTACCGAGGCCTATGCCGCCCACGTTGCACGGGACTCCTTCTTCTGGGCTTGGCCGCTGGTCAATATGTATAACCGCCGACTGGCGTTCTCGAAGATGCGGGACCAGAAATATGTCGGCCCTTTGCTCGAGGCGCCGCTCAACCGGCTCACCATGCTCACCGACTATGTCGATCCGGAGGAGCGCAATGTCGCGTGCCCGAACCAGGACGTCGTCTATGGCCTCGGCATGATCGCGCTGGATGTTTCTCCGGTGGTTGTTCAGGTGCCGGATTTCGGCGATCGCTTCTGGGTCTATCAGATTGTCGATCTGCGCACCGACAGCTTCGTCCAGCTCGGCAAAATGTATAATACGACACCGGGATTCTATCTGCTGGCAGGTCCGAATTGGCACGGCGAGGTGCCGAAGGCGATCACCAAGACTTTTCGCTCGCCGACCAATACCGGCCTCGTCGCGCCGCGCATCGCGCAGGAAGACACATCCGACGACAAGCGTGCGATTCAGGGCGTGCTGACCGGTATCGCGATGTATCCGCTCGCGGAGTACGACGGACGGATGAAAAGCATGGAGTGGAGCAAGCTGCCCAGAGTTGCCGGCGCCCCG
>JBEKZZ010000140.1:0-4838 GCA_049509335.1 Bradyrhizobium sp. | reverse complement strand
GCTGGCTGCCGGTAACGGGTTTGTGCTGAAGCCGTCGGAACTCACGCCGGTGACCGGGCTCAAGATCGCAGAGGTGTTCGACGAGGCCGGTTTGCCGCCAGGTCTGCTCAGCGTCATTCCCGGACCCGCCGCCGAAATCGGCGCGACGATCTTCAAGGATCCCCGCGTGCGCATGATAACTTTCACAGGCTCCACGCATACCGGTCGCATGCTTGCGGTGGAAGCTGCAAAGACGTTGAAGCGCTTTACGTTGGAGATGGGAGGCAAAAGCCCGTTGATCGTATTGGGTGATGCGGACGTGGACTACGCGGTTAAAGCCGCGGCGTTCGGCATCTTCTTTCATCAGGGCCAGGTTTGCATGGCGAACTCGCGTATTCTGGTCGAGGAGCCGATATTCGATGCCTTTTGCGAGCGTTTCGCCGCGGTCGCCCAGAGTCTCAAGGTCGGCGATCCGCGCGAGCCCGACACCGTCATTGGTCCATTGATCCGCGGTACCCAGTGCGCCGTGATCGATGGTCACGTCCAGGACGCCGTGGCCAAGGGCGCGAAATTGATGTGTGGGGCGACCCACAAGGATCAGTATTATTGGCCGACCGTTCTCAGCGGCGTCACATCCGATATGCGCATCTTCCATGAAGAAAGCTTCGGTCCGGTCACCTCGATCATCAAGGTTCGCGACCACCAAGAGGCGCTTGAATTGGCCAATGCTACTGACTACGGCCTGTCATCGGGCGTGATAACGAACAACATGCAGAAGGCGCTCGACCTTGCCTTCGGACTGGACGCCGGAATGGTCCATCTCAACGACTGCACGGTTTCGGACGAGCCGCATGTGCCGTTTGGTGGTGTCAAGAACAGCGGATACGGTCGCGAGGGGGGCCGTTTCTCAATGGAAGAAATGACCGAGCTAAAATGGATTACCGTGCAGCGGGGGCAGCGCGCTTTTCCGATCTAGATTTCTGGTTACGCTGTCCGGCGCAATCATCGGTCGGAAGACGACGATCACGGCCACTCGGACAAGGACCGCTATTGTCTGGAATAAGGCGAGCGAGCTTCGTCCAGGCCGCCGCGGTATTGGATGTGAGCATGTCCTGTGGGGTACGAGCGCGGGTGATTACGTCACCGGCGTGCATCCATGGTTTCCAGGAATTCCTTGACGGTGCTGACCGTCCCGCTCTTGGCGGCGATATATCCGGGCAGTGTCGCAACGGCCTTGTGGAATTCGCTGCCCTTCATGATGTCGAGGACGCGCTGCATCGGCTCGGTCTCCAGAAAGGCGCGTTTGCACACGAAAAAATAGTCCTCCGTCAGCAGCCGGACGAAATCGAGGCCAAACTGCCGGGCGGCCGCCTCGACGCCGAAACTCGCGTCCGCCATGCCGCTGGCGACATAGGCCGCGACGGCGGCATGGGTGAACTCCATTTGCTGTCCGCCGGCGATTTTGGCTTGGTCGATCCTGTGCAGCGCCAACAGCTGATCGAACAGCAGCCGCGTTCCGGAATCATGGTCGCGATTGACAAAACGGGCCTTGCGGTCGACGAGGTCCCTTAGCGAGCCGATCTTGAGCGGATTGCCGCGCTTGATCATCAACCCCATCTCGCGCGTAACGAAACGGATGACACGGTCTTCACGGGGATCGAGCCACTCCTTGCATGCCTGGATCCCCTGGGCGCGCAATTCGCCGCGCGGCAAATGCACGCCGGAGAGATCGCAAGCCCCTTGCGCCAGCGACACCAGAGAGTTTTGGTTACTGACGTAACGCAGATCGACGCCGATACCGGGCTCGCGGTCCAGTATTTCCCGCAGCTTCGAGACCGCGAAGCCGTGGCTGGCGTGGACGCGGATCACGGACGGGCGTTGATGCAGGAAAGGTTTGATCTCGGTCGCAAGTTCCTGCGCAAGATTGTCCAGTTGCGGGCCGAGACGCGCTTGCATGCGCTGGCCGGCCCAAACCAGCTTCTCGCCGAAGGCCGTGAGTTTTGTGCCCTTGCCGCGCTGGGTTTCGACCAGCGGGACGCCGAAAAACCCGGACCATTGTTCGAGCAGGTTCCAGACATGCCGGTAGGACAGCTGCGCTTCATTCGCTGCGCTGGTGATCTTCCCGGTTTTACGGATATCGTTGAGGATCCCGAGCATGACCACCACGGTCTGCGGGCTGCCCTCCTTGTGAAATCGCCAGACCGTCTCGATCTCGATGTGCAGCATCGTGCGCTCAAGTTATGAAATACGGGTCATATTAGCTTGAATCATCGGCAATCCATATCATATTTTCTTAAGCAAATAACCTCCTACGTTAAGGCAAGAATTGGAGGAGATATGATGTCAATTGCATATGATTATTCTCACGGTCCGTCCGCCGTCACGCCGTCCGCCAAATCGCATTTGCTGCTGATTGACGGCCGGCGCGTTGCGTCCGTCTCCGGGCGCACCTTCAACTCCCTCAATCCCGCGACCGAACAGGTCATCGCTACGATCGCGGAAGGCAACGAACTCGATGTCGATCGCGCGGTGGAAGCCGCGCGCCGCGCCTTTGAGGGGTCGTGGCGTACGATGCGCGCCGCCGAACGCGGTCATATCCTGCTCAAATGGGCCGACCTTCTGAAAAAGCACGCCAACGATCTCGCCGAGCTGGAGAGCCTGGACGCCGGAAAGCCGATCGCGGCGGTGCTGCGGCAGGATTTGCCGGCGGCGATCGATACGCTGACCTACTATGCGGGTTGGGCCGACAAGATCAGCGGCGAGGTGGTGTCCACACGCGACGACGCGCTGACCTATACGGTGCGCGAGCCGGTCGGCGTAGTCGCAGCGATCGTGCCGTGGAATTTCCCGCTGATGATCGGAATGTGGAAGCTCGCGCCGGCGCTTGCCTGCGGCTGCACGGTTGTGATGAAGCCCGCCGAACTGACCTCGCTGTCGGCGCTTCGCATCGGCGAGCTCGCGCTCGAAGCCGGCCTGCCGCCGGGCGTGCTCAATATTGTCACGGGACCCGGGCGAGTGGTGGGCGATGCGCTGGTCAATCATCCCGATGTGGACAAGGTGACCTTCACGGGATCGCCCGGTGTCGGCCGCGGGATCATGCGTGGGGCGGCGGGTAATTTCAAACGTGTGTCGCTCGAACTTGGCGGCAAATCGGCCAACGTCATTTTCGACGATGCCGATCTCGATGCGGCCTCGAAGGCTGCGGCCGCGGGCATTTTCTTTAACGCCGGGCAGGTGTGCTCGGCGGGTTCGCGCGTCTTGGTCCAGGAGAAAGCGTACGACGAGGCGGTCGAGCGCCTGACCGCGCGGGCCAAGGCGCTGCGCATCGGCGATCCCAGCGATCGCGCGACGGTGCTGGGTCCGGTGATCTCGGAAAAGCAGATGACTAGCATCCTCGACTATGTCGATATCGGCCGGAAGGAGGGCGCCTCGCTCGTGACCGGCGGTCAGCGCGTCGGCGATCGCGGATACTTCATCAGCCCGGCGGTGTTTGCCGACGTCAAACATGAGATGCGGATCTCGCAGGAAGAGATTTTTGGGCCGGTGGTCAGCGTCATCAAGTTCCGCGATGAAGCCGACGCCCTGCGGATCGCCAACGGCACGGCCTATAGCCTGGCCGCGGGCGTCTGGAGCCGCGACATGGGACGCGTGCAGCGTTTCGTCAAGAAGGCGAGAGCCGGCACGGTCTGGATCAACACCTATGGCTACACCGATGTGCGCTTACCGTGGGGCGGTGAGCGCGATTCCGGCCTTGGCCGGGAACATGGCACGGCGGCGATCGATAACTTCACCGAACCGAAGGCGGTCTGGATGAACCTGAACGTCTGATGGTTTGAACCTCCTGAATTCCCTGTCATCGAGTATTCAGGCGGTCCGCCTTCGGATCGGCACCCAAGATCGTTCGCTTGGGGTCTAGTGTTCGCAATCTGCGAAGTTTGCAGGGGATACGGCGGGACCGACCGCTTCAAATACGAAACGTGCTGCGCTTCTGACGCTCAAGTGCCGGCTGGTCGAAGTCGGGCTGAAGGCGAAGAAATGAGCGGTGCGGCGCGGCGCGGAACCAATTGTGCTGTTTTCCGTTTACTCCCGAAGTTCAATCCAACTGTCGGGGTTTGCGGCTATTATGCGTCGTCAGTCGACATGGACACCGGCTATCGTGTCAAATCGCGCCGATCGAACAGATCGGGCGATAAACGCCAGCAAAACAAGTGGCGTTGATCAAAAACCTGCGGGCTCAGCATTGATCGCCGAACATACCGACCCCCGCGGATATTCCGGGGATCCGTGTGGGGCCCCAGATCGAGAGCTTCAAAGACGCGCCGATATTAGATTTGCCATCGGCATCGGCTTAATGTTGACACTCCCGGTATTAATCAGCATGGGCGCTTACATCGCAACGCTCGCGCTTCTCAAAGCGGGTTGAGCGCCGGGCGCCGGACTACGCTCCCGCGGACGCGCCGCCGCACCCTGTGCGCCTGAACGCGAAAGTCGAAATTTACCGTTGACGCGCCATCATGGCCCCGGCAAGCTCGCTCCTTTAGGCTGGGTGTTGGGAGCTAATGACCAATTGGAAAGCCGATCTTCATGCGCTCGTCGAAGAGACCGTGGCTTTTGCAAAAAAGCATCATGTCGAGCCGCCGATACCGCGCACCATTGTCGAGCCGAGCCGGACGCCGTCGATAAATCTGCCCAAATCAGAACGTATAAATCTGCCCAAATCAGAACGTGAGGAAATCCGACAGCGCGTATCGAACTTCAAAATGCACCAGCCTGTGCGTGAAAGGGCCGGTCCCGCGAATTTGACGATCTGTGAGGAGCGCCGCGCGCCGCGCGAAAGCTTCTTCTGCAGGCAGCGATAA